>NZ_CP051680.1:7675000-8348250 GCF_012849095.1 Cohnella herbarum
TTCTCCCCGAAATAGCTTTAGGGCTAGCCTCGAGGTGAAGCATCATGGAGGTAGAGCACTGATTGGGTGCGGGGCCCGCCAAGGGTTACCAAGTCCAGTCAAACTCCGAATGCCATGTATGTATACTCGGGAGTCAGACGGCGAGTGCTAAGATCCGTCGTCAAGAGGGAAAGAGCCCAGATCATCAGCTAAGGTCCCCAAGTGTGTGTTAAGTGGGAAAGGATGTGGAGTTGCGAAGACAACCAGGATGTTGGCTTAGAAGCAGCCACCATTTAAAGAGTGCGTAATAGCTCACTGGTCGAGTGACTCTGCGCCGAAAATGTAACGGGGCTAAACACACCACCGAAGCTATGGCAGACGCGCGCAAGCGCGCTTGGGTAGGGGAGCGTTGAATGCGGGTTGAAGTCGTACCGGAAGGAACGGTGGACTGCATTCAAGTGAGAATGCCGGTATGAGTAACGAAAAGACAGGTGAGAATCCTGTCCGCCGAAAGCCTAAGGGTTCCTGGGGTAGGTTCGTCCGCCCAGGGTAAGTCGGGACCTAACGCGAGGCCGAAAGGCGTAGTGGATGGACAACAGGTTGAAATTCCTGTACCACCGTAATCCGTTATGAGCAATGGGGGGACGCAGGAGGAGAACGACGCGAGCTGATGGAATAGCTCGTCCAAGCAGTGAGAGGTGTGTGTAGGCAAATCCGCACACTAATACCTCAAGCTGTGATGGGGAGGGAAAATCATAGTACCGAAGGTCATGTACCCACGCTGCCAAGAAAAGCCTCTAGCCAGGAGAAGGTGCCCGTACCGCAAACCGACACAGGTGGGCGAGATGAGAATTCTAAGGCGCGCGGAAGAACTCTCGTTAAGGAACTCGGCAAAATGACCCCGTAACTTCGGGAGAAGGGGTGCCCCGGTAGTGTGAATAGCACGAGGGGGCCGCAGTGAAGAGGCCCAAGCGACTGTTTAGCAAAAACACAGGTCTGTGCGAAGCCGTAAGGCGAAGTATACGGGCTGACGCCTGCCCGGTGCTGGAAGGTTAAGAGGAGTGGTTAGGGGTAACCCGAAGCTATGAATTGAAGCCCCAGTAAACGGCGGCCGTAACTATAACGGTCCTAAGGTAGCGAAATTCCTTGTCAGGTAAATTCTGACCCGCACGAATGGCGTAACGACTTGGGCGCTGTCTCAACGAGAGATCCGGTGAAATTTTAGTACCTGTGAAGATGCAGGTTACCCGCGACGTGACGGAAAGACCCCATGGAGCTTTACTGTAGCTTGATATTGAACTTTGGTACGGTCTGTACAGGATAGGTGGGAGCCTATGAAGCAGGAGCGCAAGCTTCTGTGGAGGCGCCGTTGGGATACCACCCTGATCGTATCGGAGTTCTAACCTACTACCCTGATCGGGTAGAGGGACCGTGTCAGGCGGACAGTTTGACTGGGGCGGTCGCCTCCTAAAGAGTAACGGAGGCGCTCTAAGGTTCCCTCAGCGCGGTTGGAAATCGCGCGCAGAGTGCAAAGGCATAAGGGAGCTTGACTGCGAGACCTACAAGTCGAGCAGGGACGAAAGTCGGACTTAGTGATCCGGTGGTACCGAATGGAAGGGCCATCGCTCAACGGATAAAAGCTACCCTGGGGATAACAGGCTTATCTCCCCCAAGAGTCCACATCGACGGGGAGGTTTGGCACCTCGATGTCGGCTCATCGCATCCTGGGGCTGAAGTAGGTCCCAAGGGTTGGGCTGTTCGCCCATTAAAGCGGTACGCGAGCTGGGTTCAGAACGTCGTGAGACAGTTCGGTCCCTATCTGTCGCGGGCGTAGGAAATTTGAGAGGGGCTGTCCTTAGTACGAGAGGACCGGGATGGACGCACCGCTGGTGTACCAGTTGTTCCGCCAGGAGCACCGCTGGGTAGCCAAGTGCGGAAGGGATAAGCGCTGAAAGCATCTAAGCGCGAAGCCTGCCTCAAGATGAGATTTCCCAATTCGTAAGACCCCTGGAAGAACACCAGGTTGATAGGCCCGGGGTGGAAGCGCAGCAATGTGTGGAGCTGACGGGTACTAATCGGTCGAGGGCTTATCCTACACGAACTCGTGCGACTTTAGTCGTCACGAATGATGCTAGCAAGACAAATGATACTCACCTTCTTCTGATCGCTTTACTTCGCATCCAGTTTTCAAGGCGCAAGCCTTGAGTTTAAGATCCGGTCTGGTAATAATGGCGGAGGGGTTCCACGCGTACCCATCCCGAACACGACCGTTAAGCCCTCCAGCGCCAATGGTACTTGGACCGCAGGGTCCTGGGAGAGTAGGACGTTGCCAGGCCGGAGAACAAGAAAAGCACCCTTAACCGGGTGCTTTTTGCGTATGTTAGAATTGTCTTGATTCAATCCCCAACCACGACGAAGATAAGGTACTCTCAGTGCGCTACAATTGCCTGATCCCCCAACCGCGACGCAGATAAGGTACTCTCAGTGCGCTACAATTGCCTGATCCCCCAACCGCGACGCAGATAAGGTACTCTCAGTGCGCTACAATTGCTCGATCCCCCATTCGCGACGAAGATAAGATACTCTCTGGACCTCTGTCAAGAAAGTGGACACGCTATAAGAGCGTTTATTTAATACTGGTATAGTACTGGGCTTCGAATTGCGAAGGTGATAAGTAACCTAGCGAACCATGTATTCTCTTACGGTTGTAGAAGAGCTCAATATATACAAACATCTCTTGTTGCGCCTGCGCCTTCGTTTGAAATTTCGTACAGTAAATAAACTCCTTCTTCAGCACGCTGTGGAACGATTCGATACAGGCGTTGTCGTAGCAGTTACCTTTGCGGCTCATGCTTGCTTCCATGCCATATTGCTTTAACCTTTCACGGTATTCATCTGATGCATACTGCGAACCCCGATCAGAGTGGTGTATAAGCCCTTTGGGAGGTTTGTGCGTACTGTATGCCTGATCAAGCGCTGCAAGCACTAAATCGGTTGTCATTCGGTCTGCGAGCTTCCAGCCCACAATCTTACGGGTATATAAATCCAGAACGCTGGCGAGGTACAAACGGCCTTCACGGCACGGTATATAGGTAATATCGGTTACCCAAATCTTGTTAGGTGCAGTCGTCTTAAAATTCTGATTCAGCACGTTTGGTGCTATAGGTTGATCGTGATTCGAGTCAGTGGTGGTCACTCGGAATTTCTTAGATACACAAGAACGTAAACCATTCTCATGCATGATTTTCCCTACTAAACGTTCAGAAACTGTCCAACCTTCTTTTCGTAGAAGTTTTGTGATTTTAGGGCTACCATACCTGTTGTGAGCGTCTAGGAAAAGCCAGGTGATTCGCGCCAATAGCGCTCTGCGACGCTTCTGATAACTGTTCTGGACGGTCTTCTCCAAGAGCCATTTATAGTAACCGCTCCGTGATACACATAGAACTGTGCACATCTTCTCCATTCGAAACTCGGAGCGATGATCTTCGATGAACTGGAACCTTAGTTCCTTTCTTTGCTGAAGATGTGCATGGCCTTTTTTAGGATAGCGATTTCTTCCTTGAGATCCTCAATCGTGCGTTCTTGCTCCATCAGTTGCTTATCTTTCTGGTGAAGGGTCGCACGATCTACAAGCGGTTCATTCTCAAACTTGCGGTACTTGGTCATCCACTGTTTTAACGTACCACTTGGGATGTTTAAATCTTCTCCGATCTGGGGCAATGTCTTTGTCTGTTCCTGAATGTATTTAACAGTCTGTTCTTTAAACTCTTCACTGTAATGCTGTCTCTTCTCACCCATACCGGACACCTCATCTTCTTATTGTTTTTTATTATCTGTTAGTTCTTATGAGGTGTCCACTTTCTATTCTAGCTGCACTCAGTGCGCTACAGATGCCCAATCCCCAACAACGACGAAGATAAGATACTCTGAGTACGCTACAAGTGCTCAATCCCCCACCAGCGACCCAGATAAGATACTCTCACAGACATTTGAATTTCGACAGACTCCCTTCTCACGAATACCAAATATTCTCCGAGAATCGACAAACTCCTTCCCCTATTCCCCCTCGAGCACTATCTTTCATTCCTCACATTGCATGTAAACCCTCAAAACAAACTTTATCAATATTTAACGATGAAAAGCTTAATCTCATTTGAAAAGTATCATTTTTAGTTGATGAGGCAAATTTTATTGGCGCTTACAACCTTATAAAATGAAGGTATGAACGAAAGAAGGAAGGCAGCAGGAGGGGTGGATTTGTCGCAGCTTACGATTAACAAAGAGACCGTAAAAGTAAAAAAGCCGACCAATAATTTCAAGAGATTCCTGAGGCAATGGGATATCCAGCTGATGGTGATCCCGGCGCTGATCGTTATTTTCATCTTTAGTTACATCCCGATGTACGGGGTACTGACCGCATTTAAGAATTACAACATCATTAAAGGGTTTATGGACAGCCCGTGGGTGGGCTTCAAGTATTTCGAACAATTTTTCAATAGTCCCGATTTTTCCAGGGTTATGCGCAACACGGTGATCGTAAGTCTATTGAAATTTTTCATCGGATTTCCGGCTCCCATTTTACTTGCGCTAATGCTAAACGAAGTAAGGCATATGTTCTTCAAAAGATTCGTGCAAACGGTCAGCTACCTTCCTTATTTCTTATCGTGGGTTATCGTTGCGGGATTCTTCACTTCAATGCTTGCTACCGACAACGGCAGCGTGAATATTGCATTGGAAAAGGCGAATCTGATCAACGAACCGATCAATTTCCTCTCCGTGCCGGAGTATTTCTGGACAATCTTGATTACGGCGAACGTGTGGAAAGACATCGGTTTTGCCTCCATCGTGTATCTTGCGGCGATTGCAGGCGTCGACCCCCACTTATATGAAGCGGCGGAGATGGACGGGGCAAGCAAATTCAAGCAAATGTTCTTAATCACGGTGCCATCGATCATGCCGGTCATCATTATTTTCATGATCCTGGCAATGGGAAATCTGCTAAATGCGGGTTTCGAGGATATTTTGTTACTCGGCGTAAATCCGCTTCTAAGAGAAGTTACGGACGTACTGGATACCTATGTGTACCGTACCGGGATTCAGAACGGACGATATGCTTACGCGACGGCAATCGGATTGTTCAAGGCTGTCATTAGCGTGGGGATGCTTATCTTGGCAAACTACTTCGCTCGTCGTTCGGGTAACAGCTTATGGTAGGAAGGAAGCGTGAACATCCGTGAGAAGACTTGGTTACGGAGATCGTACGATGGTTATTGCGATTTATTTTCTCCTAGTACTGCTTGCATTTACAACCTTCTATCCGTTCTGGAACGCGTTGGTTATTTCCTTCAACGAAGGCAAAGATACCGCGCTTGGCGGAATTACTTTCTGGCCCAGAGCTTGGACTTTGGACAATTACGATACCGTATTCAAGGATAAAAGATTGGTAGGCGCCTTCTCCGTTACAATCATGCGGACGATCGTCGGTACGATTACCTCGATTATTGCGACTTCGATACTAGCTTACGGAATGACGAAGAGAGAATTGATCGGCCGCAAGTTTTATATGGTCGTATGCATCATTACGATGTATTTCGGCGGCGGATTGATTCCAACGTACTTGCTCATTCGCGGTATCGGATTAGACAATTCTTTCTGGGTTTACATTATTCCTTCGCTTATAAGCGTCTGGAACATGATTATATTTCGAACCTTCTTTAACGGCTTGCCGGACGGCTTGCAAGAGTCCGCGAAAATCGACGGTTGCGGCAACTGGGGGACCTACTTCCGTATCGTTCTCCCATTGTCCGGTCCCGTCATTGCGACATTGGCGCTATTCACGGCGGTATACCATTGGAACGAATGGTTCTTGCCCAGCATCTACATCACCAACGAAAATTTGATTCCGATTCAGACGTTACTTCAGCAAGTTCTCAATACGAACGTCATAACCGCGAACACATCGGCGTTGGATACGGCTTCGCAAGCGATATTAGGAAGAATGCAGAGCATTACGAGCAAGTCTCTGTCGATGGCAATTATGATGGTGGCCACCGTTCCGATCGTGTGCGTCTACCCGTTCGTGCAAAGATTTTTCGTCAAAGGCGTGTTGATCGGATCCCTCAAGGAATAAGAGGATTGTCTCCCGAGTTTAGAGCAATTTGCTTTAAACATAGATTATACTAAAAAAAGGAAGGGGCATTAAGTAAATGAGAAGCAGAAAAGCTTTACTCGTTTCGGTCGCAGTCCTAATGGTTTTAACGGTTATCCTCGCCGGTTGCGCCGGCAAAAACAACAACGGAGGAAATCAAGCGGCGTCGAACGCCAGCAGTCCTCCTTCGGCAAGCAGCAGCGAAGCGGCACCTAGCGAGAGCGCATCCGAGGAAGCTCCTCCGGCCGATATTTACGAAGTAGGGAAAGAGCCTTTGGAATTTAGTTTCTATGGTCACTATGATTGGTATTCGATGCCGAAATGGGGAGAGGATGCGGCTTCTAAGTGGATCAAAGAAAACAAAAAAGTAAATATCACGGCCGTACAATCCGCAAACAACGCCAAACAAAAGCTGAACACGATGATGGCCGCGAACGATCTGCCGGACGTGATCTGGGCGGATCGCCATTCCGCGGATATCAAATTGCTGATTGAGTCGGATATGCTTGTTCCGTTCGACGACTATATCGATAAATATCCGAACTTGAAAAAATGGTTGAGCACGGAAGCGATTAATATGCTTCGCAGCGACGACGGCAAACTGTATCAGTTTCCGAACTGGTATACCAACCAACCGAACGGTAACGCCGGATATGTCGTAAATAAAAAAATCTACAAAGAGCTCGGTTCCCCTAAGTTGGAAACGACGGATGATTTGTACGAATACCTCAAAGCCGTTAAATCCAAATATAGCGACGTAGTCCCTTTCGAGCCGGAACTCGTTATCGACGGTCAAGGCTTGGATGTGCTGTACACCGCATTCCAAGAAAACGCTCTTAACCGTTGGGTAGGTAATCGCTCGATTCCTAAAGATGGCAAAATGACGTCCGTATTCGAAGATACCGCATTCCGTGAATCCATGCAGTTCGCGGCTAAGCTGTTCCGCGAGAAACTGATGACCCAAGATGCATTAACCCAAACCCGCGATCAAGTGAAAGAAAAAGTATTGAACGGTAAAGTTGCCGTGTACGCAAGCTCTAGTCCGACCGACTTTGCGGCGGAAGCGGACGGCATTCTGTCCAAATCCGATCCGGATGCCGGTTACTTCGTGACATGGCCGATCGCTAAGCCTGGATTGGACAAAAACAAAATCTTCCCCGGAACTTATAGTAAATTAGGATGGAACGTAAGCGTAATTACGAAAGCAGCCGAAAATCCGGAAGCGATCTTCGCATTCCTTGACTGGTACACGGGACCTGAAGGACAACGCGTTCTTATGTGGGGACCTGAAGGCGGATACTGGAATGGTTTAGAGGATGATGGAATTACTCCGATCTTCACGGAGAAATATGCTTCCGACAAAGAAGGTCTTGCTAAGCTGCAAGCTGATTCGAACAATATTTTCTGGAACGGCAACACGGTATTCCTCGATACGACGAAAGCGAAGTACGAGTCGACGCTGCCGATGGAACAGCGCAACTGGAATACGCATTACCAATATGAAGTCACTTGGAAAACGCAAGCGGACGCTACGGAATATTCCGTAAACATGCTTCCTTCCAAAGACTCCGAAGCCGGTATCGCTACTCAAGCCGTTGAAGATATCTTCGACGAGTACAGAGCGAAGGCGCTGTACGGCAAGAACGACGACGATGTTCTCAAAATTCTCGATGAAGCGAACGAAAAAGCATTCGCCGTTGGTTACCAGAAACAGTTGGATTACCAAACGGAAGCATGGCAAGCCAACGTTAAGAAAATGAACGGAAACTAAGACCCGAAAGTCATAGGCAAGGGGAGTATACCTTCGAGTATACTCTCCTTGCCAATATTCATTTTGCAAGGAGGCTGAGTGATGTACAGGGTGCTGCTTGCGGATGATGAAGTACTGGACCTAGAAGGCATGCGTAAGTTCATACCTTGGCGTGAAATGGGCTTGGAAGTCGTCGGAGCGGTAAACAACGGGTTCGCGGCGTGCGAGGTCATCGACAGAGAGCCGATCGATATCCTCGTCACGGATATCCGCATGCCGAATATGTCGGGATTAGAGCTGGCGAAGAGAGCTCTGCAGAAGCAGGAGCATCTAAGAATTATTTTCGTAAGCGGTCATCAGGATTTTAATTACGTAAAACAAGCCATTTCGCTGAATGCGCATGGTTATGTGCTAAAGCCGATGGATGACAAAGAATTAATCGATTCATTAGGCAGGCTCTGTCAGGATCTTAATCAAAAAAAGCGGGATAGGGAAACGGAGCATGCGTTCAAGCAGATGGTTCCGATCGTGAAGAACGAATATCTAATGAAATTGCTGGACGGCGAGATGAATGATTCCTCATCGGAAATACTGGACCATGAGTACGGATTGGACAGTTTAACTTGGCCGGCTAAGGTGGCTATCGTGGAAATCGACGATTATTCATGGAAACTGAACCCGTATAAAGACGAGAAAAGAGATAAGTTAATCGGCAACTTCTACGGCGAATTGTCGAGCGACTTTCATGACTACGGAATCGGGCATGCCTGCAAAATCTCGAAGCAAAGAACGGCATTAATTCTGGACGAGAAGGTTGACCACGAAGACTTAAGAGAACTGATCGCGCGAATAAAGACGACGTTTCCCTTTACGATCACGATCGGCTTGGGCGAATCGGTAAGCGGAATAACCGAATTGCACGTGTCGTATTCCCAAGCCGTCGAAGCTATCGACTCGAAGATGTTCAGGGGGAAAGGCAAATTAATTACGTACGACAAAGTGGGAAGCACGGATATACAAGAGATCAGAAACATGGATGAGCGAGTGGAGGCGATGTTGGCTGCGATGTCGCGGTACGATCTCGTCGGAATTCACGATGAGTTGCACGGGTTATTCCAAACTTCGACGAAGATTGGATCGAGAATAACGATCCATAACTTCGCCATGTACTTAGTCATGAAGCTCAACGAATATTTACGTACCATGAACGAGGATCTTTTCAAATTGCTTGGAATGGAACTCAAAAATCTGGATATTTTGCTGCAATTCGAAACGATCGACGATATTCATAAATGGCTTCGCAATCGGGTATTCGAAATTTCCGAAATTTTATTTACGAAGAAACAAACGAAGAACGGCAAGCTGGTACAGTCCATTCTGGCAAGCGTAAGCGACCGTTTAGAGGATAACATTACGTTACGGGAAGTGGCGGATCAATTCTCGTTCTCTCCCAATTACCTCGGCGTTCTATTCAAAGAGGAAACGGGTCAGAATTTCAGCGATTATATCATTTCGCTTCGAATGGAGAAAGCTCAGCAGCTCTTAAGGGCTACGAATCTAAAAATTTACGAGGTCGCAAGCCAAGTCGGGTACCGTTATTTGCCCTATTTCAGCCGTCAATTCAAAGAGACGATCGGGATGACGCCGCTAGAATTTCGAAGGAAACGCTAATCGGGACGGATCGGAAGGAGAAGGTGGGTGGTGAACGAGAACGCAGCGAGAAAATACATGCCTTTCGGGCATAAGCTTATGCTTTCCTATTCTGCCTTCATCATTATTCCGGTGCTGCTGGTAAGCTATATCGCCAACTCCGTGTTCGTCGATTCCTTTCGCAAACAAACGAGCAGCAACATTCAAGGAACTTTACAGCAGATGAAAGACAATATCATGTATAAAATGGATGACATAAGAAGGGTCTCCGATCTGCTATACTACGACGATACGATAGCGGAAAACCTTCGCCATTACGAAATGGGTTGGGTGACGTACGAAGCGACGAAAAAGCATCTGTTGCCCAGATTCCGTACGGCGAACGAAACGGCGAACATAAAGGCATGGTTGTCTTTTTATTTTCACAATGAATCCTTTAACGAAATTTATAACTTATGGGAAGATTCCGATCCGCTGCTTAGGAATCCAAGAGTGTTAGAGTGGTTCCATATCAAACGAATCTTGGAGAAGGATTGGTACCGTCATTTTCCCGAGGAAAATTACGGGGATACGATGCAATGGGTTAGAATCGAAGACGACGAAAAAGCGGGCCGAATCTCACTGCTTAGAAGATTAGTGGACATTACCCAAAGCGAAATGAAAGAAATCGGAATGCTTCGGATAAGCGTGTATATATCGGATTTGTTCGAAAGCGTAGATTTCAAGAAGATCGGAGAAGGAACGACCATCTTCGTCTTGGATGAAAATCAGCGCATCGTAATCTCCTCCGGATCTCCGGGATTAATGAAGGGCGATGTTTGGAGTAGCTCCGATCAGGGCGAACATCTCGATATTCAGCAAGCTCTGCCGGAGTTGAATTGGAATCTGGTTGCTCTTGTTCCTTCGAAGTTGACCGATGGCGATACGGCCAAAGTACAGAAACTGACCTTGTTTGTTTGCTTAGCGTGTTTTATTATTTTCTCGATCGCGGGTATTTTTATTTCCCGGTTTTTCTCCAAGCGCGTGTCCAAGATCGTATCCGTGTTGGATTCCTTCCAGGAAGGAGAATTCCACAAGCGGATTTTATTCAAAGGCAACGACGAATTTACGAGGATATCGTCCGCCTTGAACGATATGGGATACAATATCGGCGGCCTTATCCGGGAAGTCTATTTGACGAATCTGCAGAAGAAAGAAGCGGAACTGGCTTCCCTTCAAGCTCAGATCAATCCGCACTTCCTATACAATACGTTATCCTCCATCAGTCGTCTGGCAAAATTCGGAGAAGTGGACAAACTGCAGCAGATGGTATTGGATTTGGCCAAGTTCTATCGCCTGTCGCTTAATAACGGAAATAACATTATTTCGATCTATAACGAGTTCGAGCAGGTCAAAGCTTATATCGATATCCAGAAAACGAAATACGAAGAACGAATGCAGATCCATTACGATATCCAAATGGAAATCTTCTATTACGAAACGTTAAAGCTTATTCTGCAACCGTTCGTGGAGAATATACTGGAGCATGCTTGGTGCGGGGATAGCATTAATATTCGGATCACGGGGACGATCGAGAACGGAATCATCGTTCTTCAGATCATCGACGATGGCATAGGCTTTCAGAGGGATACGATTAAACTGATTTTTGGATCGGCAAGCCATACGATTCAAGCGGGATACGGTATTCGCAACGTAGATCAGCGCATTAAGCTGCAGTATGGCCGAGAATACGGCGTGACGATCGCCAGCAGGCCGGGGATCGGATCGACGGTCCGGGTGGCATTCCCGGCGAAAGCCATTTAACCTTGAAACACGGTCGAAAATCCGAAAAACCAGTTCGTTTTTTGACAAAGTCAAAGCGATCCTGTAAGGTCAAACGAGACCTGCGGATCGCTTATTCGCGCTTGTCGACTATTGATTTGAAATTTGCGCAATCTAATCGAATCAAGTTTTTGTCCATCCCGGAGAAGGAGTCTAACAATGCCCAGAAACAAAACACACAAGAAGCCGACTTTCGCCGATTTTCTGAAGAAGTTCATCTTTATTACGATCGGGGCCATATTAATGGCCGTAGCGCTCGAAATTTTCCTCGTTCCGAATGAAATCATCGACGGCGGTATAACCGGTATCTCGATCGTCTTATCGGAGATTACTTCTGTACCCCTCGGTATATTTATATTCGTCATTAACTTGCCATTCCTATTTATCGGTTATAAGCAAATCGGCAAGACCTTCGCCATATCGACGCTGTACGGGGTCGCGGTCATGTCGATTACGACGGCACTGCTGCATCACGTTGAACCATTTACGAACGAGAAAATACTCGCGGTCTTGTATGGGGGGCTGATCCTAGGCTTAGGAGTAGGACTGGTCATTCGTTTCGGAGGCGCGCTGGACGGTTCGGAGATCGTTGCGATACTGTTGTCCAAGAAAATGCGCATTCCCGTCGGACAGATCATTATGTTCATTAACGTATTTATTTTCATCGTTGCCGGTTTCGTGTTCGGCGCGGATTCGGCCATGTATTCCATATTTTCATTTTATATGGCGGCTAAAGTCATGGATATCGTGGTGGAGGGACTCGATGAATCCAAATCGGTTACGATCATTTCCGGAGAGCACGAGGAAATATCCGAAGCGATCATGGACAGATTGGGAAGAAACACGACCTTGATCTATGCCAAAGGCGGCTACACGAAAGAAGATACCCAGATGATCTATTGCGTCGTGACCAGGCTTGAAGTGGCGAAGCTGAAAGCCGTCGTGCACGAAATCGATCCTAAAGCCTTCATCTCCATTCAGAACGTCGCGGACGTATTGGGCGGAAATATCGAGAAGAAAAGCATTCATTAAGCTCGATATCGGAATTTGGAAGCCTGTCTCTACAAGGGATGGGCTTTTTTTTGATACCATTTAACGATTGTTTACAGTATTCGATTATATTAAGAAAGTTTATGAAAAATTTAAGGTACAGGCTGTAGAAATTGGTATATATTAGGGTGGGTGGTACTTAAATAGAGGGGAGAAATTTGTTTTGAGAAAAATATTATCGATGTTAATGGTCTTCGTAATGGGAATCGCGCTCCTGAGCGCTTGCGGCGGAGGGGGCGGTAAAAGCAAAGACGAATTAGCTCCGCTGGGCAAAGACGAGGAAGCCAAAATCAAAGTGATGTTCTGGGATAGCAATTATTTTTTTCAGGAGTACGGAAACGTATTTAATTTTAAATTCCCGAATATCGAAATCGAAGTCGTTAATATGCAATCTATCTATAGCGAGAATTCGACGGAAACGATGGAAGAAAGATTCGATAAGTTTATTGAAGAAAATAAACCGGACGTACTATTGTTGCAAGGGGATCAGTACGAGAAGTATGCGCAGGACGGAAAGCTATTCCCGCTTGATTCGGTCATCGAACAGGATGAATTCAATCTGGAGGGCGTTCACCCGGCGATCCTTAAGATCCTGAGGGAGCAAGGGGGCGGCAAGCTGTACGGTTTGACCCCCGAGTTCTCGAGCGCAGCCATTTTCTATAATATCGATTTGTTTAACAAACACGGCGTAGAGCTTCCTAAGGACTCGATGAGTTGGGAAGAAATATTCGAGCTTGCCAAGCGGTTCCCGCAGAATGGGGATAAGGATAAGAGGATTTACGGCTTATCGACGGATACCTACTTAACGGTTGACAATCTGATCCAAACGATCGGCACGGCACAGGATCTCAGAATTCTGAACTCCGATGCGACGGATCTCAATATCAATACGGATTCTTGGAAAAAGGTATTTCAAACGACGGTAGATGCAGCGAAGTCGGGCGCGCTTTATGTTCCGAAGGAGGAAGACCGCAATTACAATTTCACTAGCATGGAAGATATGTACAAGCAGAACCTGTTCATTATGGGTAGATCCGCTATGGCTTTCAAGTATAGTTATGAGGTTCAGCAGATCATGCAAGCGAAAGAGCAACTGAAGGACGTAACTCCGGTGAATTGGGGCATCGTTACGGCGCCCGTAGACCCGAACAACCGGAACCAGAGCAGCTACTTCAACCTAGGCAATACTTTTGCCGTAAGCTCGAACTCGGGAAGTACACGCGCCGCTTGGGAATTCGTAAAATTCGTGAACAGCGACGAATTCGCCAAGATGAAGTCCAAATCCAGTAACGGCAATTTATTGAGCCGGACCGAGCACAACGCGGACAAGGACGGCCGGAGTATGGAACCGTTCTTCAAGCTTGAACCGAAGGCGAATACGAATAGCGAGTATACGAAAGCTCCTACCAGCTTCTTCGGAGCGTTTTCCACCCTAGTCAAGGCGGAAGTCGATGCCGTAATGGCGGACAAGAAGTCGGTGGAAGAAGCAGTGACGACCGTTCAAGAGAAAGGCCGAGAAGAATTAATCAAGGCGAAAGAGGCGGCCAAGAAGGAAAGTCCATCTCCTTCGGCATCGTCATCGGATTCGGAAGCGAGTTCGTCGCCTTCGGAATCTGCTGCCAATCCGTAATCCTTAATCATAAATCGAAGCTCTCTATCGGGTTTAAACCCCTGTAGAGAGCTTTTTTGTTGTCATATCGGGGGATCGGGATCGTAAACATGTAAGAAGGGTCCGTTGAGGAGGGAGAGAGATGGAATGGTGGGCGATCTGGCTCATTGTTGCCGGCGTTTTGTTCATCGCGGAAATGTTGACGTTAACATTTTATTTGCTCTGGCTTGGAATCGGCGCCTTGATCGCTGTCGCTGCCGCTTTGATTTCTCCAGACGGAATCTATATTCAAGCATTAGCCGGCGGGATCGCCGCGCTTGCGTTAACCGTGTTCACCAAGCCGTTAACGCGCAGATTTCGACAATCGCGAGGGTATCGGGACGCTATCGAGGAGCTTGTCGGTAAGCAAGGAATCGTGGTGGAGTCCATCTCTCCCGGCAACCCTGGCATCGTAAAGGTAGGCAGCGAATCTTGGAGCGCGACTTCAATCGAATTATTACTTAAAGACGATCAAGTCAGAGTCATCAGTAGAGGGACAACCGTACTGGAAGTTCAAAAATGGGGAGGTTCTACGGAATGATTTACGTCGTGTTTCTCGTTTTAATCGTTATTGTATTTATCGTTATTTTATCGATTAAGATCGTTCCTCAGCAAAGAGTTGGCGTCGTGGAAAGACTCGGCAAATACAATCGGTTATTAACGCCGGGAGTCAACGTGCTCGTTCCGTTCATCGATAACGTCCGCGTATATCATGATCTGCGCATTCAACAGGCGAACGTTCCTCCGCAAACGGTGATTACGAAGGATAACGTTCAGGTACAGATCGATACGATCATCTTCTATCAGATCGTTGCCCCGGATCAGGCTACATACGGCATTTCGGACTATGTATACGGGGTTCGCAACATTACGACGGCTACGTTGCGTCAGATTATCGGGAATATGGAACTGGATGAGACGTTATCCGGAAGAGAAAGAATTTCGTCCAACATTCGGTTAGCTTTAGACGAGGCCACGGAAAAGTGGGGCGTACGCATCGAGCGGGTCGAGGTGCTCGACATTAAACCGCCGACGGACATTCAAGAAGCGATGGATAAGCAAATGAAAGCCGAGCGAAGCAAACGCGCGATCGTCTTGGAGGCGGAGGCGGCGAAACAAGATTTGATCTTGCGCTCCGAAGGCGACAAGCAGAGCAAGATTCTTAAAGCGGAAGGAGAGAAGGAGGCGCGGATTCGGCAAGCCGAAGGCTTGCGTCAGGCGCAGGAGCTGGAAGCGATCGGTCAAGCCAAAGCGATCCAAGCGGTAGCGGAGGCGGAGAAGATCAGAATCGAATTGCTAAGATCCGCCGGGTTGGATGAGAAGGTGCTGGCGTACTATTCGTTCGAGGCGCTGGGCGAGATCGCCAAGGGGCCGTCGAATAAGGTATTCCTTCCCGTAAGCGCCGTGGATACGCTGGGCAGTATCGGTGCGATTGGAGAAGTATTCAAAGCTAAGAAGTCGGAATAGCCATTGTCTAATAAGACTTCAATCGAATAGGAATCCCCGCACGGCAAGCCGGCGGGGATTCGTTATCGTTATACTACTCTGCGAGCCGTAATATAACGCTTAGAATATTTGCTCAAGTCGCTGATAATAACGCCGTTTACCGAGCCGCCTATCGTGTTCTGAATAAATTTGCCGCCGCCGATGTAAATTCCGACGTGGTTGACTTTTCCTGGCGTTGCGACGCTGAAGAACACTAAATCGCCTTTTTTCAGGTTGCTTTTCGAAACATATACGCCTTGCTTGCTTTGAGCGCTAGAGCCCCATTTCAAGTTAATCCCTTGCTTCCCGAACACGTATTTCGTGAACGAGGAGCAGTCGAACCATAGCTTGCTCGGGTTGTTAACCCCGAATTTGTATTTTACTTTGCCCATCAGGCTTTTCGATAGCGATATAACCTTGTCGATCTTTTGCGCGGAAGTCGCGCTTGCCGTGGCTACGCTTTCTTGGACCGCCGCATTCGAAGATTGGGTTGCCGCGTATGCTGAATGTTGACCGGAAACACCGATGCCCGTAGCGATAACCGCGAAGCAAGCGGCGCCGATAATCAGTTTTTTGAATTGGTTAATGTTAGTCATATGAATCCTCCTCTAGGTGATCTAGGTGACAAATGGAAGTATAGCACAGGGCTTGTCCTAAAATAGGAAACTAAGGGGTTCTTAATATTGGGAATATGTGGTACAATAATCTGACAATTCTGCCTATTCGTTTGATCATTATTTGTTGAAGAGGGAGATGGTGGGGATGTACGAACGGGAAGAACGGAAGAAAATTATCGTATTTACGGGTCCGGATGGATCGGGACGAAAGTCGGTAGCGGAAGCGGTCGGCCAAACCTTCGGAATGGAGAAGATCATTTCCTTCGTCACCCGGCTACCCAGACCAGGGGAAGTAAACGGGCAAGATTATCATTTCATTGCTCATGCAACGTATAGGGAAATGGAGGAGCAAGGAGAATTTCTCGAAAGCGTTGAGATTGACGGTAATTTATATGGAATACGCAGCTTGGACATCGAAAATAAATTCAGCCATCATGACTCTGTTTATTTGATTCTGAATCGCGAAGGCGCAAGCATTCTGAAGAAAATTTACGGGGATATGGTGATTCGTCTATTCCTCTATGCAGATCGCAGAACAATAGAGCAACGCGAACGTTCGCGTGGTTTGGCGGAAGACGTCATTGCTAAGCATCTGAGTCATTATGATCTCGAGATGAGTTATCGCGGTTCTTGCGAGCATGCTTTCGAGAATTACGATTTGGGGCAAACCACGTACGAGATCACGAACGCGCTCGAACAGTACTTGCAACGCGATTTAGTGGATAAGGATTAGGGAAGCTAGATGAAGCCGCTCATAAAATAGAAATCGAAACCGTCAGATCAACCTGACGGTTTTTTCTTGCGTGGATTCCTCTATGCGTATTTTAATTTGTTATATGTATGATATAATTTTAGC
The DNA here is from genome assembly GCF_012849095.1 of Cohnella herbarum. NCBI lineage: Bacteria > Bacillati > Bacillota > Bacilli > Caryophanales > Paenibacillaceae > Cohnella > Cohnella herbarum. Next base: position 7,692,005 of record NZ_CP051680.1, read on the forward strand.
ATAACAATAACTAACTTTTATACTAACGGAGGAATGGGAATGTCTGAATTTAGTTGGGCAATCGCCGACTGGAAATTCAAAGCATGCGAAGATCCGAGCTGGTTGCCTGCACGAGTACCGGGATGCGTTCATACGGATTTGTTGAGAAACGGACTAATCCCGAACCCCTTCGAAGGAGCGAACGAGAAGCAACTTCAATGGATAGATCGCAAGGATTGGGAGTATGTATCCGAATTTGACGCTCCACCGGAACTGCTCGCTCATTCCCAAGCGGAAATCGTATTTGAAGGATTAGATACCTATGCCGAGGTATATTTGAACGATATTCATCTGTTATCGGCGAACAACATGTTCCGTACATGGAAGCTTAACGTGAAAGCTCATCTTCGCGCGCATGGCAATCGTCTAAGGATCGTCTTTCGTTCGCCGATCAATGAAGGACTTGTTAAGCTCGAAGCTAACGGATTCGGTTATCCGGCATCGAATGACGATTCTATCACGGGCGGATTGGGGGATACGAAGCTAAGCGTATTCTCGCGGAAAGCCCCCTATCACTTCGGCTGGGATTGGGGACCGAGATTCGTCACCAGCGGCATTTGCAAGGATATTACCCTCGTTGGCTGGACAGGCTACCGAATAACGGATTTATTCATTTATCAGAAGCGGGTCACGACCGAAATCGCGAGCGTTCTCGCGATCGTGGAAATACAATCGGAGATTGCCGGTAAGGCAGAGATATCGGTTCTTGCGAACGATGGACAACGTTGGGCGCAAGAAGCGGTCATCGTTCCCGGAAGCCAAACGGTGGAAGTGGCATTGGAAATCGCGAATCCGAAGCTGTGGTGGAGCAGAGGGTTAGGAGAGGCTAACTTGTATTCCTTCGAAGCTTCGATTCGCGCTTTGGATCTATCGCCGGCGAGCAGATCGGTTCGAACGGGACTTCGCTCGTTGAAGCTGATCCGTAAACCGGACGATCGAGGAACTTCGTTTTATTTCGAGCTGAACGGAATTCCGGTCTTCGCCAAAGGCGCCAACCATATCCCGAATGATAGCTTTATTAACGATGTCACTTTCGAACGGTATCGCCATGAAATCGCGAGCGCCGCCGCTTCGAATTTCAATATGCTTCGAGTGTGGGGCGGAGGCATATACGAGGAAGATATATTCTACGACTTGTGCGATGAATACGGCATTCTCGTATGGCAGGATTTTATGTTCGCATGCAGTATGTATCCCGGCGACGAGGCTTTCTTAGATAACGTTCGCGGCGAAGCGGCCGACAATATCAGAAGGCTGCGCAACCATCCGAGTATCGCGTTATGGTGCGGAAACAACGAAATCGACGGGGCGTGGTCGCACTATAAAGAAGACGCGGGATGGGGATGGAAACAACAATATTCGCATGAACTTAGGGAGAAAATATGGGCGGATTACGAAGAGCTTTTCCACGGATTACTTCCCGGGATCGTCGCGGAATTAGCACCCGAAACGGATTATTGGCCGTCCTCGCCAATGCAGGCGATTACGAACGATGCCGAACAACACGCGACGAACGATTCTTCTCATGGGGATATCCATTTTTGGGCGGTTTGGCATGCTTCGGAGCCGTTCGAGAATTATAAGTTAAATGTCGGCCGGTTCATGAGCGAATACGGATTTCAATCGTTCCCCGAATACAAAACGGTTCGCACGTACGCGAATGAGGAACAGATGGCACTGGATTCCGAAGTCATGCTGCATCATCAGAAGAACGGTCGGGGCAATTTCTTGATTAAAGAGTACTCCGACAAATACCTCAGCGAGCCGAAAGATTTCGTTTCGTTCCTCTACTTGAGCCAAGTGCTTCAAGCCGAAGGGATGAAGATGGCGATCGAAGCCCATCGGAGAAACAAGGACTACTGCATGGGGACGTTGTATTGGCAGATGAACGACTGTTGGCCGGTTGCCTCGTGGTCCAGCATGGATTATTTGGGCAGATGGAAAGCGGTTCAGTATTACGCTCGCCGAAGCTATCGCGACTTGATGTTATCGATCGATCAGAATGGGGAAACGGTGGAATTCCATGCCGTCTCTGATATTCCGGAGTCGCTCTCGGGTACTTTGGAGTGGAGCCTATACGACTTCGAAGGTCGTTTGTTGGAGCAAGCGGAATATCCGATTGAAGTGCCGGCGAATAAGGCGGTTAAATTATTGGATTGGCCGGTTAAAGATCGGGCCGTCAAATACGATCCTTTGCGGACGGTATTGATCGGAAGGCTCATTCAAGAAGGCACGGTGCTGGATCGCAAGGAGCACTATTTCGAATACCTGAAGCATCTGGCGTTAGCGCCGGAACCGGCAATTGAAGTTACGGAAGTCGAAGGCTCCTCGGGTTCGACATTCGTCGTAAAAGCAAGGGGGTTTGCGAAGCAAGTGTGGCTGCAATCGGAGGAAGAGGGCGTATTCTCCGATAATTTCTTCGATCTCGTGCCGGGGATTCCGCAGACGGTGCAGTTTATGAAGAGAGGCGCGGGCAATGCGGCCTTTGGTCCGGCCTCGCCAGGTAAGCTCGAGGTTTCGTCGATGATCGATTATATCAAACGGTAATCGCAACAACAATAACCGCAGTTCTCGGTGCAATAGCCGGGGTTGCGGTTATTTGGCGTTTATAGAATATTGCACATTTTTCGATACTCTCGCGGGGAGACGCCTTGCCATCTTTTGAAAATGTGGCTGAAATGATGCAAGCTGTCGTATCCGACGTGTTTGCCGATCGTTTCTACTTTCATATCGGTTTCCCTTAAACCTCTTTTGGCTTCTTGATGACGCAAGTGTTGAAGATATTGGTTGGGCGTCATGCTGTAGGTTTCTTTGAATATACGAATAAAATGGTCCTCGCTGACGCTGAGACGATGCGCCATCGTCGCATTGTTCCATTGCAAATGGAGTCCGTTGTTCAACTCGTCGATTAAGTCGTTAAGCATGACGTGATACGGTGAGGGTAATGTCCGTTCCGGCATGGGCTGCAGTCTATATAAAGCCGAAAGAATCAGCATCATCGCGCCGTTGCAAGCGATTTCGAATCCGGGGCGACAAGTCGTGAATTCTTCGCAAATGAACTCCATCCACTTAACGATCTCGACGGGAATGGAAGCATACCGACGGGCAAGCATCGGTTCTCCGTTCGCGCTTACGGGCATGGAGCAGATAGCTTCCGGATAAACCTTGTCCTCATCGACGACGATGTAAATATCCGGGGTAATTTCGAATTCATCGTAAAAGTCGAAATGAATGCCAAGCAATGCCGCGCCGGACACGGGCGTAATTTCGATCAAATGAGGGACGGCCGACGGGAGGAACAGCAGGTCTCCGGGAGAGTAAACTCTCGATTCCTTCTCATCGTGGAATGCGACTCTCATTTCCCCGGAAATGACATACATAATCTCGAAGTCGTACAGTCTCCTTGTTACGCCGTCCGTTTGCGAAACGTATTGCCTCTGCGCCCAATGAATGCTTGGTCGTATTTCATTGCTGTTGAGTAATCTTGTGTTGGAATTTTCCACGTTCAAATCGAATGCCACCTTCGCAATTGAAAAGATCGATTATATACAACTTCACATCGAATTCGGACAAATACTTAGCCATATCAGTATGATATCATTCAGAATATAGATCGACAATAAACAAGTTTGCGGAAAAGATGAAAGGGTGTTAGCGATGAAAATCGGAATAATCGGCTATGGCTTGAGGATAAGTAGCTTATTCAGGAATATCGCGGAGACCGATCCCGAGTGCCGTATCGTCGCGATTGCGGACCCGCGCAAAGACGAGCTCCGATCGAGCTTCGAGGGAAATGCCGATGGCATCCGCTTTTTCGATGATGCGGACGAAATGCTAAGCAACGTGCAATTGGACGGGGTCGTCATCGGAACTCGCTGCAACCTTCATACGGAGATGGCTTTGAAGGTTTTGAAGCTCAATTTGCCGTTGTACCTGGAAAAGCCGGTCGCTACGAACTACGAGGATTTATTCCGGTTGAAAGCCGGTTACGAGGCTTCGAAATCGCAAGTTGTCGTCTCGTTTCCTCTCAGGAACACGCCTCTGGTCAAACTTGCTAAGGAAATCATCGATTCTGGGAAAATCGGAACGGTAGAGCATGTGCAAGCGGTGAATAACGTTCCTTACGGCGGGGTTTATTACCATAGCTGGTATAGGGACGAAAAGATAACCGGCGGGTTATTCTTGCAGAAGGCGACGCATGATTTCGACTATATTCAGTATTTGCTCGGCCTGAAACCCGTCTCGGTATGCGCGATGAAATCAAAGCAGATCTTCAAGGGTCACAAGCCGGCCGGTTTAAAGTGCGCGGATTGCGAAGAGCGGCATACTTGCGAGGAGAGCACGATTAAGCCTGTTAATCGGGAGCGAGGGGAATATTGCAGCTTTGCCGTGGATACCGGGAACGAGGATTCCGGAAGTGCGCTGCTACGATATGAGTCAGGCATGCACGTGAACTATTCGCAAAATTTCTTCGCCCGAAGGGGAGCGGAGAAGCGAGGCGCAAGACTGCTGGGTTATAAGGGCACGCTGGAATTCGATTGGTACACGGGCGAATTAAATGTATATATGCACCATGAGCCTAAGGTTGAAACGCATCGATTCGATTTGAATGCTCTGGACGGGCATGGAGGGGGCGACGGAATATTAGTTCGCAATTTTATTCAGACGATGCGCGGAGCGGAAAAGTCGGCTACGACGCTGGATGATGGATTGTTGAGCGCTTTATTATGTTTGAAGGCGAAAGAGTCCGCGGAAACAAATACTTTTCAGAATGTGGAGTGGAACGCGGAATTAATCCCCTCCGCCACCCCCGCCTCCGCCACCGTCTGATCCGCTGCTCCCACCGCTATCGGAGATACCTCCGCCATGGGAATCATTGCCGTGGTTGGAATGATGGTTGTGGTGATGGTTATGATGGTGATGGTTTTGGTGATGGTGATGGCTCGAGTTTGTATCGAAGTTGCTGGAGCTGTTGTGATAGTTCGAGAAGTTACGACGCTTGCTAGAGCGCGTATCATTGCGGATTAGAAGCGCAACGATGATAATGACGCCGATCACGATAAGAAACGTCATGATATAACCTCCAATTGTCGTAGATTAATTATGTTCTATTGTACACGATTTTCTGGCGGAAGAATGGAAAATATACGACAATCCCTGACGAGTAAATCGAAAAAAATCGGTTGTTGACGAATATGGAAACTCATGGTATCTTATCTCTACATTCACAAAAGTTGACTTTTTGAACTACCTTTAAAGGTTAGGCGGAAGCACCGCAAATTCTGACGTTAATTCGTCGGAGTTTGCGGTTTTTTTGTATTCATCGGACAGGAGGTCGAGAGGATGAAAAGAGTCGTGTTAGCGGCATCGGAGCGTGAATATGCCGCCAAGCTTGCCGAGTATTTGAGGGAAGAGGAACCGGGGTGGGATATCGCGGCGTATACGCATGCCAGCGCATTGCGAAGAGAACTGTTTGAGGATCGTTCGGTGGAATTGTTGATCGGCCAACCGAGCTTATTGTATGAAACGGCAGACGCAATCGATAAGGCCGGGAAAATTCTAGCGCTGGTGGAGGAGAGGGGAACAAGCGGCGGTCCTTGGCAGGAGGTCATTCAGTTTCAACCTTTGCCGGCGATCCTCTCAGCTATACGAGACGGACTGGGCACTGTTTCCGCAAGTCCGCCGCCGGATTGTCAGGTGTTGACGTTGTTCTCCTCATCGGGCGGAGCGGGTAAATCAACCGTCGCGTTAAATCTGATACGGCAAGCGGGAGAGCGAGGATTACGCACGTTTTATTTGAATTTGGAGGCATTGAACGCGACATCCTTACTGTTCGGTAAAGGCGAGCCGGATAGCCTGTCACGACTGTTATATGCGCTGCAGACGCATCCGGAACAGGGCGACGCCTTGCTGAATCGGCTATGCCGTCATCAGCCGTATCTGCGAACCGATTATTTAGACGCTCCAGACCACCCCGGAGAAAGACTGGCTCTGACTCCCGAGCTGACTGAAATGCTCTTGGAGAAAATCCGCTCGACCGGAAAATACGATTTGATCGTAATCGATCCGGATTCGGGGGCTGGAGAGTGGTATCGCAAGCTGCTCGAAGCAAGCGATAGAATCGTCTGGCTCCTGCTCGACGATACTCAGATGCTAATGAAGAACGAGAAGCTGCTTCGATATTGGCAAGGGCAGATGGAGAAAGACGAGATCGTGCACAAGCTGATCTTCGCCGTAAATAAAGGAAACGTGGGAGGACTTGTAAACCACTGGAGTTTATCGGGCGGTTCTCCGCCTTCGATATTACCGTACGTTCCGCAATGGAAAGCCATCGACCAGCCGGGACGGCTATTAGCCTCCCCCGCATTCTCCGGTGCCGTCGATCGTTTGATGGATAGACTGGCGCTCGGCGGAAACGTTCCGGACTCGGGAAGGAAGAGGGAGGAAAGACATGGCATTCAGCGGACTCACGCAAGGGGAGCTGTCTGAGCTAAGGGATGCCGTTCGATCGCGTCTATCGTGGGACAGTTCCGTGACGGATGAAGAGCTGAGACAGTTGATCGAGAGCGAGCTGTTTCGTAGGGAACGGACGCGTCAAATGACGGCAGCCGAGCGAAAGGCCGCGGTAATGAGATTGTTTCATTCTTTTCGCGGCTTGGATGCTTTGCAGCCGTTGTTGGAGGATCAAGAAATTACGGAAATCATGATCAATTCCCACGATGAGATCTATATCGAGAGAAGAGGGGAACTGAGCGCGGTTAATGTAGGTTTCGATAGCTCGGAAAGATTGGAGGATTTGATCCAAAGCATGGTGGGACGAGTGAATCGGATCGTAAACGAAGCTTCCCCGATAGTCGATGCTCGCTTGCCGGATGGTTCCAGGGTACATGTCGTCTTGCCGCCGATCGCTTTGAAAGGTCCGACCGTTACGATTCGACGATTCCCGCGGAACCCGCTCGGTATGAAAGATTTAATCGAACGGGAGGCCCTTTCGGAAGAGGCGGCCGAATTTCTTCGCCGGATGGTTACGGCGAAATACAACTTATTCATTAGCGGTGGAACCGGATCGGGCAAAACGACTTTCCTTAACGCATTGTCCCAATGGATTCCGTCGGATGAACGGGTGATCACGATCGAAGATGCGGCGGAGCTGCAAATCAGAGGGGTGACGAACTTAGTCTCCTTGGAAACGCGCAATGCGAATAGCGAAGGTAAAGGTCAAATCGGGATCCGAGAACTGATTCGCGCGTCGCTGCGCATGCGGCCCAATCGAATCATCGTCGGAGAAGTTCGTGGCGCTGAGGCTCTCGATATGCTGCAGGCAATGAATACGGGGCATGAAGGCAGCTTGTCTACGGGACATTCCAACGGCGCCAAGGATATGATTTCCCGGCTGGAAACGATGGTGCTCAGCGGAGCCGACTTGCCCGTAAGCGTCATTCGTCAACAAATCGCCTCGGCTTTGGATGTCGTCATTCATCTGAGCCGCTATCGCGACTCCTCTCGAAGAGTGGCGGAAATCAGCGAGGTTACCGGGATAAGAAATGGCGAAATCGAGCTCAGCACGTTGTTCCGTTTTGAAGAGACGGGGGAACGCAACGGCAGAATCGTCGGTCGGCTGCTGCCGGTCGAGTCTTTACGGGACCAACGTAAGCTTAGGGAAGCCGGATTAATCGGGAGGGAGGGGCCATGACCGACTATGGGATTTATCGGCTTAGCGTCTTGGAACGAACTTGGGCGATCGGATTCGGAAGTCTGTTCTGCTTCGCGGCAATCTGGCTGATGTACCGAAATCCTTACATTGCCTTGGTTGCGGCTCCTCTAGGGTTGCTGTATCCGCGTTTATATGCGAGCACCTTATGCAGGAAACGGCGGGAGAAGTTACGACTACAATTCAAGGATGCCCTGCAGGCTTTGTCGTCGTTGCTGTCCGCTGGGAGGTCGGTTGAAAATGCTTTTATGTCCTTGGAGAACGATCTGGTTCTTCTAATCGGTGATACGCAGTCCGATTTAATGATGGAGCTTAGAGCGATCACCAATCGATTAAATAACGGGGAACAGTTGGAAGCGGCATTGCAGGATTTCGCCAATCGTTCAGATCTGGAGGAGGTGAGGAACTTCGCCGAAGTGATCAAGATTTGCAAGAGGGCCGGAGGGGATTTAGTCGAGGTTGTCCGCAGAACCTCGCAGCTCATTAGCGAGAAACTGGAGGTAGAGCTTGAAGTTTCCGTGCTTATTTCCCAGAAGAAATTCGAATCTAAAATCATGATGGGGATGCCGTTCGCTTTCGTAGGGATACTCGGGTTCATGGCGGCCGATTATATGCAACCGCTCCATGAAGGGATGGGGATCTTATTGCTGACGGTATGCTTGCTCCTGCTGACGGGTTGCAGTTGGTGGATGCTGCGGATCATGGATATTAGGCTATGAGCGGGTGGGCTATGGTGCTTTACAGTGCTGTTTTGTTGGCTCTATATGGAGTGCTGACCGTTCGGGCATTGAGCATTCGAAGGAAAGAACGGTTTCGGCCGAACGTGGATCCATTCGTCGTCCTTCTGAGTTATCGTCCTTTATGGAATAAATTGCAGCCGTGGATGAACAAGTTGAGAATCCCGTTGGCCTTATTGAACGGAGGAACCTGTACTCTGGAAACGTTGATCGGATGGTCCGCCGAGAGTATCGGACTAGCCTATCTCACCTTGATGGTAACCGGATTTCTGGCCATCGGCGCGGAAAACCCGGCTTTGCTTTTCGTAGGCGCGATTCTCGCGGGAATCCTGCCGGCCTTACGCGCGAAAGAGCTTTACGGCAAAGTGAAAAAGCGACATCAGTCGATCGTCATGGAATTGCCGGAATTGCTTAGCAAGCTGCTGCTCATGGTTAACGCGGGGGAGAACGTGATGAGGGCGTTAGCTCGTACCGTGGAACAGAAGCAAGGAATCCAGCATCCCCTTTACGTTGAATTGAATTCAGCGCTCGAAGGATTGAAACGCGGAGAGAGTCTATCTATTGCGCTGGAGGAGATGGGGAGAAGATGCGCCGTGCCCGAGGTGAAGCTGTTCGCGACGACGTTGCTCATCAATGCCAGAAGAGGAGGGGATGCATTCGTGCCCGCGTTGCGCGAATTAACTAGGCAAATGTGGGACAAGAGAAAAGCGATCGCCCGTACGCTTGGGGAGCAAGCCTCTTCAAGACTCGCTTTTCCGCTAACGATCGTCTTTTTGTTGATCATGGTTTTAGTAGGTGCGCCAACGGTATTCATGATGTAAGCCAACACTATTATCGAAGGGATGATTTGGATGATCGGAAACCTATTTCAATTCGGAATGAAGGCCGTAAGCGATCTGTGGGAGGATGAAGAGGGATTAGGCACGTTGGAACTTGTTCTTATTGCCGCGGTTTTAATCATCGTAGCGATCTTCTTTAAAGACTGGATTTTGGAGTTTCTAGGGAACCTAATGGATTCCGTTGAAGGGAAAGCGGAAGACGTGTTCGAGGAATAAGGATAAAGCGATGAAATTAATAGGAAAATTAAGAGATTGGGGAAATACGTCGGGATCGATTTCATTAGAGGCTTCGCTTGTAATTCCGTGGGTCTTGATGTTGACCTTTCTGTTGCTGTTCTTCTCCCTCTATATCTCGCAGGGTGCTTTGCTTTACTATAGCTCGTCGATTATGGCGGAGAGAACCGCGTTCAGTTGGACGAATTCGGCGAAAGACGCGCAAACCGGCGCATACCCGCAAGGCGAGTATGACGGATTGTACTGGCGACTAACCGACGATAGCCTCGTTCAGGGACTGTTCGGCTTAGTCGCCGAAAGCAATGGCGCGGGAATTGAGATCCATGCGGGTATGGCGGGGGGAGAAGGTTCCCAGGCAATCGATAAGCTTAGGCGCATAGGTTTCGAAACGGCTTCTTCCCACAACGTGGGAACGGGAGAAATGAGATATCGGAATATCGGGATCAAACGCGAGATCGAAGTGGATTTAACGAGTAATTGGCTTGCGCAGCCGTTAATCTGGCTGCGCGGCGGAGGTGCGGCGAGAACAGAGGTTAACGCTTTGGTCGTTGAACCTCCGGAATTTCTGCGTTCCTTCGATCTCATTCGTTATTACGCTACTAAGATGAAGAGTTCCCCGCAGGGGGAGTCGGCCTATCGCGATCAAGCGGGCGGGGTTCTACAGAAACGTAAACGCTAAAGATCATGAAATCGTGAACGGGAGGTTATGGGATGGAGGGTTCAAACCATAGTCGGGAGCTTCCTTCCCATGAACGGCAAAGGCAGGGGACTTTGGGCTCCGTGTCCATCTATTTTATCGCAGCCACTGCCGCTTTCCTGTTACTGACCGCGTTGTTAATCGACTTTGCCCGAGTTGCGGCATTCCGCAAGCAAGCTGAACTGGCGGTGAAATCGGGCGCGCGATCAACGTTGTCGTCTTACGATCCGACGATCTATGCACGTTATGGGTTGTTTATTAGAGGCGGAGAAGCGGCGAACGAGATATTCCGGGACACTGTAGAGGGGAATGCGGCTCCCCAAGGCAAAGGGGCATTTACTTTCCTGGATACGCGCTGGGAGGAAACGGGAGTAACGGAAAGCCGACCGTTAGCTACGCATGACGTGTTTCGCAGGCAAATTCTAGAGGAGATGAAGTACAAAGCTCCGGTTGATCTTGCTTTGGAGGTCGCGAGCCGATTTCGCGGAGTATCGGGGGCAATGAAAGAAGCAACGAGAACGGTAGACCTGCTGGAGCAAATGCGTAAAGCCTACGATCGCCGGGAAGCGGCTTTCGATGACGCTTTGGAAGCCCAGAAGCAACACGGCGTGAAGAGCGAGCAAGCGTTAGGCTCGGAAATCGGCTCGATAGGCGGCATAACGGGGGGATATGAAGATTATGTGATCAAACGGCTGGACAACGAATCCAGACGCGAATCGGTAAGGAAGTGGGAAGAGGAGCAAAAAAATCGGGAAGAGAACGGAGAAGAACCGGAGGACGAGAAGACGAAGCCGGAAGGACCTCGATATGAAGCGGAGGTAGCCGCTTACGAATCCGGTGCCGTCTCTTTATCGAGTGCGTTAAGCCGACAAGCGGCTGCGGTAAGGGAACAGTCTGAAAGATTTCTGTTGAAAGCGAACGAAGCCATTGAGAAAGCTAAGAAAGCCAACGATGAAATGGTGGCTATTCTCGAGCGATCCAGAGCTCAGCCGCCTGTTTCATCCGGAGATGAGGAGGGCGAGACGGGTTCCGCGGTCGATAAGGAGCATGTTCAAACGTTAGAGAACCTTCGCAAGTCTGCCGAGGATTTAGTGCTGAAGCAAGCTTTCTTCGAAGCTTATTTCGCGGAGATCAGAACTCAGCACATTCAAGGGCTGTCGTTGGCCGGAGAAGCGGCTTCATTCGCCTCGTTAGCGGCTTCCGTCCCGGGATCGACGGGAATGGGAGCATCGTTGCAAAGCGGCCAATCTCGGCTGCAAAGCGCGTATGACGCTTTCGTAAGTTCATATGGCTCGGCCGGCTCCGTGATCGCTGCCCGAATAGCGACGTTGGAAGCACATCGTTCGCAGGACAACGAACGCAAGGAGGAAGAAAAGAAAGCGAAGGCCGCTTGGGCGGGAGCGGCGAATTTTCTCGGGTCGTTAACCGGCGTTGCCGGATCGGCCGAGGAGAAGATAAGCTTCGCGACGACGACGGACCTTTATTCAAGCAATAAAGAGTGGAACAAGACGGAGGAAGAGCAGGCTGAGCGAGCTGCTAGGAGCAACGATCCTTCCGAGGGGAGAGATGCGGCAATGTCGGGCTCCGACGGATTGATGGATGTTCTGCAAGGCGCATTGTTGGGGGCGCGCGATCAATTGTATTTCTCCGAGTACACGCTGTCGAGGCTGTCCCATTACGGTCCGCCCTTAGTCAAGGAGATGTTGGCAGGCGGGCAAGCTTCTCTGGATATTCATATGCAAGAAGCGGAGTACATCTTGTACGGGCTGAACAATCCCGCGGGCAATATTGCGGCTGCTTATGGCGAAATATTCGCATTCCGTTTAGCCGTTCGAACGATGGAAGGTCTTATCGAGTGCAGGGCGATGGGACATCCTCTTCTCGTTCTGGCTGCGGCTTTAGTATACGGTATTCGCGGCGCATTGACCGATATGAACCTATTAATCAACACCGGCAAAGTTGAACTTTCCAAGTATATCAAAACCGATACTCTTTACACGGATTACCTTAGGCTGTTTCTCCTTTTGCATGGAGGATCAGCCAACCAAATAGCAAGAATGATAGCCGTAATGGAGCATGCTTCAGGGTTGGATTATCGAGGAGCATATACGTATGCGAGCGCAGAAGGGAGCGCTTCGGTCAGCTTGTGGTTTTTCCCCGGATTGCTAAAGGCGATGGGGCGTTTCGGAAATCTAGGAGGAACGGTAAAGGGGAACCGTTATGAAACAACGTATACGGCCGATAGTTCCTATCTCTAAAAAAAGGAATTCCATTAAGACTAATGAGGGCGGAGTAACGTTGGAAACCGCGCTCGTTATGCCAGTATTTCTAATGTTCGTTCTATTCCTGATCTTCATGGTACAAACCGCCGTCATTTCGATGGCATTGCACGGAGCATTGAACCAAACCGCAAGACAAGCCGCATCCGCTTGGTATCCGATATCTTTAGGTATTGATCAGGCGAGAGGCTCCGCAATCAATCAGCAGATCGAACAGTGGAACGAGAAATGGCTTAGCGTGGGAGAGACGGTCAGCCAGTACGGAAAATGGTTGCCTTCTCCGATGAAGGAGTGGGCGGAGCAAGCTACGAACGGTACGTTTTCGTTAGAGCAGCATGCCGCCAAGCTCGCATTCGGCCAACTCGTTAAACAGTTTGCGGACGAACGAGTTTTAGACGAATCGAGATTAAAGGTGACCTCGATCGGATTGCCGGATATTGACGATAGGAGAAAAGCCTATTTAACCGTCGAAGCCGAGTACACTTTGCCCGTTCAGGTACCGTTTCTGGGACGGAGATTAATGGTTAGGGAATCCGCGAGAGAACGGGTTTGGATCGGAGGCGCCCCTTCCGTTTCCAAGATTGCGAAGCAAGAGAGTCAAACGCCGTTCAACGTATCTTTCGTTTCCTTGGAGCCGAATCCCGTCAAGCCGGGGCGCAAGGCTACGCTGGTCATTCGAGTGGAACCGGGGACCTCCGTCGATCTATCCATTATATACAAGAGCGGACTAAGCCAGGCTAAACATCTAGGCAGCGCTACCGCCGATGCTTCGGGTTTGATTTCATGGACTTGGCATGTATCCGGAAGAACGACGCCGGGACAATGGAGCTGGCAAGTCTCGAACGCCGAAGGCGGAGTTTGGCAACAAACCTTCGAGGTCGCAGGTAAACAAGCAGCCGAATAGACGAAGCCAAGGAGGGTGAGAAGTGAATACGTGGGAGTTGATCATCGTATGCGTTCTGCTGGTTTCCGCCTGTTGGACGGATTTGCGCAAGATGCGGATACCTAACGAACTGACGATTTTCTTTGCCGGCAGCGGATTGATTTATCATTGTATAGCTGGCGGTATCGATGGACTGGGTTGGGCGTTCGCGGGAGCTTTCGCGGGGCTCGTCCCTCTGTATGTGATGAACCGATTCGGAGGGATCGGCGGGGGAGACGTGAAATGGTTCGGCGCATTCGGGGCATGGGCAGGTCCTTCGATGACTTTCCAATTGCTCATGTCGTCGATTCTTTTTGCCGGAGGAATCGCGTTTATTCTGCTTATGTTGCGCCTCCCGGGCTTGAAAAAGCTAGGAATGAGAATAAAGTGGCCCTGGGGAAACCATCCGTTAACGAAAGGCAAAGGCGTTCATTTTCCTTTTATGCTGGCTGTGGCTCCGGGTTTTATGACCTTAATGGGGAAAGGGTAGAGAGATATGGAGGCATTGTCGGTTCGCTTTGAGCAGAGGAGGGGCCACTATATGATCGTGGAACGCGATCCTCCTTTAACGCGAGAAGATTTAAATGATACCCAGATTCACATGCTCAAACAATGCGATATTCCAGGGTTGTTAACGCTTGAGACCGAAGAGTGCGACGGTCGGGTTTCCCTCCGTTATTCTTTTTCGGGAACACGCATGCTGTCGGAAGCGATGAGAACGTCAACGTGGTCGATGGCCGATATGATGGGAGCTTTATGCAGGCTTGCGGAAGTGCTTGAAGAGTGCAGGTTATATTTGCTGGACGCTGACCGCATTAGGCTGCTGGATGAGTTTATATTTGTCGGAGACGAGTGGTATGATCTGAAATTTACTTACCTGCCTATCGACATGCCCACGCTACATAGGGCGGATGATTTAGAACGGCTTATCATCCGATGGATGATGAGGGTGAAGGAGCCGGATGGGCAAGCTTTGCAAAATATTTTACGGCTTGTTGGCTCCCCGGGTTTTATGCCGATCGTGTTGAGTCGTTATGCAAGACAATACTTAGCGGGTTCTCCGGGGGGAGAAGCGGCAGCAGACAGGGGACATTCCCCGGTTCGTCCCTTGCCGGAGTTGCACGTCATGGAGCCGAAGCCGGCAACAACGAAGCCGTCTCGTTCGTGGGATTTTCTGAACCCGGTTTCGGGCGACCTTCATCCCGTCTCCGAAATGTGGGGGGACGCACCGAATGCTCTGCCGAAGTCTTTCCCTTCGAGCAAGATGAGGGCTAATGAGCCTGATACCGGAAGCGACGTAATGGATATCGGCCGTTGGCGAATCGTGATCGGTTGCGTCTCCGTATTCGTCGTCGCCTTGTCCTGGAGATTTATTTACTTGAGTCAGCCTAACCAGCAGAAGCTATTAGCGTGTCTGTGTCTTTCCTTGATCGTCTGCTCGCTGGTCATTTTCTTATGGAACGGCATACCCGACAGGCTTAGGTTTACCAATCGGCGTCCTGAACTTGTACAACCAAGCGGTCCCGAAATCGAAAAGTCGTTTAAATTTGCTCAGGCAGAGGAGGAAAGGGAGGTTCAACAGCAAGGAGCTATACCTAGATTTCCTTCTCCTCATCTGCCGTCAACGATTGCTTCGCGGGATAGTTTGACTGATCCATTTATGTTAGATGTCAATAAAGACCCGGCATATATAGCGGATACGACATGGATGTCCGCTTCGAACGATCAAACGGCCTATCTCAATTCCAAACAGACGTCCAATATCGAAATCTTCTATTTGATCTGGAAAACCAAGGACTCCGGAATTCGAATCCCTCTGCAAGGCAACTCTTTCGTAATTGGAAGATCAGCGGAAGCCGCTCAACACATAGATGAGTCGATAGGAATTTCTAGAGCGCACGTGGAGTTCTTAAAGGTATCCGATCAGTGGAAGGTTAAAGATCTCGGATCGCGGAACGGAAGCCGACTAAACGATAAGCCGATGGCTCCTTATGAACTGTATTCCTTGCAGGTCGGAGATTGCTTGACGATTGCCAATTCCCAATACCGTTTTCAACAGGAAGAGTGAGGGAGCGGGGAATGCGGGAAGAAAAAAAAAGCCCTAGCGGGTAATATCCCGCAGGGCTCCTTCAAGCTTAGGAAAGGCAAACTGAAAGCCGTGATTTAACAGCTTTCGCGGCATCGCTCTCTGGCCGGTAAGCAAGAGCGTGCTCATTTCTCCGAGCAAGGCTTTTAACATAAATCCCGGAACCGGGAACCAATGCGGGCGCTTCGTTACGCGACCCAGCATGCGGCCGAATTCGTCGTTCGACACCGGATCCGGCGCTACCGCATTGACGGGACCAGAGATGGAATCGGTGTCCAGACAAAACAGGATCAGGGAAACCATGTCCTGTAAGTGAATCCATGGCAGGCCTTGTTTACCATCGCCTATCCGTCCGCCTCCGAACAAACGGTAAGGCAGTCGAATGAGCGGGAACGCTCCTCCGGTCCGGGCGCATACGAGCCCGATGCGTAGCTTTACGAGCCGCTTGACCGGAATCCGATCCGCGGCCTCTTCCCACTTGACGACGGTTTTTCCTAGAAAGTCGGCGGGTCTGACAGGCGAGTTTTCATCGAACACCTGCTCTCCCGAGTGTCCATACAAGGAGATGCCCGAAGCGTTCACGACGACGTTGGGCGGGGAACTCATCCGCCTCAGATTGTCGGCGATTCGATCGGCTGTTTCCGTTCGCGAAGCTAATATCCGCTCCTTGGCCTTCTGAGTCCACCTTTGATTGATGGATTCGCCGACCAGATTCACGATTCCATCGAAATCGCCTAACCGATCGGGAGACGCATTCCATTCCGCCCAAGTGACGTATTGAGGATGAGGAAGGTCGGTGTCGAAAGGAGACTTCAAAGGTTTATTCCTCGTAATAATCCACACTTCATCCCCTCGGGATAACAGCGCATGCGTTAGAGCTTTACCAATGAATCCCGTTCCACCGCACAATATTAGGCGCATTGCGCCCCTCCTCACATCGGTTACTGCTTATCGATCGAAATAATCGTGTGCTGCTCGATTTGCTCGCCGTTCGCTTCAAGCTTTTCGGTTTTGTATTGGAATTGGACGGACGTCTCTTCTTTCCAAGGATCGACCTTCTCGGCGATCTCCGGGCTGACTTGGAATGCCATCGGTCCTTTATCCGTCGTGATTTCGATAGAATGGCTATCCTGCAAGCCTACGTATTTACCGGTGGCGGAAGTTGTCTCCGGCGAAGCCGAAGGGCTCGCGCTTTCGGTTTCGATCGCACCGCTTGCGGTTGGGCTTGGACTTGCCGAAGCGGAAGAGCTGGCAGACGGCGACGGGTTCGCGTTATTGTTGTTGCTGCAAGCCGTCCCCATCAGGACTAGGGTAAGTACGGCAACGCTCATAGCCATAGCCGTTTTGTTGTGTTTTTTCGTCATGTAGCTTACACCTCCTCTGAGGTTAGACGAAAAAAAGCGGCAAAGGTTTCGTTTTTTCGCGATCGGGCGTACGAGCTTACTTGAGAAGATGGCTGTAAGCCGCGTAATCGATCTGGTTTTTTTCGAGAAAATCTTTCAGGCTACGGTGGTCGCGAGGCGGAGTCGCGCGTATGTAACCTTCGATGCAATGATCCTTCGTTACCTCGGAAGAGCCGCTCTCCACGGCCACTTGGCCGATTTTGGCAGCGATAGAGTGGCTTGCGATATCCCTGAAGGGTCCTGGAACCGGCGAAACAAGCTTATGAAGCATCTGCTTGGATTCTTCGGTCCATAGATCCCGGCTGCGTTCCACCCAATAATTCTGCCAGTCCAGCTTCGATTTTCCGTCGCTTTTCGGCAACACTTTCAAAAATTTGCGAAACATAAAGAAGCCGCCGATACACATGAACAATACAAGCACGATGGTCCAAAAACCGATGAAGTACATAAACCAATCTGGCGTCGAATTCATAATTATCACCTCATTCTGAAATTATAGCTCATTTCTAGATTTATTTCGACGTTCGCGATACAATATAGGAATGATTGCTAGACTAGGCCCCATCAACGTTTACGGGGTACGGATCGCATGGCGAGAGGAGCTATACTATGTTGAAGATTGGATCGCACGTTTCATTTTCGGACAAGGGATTGTTGACCGCTACGAAAGAAGCGGTTTCTTACGGTTCCAGTACTTTCATGATTTACACGGGGGCGCCTCAGAATACCCGGAGAAAACCGATCGAGGATTTATATATTCCCGAAGGTAAAGAAATGATGGCGGGGAGCGGAATTAACGACATCGTCGTCCACGCGCCTTACATCGTGAACTTGGGTTCATACAAGGAAGACACTTACAGACTTGCGGTAGATTTCCTTCAGGAAGAAATTCGCCGCACGCACAAGATCGGCGTCAAGAATATCGTGCTGCATCCCGGAGCCTACACGGATAAGGATGCGGAATACGGAATCGCGCGGATCGCGGAAGGATTGAATGAAGTACTGGAAGCCACGAAAGAAACCGACGTGAATATCGCATTGGAAACCATGGCGGGTAAAGGTACGGAAATCGGCCGCAGTTTCGAGGAACTGGCGCAGATTATCGACAAAGTTCACTTGAACAGCCGGTTGACGGTATGCATGGATACTTGTCATATTCACGATGCGGGATATGACATCGTAGGAGATATCGACGGCGTGTTGCGCAGGTTCGACGAGATCGTAGGCCTTAACCGGATTGCGGTCGTTCACGTCAACGACAGCAAAAATCCGGTAGGCGCCGGTAAAGACCGCCATGCTCCGATCGGTTCGGGCTGGATCGGCTACGAAGGCATCGCCGGAGTCGTAGGTCACGATTTGCTGAAGGACAAGCCATTCATCCTGGAGACGCCTTGGATCGGCAAAACGGAGAAGACCGAACGCCCGATGTACGAAGCCGAAATTGCAATGCTTCGCGGCGATACGGAAGAGCGTTTCGGCGGGGAATTCCTCGAAGATGTGGAAAGGCTGCATCATTTCTTTGATAAAGTAGGTATCGATTCCCGACTGTACGTGCTGAATACGTGGGAGTTGCTGAAATCAGATGCCAAAGCCAGAAAAGCGGACTCACGCGAACCTATGGAACGGTTATACGATATGCTGGCGGAACATCGCGTTCTGTCCGGCGATTACAGCGAAGAGGCCGTCAATCAGAGGTTGCTTGGTTTCCTTGCGGGTCAGGAATGGTTATCTAGCCAATAATTTGCGCAGTTCAATCGAATAGATGTGTCATGCGGAGAGGAAGTAAGTCAGATGAGTCACAATAACCAGCTTCAGGAAAACAAGAAGTTCGATGATAAGAGCATTAGGGCGCGCATGTTGATTTCGTGTCCCGACAAGGCGGGAATCGTAGCGGCGGTGTCCCAATTCCTGTATGAGCAAGGCGCGAACATCGTGCAGTCCGATCAATATACGATGGATCCGGAAGGCGGCATGTTCTTCATGCGGATTGAATTCGATCTGCAAGAACTAGAGCAACGCCTGCAGTCCCTTCAAGAGGATTTCAACCGAATCGCGGATCGTTTCTCGATGAGATGGAGTATTTTCCGCGCGGCGCGGCGCAAAAGGATCGCGATCTTCGTATCGAAGGAAGATCATTGCTTAACCGAACTTCTGTGGCAATGGCAAGCCGGAGACTTGGACGCGGAGATTAGCATGGTTATCAGTAACCACGACGATATGAGGAGCCTGGTCGAATCCTTCGGAATACCGTATCACCATGTTCCGGTTACTGCGGATACGAAAGCGGAAGCGGAGCAAAAACAACGGGAACTGACGTCCGGTAAAGTCGATCTGATCGTACTTGCCAGATACATGCAAATCGTTTCCCCGAAATTCATCGAGCAGTATCACAATCGCATCATTAATATCCACCATTCTTTCCTTCCGGCATTCGTCGGAGGCAAGCCTTATCAGCAAGCGTACAATCGCGGAGTCAAGCTGATCGGCGCGACGGCACACTATGTGACGGAAGAATTGGACGGCGGTCCGATTATCGAGCAAGATATCCAGCGCGTTACTCATCGCGACGACGTGACCGAATTGAAACGTATCGGCCGTCATATCGAAAGAATCGTACTAGCCCGCGCGGTGAAATGGCATGTCGAGGACAGAATGCTCGTTTATCAAAATAAAACGGTAGCTTTCGTGTAAGGCAAAAAGTTTATACTTTTAGATGAAGGGATCGTAAGCGCGCGAGTGCTTACGATCCCTTTCTTGCTTGACTGCATGGCATAAAGGATGGAAATGGACGAAGCATAATGGTACAATATTTCACAGTATGTATGCGAAAATTAATTTTTTCGACGTGCGCATGAGACATTTTGTAGGTTTCTAACTAGGAGGAATCAATTTAATGACTGTCAGCACTAAAGCAATCGACCAACTCTCCGTTACAACGGTACGTACGCTATCGATCGATGCGATCGAGAAAGCGAAATCCGGACATCCCGGCATGCCGATGGGCGCAGCTCCGATGGGCTACCAATTGTTCGCGAAAACAATGAAACATAATCCGTCCAAACCGCAATGGATCGACCGCGACCGTTTCGTACTGTCCGCGGGACATGGTTCCATGCTGTTATACTCTTTGCTTCACCTAAGCGGATACGATCTGCCGATGGAAGAACTGAAAAATTTCCGTCAGTGGGGTTCATTAACGCCGGGGCATCCTGAATTCGGACATACGGCTGGCGTAGACGCTACGACCGGTCCGCTTGGCCAAGGGGTTGCCATGGCTGTCGGTATGGCATTGGCCGAGACGCAGTTGGCTGCTACTTACAATCGCGAAGGTTACGATGTAGTTAACCACTTCACATATTCCATCTGCGGAGATGGAGATCTATCGGAAGGGGTTTCCTCCGAGGCCGCTTCGATGGCCGGCCATATGAAACTGGGTAAACTTGTGGTTCTGTACGATTCCAACGATATTTCGCTCGACGGCGAATTAAGCCTGTCGTTCTCCGAGAACGTGGGCCAACGTTTCGAAGCATACGGCTGGCAATACCTGCGCGTGGAAGACGGCAACGACCTCGACGCGTTGGCTAAAGCGATCGCCGAAGCGCAAGCGGACCTTGCCAGACCGACTCTCATCGAAGTGAAAACGGTGATCGGTTACGGTTCCCCGAACAAAGGCGGTAAAGGCGGACATGCCGGCCCGCACGGTTCCCCTCTCGGAACGGACGAAGCTAAATTGACTAAAGGCTTCTATGAATGGCCGCATGAAGAGTTTCACGTGCCTGAGGAAGTTCGCGCCCATTTCGCGGAAATCAAGAAAGCGGGCGAACAAGCGAACGCGGCTTGGGATGCTCAATTCGCGAAATATAAATCGGCTTACCCTGAGCTTGCGGCTCAATTCGAGGCTGCGTTCGCAGGCGAATTGCCAAGCGGTTGGGATGCGGATCTGCCGGTATACACTTCCGAAGATAAGCCGCTCTCGACTCGCGTTGCTTCGGGGAATGCCTTGAACGGACTTGCGAAAAACGTACCTTTCCTCGTGGGCGGATCCGCGGACTTGGAAAGCTCCACGATGACGCACCTGAAAGGCCTGCCGGTATTCAAACCGGGCAACTACGACGGCCGCAACATCTATTTCGGTATTCGCGAGTTCGGCATGGCTGCGGCAATGAACGGAATTATGCTGCACGGGGGATTAAAAGTATACGGCGGCACGTTCTTCGTGTTCACCGACTACCTTCGTCCGGCGGTTCGCTTAGCTGCTCTGATGGGCTTGCCTGTCGTTTACGTACTGACGCACGATAGCATCGCGGTCGGAGAAGACGGTCCTACGCACGAACCGATCGAGCAATTGGCGTCAATCCGGATTATCCCTAACCTAACGGTTATCCGTCCGGCGGACGGGAACGAAACATCCGCTGCTTGGGCTTATGCGTTGCAAAATAAAGACAACCCGGTTGCCTTGGTGCTGACGCGCCAAAACCTTCCGATCCTCGAAGGTACTTCGTCGGCTCGCGACAACATCGCCAAAGGCGGATACGTTGTTTCCGAAGCGGCTAACGGACAGCCGCAAGGAATCCTGATCGCTACGGGCTCGGAAGTTCAACTCGCCGTCGCTTCCCAGAAGGCATTGGCAGAGCAAGGCGTACACGTTCGCGTTGTCAGCTTGCCAAGCTTCGATCTGTTCGAGAAACAAGACGCAAGCTACAAAGAAAGCGTTCTGCCTAAAGCGATCAAAGCCCGTCTTGCGATCGAGATGGCTCATCCGTTCGGATGGGAGCGTTATGTTGGGGACAGCGGTGCGATTATCGGAATTTCCACGTTCGGTGCTTCCGCTCCGGGCGATCGCGTCATTAAAGAATATGGCTTCACGGTAGACAACGTTGTCGCTCAATTCAACAAATTAGTGTAATTCAAACCAAAGCTAACAGGGGAGCTGGAGAGAAACGATGTCGCAATTTAATAATGTATCCGTAGTGAAGAAAGCCAATGTATACTTCGAAGGAAAAGTAACGAGCCGAGCGGTTATTTTCGAAGACGGCACCAAAATCACGCTGGGCATCATGCTTCCGGGCGAGTACGAGTTCGGTACTGCGCAAAAGGAAATCATGGACATCCAAGCAGGCGAGCTTTCCATTCTGCTTCCGGGCAACGATCAATGGCAAGAAATCAACGAGCCGACGAAATTCGAAGTGCCTGCGAACTCCAGCTTTAAGCTGAACGTTAAGACGGTTACGGATTATATTTGCTCGTATATCGATTAATCGAAATAAGAAACTAGATAATGCTGTTAAAAAGATGATTCCTGATGTAATCTCAGGGGTCGTCTTTTTTTGTTTTATTTCCGGGTCTTACGTAGTAGAAAATTCTTAATTAATGTTATTTATTGTCGAATTGTTCAGAAATGGATCAGATGATAATAGTAAATTAATGGTTATGAAAGAGTAAATATAAATAGAGGAGAAAAAATTAATGGAAACTCAGAGTACGGGCGGATTGTTAAGCAAGAGAAACAGGGGGTGGAGTAGAAAAGCAGCGCTGGGAATGCTGGCTCTGCTGCTCGCGGGAGGCCAGTGGCTGGTGGGCCCGTCCAATGCGGAGGCGGCCGGCGCCTTGACGTCCGTCGGGGTAACCTATTTTACGGACAACGACAATTGGGGAGGGGGGGCCTCGTCGTCCACCAAAGACTCGGATATGGACACGAACATCAAGAATCAAAACAAAACCACGGCCGACAACTACTCCAAGTACCCTGTCGAATTTAAGATTACGGACGTCAAGCAGCTTCCGACCAAGAGCGCTCAGCTGTTGATCCGGGCTTATGACGTGGACGAATATATTGCCGCGGTGTCGGGGAATGGGGAGTGGGATCGGGTTTATTTTTCCTCCAATCCCGCGGATATCGCTCTTGGAATCCCGTATACGCCGTGGCAAACGACGGGCACATGGAAAACGAATATCGAAGCTTCCAAAGTAGGTACTAACGGACAGGATTACAAAAAGGAAATCAAGGAATCCGCTCTCGTCGGCGCATTGTCGGGGAAAAATGAGAGCTGGAATACGACGGTGCTCAGCTTTGCGGCGGAGCAATTTAATCGGATCGCGCTCGGCGATAATTACGTTGGCATTACGATCCATCATTACTACCAAGATACGAGAAGCAGCAGTTCGCTTGCCAATACCAACTGGACCATGAAGGTGGATTGGGGCCAATTGGTGATCGACGGCGGCATTCGCAATACGGGCGAGATTACGACTGCGGAATTAAAGGTCGTAAACGGCAAGCTCACGCTGAATACCGGATTGACCCCGAATATTGCCGGACAGAACTTCGCGATGGAAGTTAACGTCATCGAGAAAACGATCGTTAACGGACAAATCGTGGAGAGAAACTTAGGCATCGGCAAGCAGTTTTTTGGCAAGCCGGCGGCCGACGTTGAAGAAGAGTGGGATAATGCGCTCGTCATTACAGATCCCGGAATCGATCCTGCCAAGGAATACGTCGTTAATATTGTCTTATTCGACGATCGCGGCAATGGTCCCGCGGATCTCACCAAGTACCCGGCAGGGACGGAGAGAACTGCATTTGAAGAGAAGGAATTTTTCACGAATCCGGGCTTTGCGGAGCACGTAGTTACGTTCTCCACGCACGACCCGCTCGTCGCGGATATCTCCAAATCGGGCTATCGCGCGGCTCCGACTTCTTTTACCGAAGACGATTTTAAGGACAAGTACTTGAAGATCAACGGCGGAACGGCTAACGGCGATCAATTGCAAACCGTGAAAATCGTGACGCTGCCGGACCCTGCGAAAGGCGAATTGCAACTGAACGGCGTGCCTGTCGTTGCCGGAGCCGAGATTCCGATCGCGCAGGTCGCACAACTCGCTTTCGTCCCCGTCTCGGATGGATTCGACGGAACGGTCGATTTCTTGTGGAACGGACACAACGGCACCAAATATGCGCCGAGTGATGCTAAGGTGACGGTCAACAGCTCGCCGGATGTGCTTGAGATCTACAAAGTCGCCAAGATCAACATGCCATTGCCGCTTGGACAAAGCGATTTTGCTCCGAGGTATATCGATCCGGGCCTTGAAGCGCTGACGACTGTTAAAATCGTTACGCTCCCTGATGGTGCCAAAGGATCTTTAACGTTGAACGGCACCCCTGTGAACGCAAACGATGAAATCGACGTCGCCAATCTCGCCGGTCTGGTATTCACTCCGGCGCCGGGCGTAACTGGCAACGTCGTATTCCAATGGAACGGATCCGACGGCCTGCAATACGCCAAGGACCCGAACAACGTCATCATTCATATTAATACTCCCCCGGTAGTCGATGACATTACGAAGACCGGTCTTATGGGAGAGAGAATTACGTTTACAGCAGGAAACTTTGCTTTGGCGCCTTCGTATCAGGACGCGGACAAGGACGATCTCTCGAATGTTACGATCGACTTGCCATCGGATCTGGGTACTTACGGTAAATTGGGTACCGTGTCGGTAACCGGAGTAACGTATTTTACGCCAGGAGACAGCGTGACTCTGTCCGGCGATCAATTGCAGAATCTATTTTTCGAGCCGTCAGCAACCTATCCGATCGGAGACACCGTCACTATTCCGTGGACAGGAAATGACGGGATGCACGATTCCGATCTGCCGGGGGACATTGTCATTAGGTACAATGGCGTTCCGGTAGCAGAGCCGTTGCTGATCGATATGGAAGAAGGACAATCCTCCGTTAAGATCGTTCTTGTCGGCAAAGACAGCGATGAACTAGATGTCCTCAATTATTTTACGCTGCCGCCTTCCACTGGAGTCTTAGATAATGATCTCTCAGACCTTTCGGGGAAGACTTGGATCTATACACCGAATGATCCGTTCGATCTTTTGGGAGATTCTTTTACTTATACAGTTAATGACGGTCATATAACCAGCGCGCCCGCCAACGTCACCATCCGCGTTCACAAAGCGCTCGAGGGTTGGGTCGGCGATAAAGCTCAGGGCGATCCTTCGGTCGTGACCGGTGTTCCGGGACAACCGCTGCGCTTATCCGTCGTAAGCTCCGTCTATGCGCAGAAAGTGATCGCGGACGTCAACGGACAAGCGGTCGAATTGCAACTGGCGAACCTGCTTACTTGGGAAACCCAGGGCTTTAAGAAATGGAGCAACGATTCCTTCAAACTTCAATCTTCTACGCCGAAAGGCGAGTATATGGTATCGTTCAAGTCGATCGACGCTTTTGGCACGGTAGTGTCGGAACAGCCGACCAAGCTGACGGACAATCATTTCCAAGTCGTCGGAGCGAATCTGTCTCTGGCCGCCAACCCGAAGAAAATATTGGGTGACGGGAACTCGACATCGGAGCTCACGGCGACTTTGGTAGACGACACCGGCACCCCGATCTCGGGCGTTGAGGTTGTTTTCACTGCTCCTGCAAGCACGGGCAGCTTCGTAGGTCCGAATCGCGCGATAACGGACGCGGACGGAAAGGCAACAGTCGTCTATAAATCTCCTCAGATTAGCGGGACGACCGAACAGACGATTGTGTTGGAAGCTAACGCAAACGATGCTTCAAGAGGTCTTAGCGCTCAAGCTCAGATCGACGTAACGTTCATGCCGGCTTCGATCAGTGGCGTCATTACGGAAGGAGCAAAAAATGCTCCTGTCTTGGGCGCCGATGTTAGGGTGACGCTCGACCTGAATGGAGACGGAATCATTACGCCAGGAGTCGATTTCGATGAAACGGTAACCACGGACAACATCACGGGCGCTTACTACGTCGTAGTGCCTAAAGCCGATGAAGTATACGATATCGAAGTCGTTAAATTGGTCGATATCGGGGGCGTAAAAACCCCGATCACTTTCCATCAAAAAGCTAAGGTTGGAGAAGTATTGGGAATCGGGGACGAAAACTTCAACTCCGAGAAAACCGTTACCGGTCTCGTCCTGTTCAAGAAACCGAACGGCCAGTCATCTTTGCTGGGCGATCTCGATCTGAATGGGGAGTTTCTGTCCAGAACGAGTATCTATCTGAAAAAATCCGACGGTACCTACATCATGGACGGATCTTCGCCTAAGTCGTTCCCGTTGAATAGCCAAGGCGTGTTTAACGCTGAAGGCTTGGCGGTAGGAGACTACACGCTTGAAGTCCGTTACGAATTGGAACCTGGCCAAAAGATGATTATTGCCAAAAGCGCGGTGAGCGTAACTGCCGACGGCGAGATGAACATTCTCGATGAGCTCGTCGACCCTTACGGCCACGTGACCGACGCAGTGACAGGTTTGCCGATCGAAGGCGCCAAAGTCGAACTTCATTACGCGAATACGCCTAGGAACGATGGCAAAGGTTTGCCTCTGGGCGGACTCGTCACGTTGCCGCCAAGGGTCTTCCCGCCTAACGACAACCTGAGCCCGGACCAACCTACAGACGTGAACGGTTTCTATGCATTTATGGTTTATTCGGAAACGGATTATTATTTGGTCGTCTCGAAGAGTGGCTACACCACGTACATCAGCCCGACGCTTAGCGTCGAATGGGACGTCGTTCAGCACGACCTGCAGCTCAACCCGATCCCTTCCGGTGGATCCGGAGGCGGCGGAGTTCCGACGCCGGATCTTTCCCTTAACCTTTCCGTAGAGAAAAATCAGGTGAAGGAAGGGGAACAAACACAAGTTACGGTGACGTACAAGAACGAATCTTCCTCTACGTTGACGTCCGGCGAAGTCAAGTTCGTCGTTCCTGAAGGAGCGACTGTCGTAGACGCTGACGGTGGAGAAGTGAAGGGCAATACGATCACTTGGAAAGTAACGAATGTGTCCGGCGGCAAGGGCGGCACCTTCAAACCTGTCCTTAAGTGGGCGATGCTGAATGAAGCGGAAAAAGTGTTCGAGATTTCCGGAGAATGGACCGCTTCGGGCGTAACGAAAATCGCGAAAGCTTCCTTGAAGCTTAACGTGAATTCGGACCGCTTCGGCAATCTGAAGCATTATCGTTATATCCTTGGTCACCCGGATAAGGAATTCAAGCCGAACAACAACATGACCCGCGCCGAGTTGGCTGCAATCGTAGCGCGTTTGACGGAGAACGCGGAAGTTAATTACCCGATGCCTTACACGGACGTTCGCAAAGGACACTGGGCGACGAATTACATTAAAATCGCGACGAAACACGGCTACTTCACTCCGGGCAATGACGGACTGTTCCGTCCGGACGAACCGATCACCAGAGGAGAATTGGCCTCGGTTATGGTTCGTTTCCTGAAACTTGAAGCCGGCCAACCCGCGAAAGCCCATTTCTCGGATACCTCCGGACATTGGGCGGGCAACGCGATCGAAGCGCTGTACAATGGTCAATTCTTGAAAGGCTATACCGACGGCACTTTCAAACCGAACAATAAGATCATCCGTTCGGAAGCCGTAACGATGATTAACCGCATGCTTTACCGCGGACCGCTGAAAGGCCTTGCTCCAATGTTCCCGGATATGCCGGCAAGCCACTGGGCTTTCGGAGAGGTTCAGGAAGCAACCATCTCGCATGAAGCTATTCGTAACTCGGACGGCAGCGAGACGTGGAGCAAATCTTTAAGCGACGATATGCGTTAACCTCTTAAAAACGTTGTGCCACCATAAAGGCGGCACAACGTTTTTTACATTTTTAAGGACGATGTTAGCTGTTTTCACTTTTTCCACTCTGGAAATCCATTGTAAAAAGTGATATCATTTTTATATCAAATAAATATAATCATAAAGAGGTGGCCATCCCCTATGACAATGACCAAAGCCTGGCACGTAAACGGATTTCTGGCGCTCTTGCTGGTGTTAGCTTCCCTGGGCGGAAGCATCGCGCTATTCATCTACGGAGGGGATCGTCCGGAACCGAGCGGCTTACTCATTATGGCGGGAATCGCGTTAGACCTGCTAGCTATCGTGTTGCTTACTTCGCTCACGATCGTTCACCCGAACCAAGCGAAGGTGATTACTTTTTTCGGGCGTTACAAAGGAACGGTATCCGACAGCGGGCTATGGCTGGTCATTCCGTTTACCGGAAAAACGAAGATTTCGCTTAAGGTTCGCAACTTCAACAGCCACACGCTTAAGGTGAACGACGCGGAAGGCAATCCGATCGAGATCGGCTGCGTCGTCGTGTTCAAGGTCGTCGATTCGGCGAAGGCGGTATTCGACGTAGACAATTATGCCAAGTTCGTCGAGGTACAAAGCGAGACGGCTCTGCGGCATATCGCTGCCCACTATTCTTACGACACGTTTACGGAGGAGACGGAGCAGAAGCCGTCTCTCCGAGGCAACTCGGACGAGGTGTCGGCGGAACTGACGCGCGAACTGCAGTCTCGTCTCTCGATCGCCGGCGTCGAAGTGCTGGAGACTCGGCTGACCCACTTGGCTTACGCTCCGGAGATCGCCAGCGCCATGCTGCAGAGGCAGCAAGCGATCGCGATCATCGCGGCTAGACAGAAGATTGTCGAGGGCGCGGTAACGATGGTGGAATCGGCTCTGGCCCAACTGAAGGATAACGGCATCGAGCTCGACGGAGAACGTCGCGCGGCGATGATCAACAATCTCATGGTGACAATCGTATCTGACCGGGCGGTGACGCCGGTTATCAATACGGGCACGATGTACGGGTAACAGGGTATGGCCAAGGAAAAGAAAGCATTTCCGCTTCGGGTAGATGCCGAACTTCACCGAGCGTTGGAGAAATGGGCAGAGGACGAATTTCGGAGCGTCAACGGTCATATCGAGTATTTGCTTAGAGAGGCGCTGCGCAAGGCCGGGAGGCTTCCTTCGGGAACGCGCGCCGACCGACCGGATCAGCCGCCGCAGTAGGGTGGAGCCGGCGCGTTTCAAAGGATGATTCATATCACACTTGAACGCTTCCCGTCGCGCTAGCCAATTTCCAGGGGCAATTAGTACCCCGAGCATCAAAATCCAAAAAACCTTCAGGGAGATTTTCCTTGACGGTTTTTTTCATTTCTATCGGAAAGTATAATTTCCGGAAAATGTCCAAAACCAAGTCCATTAGTCAGGGCAATCGCATTAGGAATCGCTTAATATTTAGGCTCACTACGTTAGTTTCAATAACGGAACCCAAGATCCGTTATTCTGCTCAAAAAGGAGCTTTTCAAAATCTAACGGAAATGTGCGCTCTTACTAAATAGCGACTGTGGCAGCCGCTAGAAAAATTGCTCTCGATTGTTGTTTGCTGCAATGTCCGACATCGGTCAAATTTAAACCGTTATACGTACTCGGCTCGAAGCAAGTCTGATGCGATAGCCCTTAGTAATTAGTCATGCTAATTTGACAACTATGCGGCTTTTTTTATGACTTGAATGACAAAAACGATGACAATAAGTAACTAGGTATAAAGCTTATTCGATTTTACAATTAAAAGCATTAGGCAGTAGGAAATGAGGATAGAGACATGAAGAAGTGGTTCAGTCAAATCTTGACGATTGTTTTGGTTATAAGCTGCATCGCGAGTCCGCTAGGTACCGCATCCGTAGGAGCGGAGGCGAATGCTTCTCTTGAAGAAAGGCTGTTGAGCGAGGTTGCCGGAATGTTGGAAAACGGTTTGGAGCTGCCGGAAGGGCCGGACGAACCGGTGCAAGAGTCACCGGCAGAAGCTCAGGTATCGGCGGAGTTTTCGGCCGTTGCGAACGTAACGGTTCCGACGATCGATCCGTTGCCTGCGTTAACGAACCAAGATGTCGTTGAAGTAACCGGAACGGCGGATCCGAATTCGTATGTAACGCTTTACTATGTCCGAGTAGTAAATGGGGTGCCGGTTGGACAGCCTTCCGTCTATGATTCCACGGACGCGACCGAAACGGGCGGCTTCAGCTTCTCGTTAGAGTTGCTGGATGGGGAGTATCAGCTGACGGTTATGTCGGAATACGAAGGTCAGCAGAGCGATCCTTCCGCACCGGTATCGTTAGAGATGGATCGCACGCCTCCCGATATTTATTCGCTGGATCATGAAGTATCGACGACCTTCAATTCGGTTACGATCAGTTGGGTGCCTCCTACGGTTCCCGATCCGGACAACCCGGGGCAGCAAGTACCCGATCCTTCCTATCATCATTACGAGTTGGAACGCAACGGCGGCAGCAGTCGGACGATCACCGGACTGTCGCATACGGACTTCGGACTTTCTCCAGAAAACTTATACGTATATACGCTGTATGCGGTAGACGCCGCTGGCAACAAGTCCGATGGAGCATCGATCAAAGCCGCTACTTTCCATCAATATGCGACGCAAGTGGCGTCGGGCGGACCTAGTTTTATAGACGCGGCGATTAGCGGCGACGGAGAAATTGTCGCTTATCGGTCTCAAACCAGGGATATTCCGGGAGTCTACGTATATAATCTGTCAACGGAAGAAGACAGGTTCGTAGATAAAACGAATGGTTCCTTCCGGACCAGAGGAATGGCGATCAGCGATGATGGTCGATGGGTTGTTTCGCAAGTCCTAAAATCGGTCGACGGCAGCAGTACGCAGAAGTACGTTTTATCCGTATACGATCGCGTAAACGAAACATTGAGAGTAATTGCCCAGTATAGCGGCGGCTTCTCGGGAATCGGGATAAGCGCAAACGGCAAACGCGTAGTGTTCAATTCCTATAGCGGCGAGTTGGTCGCAGGGGATACGAACAACGCGGAGGACGTGTTCCTAGCCGACCTGACGGACCCGGAAGTCGTTTCTATTTCCCGGGTTAGCCAGGGCACGGAGGGTGTGCAGACGACAAGCGGCAGCGAAGAGCCTTCCATCAGCGGAGACGGGCGATATATCGCATTCGAATCAACCGCCAGGGAACTGTTGCCGACAGGATCGCCCGAAGCCGAAGAGTCGTTTAGCAGGCTGTTCCTTTACGATACGCAAACCAATGAACTCAAGCCAATAGCGATTCCTCGGCTAGGAGGCCAAACGGGCGAGATGGCGATTCATTCCCCTGTCCTGTCGCATAACGGGAATGTGATCGTGTTTAATGCGCTTAATGGCACTGAAGAAGCTCACGATCTAAAGCTGTTGATGCGTTATGACCGACTATCCGAAAGCAGCTCGATCATCAATTCTCTGCCGGGAGACGGAGACATTCGTTTAGAGAAGCCTTATCTGTCGGCAGACGGCAAATACGTCGTAACGGACTATTACAATAATGTTCCTAACATGGACGAGGCGCCTTTCTTGGCGCAGCGAGGAGCTATTCGTTTCGAGGTCGAAGCGCCGAATCGCGTACGTTCGATCGGCAATATCACGGGTTCGACGCGGGACGTCCATGTGAATCGGGACGGGAGCCGCGTTATCTATACGACGGCGGACGGCGCGGAAGGAAGAGGAGTGTACGTCATCTGTCTAGACAATTGCGAGGGTGGAGAAATTGATCCCCTAAGTTCTGCTAACTGGTCCGTGCCGGATAGCGACAAGGTGGAGGAGCAACTGAAGCCGCTTAGTACCCTAACAATCGAAGCTATGGGGAAGCCTGATCAAGCCGTGGAAGCAGTCATTGACTATAAGGTTTCGCAGCCTGGCAACGATGCCAATCAGCTACCGAAACAATTGACGGTGAATTTGCCCGAGGCTGCAGGTGGTGTATACCGCGGGTTATTTACATTGCCGGAACGGACGGTTGAGATTACAGGTATCCGTGTCAGACTGGCGAGCGGCGGATTCGAGAAGACAGCAACGGGATTGCCAGTCAACGTTGCGGGGCAGCTTCAAATGAAGGTCGTCGCCGCAAATCCTCAATTGCTCGATCGGACGGATATCGTGGTGACCTCTTCCGGGGCAACGGTCGCCACGCTTCCTTACGTATCCGGAACGAACAGCTATCCTATATTCCTAGCAGGCGGGAAAACGTACAAGGTTCACATGCAAAAACGCGACGGAACCCTACTCTCCGCTCCGCAGTCTGTTTCTCTTGCCTATGGCCAGAAAACCGAGGCATCGCTGCATCCCTTCGGGATTTATGCAATGAGGATTGAAGCGGCCGTTACTTATAATAAGTACGTCCAGACGGGTCAACGAATTGAACTTGGGCTCACGGCGAACGCCGATGCCAAAGTAAAGGTAACTCTCCTGTATCGCACGGCATCCGGAACGGCGCGGTTGCAAACCAGTCTGGTCGGTATAGGTACTGCGTTCAATGGAGCTTTCGTTGTTCCCCAGGATGCCATTGAGTTGACGTCGATTCGGGCTGTCGCAACGGATGCAAAGCTGGAACTGGAGGCAGAGCGCGAAGGACTGCGGGTTCCTCTGGTAATTGCCGGTTCGTTGGAGGTGAAGCTGGGAGACGGCGAAGAGCACGGCGATGTTAAGGTAACGGTATATAGCGAGTCCATGGGCGTAACTCAGAGCGCTTCCTACCGTTCCAGTCAGAGCCATATTTTCACCGGATTGCCTCCCGCCGCGGATTATCGCTATATCGTCAGAGATTCGCGGGGAATAGATTTGTTGGAAGGATCTCCCCAGCCCGCTTCCGTCGAAGCCGGCAAGCTCCGCTCAGTGACGCTGCCGATTCGTTTGGCGGATTTGGTCGTTACTGTTAAATCCGCTTCGGGAAGCCCGGTGATCACGCAGGTCGCTCTTGATGCTATGGATGGCGGGACGCCGAAAGTGAGTAGGACGAATGCGGAAGGAGTGACGACTTTTACGGATTTGGTACATCTGATCGGCAGAACGATAAGAGTCACGACGGAAGGGAATGAAATTCAGCATGGGGAAATGAAACAGGAACTCGTGGCCGGAAAAAATACGATGACCATTACTCTAAGGCAACGGGACAATGTTAGAGTATTCGGCAAAGTCAGTTTTCAAACGGGAAGGCCTGCCGCAGATACGAATGTGAGGGTGAGCAGCGGGGGCAAAGTATACGAAACCGTGACGGCTAAAGACGGAACTTACTCGGTTCTAGCCAAAGAAGGAAGCGCGACGATCACGGCATGGCAACAAGCAACTATGAATTCGAGCGATCCGGTTACGCTTTACCTTACACCAAGCGAACAGGAAGCGCCGATTACGATGGGACAGGAGCGTTCTAAGGTTACGGTAAACCTTTTTACGCGAATGGGGAATGGGGATTGGGTCGGCCCTTACGAGCTGGATTGGCGCGAAGCGGTTCACTATCGGATTACTTCCTCTAATGAAATCGTTCAAAGGGGCAACCCGACCGTAGTGAAGGCTAGAATGGGCGAGGAGGTAAGGTTTTGCGCCAGTGGCGCGGAAGCAGGCCTACCGTCGGCCTGCGGCGTTACCGTTATCGATGAGAATATGAAAGGTCAGGTGGAACTACGGTTAGAAGATTCGAAGGCGCTGGCGATTGCGGATTTCTCTTTATTTCCGGAATACGGCAGTTACAGACTCTATAAGATTGTCGAAGGCGACAAAAGACAGGAAATGTACGGCGGCACGAGTCGCTCCGGACTCGTCGAGATCAAGCTTCCATCCGAAGGGATTTACGAGCTCGAGTATAAGGCAGGAAGCTATTGGGCGTCTAACCGGTTTCAAGCGGCTCTTGGAGAGACGATTCGTCTGGGCAAGATCGTTCCGATAGCTAACGGAAGCTACGCGGGTCGGGAAGGCAATCAAGTCTCCGCCGACCGGCAGACGGTTTCGCAAGGCGATCAAGTCCAAGTTCGAGTTGCTTATCGCAATAGCGCGCAAACGGCATCGACGGATGCAAAGCTGAGGTTGGATATTCCCGCCTATTCCGAGCTCGTCGCGGGTAGCGTTGTCCTTAACGGCGTCGCGGTAGAGCCGATACGCGAAGAGGATCGGTTCTACGTGCCGATCGGAACGATTGCCTCGCGTGCTTCGGGAGCGGTTTCCTATAAACTCCGGCTGGATGGGAGTACTCCGCCTGATCTATTAGCGATAGCTCCGGCTCCCGCAATGAAACATGCGATAGACGGAACCGCCGTGGAAGAACCTCTCGGCAGCGCGTTCATAGAGCTATCGAGCGTGACGCTGACGGCTCCGGCGTTTACGGCAAGGCGGGATTTTCTAGTCAGCGGCTCTGCTGTTCCGGGGAGCGCGATCCGGATTTACGACAGGGAAATGCTTGCGGGAGAAACGATTGCCTCATCGGCCGGCTTGTGGTCGACTAAGCTTAACCTCGCAGGCGAGGCTGATCTGACGACGTACCGGCTGCGGGCCGAGGCGGAGAAGAACGGCCAAACCTGGAGCAGCGGGTTGTCCGTCGTTTACTACGACGTCAATTATCCAGAGATCGTCAACTTTAGCATGCGGCAAACGAACGGTCGCTTAGTTAGCTTCGCGCCGGGAGAGGATCCGGGCAAATTCCCGTATGTGTACACGCCCGGAAATCCGTTCGTGCTGACTGCCGTATTCAATAAGCCGAATCGCGTGAAGGATGTCAAATTCTACTTCGGTGATCAAATCGTTGAAGCTTCCCGCCAGCAGGACGGAACCTATCAGTCTTTTATTTACCAGCAGAAACCTGGCCGGATTGGCATAGATTACACACCGATCGAGCAAGCAGAGAGCATTGGTTCCTTTGTAAAGTCCGAAGCGGAGCAGCGTTCGGCGCTTCCTTCCCGTTTCCAGCAGGTAAAGGAGGAGACCGTAGAGATCTCGCCGAGAGAGGATAACGGCAATCGGCAAACTGCGACTTACAAGGCAGTCATTCCTACGTCTAGCGGCGATGCGGACTTCAATATGAACGTCTCGCTGGAACGTCAACTCTATACGCCGACGCAGCAGGACCTGATCAAGGCGGCAGAGACTGGCGTTCCGTTCTACGGCACGCAAATCAGTCATTCCTTCCGCAATGGCAAGCTATCGATAGAACTGCTCACCTACATTCCCGAGCAGGCGTTCAGCGAAGCGGGACTGCTGAATGGAAAAAAAGTTTCTACCGGTATGGTCAACGGCGCTTCGGTAAGCGGCGCGGTCTCGGTCGTGGCAACGCGTGTCGGACTAGCCTTCGCTTCCAAAGCCGGAGAGAACACCTGGAAAACAATCGACGCCGCATATAGTCTTGCGGATGGGCTCGGAGTGAACGAGACGCTTGAAGAGATGGGTAAGTTACTGGATCAGGTGTCCGGAAACTGTTCGCCGGCCTCGACGAAGAAATATGCCGATCAACTGGATAAGCTGCATACGAAGCTAATCGTCAATGAATCGATGAAGGCGGCGATCATGCTTGGAGGAGCAGTCATGGGGCCGGCGACCTTCGGTATCGGGACGGTTGCCATGTTCTTGGTCAGCAATGGAATAGGGAAAGTACTGGACGGGGAGGCGGCAGGCGAGTTTCAGCGAATCAAGGATGGCTTTGCCTCGGATCCCCAGTGCGAGCCCGAAGACGAGGAACGTAAGCCTAGAAGGGAGCCGAAACAACGGTTGGCGGACCCGGTTTGGATTTATGATCCGAGCGGTTACGTCTACGAAGTTGATGAATCTAACCGGATAGGGGACGTTTCGGCTACGGCAATCCACTGGATTGAAGAGGAAAACCGATGGAAGGTTTGGGACGCCGACTGGTACGGTCAACAGAATCCGCTGCAAACGACTCCGGACGGCCGCTACGGCTGGGATGTACCGGAAGGCAAATGGAAAGTGTTATATGAGAAAATTGGTTATCTACCCGCGCAGAGTTGGGAAATGACCGTTCTCCCGCCCCATTTCGACGTAAACGTCGGTCTGATTTCCTATTTGCCTCCTGAGGTTAAGCAAGTGACGCCCGGGCCTGGAGGTTCTTACGTCGATATTACTTTTAACCGTCATGTGCTTGAAAGTTATGCGAACGATCTGACGATTGCCGTGTTGAACCCGGATGACGGCCGGCCTATAGACGGGACGGTATCGTTGCTTAATCCGGTCGTATACCTCGGGCAGAGGGTTGCACGTACCGTTCGGTTTACTCCGGAGACCGCTCTTGAAGTCGGCCGAAGTTATGAAGCGCTTATCAACGCCGCGGTTCAAAGCTACAATCACGTTGGCATGTTGAAGGACTATCGTACTGAAGTTCGGATTACGGCACTAGACGAGGCGGCCCCCGCAGAGGTCACGGAACTACGAGCGGACAGCGACAGCAGACGAATTCTCGTCAGTTGGCGCGACCCGGAGGATGCCGATCTCGACAGATTGGAGATTGTTGCCGTACGTGCGAATGGCTTGGCGGCAGCGCAAAATCTTGCGCCGGTAGTGGTAGCTAAAGGCGTTCAGTATGCGCTATTGGAAGGGTTAGAGGAAAATACATCTTATCGCATTGATGTAAGCGCCATTGACGGCGAGGGCAACGCCGCGAGAAAAACCATAAATGCCACGACCGGCGCAAGCCAGTCTATCGGAGCGGATATAACGCCTCCAACTATGCCAAGCGCGATTCAAGCCATAGCGGCATTAGAAGCAGGAGGTATTCAGGTTAGTTGGCAAGATCCGCCCGATGCGGATTTCGCCTCTGTTCGACTAAGTTGGAGGAAATCGGGCCAGCTTGCGGAAGTCGGTAACGCTACCGTACGGAAGGGAGTGCTTTCTCACCGGATAAGCGATCTTGAACGAGGCTCGAGCTATGAAATTTTTGTCTCGGCAATCGATTTATCCGGCAATGAATCCTATGCGGAGAAGGTTGAATCGATTGCTGGCGGTGGTTCTGTGCAACCAGGCGGGGGTGGAAACGGCGGGCCGGGTACAAAGCCGGGACCTGTTAAACAGCCCGATAATCCGGCATATCATAGTATAGAGACGGCGCAGCTTGGAACGGAGGCAGCACAATACGACCTGTTCAAAGGCGAACTCCGATTGATGCTGTCAAGCGGCTCCTTGTTGAAGGCGACGGAACTGAGCGCGGCCCGTTTAAGCGAGGCAGGGATACGGGAAGCGAAGCCTGCTGAAGGATCCGGACTATCATTGGTTGGTCAGGCTTATTTCCTTAAAATAGGCGAAGGCCAGTCGTTGCTGAAACCCGGCGCATTGACGATACGGTACGATTCGAATCTCCTTAACGGCGCCGACCCCCGCAAGCTGGGTATCTATCGCCTGGAGCCGGATCAATCGCGAGTATGGACCTATGTTGGGGGTATCTCGGATAAGGGAAGCGGGATGACCGCCGTATTTAAGGAAACCGGAACCTACGCCGTAATGCTGGCCAATTACACTTTCGAAGATACGGCCGATCATTGGGCAAGGGTGGATATCGAGGTGCTTGCCGCTAAGCACCTGGCGGAAGGAACCGGAGAGAATCGCTTCGAGCCGAATCGGCCGGTTACCAGAGCGGAATTCGCCAAGCTGGCGATCGCGCTTCTGCAACGAATGAATCCGGCGGCGGAATTTTCTACCCAATCCGGGGAGAAATACAGCTTTGCGGACGTGAATTCGAAAGCATGGTATGCGGTTTGGGTAGAGGAAGCGGCATCGCTTGGACTGATTAACGGGTCAGGCGGAAAGTTCCGTCCTGCCGATGCGATCACAAGAGAGGAAGCGGCAGTCATTCTTGCCCGTCTACTCGGCTTGCATAAGAACAACGAATCCGCAGCGAGCGTTCCCGATGGAATCAAGGAACGGTTCATCGACAGCGACGAAGTCGCCGGATGGGCTCGGCAGGCGATCGGAAAGCTGATTCCATTGGGAATACTTCGCGGTTCGGGCGGCAAATTATACCCGAAAGGCACGACCACGAGATCGGAAGCAGC
This sequence comes from Cohnella herbarum, assembly GCF_012849095.1. Lineage (NCBI taxonomy): Bacteria > Bacillati > Bacillota > Bacilli > Caryophanales > Paenibacillaceae > Cohnella > Cohnella herbarum. The sequence goes on from NZ_CP051680.1 coordinate 7,729,610, forward strand.
CGTTCTCATCCTGAGATTACTTGAAGGCAAGGTTAAAAACGAATAAGCTTCAATAACGAAGGAACCTCTTCTAAAGTTCATAAAACGACGGGAGCCGCTTGAGTCCGAATGGGACATCAAGCGGCTCCCGCCGTTTATGCTTGGCTTAACTAGATTGTTTAGAGATGTATTCCTGAAGTTGAATTCGCTGGTACAGCGGCAACGCGGACAGCATGCAGCCGTATTTGAAAGCCCCGTTATGACGTTCGATTCGAATAATTCGCGCGGTCATCGGAGGAAGCGCCGATTCCTGAAGGAAGTGAAGGACGATGAACATGTCCTTCTCGAGCGGGAAATCCGATTCGATCTGGATACCGTCCTCGGAGAGATCGCGCAGGTAACCATTAACGGATTGCCCGTGGAATCCGCCGTCGCCTTCCCATTGGTAAATAGACATCATGAGCGGGATATCCAGCGGCAAACGGATTTTGCGGCGCCGTTCGGCAAGCTTGCTCTCCGGTACGGATGGGGAAGCGGGAGCGCCGATTTTCTTGCCGATCCATTTCTCGTAAACTTGAGCAAGCGCGGATAGATCCGACTCGCCGTAACCGGCGGCTTCACCGAGCTGGAACATGCCTTGGGCGGCTTCCAGCATGGGAGAGGTGACTCCGAGATTGTCCGTAAGGACGGAGGAGAGACGAAGATCCTTCAGCATTAGCGCAAGCGAGAATTGCACGCTGTACTCGCTATCTATGATCTTCTTGCCCTTCAGGTCTGCCTGTTTGCTTGCGGCACCGCCCCCTTGAACGATCCGCAGGAACGAGGAAGCATCGATATTGCTCTTAGCCGCGATCGCCATGCCCTCGATCAATCCGGCGGCATTAATGCCGACGATCGTATTGTGGGCAAGCTTGGCGGTTGCTCCGTTCCCGCTATCTCCCATATAAATAATTTCCCGACCCATGGCGAGCAATATATCCTGATGATCGGCGATCGTCATCTTGTCTCCGCCGGCCATGAACAGCAACGTTCCGTCTACCGCCGCGGGCCTGCTGCCGGTAACGGGAGCGTCTATGAAATCGCAGAACCGATCGGCAACCTCGGAAGCGAGTCGCCTAGCTAGCGCCGGCGATATCGTGCTGCTATCGATAAGGGTCGTCCCGGGCTTGATCTCTTTGAGTAGCCCGTTTTCCCCGAAATAAACCTCTTCGATCGCTTGGTCGTTGCTGATCATCGTAATGACGACGTCCACTCGCTTAGCGACTTCCAGAGGAGTAGGGGCCTCGTCCGCTCCCAAATCCACCAGTTGCCGTGCTTTTCCCGGAGTGCGGTTATACACGAGCACGGAATAACCTTTGCGTATTAGGTTGGCGGCCATAGGCTCGCCCATCGTGCCGAGTCCGATAAATCCGATTGATTTCATCTGATCTCTCCTTGTTCGTCGCATTCGCGTATTTCGCATCATTCCCGATTTCGGTTTGACCGTATAGGTCTATTATCCGTTTCTTTCTCGAATTTCGGAAGGGTAACATTGGAAATGTTCAAGAAATAATTTGGTAAAATGTCGAGAACTGAAATATCCGACGGCTTGGGCGACATCTTGAACCTTAAACTCGGATTTCGTTAAGAGAAGCTCTTTGGCTTTCAGCATACGGGTATTCGTTAAATATTTGACAAAGGTGACGCCATTCCTTTTATGGAATAGCGTACTTAAATAGTTGGGAGTCACGTTGAATTCTCCCGCTAACGTCCCGATGCCTATTTCCTCCATATAATGTTTATCGACGTATTCGATTACGCGTTGAATAACATCCGTTTTATCCATAGGCGAATTCAGATTGGAGTCCGTCAGCAAATCTTCTCCTTGACGTTGCAGTGCCTGGTACCAGTCCGGTGCGGACATCCCTTCGTGAACCGGCGAATGAATGGCCTTCGCGAGAAACCGGCAAACGTGTTTAAGCTTATCGCGACTCTCGAATAGATCCCGCATGTCATGTTTCTTCATCGTGGCGACTTTCTTCAGGTAGCTTACATAATCCTTACGGTGGTACAGGTTGATCAATTGAACGAGATGTTCGCAGAATTCAAAGACATTCGATTTACCGACAACGGCAGCGGCACGTAATGCGGCAATAGACAAAACTTCGGAACTAACGGGAAACAAAACCCGGAGCGGAGCTAAAGCATGGATTTCCTCCATCTCGCGCAGCAGATTTAGCACATCCTCGCAATCGTTCGTCCGCAATACGTGAATGGAAGATCCCGGTTCCCGGTTAACGATGGACAACGCTTGTCTCTCGATGCTAGAAATCAAGGGTATATGAGCAGGCGAACCCGTAACGGGAAAAGCCCAGAAGCAAGATATCGTTTCGCTACGCAGGCTTACGATTCCGCTTCGAACTTCTTTGAACTCGGGTTGTTTGACAATCGCCTGTTGAATCTCTTGCGCCAACTTCTGCATAAGATCCGAGGATCCCGGTTTCAAGTCGGTTTTGTTCAAGTAAAGCGTTAAGCCCGTTAAACGATATCCCTGATAGGAGGATTCGCGGGAATCGATGGCTTCCGAGCTCGATTTGCGAAGCTGGGTCGTTAGCCAATGCTCGAATTCGCAGTTCAAGTAATAGGCGGTTTTGTTCTGCTCTTGGATAGCCATGCGGACGCATTTCTCCAATTCCTCGGGTTCCGCCGGTTTAAGTAAATAATTGCTGGTACCCAACCGGATGGCTTCTTGAGCGTATTTGAATTCGGAGAACCCGGTGACGATTACCCAACTCGCGTCCGGCGCGAATCGTTTTCCTTCGCGGATCGCTTCAAGCCCGTCCATCTTGGGCATACGGATATCGACGAAGATCAGATCCGGGGACGAGGACTTGACCAGCTTTAATAATTCTTCGCCGTTCCGGGCTTCGCCGACGATTCGAATCGGAATATTCAACTCTTCAAGCATGCTTCTTAGACTGGAACGTACTAATCTTTCGTCATCGGCAAGAATTACGTTCATAGCTCTATCACTCCTAGCGGGATCTTGATGGTAATTGTCGTTCCGGTTCCGGGACGGCTTTCGATATGGAAGGTGGAATCCGGATAATTCATCTGAAGCCTAGCCATAACGTTAACAAGTCCGATCTGAGTCTCATTGAATGGAATTCGAGAATCGAAACCTACGCCATCGTCCGAGACGGCGATTCGAACGATTCTAACCCCGTTTTCTTGGATCGCGGCAGCGGTAATCGAGACGGAGTTATTTTTATCGTCGGGTTCGATGCCGTGTATAATCGCGTTCTCGACAAGCGGTTGAATAAGCATTTTCGGCAAGGAGACGTTAGACAACTCTTCATCGAAATGGATCCTCGCAGTCAATTTTTCTTGAAAGCGGACTTGTTGCAAAAGACAATATTTCTCCAGAAATTGAAACTCCCTTTCGATCGTCGTATGCTGGTTATCCTCCAAGCTATATCGCATCATCGTGCTAAGGGACAAGATCGCGGTTTCTAATTTCTTCGTCTGTCCCTCGCGGTTCAAACCGATAAAACCGTTTAAAGTGTTATATAGAAAATGGGGCTGAATTTGCGATTGAAGAGCGCGGAATTCGGCGTTCTGCTGAGCGAGCTTGGAACGGAACTCTTGATTGATTAGTTCGTCCAGGCGCGAGATCATGTTGTTCAGAGAGATGCCTAACTGCGCGATCTCATCCCGGCCTCTAGTCAAGAACCGTTCTGACATGTCGCCTTTTTTGACTTTATTCATGATGTGGTTCATTTTCTTGAACGGTTTAACGATCCAACGCGAGAAGTATACGAATACTCCGAACGTAACGAGAAGCGCTCCCGCCGATAGCAGGAAAGCGATAATATAGATCCACTGGACCTTGGATTTAAGCTCGTCATTCGAGAGGAACACGACGATCTTCCAATTCGATGAGCTTATGTTCCTCGAAACTCCGTTGTAGGATGCGCTTTCATAAACGTCCTTCGATTTGAAACTCGCCAACCCGGCTTGCAGTTCACCCGGCAACTCGTGATTGGAATAGAGCACGTTCTGATTCTCGTCCAGGATAACGACCGTCGAGGAGACGTTAAACGTGATGTCTTTCGTAATCTTCTCCAGAATTTTCTTATCGGCATCCGCCAAAATGACGGCAAGGGGCTGCCGGGTGTCGGGATCCTTAATTAGCCGGGCAACGGAAAATACCTGCTGCGCTTCGCTGTTGATCAGATAATTCTGCGTATGCGCGCTTGTAAATACGGCTTTCCCGTTCGCCTGCAAAGCATCTTTGTACCAGTCTTCTTCCTGGAAAGCAAAGTCTTCTTTTACGCCGATCCGATAGTCCTTGCTCGTTAAATACGCGGGTCCGGTATTCGGAATGATTATCGTGCTTAGAATGTCCGGCCGGGTATTGATCAAGTAGTTCGGCAGCGTTCCCGTCAATGCCCGATCGGTCTTCAAGCGCGTATATGCGTTAGCGGTTTGATAGCGGTGGTTAGCTTTAAGCTTTAAGGCGGTCATGACGTCGTCGCTCAGGTAAGGAGAGGTCGACAGCCGATCGAGATCGTCCAAGTAGGTTTCGATATTCCGCGAAAGCGCATTCAAAGTTCCGCTCGTAAGTTTCTGGGTTTCGCTAGAAAGCAGCCCTTGGATATAATAGGGTAGCGCAAACGCAGAGATGATAAAGGGCGTTACGATGAAAACAAGGTAGAGTATCGTTAACTTGAAGCGAAGCGTCTGAAATAACCTCATTCAGCATCGTCCTTTCTTATTATTAAACATAGCTTCCGGAAACGATAGGGTCAATATGCAACGGCTACAGTGTAGAAAAGAGCGCTTTCATCGTAGAATTGGATCATTATGAAGCGGTCCCGGAATGATTATGATTAGTTCGTGAGGTGCACTGCTCACATTAACCACTTAGGGGGATATACATGAAAAGATCAAAATGGCTTCTGCTCGCTTTCACGCTTTTGCTGACTTGGACGTTAGCGGCATGCGGTTCCAACAACAACGACAAGGCGTCGAATCCGCCTAGCGCTTCGGCCAACGCCAGCGAATCTCCGAGCGAATCTCCAAGCGCTTCCGCATCGGATAAGCCCGACGAGAAACAAGTCACTTTAAACGTTACGACGAACATTAACGATCAGCAAGCGAAAGTACTGGAGGAAATCGCTAGAGCTTTCGAACAGGAGAATCCGAACATCAAGGTCGAGTTTTCCGCTCCGGGCGCCGAATACGAGAATATCATGAAGGTGAAAATGGCGTCCAACTCGATGCCTGACGTGTTCTCCACGCACGGATGGTCCAAAATCCGTTATGCCGACTATTTGGCGGATTTGAAAGACGAAGCATGGGTAGGACAAATCGACGATGCTATCAAACCGGCGGTAACGGACGAAGCGGGCAAAGTTTACGTGCTTCCGATGGATCAGGACAAATCCGGCCCGGTCTACAATGCGGATGTATTGGAGAAATACGGCATCGCGGTACCGACGACTTGGGATGAAATGATGCAAGCCGCCGAAACGATCAAAACGAAAAGCAACGGGGAAGTGACCGCATTCCATATCGGCGGCGCGGATTCGTGGCCGATCGGTCAATTTTTCGACTTCTTCGCGACGCCGGCGTTCATTAGCGCCGCGGACAACAATGCGAGCCAATTCCTGGACGGTACTTTCGATTGGGCTCAATTCGACAAGCTGCCGCAAATGTTCCTTGATCTGCAGACGAAAGGATATCTGAATAAGGATGTTCTGACCGCGAAATACACCGATTCCGCGAAAGCTTTCGCGGAAGGCAAAGCCGCCTTCGGTATTTACGGCCCGTATTTGATTGACGAAGCGAGGAAAATCAATCCGAATCTTAAAGGCGGCCTCATGCCGATTCCATCGATCGCCGCTGGCGACCAACCTACGTTGGCGGGTGGGGAGAAATCGACTTGGGGCGTATGGAAAGATTCCCCGAATATCGATGCGGCCAAGAAACTCGTCGCTTTCTATGCTAAGCCGGAGAATATCGCCAAAGTCGCGACTTCGCAAATCCTGCCGCCGGGGTTGAAAGGCGTTACGATCGATGCCGGCGATTTGACCGACGACTTCGAGCAATACAAAGACCTCCGCGTCATTCCGTACTTCGACCGCGTCTACCTGCCTAACGGAATGTGGGACGTTATGTGCAAGAACGGCCAAGATTTACTGGCCGGCGGGATCACGGTACGCGAATATTCGGAGAACATGAAGCAAGAGTACGAGCGCCTTCGTTCGGCTCAGCAATAGACAATCGGATAGCCCGTTGGCAATCGCTTGCCGCGGGCTATCTCCCTCAATAGATGGATAGGAGGAGAAGAGATCATGCCGTCCTCGCAACCGTACCGCAACTCACAAACGACGGCCAAAGCCGGCTTTATACGTAAGTACTTTCAATCGGCTTCCGCGCTCAATCTCATGTATTTGCCGGCGCTCTTACTGTTCGGGGTGTTTATTCTGTACCCGCTTGCCAAAGGCGTCCAGATCTCGTTCACGAATTGGGACGGTTATTCGCAGCATTACGCTTCGGCAGGCTTGAAGAAATACTCGCAAATGTTCAACGACAAGAAAATCATAACTACGTTCAAGAACACGTTAATCTACGGTATCGGAAGCACTGTTTTGCAAAACTTGCTCGGACTCGCTTACGCTCTGTTCCTGGATCGAAAAATTCGCGGTTTAGGCTTCGCTCGAACGGTCGTCTATATGCCGGTCATCATAAGCCCGCTGATCATGGGATATATTTTTTACTTCATCTTTCAATACGACGGCGGCGCTCTGAACGACTTGGTAGCTTTGTTCGGCCAAGAAACCGTCGACTGGCTGTCCAGCGGTCCGCGGGCCGTTTGGATCATCACCTTCATCAATACTTATCAATACATGGGAATCGCCATGATTATTTACTTGGGCGGATTGCAGTCCATCTCCAAGGAGTATTACGAAGCCGCTCAAATGGAAGGAGCCAGGTGGTGGTCCCAATTCGCTAACGTGACTTGGCCGCTATTAGCCCCTGCGATTACGGTGAACATCGTCCTGAACATCATCGGAGGACTGAAGCTGTTCGACGTTGTCGTTGCGTTAACGAACGGAGGACCCGGATACGCCTCTCAATCGCTATCGACGATGATGTACAACTTGTATTTCGCCAGGCAGGACGCAGGGTATGCCGCCGCACTCGGGAACGTGATGTTCTTGTTCATCAGCATCCTTAGCTTAACCGTTCTGTTCATCTTGCGCAGAAGGGAAGTGCGCATGTGAGCAAGGTCATAAGCCGTCTTATTCTGTTGCTGATCTGTATCGTTCATCTCGTTCCCTTCTATTTGCTGCTTAACATGTCGTTTAAGCCGTTAACGGATACGAGCAGCAAGTGGCAACCCGCAGCCGCGATGTCCTTGGACAACTTCTCGAGCGCTTGGAACGAAGCTCATCTGTCCCGCGCGCTTACGAGCAATCTGATCATTACCGTTTGCTCTATCGTGCTCGTCGTCCTGATCGGTTCGTTCGCCGCTTATCCGTTGGCCCGCCACCGAACGAAATGGAACAATTTCGTCTACATGCTTAGCATTTCTTGTTTAATTGTCCCGGGTCTTACGATTTTGGTTCCGCTCTACAAATTCATGGTGGATATCGGGGGCATGAACCAATACTGGGCGATCATACTCGTTCAAGTCACCTTCGCTCTGCCGTTGACGATCTTCTTGATGACCGGATTCATGGGGACGGTTCCGAAGGAATTGGATGAAGCGGCTTTGATCGATGGTTGCAGCCGGTATTCCATCTTCTTGAGAATCATTATGCCGCTATTAAAGCCGATCATCGCTACGATCGTTATCGTATTAGGCGTGCAAATATGGAACGATTATCAATTCTCGGTATTTTTCCTTCAGAAACCCGAAGTGAAGACGATTCCGGTCGCGCTTTCGGGGTTCATTACGCAGTATCATAGCAACATTAACTGGGTGGCGGCAGGCTGTCTCGTCGCTATGCTTCCCATGACGATCGCGTACTTGCTGCTGCAGAAATATTTCATTAAGGGAATGGCCGATGGGGCGGTAAAAGGTTAATTCAACGCATGGTAACAGGCTTAAGCAAACCGTGGACGGAAATCCATTCTCTTCGCGGTTTTGTTTTAGCACGTTCCCATCCCCGCTCTCCCTTTAAGAAAGCGCTTCCAAAAACTGTTAGGGGGAATAAAAATGAAAAAAACAACCTTGCTCTTGTTGGCTTTCCTTCTCGTCTTCACGGGGACGATCCAATGGGCGCCTTCGGGGAAGGTTCAGGCAGCCGGAACCGAAACGACCGTGTTCTTGAGCGATCTGAACTGGGTATCCGAGACTTCCGGCTGGGCAGGCAAGCCTAGTCAGAAAGACAAGAACGTGAATGGGGGGGCAATCAAGCTAGCCGATGGGAACACGTACGCTAAGGGGATTGGTACGCATGCGAACTCGGAAATCGTGTATCAATTAAATGGCGGCTTTAACAAATTCCTGGCCGTCGCCGGTTTGGATAACAGTAAAAAAACAGGAACCGTTACGTTTAGCGTGTATGGGGATAACTTAGAGTTATTCAATAGCGGTAAGCTGTCAGGAAACAACCACAAAGCGCCGGTGGATATCAATGTTTCCGGCGTTCAAACATTGAAGCTATTAGCAACGGACAGCGGCGATGGCAATTCCAACGATTGGGCGAACTGGGCCGATGCTCGGTTGGTTCAGGTTCAGACCGCAGCTACGATGCTGTCGGAAATTCGGGTGAACGACATTCCGATTCCCGGATTCGTTCAAGAAAACTTAAGTTATGATATCGAAGTCGAAGAGGGTGCGCCAGTTCCGGTAATTACGGCTTCGGCGATAGACTCGAACGCGAGCGTGGTCGTGCAGCCTGCCGCCTCTATTCCCGGAACGACGTCCATTAGGGTCACGAACGGGGCGGAAGTGTCGGTGTACAAGGTGCAGTTCAAGCTTAAGAATATCGTCTTCTTAAGCGATTTGAACTGGACTTCGGCGACGAGCGGGTGGAAGACGGTGCAGAAGGATTTTAGTGTTGGTGGCACGGCATTGACTTTAGGCGGAATAACTTATGCCAAAGGACTTGGAACGAATGCCAACTCGGTCATTAAGTACGATCTGGGCGGTCAATATAGCCGATTCCAGTCTTATGTCGGCATAGGCAGAACGGATACTCCTGTATCAACGATAGAGTTTATAGTGAAATGCGATGGACGGGTCTGTTATTCCAGCGGCGTGATATCGGGCGATTTTCCGCACGTTCAGCGAATCGACATTTCGATCGAGGGCGTGAACGCTCTCGAGCTGATATTGACGGACGCTGGCGATACGAACAACTCCGACTGGGGCAACTGGGCGGATGCCAGATTGGTCAAAGGGGATTCCACGGGGACGCTGTTAAGCGGTATCGAGGTGAATTCCGTTCCGCTCGCTGGATTTCAGCGGGGGCTCAAGGACTACGACATGGAGCTGCCAATTGGCACGGTAACTGTTCCTTCGGTGAGCGCGATTCAGGAGGATCCGGCGGCCGCCGTGACGATAATTCCCGCGGCTTCGCTTCCCGGGACGACCGAAATTCAAGTTACTAAAGGCAGCCATACGACCATTTACAAAGTACATTTTACGGTGAAGGATCCTGGCTTGGACAGCGTGGAGCTGAGGGGAGACAAGATCGAGATCAATCCGTTGTTGAATCCCGGCGAAGTCGTGCAATTGGCGGTAATCGCGAAGAATGGCGATGGCAGCATGCTCGACCTGTCGGCTCCGGGTGTTCAAGTTGAATACTCGATTCAATCTACTTACAAGAGCAGCGAGGCCGAAGTGGCCACAATCGATACGAACGGGGTCGTTCATCCGGCCAAAGACGCTTCCGGGCATTGGGTAGGCGGCGTCGCGAAAGCGAAAGTGAAGGTTACGGCGAATGGCAAATCGAAGGAAGATACGATGAACGTCGTCGTTCGTCCGTTCTACCTCGATTACAGCAAGACGCTCGTCATGAAATATTTTATGGGCCGAGACGGTACTCCGAGCTTAACGTTCGAGCAGGCTCTTGAAGCGACGAAGAAAATCGACAGCTTGACGAGAGGAATTCCGAAAGTCGTGTATTTGGTAGGTTGGCAGTTCGAGGGCCATGACTCGAAATATCCTTCTTGGGGAGAAGTCAACGTTCGATTGAAGAGACCGCAGGACGCAACGGCGGAGGATAGTTTAATCTGGATAATGGAAGAGGCCAAGAAATACAATACGACGATCAGCTTGCATATGAACATGACGACCGCTTTCCCGGACAGTCCCTTGTGGGATACGTACGTCGCGGCCGATCTGATCGGTAAAGTCGGCGCGGCGGACGCCGGCACTTTTGACGGTCAAGTCGTTAAGGAAGGCGACTATACGATTTACGGGGGCAGCTATGCGATTTCTTACTTCCGGGATTGGAAATCCGGCTTGCTGCAGCAAAGAATTCAAGACCTGATCAAGCTGCTTCCTCCGTTAAAGGATGGGCAAACGATTCATACGGATGCGTTCCATTTGCTCATTCCGAGCTCTACGAATCCGACGAAAAAGAATTTAAAGCTGAGCGGGTGGCATCAAGCTCGCGAAGGCTACACGAATGCCGACGAAGTGAAGACGATGAGGAAAATTTATCAATACTGGCGCGAGCAGGGCTTCGACCTGACTTCCGAATTCGTGGATAGCTATAGAGTAGCGGACGGAGTTACGGAAACGTTCGTCGGTCTTCAGCCGATGGCGTGGCACTTCAGAGGAGTCGGCGCTTCGAAAGAATGGTCGCTGAACGTACCGGCAAGCTTGTATACGGGCGGGGACGGACAGGATGCGCGATATGGCTTTTCCATGCTCGGCGAAGGCCGGGTGAAGGAGAACAATCTGACGGCGCTTAACGGCTTCCTTCAGGATTTCGCTTTGAACACGCTGCCGTGGTACTATTTGAACCGTTTGCAAAGGTTATCCGACGACGGGGTCACCGTTCAATTTTCGAACGATGTTCAAAGTTATATGGATGGGGACAAAGTGACGATCAAGCAAGGGAATAAGGTGCTCAGAAGCGGAGACGACGTCTTCATTCCCGCGCTATGGTCGCAATCGGACAAAGAAATCATCGCTTACAGTAAAGCCGGGTATACGAATAAGGAATGGTCGTTGCCGAGCGAATGGGCGAATATTTCGGGCGTAGATATCTATAAGGTGACGGTCTCGGGACTGGTTGCGGAGCTTAGCAATGTAGCCGTTATTGATGGAAAGCTAACATTGACGCTCGCCGCGGACAGCGGAGTGTCGATCGTCCCGGCCGGCACGGACGTAAACGCGGTAGCGGGAATCGCGCTCGACAAGGAGCATGCGACGATACTGAAAGACGAAGTTCTTCAATTAAACGCTACCGTTCAGCCGATTCAGGCCATTAACCGCGGCGTGGAATGGGAGTCGAGCGATCCCGCGATCGCAACCGTCGATCAAACGGGGAAAGTGACGGGCATCGCTCACGGAACGGCGTTAATTACGGTGACTACGGACGACGGCAAGTATAGCCGGAATTCGGTCGTGCAGGTGGCGCCGCCTCAGGTCGAGCCGCCGAAATCGAACGTGCCTTCCAAGGTATACTACGAAGCGAAGACGATCGCGTTAACATCGGCTACTCCGGGCGCCTCTATCTATTATACGATTGGCGGAGCCGAGCCGAGCGCCAGCAGTACGTTATACACCGCTCCAATCGCTCTTCAACCGGGCATCAGCGTCATTCGAGCGATTGCGGTCAAAGACGGAATGAGCGTCAGCGACGTCGGTTCGTACGCTTACAATATCCAGCTTCCATCGGATACGGCTGCGTCGGTCGCTGCGGGCATTACGACGATCGCGGCTCCCGAAGTCAACGCGACGACGTTAACATTGCCGACCGTTCCGCCCGGATTTACGGTCGCCATCAAGAGCACGAACCGTCCGGACGTGATCGCGTCAGACAGAACGATCGTGCCTCCAAGCGCGGCTACGACCGTCGCGCTCGTGTTGGAAGTAACGCGTATATCCGACGGCACGAAAGCGGATACGATTAGTATAAGCGTGGTCGTTCCCGCGTTCTTGAAGAAGGTTACGCTGCAGTCGTCTAACGCCTTGCTGAGGAATACGTTCCAGTGGGCGACAGGTCAAGCGCTTCAGTTCGTTCAGACGGGCAAATCGGGTCCGGTTAACGTGAATAATAACGCCGGTCAAGCGGGACCGTTTACGTACATTCCATCTTATTGGGCGGGATATAAACACCGGACCGCGTTCTATAGCCGAGACTTCGTCCATCAATCGGCGGGAGCTCATATGATAGGGCTCGACAATGAAAACTTCAGCATGTTCCGAACATTCGCCAAAGGCATGACGGAGGCAAGGAAGTGGTACACCCTATGGGCGTATAACTTCGACGGCTCCAACTATACGATCGATTGGAAGAGCGACACCAACTTCGTGCGGGAGGTGCCGGCGCAGTTCGAGTTGGTAGAGAAAGCTTATAAGCAATACCTCTGGACGGGTAACGAGGCTTATATCAACGATCCGGATCTATGGAATTTTTATACGAAAGTCATGACGGACTATATCACGGCGCACGATACGAACGGCAACGGCGTCGCCGAGGGAACGGGCAAGGGGATTTTCGCGGGAGCGGCGAGCTATAACGAGCGAAGCGGCGAAACGATTATCGAAGCCGGCGACGCGATCGCTTCCCAGTATCAAGCAACCTTAGCTTACGCGAACATGTTGAAAGCCAAAGGAATGGAAGCAGAGGCGGCAGCGATGTTCGAGAAAGCGCAAAATTTGAAAGACTATTTTAACGAGGATTGGAGCGTCAAGGCTGGGGACGAATCAGGTAACTATGCTCGAGCGCTCAATATCGACAAAGTAACGAAGTATACCGATTTCGGCAAAGAGAACAGTTGGTTTATGCCAATGAAGCTCATTACCGAACCGGGGCAAAAGAATAGCAATTACTTGGACTATATTTCCGGTCAGATCGGCGACGGCTTGAAATACGCGAGTCCCGACTCGAAAGCAACGTTGGATAAGCCGAATTCACCGGCTAACATCGAGGCGTATTCCTACTTGCCCGATACGTTCTATCCTTACAATCGGGTGAACGAAGGTTGGAAATGGCTCAAGTTCCTGATGCAGACGAAGGACTATAGACATGAGCAATTTAGCAGAGGAACGTTGACGAACGGGGAATATCCGGAAATTTCCTATACGATCATCGGCAACGTCATCGAAGGATTGATGGGAATCGAACCGAACGCGCCCCAGCATTCAGTCGTTACGGCGCCAAGGTTAGCGAGTGAAGTGCCCGATGTTAAGGTGAACTTCCTCCCGATTGGGAGCAATGAAATCGCGGTTGCCCATACGGGAAATACGAAGACGGAGATGCGAAACATTAGCGGCACGCAATCGCTCACGTGGGAAGCTCGCTTCTACGGAGAGTATCCGGTCATAAGCCTTGACGGAACCCATCATCCCGCAAGCTTTAAGACTGTAAACGGGGTTAAGGTAAGTTATGTTACGACAACGGTTGCGGTAGGAGCGACGGTCGTAGCCGAGGCGCTGTCGGTAGGTACGGCGGATAAAGAGGCAACTCCAGAGAGCGACAAGGCATCGGACTCCTATAACTCTACGATAACCGTAACTTTAACGACTCCGTCCGCCGATGCGAAAATTTATTACACGCTTGACGGCACGAAACCGACGAGAGATTCGAACCTGTACTCGGGCGCGTTCGTCATTCAACGGTCGGCTATGCTAAAAACGTTTGCCGCTAGCGAAAGTAAGTTGGATAGCGACGTTGCGACGTATGAGTATTCGATTACGGCATCGACGGTGGAAAGTCCGATTTCGAGCACTGCGGCCGGTACGTATCATACGCCGATTTCGGTTGAACTGAGCTCGGCAACGGAAAATTCGTTCATTTATTACACGACGAACGGAACTACGCCGACCAAAAACAGTACGAAATACGTAGCTCCAATAGAGCTTGACCGTAATACTACGTTAAAAGCGATTGCGTATAGAGATGGTTGGGTGGACAGCACGATGGCGACCTTCGATTTCTTGATCGATCTGCCTAAAGCCGATTCGCCGTCGGCCAGCAAAACTTCAGGATTTTACGATAAGCCGATGCAAGTTACGTTGACCTCCGAGTTGGAGGACGCTTCAATCTACTATACGACGAACGGCGATGTTCCGACGAAGAACAGTACGCTTTATGCCGGGGCAATCAACATTACTGAATCGACTGCATTAAAAGCGATTGTCGTTAAGAACGGCTACACGGCAAGCGATGTCTCAACGTTCGTATATCGCATCTTAGTAGGTGAACTCCCGTCACCTGCAAGCGGCCCGGCCTATTTATCCGATATGGTCTGGTTAAGCGCAACAAGCGGTTGGGCAGATCACCCGCCGTTGAAGGATCGTGCCATTAATAGCTTGAATACGCCGATCAAAATCAACGGGAAGACTTACGCCAAAGGGATCGGAACCCATGCGTCATCCACTATTAAGTATAATATTGGCGGAGGATACGGGCTGTTCAAAGCCGTCATCGGAATCGACGACGTGAAGAATACGACAGGCTCGGCCAGCACGATGTGGTTCGAGGTGTTAGGAGACGGCTTCTCATTGTACAAGAGCCCGACCTTGGAAGCCTTAAATGGTCCCGCGGTAGGAATCCCGATCGAAGTGGACATCACGGGAGTCAACGAGTTGACGCTTATCGTCAGCGATGCGGGTACGCCGGTCGGCAATCCGACGAATAGCGACCACGCCGACTGGGCGGATGCGCAAATTTTCCCGCGAATCGACGATGACCCGCAGACGGCAGAGGAAATCGCGGCAACCATCACGACGATTGCCGCGCCAGCGAAGGACGCAACCGCGTTGACGTTGCCAAGCGTACCGAGCGGTTATACGGTGGCGATCAAGACGTCAAGTAACACAAATATTATCGCGCTTAACGGAATGATCGCGCCGCCAAACGTCGACATCACCTTGAATCTCGTACTGGAAGTAACGAGAACGAGCGACGGTTCGAAGGCGGAAACGGCAAGCATCGCCGTTGTCGTACCGGCGAAGAGCGTCGTTCCGCAGACGGCAGAGGAAATCGCGGCGACCATTACGACGATTGCCGCGCCAGCGAAAGATGCAACCGCGTTGACGCTGCCAAGCGTACCGAGCGGATATACTGTGGCGATCAAATCTTCGAGCAACACGGGAGTCGTAGCGCTTAACGGATTGATAGCGCCGCCAAGCGTCGATACGACCGTGAATCTCGTACTGGAAGTAACGAGAACGAGCGACGGTTCAAAGGCGGAAACGGCAAGCATCGCCGTTGTCATACCGGCGAAGAGCGTTTCGGATCCTGGCACGAATCCAGGCACAAATCCCGGCACAAATCCCGGCACGAGTCCGGGGTCAAGTCAGGGAGGCGGAAACGGCAATGCACCTTCGACTTATACGGTCAAAGATCAAGAATTAATAGTTCCTTCCAATAGAGATGAAGCGGTTATTAACGTGCCGGAGAGCGCAAAGTCGGTCATCGTACCGATTAAGAGCGCATCGCAATTGGGGCAAAACGAACTCGTCATTCGCATGGACGCGTTCTCGATCGGATTACCGGGCGCAATGCTCACGGAATGGTCCAGCCTAATGAACGAAGCAGATAGGCAAGACGCCAAGCTAGTTCTGAAGGTTGATCCGATTACCGATCGGATAGGCGGCTTGTTGAAGGGGCAGCAAGCTAACGGAGATGCAGAATGGAAAGTCGCCGGTGCGGCGTTCGACATCACTCTTGCACTTGTTAAGAAGGACGGAACGACGTTGCCGCTCAAGAAGTTCGACAAACCGATCGTCATTCGATTGAAGCTGAATTCTTCTTCGAATGCGGAACTCTCCGCAATCTACTATATTTCGGACGACGGGAAATTGACTTACATCGGAGGCACTCTCGAGAACGGGGAGTTGGTCGCGGAAGTTTCCCATTTCAGCCAATACGCGATTCTCGAGATGAAGAAGGCTTATACGGATGTGCCGTCAGGTCACTGGGCCGAAGCTGCGATTCAAGCGTTAGCCGCGAAACGTATCGTTCTCGGCACTTCCGACACGCAGTTCTCGCCAGCCCGATCCGTGACGAGAGCCGAATTCGCGGCAATGCTGGTAAGAGCGTTAGGATTGTCGGAGAAAGGAACATTATCGTTCGTTGACGTTGACGCTAAAGCTTGGTACGTGGATGCGATCACCATTGCAAGCAAGGCGGGAATTATCAATGGCAAAAGCGATAGCCTATTCGATCCGAACGGTTCGATCACGCGCGAAGAAATGACGGTTATGCTCATGCGCGCATGGGAGAAAAAGCATGCAAAGACGAATAACGCTTTTGCGTTACGCTATCAAGACCAATCGCAGATATCCGCTTGGGCTCTGGATTCCGTAAAAGCAGCTTCTGCTCTGAAGCTAGTTACTGGACACGGAGGCAAGTTCGCTCCATCCGGCAATTCCAGCCGAGCCGAAGCCGCTGCAGTCATCGATAGACTGCTGAAAAATTAATCATCGGAGTACGCAAACGATAATTTCAACCGGGTCGGAGATGAGGTCAGCCGTGAAGACGGCTGGCCTTGTTCCGCGATTCAGAAAGTATAAAATTTGCTATACTTTTCCGAATCGTCTCCGACAAAAACGGCTTGGAATTCGGTGAATGATCAGAAAGTATCTCGTTCAACTTATACAGAAGCAACCTCGATAAGCAATCTTCATCAAACCTTCATCGTTGCTTGCTTGTGCCATCCGCGTTTATTCAGTATTCTATATCTAATGTGCTAAGACCGTTCGAGGTCGCGAAAGGGAGAGAGAAATGAGCAAAACCATTCAATTCGACTATTCCAAGGCGTTGCAATTCGTCGGACAACACGAGATCGACAATCTCGCGCCGGCAGTCAAGCTGGCGCATGAGCAATTACATAACGGAACGGGCGCGGGCTCCGACTATCTGGGCTGGATCAACCTGCCGTTCGATTACGACAAGCAAGAATTCGCTCGTATTCAGAGCTCGGCCAAGCAAATTCAATCCGACTCCGACGCTCTTATCGTAATCGGTATCGGCGGATCGTACCTGGGCGCGCGCGCGGCGATCGAAATGCTGCAGCATTCCTTCTACAACACGTTATCGAAGGAACAACGCAAGACGCCGCAAATTTTCTACGCGGGCAACAATATCAGCTCGACTTACGTGACTCACTTACTGCAAGCGCTGGAAGGCAAAGATTGGTCGATCAACGTTATCTCCAAATCGGGAACGACGACGGAGCCGGCGATCGCATTCCGTATTTTCCGCGAAGCGCTCGAGAACAAATACGGCAAGGAAGCCGCCCGCAAACGGATCTACGCGACGACCGACAAGGCTCGCGGAGCGTTGAAAGTATTAGCTACGGAAGAGGGCTATGAAACGTTCGTTATCCCGGACGACGTCGGAGGACGCTACTCCGTATTGACAGCGGTTGGCCTATTGCCGATCGCGGCAGCCGGCATCGACATCGAGGCGATGATGAAGGGCGCGCAAGATGCCGCTACGACTTACAACAATCCGAACCTGGGCGAGAACCAAGCGTACCAATACGCCGCGGTTCGTAACGCGTTGTACCGTAAGGGCAAAGCGGTAGAAATTCTCGTCAACTACGAGCCGGGATTGCACTTCGTATCGGAATGGTGGAAGCAGTTATACGGCGAAAGCGAAGGCAAAGACTACAAGGGGATCTATCCTTCCTCCGTTGATTTCTCGACGGACTTGCACTCCATGGGACAATTCATCCAAGAGGGCAACCGGATTATTTTCGAAACGGTGCTGCAAGTCGGCCAAGTTTCCGAACAAATTACGATTCAGAAAAACGAGGACGACTTGGACGGCTTGAATTTCCTTGCCGGCGAAACGCTCGATTTCGTTAACAAGAAGGCGTTCTTGGGAACTTTGCTGGCGCATACCGATGGCAACGTACCTAACTTGATCGTTAATCTACCGGACATGAGCCCGTATACGTTCGGATATATGGTTTACTTCTTCGAGATCGCTTGCGGCGTGAGCGGCTATCTGCTTGGCGTCAATCCGTTCGATCAACCCGGCGTCGAAGCTTACAAGAAGAACATGTTCGCGTTGCTCGGCAAACCGGGCTTTGAAGAGCAGAAGAAAGCGTTGGAAGCCCGCCTGTAACGTTCGTTGCGAATGACTTTGGGCAACATATGCTGATAAATCGGTTTTCGTGTGATAGAATGGGGTCAAGTTTGCCTTCCGGGCGAGCTTGACCCCATTGATCTGTCAAGGGAGCGATGATCAGCATGATAGACATTCATACGCACATACTTCCCGGATTGGATGACGGAGCAAACGATTGGGAGGATACTTTGAATATGGCGCGTGCAGCAGTTGATGAGGGAATTACGACCCTGATAGCGACGCCGCACCACGCTAACGGTCGCTACAATAATAAAGCGGTCGAAGTGAAGGAGCATACCCGTCTTATTAACGAACGGTTAATAACCGCAGGCGTACCGATTACGATTAGACCCGGACAAGAGATTCGGGTGCATGACGACCTGCTAGAGGCATGGCACAGGGAAGAATTGCTTCCATTGGCCGGCTCCGAATATGTGCTAATAGAAATGCCTTCTTCGCGTATTCCCAAAGAGATGATCGAGCTGATTCACGAGCTCCTTATCCTGAACTTAAAACCTATCATCGCTCATCCCGAGCGTAATGCCGAAGTCGTGAAGCAACCGGAGCGGCTCGCGGAATTAATCGAGAAGGGGGCTTTCGCTCAAGTGACGACCCACTCGTTGCTTGGAGGTTTCGGCCGACGAATCGAGCAATCCGCTTGGTCTCTTTGCAGAAGCGGCCTCATTCATGTCGTCTCTTCCGATGCCCATCATCTTGACCGAAGAGGGTTTCGGTTGCGCGAAGCCTATGAAGTCGTTCGCGAGCGCATGGGGGAGCAGTGGGAGAACTATTTCCTGAACAATGCGTTATGCGTGGCCGAAGATCGGCCTTTTGTCGGCAAACCGGATGCGGCGCCGTTAACCGATGGCGTTCTCCGCCGTTTCATTTCCTATTTTAGCGGTAAATGAGTAGACGAAGCGGTCATTTAGCAGGAGGTGTTCGTGATACCGAAGATGTATTTCCGTTTGATTTCGATTAGTAGGATAATCCCGATACAAATTCTTATAATCGGGAAAAAGGACTGAAACGGATTTCTCTAAACCTTCAATAAAACAGTTTCGGGAACCAAGCGCACCTCGTTTTGGGAGGAAAAGCTAGGTTTTTTTAGCATTTCGGTTAATAAAAACGTTTATTTTGGTTCGATAATAGCCCCGAATAGCGATGTAAAAAATCGGGATTGGGTTTTTTTGCCTAGTCTTTCCGGGACGGTAGCCAATAGTCCCTCTTTTGAGCGAAATCAGAGGGATTATTGATGACTCCTTCAACGATCCAAGTTACGAATAGATATTCGATTTCCTTTTTGTTATAAGGAATGGGACGATTGAGTCACGAATAAAACGAAGACCTAAAGTCTGAAAATTGAAATTAAATAATTAAGCGCTTCCACGGCGAAGAATGATCTTTATCGGAATAAAAAAGGAAAGAAATTCATATGAAAACAGTTATGAAAATGAGCAAGAATGTCTAAACGGCACCATGTCTTTATTCCCTCTTGAAATTCCGATTTCTATGGCATAATTAAATTCACGAGGGAGATTAGCTGTCAAGTCGCTAAATGCCCCGTACCAGGCAGTCGCTACGAAACGATAAGGATGAGCAAATCTGAAGGGTTAACCGTAACTGTTCCTTTCAAGTTAGAGAACGAGCGAAATAGCGGTGCTCAGCGCCCTTATTTCTCCGGAAACTCGCACGCGGGACGAAATAGCGGTGCTCAGCACCCTTATTTCACCAAAAACCTGCCCGCGGGGCGAAATAGCGGTGCTCAGCACCCTTATTTCACCAAAAACCCGCTCGCGGGACGAAATAGCGGTGCCCAGCACCCTTATTTCTCCAGAAACCCGCTCGCGGAGCGAAATAGCGGTGTGGTTGATTCAATTTCGCAAAGCGATTGCCCTGTGCCCCGCGCAAAAAGAAAGTTAAAAATTTCTAAAATGAATGATATTTTACTATTATTAAAACCTCCTAATATAGGTTGAATTCTATGTCGAGTTGTAGCAAGCTAATCTTGTTATAATGATGCACCATTATTCCGATGTAAATGATGGTGTTACTTGATGAGTGGAGGAGATTAAAGATGAACGTTTCGAATCAGGAGCAGAAGCAAGTAAGGCTGAAGCAATTTTTGAAAATATTATCCGAAGATCCTTCCCTATTCAATCAAGAAAGGCATGAGGAGTGCAGATCGTTATCCGAGCTCCTTATGTATACGGGTTATCTCCCCCGCAACGAGTCCGTCGACATGGCCGAACTGGTATCGCAGCTATTGAAGAAAATGGGGCTTGAAGCCGGATTGGAAGACATGATGGATTACGTCATGAATGGCGGAACGGTCGACGATTTTATGAACACGGGGAGACAAGAGCTGAACTAACCGCAAGTACAATTGTCGCGACAGGGTTATTCTTAGATGAAGCCACGCCCATTTGTTCGCGAAATGAATAATTAAGTAATTATCATATTCATAAGGAGATCTTTCGTTCATGAGGATGGAAACTTCTATGAATATTTCACGCCCGTAAGTTCTCGAATTGAATAACTATTTATATTAAAATTTCGAAATGAATAACTTTATCAACCACATCGAAAAGATGACTTAACCAGTAACGGAGGAGACGATTTGGAGCTAAAACAATATTGGATCATCGTGAAAAGAAGGTTGTTATTGATCGTTTTGATTATTATCGTCAGCTGTCTGTCCGTCGGAATCTATTCCTATTACTTCATTCAACCCCAGTATGAAGCTTCCGCCAAGCTGATCGTCAACCAGTACAAGGACAGCAGTTCATTGCTTCCGAGTATCGACGTTGGCTCCATTAATTCCACGATCGGGCTGATCAAAACCTATAAAGAAATTATAAGAACGCCGCGCATTATGAAAAACGTAGTCAAAGACTACCCGGATCTTAATATGTCGTACGGCGATCTCATCGGAAAAGTAAGAGTAAGCTCGGTGAACGAAACGCAAGTGATGTCCGTATCGGTCCGGGACAATTCTTATGAGAAGGCAGCGAATGCCGCGAACGCGGTCGCGGTCGTTTTTCAGAAGATGGTTCCCGGGTTGATGAAGGTCGACAACGTGTCGGTGTTGGACTTTGCCGATCCGAAGGAGCATCGCGGTCCCGTTGCCCCGAATCCGAAGTTGAATATTGCCGTCGCTTTCATGCTGGCGTTGATGCTGGGCGTAGGCATATCTTTCCTGCTCGATTATTTGGACGACACGATCAAATCCGAGGAAGATATCGAATCGCTGCTGGGGGTTCCGGTGCTGACTTCGATTCCGAGGTTTCAAGAACGGGATGCGATTGAACGCGGAGGCAAAACCCCGCTAACGAGAACGGCCGGGAGGGAAAAACATGTCTCGCTTGATACCTAAATGGAACCTGATTACGGAAACGAATCCTAAATCTCCGATTTCCGAAGGTTATCGGATACTTAGGACAAACATCGAGTATTCGTCCATCGACCAATCGCAGCAGATCATCATGGTTACCTCTTCCAACCCTAGCGAAGGAAAGAGTACGACTTGCGCGAACATGGCCGTCGCTTTTGCCCAAACGAACAAAAGGGTGCTGCTGATCGATGCCGATCTACGAAAGCCGACGCAGCATCATATTTTCGGTAAATCCAATCGATTCGGCTTGACGTCGGCTCTCTTCAATCAAAGAGAGTTGCAAGAAGTCATCCAACATACCAACACGGACAACCTATCGCTCATTCCCGCCGGCCCTACGCCGCCTAACCCTTCGGAGTTGCTTTCCTCGAAGAGAATGGCGGCGCTTCTGGACACGACGAAAGGGATGTACGACATGATCATCGTCGATACGCCGCCCATCTTATTCGTAACGGACGCCCAGATCGTAGCGGCGCAAAGCGATGGCGTCGTTCTCGTCGTTGATTCCGGCAAAGTGAGAAAAGAAGTCGCGCTCAAAGCGAAGGCTTCTCTGGATCACGTGAAGGCCAAACTGCTCGGCGTCGTTCTCAATAACGTCAACCGCAAGCATGCCGACTCCTATTACTACTATTACGGAGAGAAGAACGAAAGCTAGCATCGGTTATCTGAACATCGGTCATCCGAACATTTTATAAGAGTCAACGGTTAGGTAATGTCTCCTGCACCTCTATCACCGGAGGCACTCGGTCATGCTGTGGGTCAGCCGACCTTAGACGTTCATCGTCAAGGGTATGACGTGAGGAAGGGTTAGATGCCCATTGTAAGAGGTTAACTTGATCCATAGACAAAAAAACAGGATAGGGTGAAATCAAAATGGCAAAAGTGAGAAAAGCGATTATCCCCGCAGCAGGGCTTGGTACCCGTTTTTTACCGGCAACGAAAGCGATGCCGAAAGAAATGCTTCCCATTCTTGATAAGCCTACCATTCAGTACATCGTGGAAGAAGCGATCGAATCGGGTGTCGAAGACATTATCGTCGTGACCGGCAAAGGCAAACGGGCGATCGAAGACCACTTTGACATCGCATTCGAGCTGGAACACATTTTAGAGGAAAAAGGCAAACTCGACATCTTGGAAAAGGTCAGAAAATCATCGAACGTTAATCTTCATTATATTAGGCAGAAAGAAGCGAAAGGGCTGGGACACGCCGTATGGTGCGCCCGCAACTTCATTGGCGACGAGCCGTTCGCGGTTCTGCTCGGAGACGATATCGTCGAAGCGGACGTTCCGTGCACGAGGCAACTCATCGAACAGTTTGAACGAACGGGCCGTTCGGTTATCGGCGTTCAGACGGTATGCGTGGACCAGACGCATCGTTACGGGATCGTGGATCCGGGCGAAAGAATCGATAATCTGTACCACGTGAACCGTTTTGTGGAGAAGCCGCCGAAAGGCAAGGCGCCATCCAATCTGGCGATCATGGGCCGATACGTCCTGACTCCCGATATTTTCGAATACTTAGGCCGGCATGAGCGAGGAGCGGGCGGAGAAATTCAACTGACCGACGCGATTCAGAAGCTGAACGAGGATCAAGGCGTCTTCGCTTTCGACTTCCAGGGAACTCGTTACGACGTAGGCGAACAGCTTGGCTTTATTATGACGACGATCGATTTTGCGCTTCGAAATAACGACCTGAAACATCAACTTATGGCGGAATTGGGGGAGATCATGGAACGAGAGCTCGGCAAACGATTAATACTAGGAAGGAGTGAGAGATAATGACGCCGCAATATCGGGACGATGCGGTCGTGAGCGCGTCTGAATATTATAAGAATGCAGCGATCGAACGAAAGAAACCTCGCGCGAATAAGCTTCATTCGCTGCTTAAACGGACGATCGATATTGTCGGTTCGCTATTCGGTTTAATCGTCTTGAGTCCGCTGTTCCTCATCGTCGCGATCTGTATCAAGTGGGAGGATCCCAAAGGGCCGGTTTTTTTCTCCCAGATAAGAGTCGGCAAGAACGAGCAGCCTTTCCGGATATATAAATTCCGTTCGATGTGCACCGACGCGGAGGACAAGCTGAAGGACGTGCTGCACAAAAATTTCATTAGCGGAGCGATGTTCAAAATCAAGGACGACCCGCGCATTACGAGAGTGGGAAAGTTCATTCGAAAGACGAGCATCGACGAGTTGCCGCAATTCTACAACGTTCTTAAGGGAGAGATGTCGCTCGTCGGTCCCAGACCGTCATCCCGGATGGAAGTGGACGGATATACGACTTACGACAAGAAGCGTTTGTCCGTCACGCCCGGATGCACGGGGCTGTGGCAGGTCAGCGGAAGAAACGATATCGGCTTTAAGGAAATGGTCGAATTGGACATTGCTTATATCGAGAAGAAGTCGATTTGGTTCGATATCAAAATCATTTTGAAAACGGTGGTAACCATTATAAGCTCCAGGGGTGCATCGTAAATCAGCGAACGGAGGCGAGATCATGACAAAGGTTCTTCATCTATCGGAGTTTACTAAGGGCGGCGTGGGAACCCATATAAATGAAGTGCTGAAGTACCAATCGGATAACCATGATATCTACTTGATGGTTTCCGAGTTGAACTCCAACCCGGATTTCTTGCGGATCAACTCCGACAGGGTGTTCATGTACCCGTACAAGAGGAAACCTTCCTACATTCTCAAAACGATGAAATCGATCGATCGGAAAATAAAAGAAATCAATCCCGATATCATTCATGTCCATGGAACGTTCGCGGGTTTCTTCCTGCGAACGTTGCTTTTTTTCAAGAAACGGCGCCCCGTCGTCATTTACTGCTCGCACGGATGGGCTTTTCTAATGGACACTCAGAGTTGGAAAAGAAAGCTGTTCGCCATCGTGGAGAAGGTGCTGTCCCTGAAGACGGATCACATTATCCATATCTCGAACCATGAATACGAGATGGCCATGGATTACGGCATATCGGCCAAGAAATCCGTCGTCGTGCATAACGGGGTATCGGATTCCGCGGTTTCGGAGCTTGCGCCGTTCGCGGTTCGGAAGGAGAAGATCAACTTGCTGTTCGTTGGCCGTTTCGACCGGCAGAAAGGCTTCGATCTGTTGCTGGAATTATTCAACGAGCATAAATTCGCGGATATTCATCTCTATCTCGTCGGAGACACCGTATTGAAGGAATGCGAGTATCGATATCCGGATAACGCGATCAAGGTCGGCTGGGTGGACAATTCGGAGATCGACCGGTACATGAAAGCTTGCGATGCCATCGTCGTTCCTTCCCGCTGGGAAGGGTTCGGCCTCGTCGCGATCGAAGCGCTTCGGAATAAGAAGCCCGTCATCGCCAGCAACCGGGGCGCGCTTCCGGAAATCGTTCAGCACGGCGTCAACGGCTATCTTTTCGATTTCGATAACAAGGAAGAGCTGGCGAACATCTTGAGAGGGTTGGATAAGAGCAAGCTGGAAGAGATGGGAATAGCGGGCCGGAAGGTTTTTAACGAGAAATTCCATTCGGATAAAATGAACCGTCAAATCGAAAGACTGTACGAAGCCGCGGAGAGCAAACCGACCGACCGGTATTCCGTCTCCGTGAAAAGATATGTCTAGGTTTTTGCCTCTGTATCTGGTTCTCTTGCTGGTGCTTACCGTCTATCAAGATTTTCCGCTGGTGAACACGATCGGCGAGATAGGCAGGTCGCCGATCATCGTGCTGTTTCCTCTCTTTATTTTTTGCGAGGTAGCGATGCTAGCGAAATACAAGAAAGTGATGCTCGCTTCGAAGCTGCAGAAGTATTTGTTCGCTTTTATTCTCTATTTGAGCTTCGTTAGCATCGTCTACGTTTTCGTGCAATTCATGCAGGGCAGCTACAGCTTCGGTTCGGAAAATCTGCTGGGCAAAGCGGTGAAGGTGTTAATCTATTTCATCCTGATCTTGTTCTACATCCGGCATATGCAGCTTGTATTCTCGAAAATAAAAAGCTACAAAGTGCTGTATGCGTGCTTCTTCTCCGTCGTTACGCTATTGATCTTCATTATGATTTTAGAGCTCATGAGCATACCGCACGCGCTCTCATCCTTTCATGCGGGGAGCCATCCTTATTGGAGGGTGAGGCTGCTGACTTCCGAAAGCAGTACGACGGGATCCATCATCGTCGTGTACGCTTCGATACTGGTTTATCTGACCCGGTATCTGGGCGGCTTTGCCAAGACGTTATCGATCGTTTACGTTTCCGGGTTTTTCCTGTTCTACTTGTTCGTCACGGGATCCAAAGGCTTCCTGATCGTAAGCTTGCTGACGCTCGTCGTCACGATGATCAAATTTCTGGATTTCAGGAAGAAGAAAAACTTCATTTTGCTCTTGTCGGCAATCGTGGCGATGTATTATTTCATCGCGTATTTTTCGGCGGGGGTGGTCAGCTCGTTCAGCAACGATATCGAGAACTATACGTCGTCCTATACGAGAATGGGGACGATTATTATCTCGTTGGCTACCGTCCTGCACAACCCGCTGGGCGTCGGAACGGGAGCCTACTTGATGTATTTCGACAAGTACGTGAACGACTCGATCAACCTCATGTCCCAATTTTACTACCGGATGTTCGGCATTGGTCAGATCAATGCCGGAGAGCTTCTGCAATATTCGAATTCGGATGAAAATTTAGGCGTCAAATCGGGTTTTTTCCAGTGGGTCATGTTCGGCGGAATTTTCTCCGTCGCGTTCTTCTATCTCATGGCCAGAAATTTGATCGTCAAAGTGAAATCCAGCTCGATATTGTTTCTGGCTCTTGTTTTTATTTTACTTTCCTTGCTCTTCGTGGCTTTGGAGATCAAATACGAGGTATGGCTGCTCTTCGCCTTTATCAGCTTCTTTCTAGGTCAGAACGAAATCAATCATTCCAATAGACCGAGGGTGGCGAAATGAAAATACTTATTGTTTGCAGCGATTTCCCCTACCCTGCCGATCATGGCGCAAGGGTCGACACTTGGGGAAGGATTAAGGTTTTGGCGGAGCTCGGTTGGAGGATCCATCTCGCCGTGTGCGGAAGAGAGAAGCCTTCCGAGGCGGATTTGGAAGCCGTTAGCGCTTATGTCGAGCAAGTTAAGCTTTGCGACCGCAGAAGCAAACTGGCGGATTTCATGCACGCGACTCCGATGCAAGCGCGATCGAGAGACGAGCTAAGGCATGTAGACGTCGACGGCGATTACGATTACGTGCTGCTTGAAGGCGATTATGTGTATCCGATCCTGGACAATCCGAAGATCAGGCACGACAGCGTCATCTTACGGGTTCATAACGACGAAGCGGTCTATTTCAAAGCGCTTGCCAGAAGCACGAGAAACGTCATTCACAAGCTCTATTACCGCATGGAAAGCGGCAAGTTCGCCCGGCTGCAGAAGAAGATGCTGGAGAAGGTAGACAAATATTTGTTTATCTCGAACAAGGAGTTCGAAACCTTCCAAAAACGGCATCCTTCGGCACGGAGCCAATTTTTGCCGCCTCCGGTATCTCTGGGGAATTTCGGTTCCGGCACGTTCCAAGGGAAGAACGTCGTGTTTATCGGTTCGTTATTCATGCCGAATAACCGGGAAGCGATCCAGTGGTATCTTGCTCATGTTCATCCCTTGATGCTGCGGGAGCCCGACTACAAATTCATCGTAGCCGGGAATAGCAGGAAGATGAGCTTAAGCTGGCTGGATCAATACGATCTGACCAACGTGATCGTACACGATTCTCCGAAGAGTCTGGATGACATATACAAACAAGGGTACTTGTTCGTTAATCCGATGCAGAACGGAGCCGGCGTAAAGCTGAAGACGATCGAAGCGATTCAGAACGGCTTGCCGGTCATCTCCACCTCGATCGGATACGAAGGCACGGGTCTCGTGAAGAACGAGCATATCTTGATAGCCGACGAGCCGGAGGCCTTTTATCGGAAGATCAAGTACTTGTTCGACAATCCTCACTCGGCTAAGGCTTTGGCGGATTCTTCGCAAAATTTCTTGCGCATGCACTATAACCATAAAGAGGTGCTGAACGGTTACATCCGTTCGTTAACTCCCATCTACCCGATAAAGCAGGTGCGCTGAATGGAAAACGGAAAAACGAACGTATTGTTCGTCACCCACGCGGATAAGAAAGGCGGCGCCGAGCAAAGCCTGATTCACCTGATCAATTACTTGGACACGGCGAAATACCGGATTTATTTGTTAAGTCCCGGCGATGCGGCGTATTTGAATGAAATCAAGACGGAGTACGAGCATTTCCCGCTTCGGCTGAACAGCATCAAACAAAAGCTCGGCCTCGGGTACTTGGAGACGCTGCTGCGCATCAAGCGTTTCGTGAAGAAAAACCGGATCGAGATTATACACGCGAACGGGTGGCGGGCGCCTTGGTATACGGCTCCGCTCAAGTTTATGACGAAGAGCAAGCTGGTATGGCACCACAGGGATCATACGCATTTGAGAATGTTTAACCATGTGCTGCCAAGGTTTTTCGACCAGGTGATCTGCATCTCGCACTTCGTGGCGAATTCCATCCGGGGCAGCAACAAGACGATCATTTACAACGGCATCGATCCGGATTCGGCATTAACGCCTAAGAGCCGAATCCTGATGGAGGACGACACGCTCGTCATCGGGATGTTCGGACGAATCGTGGAGTGGAAGAGATACCATCTCGTCATCGAGGCCGTCAAAAAGATGGCCGACAACAAAAGGTATAACTGGAAGCTGCTCATCGTAGGCGACACGTCCGTGGACGGGTCGGAAGACTATTATAACGACTTGATCCGGAAGGTCATCGCTTACGGGTTGGAGGAGAACATCGTTTTTTACGGCTACAGCCCTAACCCTCTCGACGTGATGAAAGATTGCGATCTTACGGTTAACTTCTCGTTAAACGAGCCGTTCGGCAGAGTCATTATCGAGTCGCTGCTCGCGCAGACGCCCGTCATCGTATCGGATTCGGGCGGAGCGCCGGAAATCATTCGCGAAACGAAGGGCGGTTTTATCGTGAAGGACGGCGATGTCGAAGAGTTATATCGAACCATTCGGCGCGTCTACGATAAAGGCGTCAACCATCAGGAGCTTTCAAACGAAGGATACGCTAACGTCATGAACGACTTTAACATGAAGGCAATCGCCCGGAAGGTGGAGAACACCTACCATTCGTTATTGGCTCGGAAGATGAAGGCGGAGACGGCGGGATGATTCTATGAATGTCCAATACAAGCAGATCCGGTTCGGCAAGCTGCTGGCCGTCCTGAAGGGCGCGGTCATACTGCCGATCAAAACCAGTTCGGTCGGCAGACTGGGGCGGATCTCGGGGAAATTATCCGTAAGCAACAAAGGCGAGTTTATTATCGGGAGGAACGTTTCCTTTCACGCCAAACCGTTTCCGTCTTCCGTAACGGTTGGTAATAAGGCGGAGCTGTGGATAGGGGACAACGTTTTTTTTAATTACGGCTTGGACATCGGTTGCACGAAATCCATACGGATCGGCAGCAATACGATCATTGGACCGATGGTTAATATTATGGACTCGAATTATCACCCGGTAGATGCGGATGATCCGTGCGCAAGCAAAGAAGTAATCATTTCGGAAAATGTTTGGATCGGCAGAGGGGCCGTCATTTTGGCCGGCGTTACGATCGGACCTAACTCCGTAATCGCCTCCGGCAGCATCGTAACGCGGGATATCCCGGCTAACGTGCTGGCCGGGGGCACGCCCGCCAAGGCGATACGCGAAATCAACGTTCCGAACGATTGGATTCGCAGATACAACTGAACCGCGGCGGCGCATTAGGCGAACGATGCAGAAAGGGGGCTAAGTGGGGGAGTGAGCAACCTAAAGCATGCGTTAAAACAAGCCAACCGTCTTCTAAGAGGCGCCATATTCGCATTCCGAACGACGAAAACCGGTTCAATGCTCCAAGTATCCGGTTCTCATGTTGTTTCGAAATGCAGCAATACGAAACTCATAATCGGCAACAGGGTCATGCTCTATGACAGGGTCAATTTCTATCTGGATCAACCCGGAGCGGAAATCGTCATCGGCGACCGGACTTACATTAACCGTCGGACGGAGATCATGTCCAAGCAATCGGTGACGATCGGCACGGGCTGCGCGATCTCATGGGACGTGGTCATTTCGGATACCGATTATCATGAAATCGCGGGTACCTCTTCGACGAAGCCGATCGTTATCGGCGACGAGGTTTGGATCGGCTGCAAGTCTACCATTTTGAAAGGCGTTACGATCGGTAACGGAGCCGTCGTGGCGGCCGGGTCCGTCGTAACGAAAGACGTAGCCCCCCATACGCTTGTAGCGGGGATACCGGCTAAAGCGATCAAATCGAATGTCCGGTGGAAATAGGGAGGGCGGAAGATGAGAGTATGGATGTGGCCGAAATCGAGCGAACTGAATTTTTACAATGATTTGTTGACCGATTCGCTTAGCGGAGCAGGGTTGGACATTGCGGATTTGCGACACGGCAAGCTAATGCTGCAGGTTGGTCGAGCGAAATCGGGGGACATCGTCCATATCCACTGGATGCATCACGCTTACCAGAATCGGAATCGGCTGCTGTTTATCGTGAAATCTTTTATTTTCGTGCTGACGATGCTCTATTTGAAGCTGAGGAACGTGCAACTGATATGGACGATTCATAACCTGTATCCGCATCACGCGAAGTACCCTAAGATGGAGCGGTTCATGCGAACTCTGATCTGCCGATTTTGCAGTAAGCTGATTGTCGCGTCGGAGTCGATAAAACGGAAGGTCATGATGGAATTCAACGTCCCGGCACGGAAGCTATACGTTGTTAAACATGGCCACTATTTGGGCGTATACAAGCCGTACGGAACGGATGTCAGACGACAATATAACGTTAGCGAGGACGACGACGTGTATTTGTTTCTCGGCGCGATCAAAGCTTATAAGGGCATCGAGAATTTGATCGAATCTTTTAACGCGTTGAAGACGAAACGAACCTTCCTGATCATTGCGGGAAAAGCGGACGAAGAGATGGCGGCGTATTTGCGAAGTTTGGGAGATACCGAAAATATCATTCTGGATTTACGTTTTATCCCGAATGAAGAGGTTGCCGATCTGATCAACGCCGCCGATGTGATGGTGATGCCTTACAAAGAGATCACGACATCGGGTTCCGCGATTCTCGGGCTGTCGTTCAAGAAGCTGATCGTCATGCCGGACAACGACTTCATCGGCGAATATTTCAGGGAAGACATGGTCGTCGGTTACGAGCCGTCCGATGTTAACGGGCTTACGAACGCGATGAAAAAAGCGTTAAACGCGAAAAGGGAAGGAAAAGCGCCGAAGTATGACGAGGTGCTGAAGGAATTGGAATGGAGCGCGATCGCGGAAAAGATTAAAAACGTTTATCAAGGATGGGGATGAACGATGAAGGTTACGGTGGCCATCTGCACTCACAACCGGGCCAAAGATACGGGAGAGGCGATCGAAAGTATTCTGACGCAGAACTTCGATAAAAAGGCGATCGAAATTATCGTCATCGACAACCGGTCCACGGATCATACGGCACAGGTCGTGAACGATTTGAGACGGCGTCACGGTCCGAGAGTACGCTATATTCTCGAGAACAAGCTCGGCTTGTCGGTTGCCCGCAACAGGGCGATACGGGAGGCGAACGGCGAGTTCATTTTGTTTCTCGATGACGATGCCCTTGCTTCGAGCCATTGGGTGCAACACATCGTGGACGTCTTCGAAAGAGATCCGGTCATCGGCTGCGTCGGCGGCAAAATCGATCCCGTCTGGGAAGCCGCCGAACCGGATTGGATTCCGGAGGAATACCGCTCGGTGTTCACGATTCTCGATTACTCGAACGGGGTGAAGGAAATGCCTTCCCCATCGATTCCTTACGGCGCGAACGTCGCGTTCCGGATGAGCGTCTTCGACCATATCAAGCCGTTCCGCGAGGACTTGGGAAGGGTCGGCAATAATCTGCTGTCGAGCGAGGAAAGCGAGCTGATCGCGAGACTTCGCGAGAAGTACAAGGTTTACTATACGTCGTATGCTTCCGTCAGACATAAGATCGCCAAGGAACGAACGACGAAGAAATGGTTCTTGAAGCGGATTTTCTGGCAGGGGGTGAGCGATGCGGTAAAGCGGCAGGACAAAAGCGTCGCGGCCGTCGCTAAGCATACGATTCGAATGATGCAGGCAGTCGGGTCGTTATCGTTCACGATTTTCCAGAATAAGAAATTCATCCGGCAGATCGTCAAAATTTGTTACCGCAACGGGTCTCTTGTCGGTATCCTGCGCTATAACGGTAGGGGTTGAAAGGAATTATGGCACAACACGCCATTCAAAGAGTTTGGAAGGGAGACGGTCTCTTTCAAACGATTCTCCGCACGAGCGCGACCAATCTGCTGGTGATGGTTATCACTACGCTTACCTCGATCGTGACGGCCCGCATGTTCGGCGTCGTCGGCAAAGGGGAATTCTCGGCCATTCTTTTCTGGCCGACGTTGTTAGCGGGTCTGGTCGGCTTCGGGCTGCCGACCTCGTTGATCTATAACATGAAGCAAAACAAAGGCCGCGGAGAAGACTTCGTAAGGGCGGGGTTCCTGTTCCAGATTCCGGTCAGCATCATCGTCGGCATCGTCGCTTGGATCTGGCTTCCCGTTTGGCTCGGAAATTATTCGGAAGCCGTTATTCAAATCGCGCGATGGTATACCGTGTTTATGCTGCCGATTATTCTGGCGGTTAATTTGATTTCGGCGCTGGCGCAGAGCAGGAACAATTTCAAGGTGTACAACGGCGTTCGCTTGTACGTTCCGCTATGCAACTTGGCCGGATTGCTTGCGCTGTGGGCAGTCGGCAATACAACGATCGATCTCGCCGCGCTGGTTTTCCTCGTGACTAGCATGCTCGTCATGACTTGGTCCTTGTACGGCGTAGGGGACGTAATCCGAAGCGATTGGTTCAAAGGGTTAGGAAACTTATCGGCAGCAAGGGCATTGTTCGGATACGGCAGTAAAGTGTTCGGGGTTGAATTGCTCGGCACTCTTTATTCCCAATTCGATAAAATCATCATTCTGTCCCTGCTGACGGCGAAGGATCTTGGCCTTTACACCGTCGTCTTCGCGCTTTCCCGGGTGTTCAACGTCGTTCAGACGGCCATTACGAACGTAATCTTCCCGAAAGTAACCGGGATGGATAAGGACCGAATCATAGCGACGGTCGGTCGGGCGTTCAGGCTGTCTTTGATCTTAATGACGATCGTCGTTATCCCGAGCATGCTCATAGGACGTTTCCTCATGGGTATTCTGTTCGGCGCGCCGTTTCTTGAGGCGACCACCGCATTCTATCTCCTTTCCTTCGAATG
Organism: Cohnella herbarum; assembly: GCF_012849095.1. Classification (NCBI taxonomy): domain Bacteria; kingdom Bacillati; phylum Bacillota; class Bacilli; order Caryophanales; family Paenibacillaceae; genus Cohnella; species Cohnella herbarum. Next base: position 7,762,618 of record NZ_CP051680.1, read on the forward strand.
TATTCTGGGAGGGGGTTCATGGATTCTCGCATCCGCGTTTAACGCGATGGGGCGGCCCGGGCTCGTGCTGATCAGGCAACTCATCGCCCTTGCGGCGACGATCGGATTGTTTTTCCTGTTCACTCCGTTATACGGGCTGAACGGAATCGCTTTTGCTCTATTGATCGGCGCCGTGATCCGGATGATCGTGACGATGGCGGCGCTTCGAATGACGTTCAATGTGAGGATTAGAGGCATGCTGTTCGATAAAAACGATTTTCGTTTTTTAATGGAGCGGATTAAAGAGAGAAGCCTACGCAAAGGAGAGCGTTGAAATGCCAAACGTATCTAACGTTCACCCCATGGACGTATTAAAAAATAAGCTTCGCGAAATTTTGAACGTTGTTCCGCAAGGTTCCAATATTTATTACCTCGATTATCCCGTTCATAGCAACGGCGGGGATTTGCTGATCATGAAAGGCACCGAGGCTTTCTTCAAAGACAATCATATTCGAGTTCGCGCTCGTTATAGCGTTCTTGATTTTCCCGAGACGCTAATGATTCCTAAAGATCACATTATCGTGCTGCATGGGGGTGGGAATTTCGGCGATCTTTATCCGGTTCATCAAAAGCTGCGCGAGAAAATCGTTACGAGCTACCCGCAGCATCGCATCGTCATTTTGCCTCAGACGATCTATTACAAGTATGAAGTGGAATTTGATCGAACGGCTCTCGTTTTTAACAGGCACAATGATGTTCACCTCTTTGTCCGTGACCCTTTGTCTTATGAGATGTCAGCCATGAAATTCCATAAATGCTCCGTTTATTTATCGCCGGATATGGCTCATCAGCTGTGGCCGATCCGGCCAAAAAGCAGTCCAGGTAAAGACCTGTTATGCTTTTTCCGAACGGACATCGAGAAAACGAGCGAACAGGAGCAACTGGAAAAATCCGGACGGGGCGATTATTTGGATTGGACTTCCCTGTACAACCGAGTAGAGAAGAAGTCGATCTACATGATTGTCAGAATGATGAGAAAAGGCGGCGGGGCGCTGCCATTGCAGGCGATCTGGGGAAAGTATACCGATTACTTGGTGGACAAAGCCGTCAAACGTTTCAGCGGATACCGGAACGTGCAAACCTCCAGGTTGCACGGCCATATCTTGTCTTGCTTGATGGACAAGCCCAACACGCTGCTCGACAACTCGTACGGCAAAAATTCCAATTACTACAAAACTTGGACCAGCGGAATTCAATCCGCTCGATTGGAGGTAACGCCATGAAAATCGTTCTTCTTTCGGGGGCTCGGGCAAACGCTTATGGCCGCTGTCGAACGAGTCGAGATCGAAGCAGTTTTTGAAGGTGCTTAACAACGGCGAGGGCGAGCGGGAGTCGATGGTACAGAGGGTATGGCGGCAAATTTCCAATGCCGGGTTACGGGAGCATGCTTATATCGCGACCAGCAAACCGCAGGTAGAGATGATCCACGGCCAACTCGGAAGCGAGATCGAAGTCATCGTCGAACCGGAAAGAAGGGATACCTTTCCGGCGATCGCATTGGCGGCTACCTATTTATACTCGGTGCAGGGCATCAGCCTTAACGAGACCGTTGTCGTCATGCCGGTCGATCCGTACGTCGACGAATCGTTCTTCCATAAGACGAAGGAGCTTGAGGATGTACTGAACGAATCCGGCGCGGATTTAGCGCTAATGGGCGTGAAACCGACGTTCCCTTCGGAGAAATACGGTTATATCGTACCGGGCAACGAGAGTCCGGCGGATAAGCCGTTCGTAAAAGTGCATAGCTTCAAAGAAAAACCCCGCGAAGAAGAAGCGGCAGCGATGATCGAACGGGCTGCGCTTTGGAACTGCGGGGTTTTCGCGTTTAAGCTCGATTTTCTTATCAATATCTTGATCGCTTACGAATTTCCGATTCAGTACGAAGAGATGTCGAAGCAATACGGCAGACTTCCGAAGATCAGCTTCGACTTCGAAATCGTGGAGAGGTCCAATCACATCGTGGCGCTGCCTTACGAGGGAGATTGGAAGGATCTCGGAACGTGGAACACGCTGACCGAGGAAATCGAAACCTCGTTGATCGGCAAAGGAATCGTGGCCGGCGACTCCCGCAATACGCACGTGATCAACGAGCTCGATATTCCGATTACGCTGCTTAATCTATCCAACGTGATCGTAGCGGCAAGTCCGGACGGCATACTCGTGTCGGATAAATCGGCCAGTCCGATGATCAAAGAGGTGATGAAGCATTCGGATCAGCGTCCGATGTACGAGGAGCGGCGTTGGGGGCGTTACCGGGTGCTCGATTACTTGAAATATCCGGACGGCAAAGAAGTGTTGACCAAAAGAATCCGCGTCGCGTCCGGCCGTAATCTAAGCTACCAATATCATCTGCTGAGGGATGAAGTATGGACGGTCGTATCCGGCCGAGGGGAGATGGTTCTTAACGGCGAACGGTTTCCGATTCAATCCGGCGACGTGATCACGATTTCCAAAGATAGCCGGCACAGCTTGCGGGCCGATACGGAAATGGACATTATCGAAGTGCAGACCGGGACCGAGCTTATCGAAGAGGATATCGTCCGACTGGCGTTCGATTGGAACGAGATTATGCTCATTTGTACCGTGCAAACAAACTTCGAGGGGCGATAAGAATGAACATCACGGTTATCGGTACCGGTTACGTAGGGCTCGTCTCCGGCGTCTGTTTCGCGGAGCTCGGCAACCGGGTCATCTGCGTGGATAAGGATCCGGAGAAGATCGACGTCTTGAACTCCGGCGGCATTCCCATCTATGAGCCGGGTCTGAAGGAGCTCGCCGTTGCTAACCGCAAGTCGGGTAAGCTTTCGTTCACGACCGATTTGCCCGGGGCCGTTCGCCGCTCCGACATTATTATTTTAGCCGTCGGAACGCCTCCGCTGGCGAACGGCGAGGCGAATCTCGCTTATATCGACCAAGCGGCGCTTGAAATCGCGGAAGCGATGAACGGGTACAAAATCGTTGCCGTAAAAAGCACCGTGCCGGTCGGAACGAACGAGCGGATCGCCGCGCTGATAAGGTCCCGCACGAGCTTGCGCTTCGACAGCATCTCGTTGCCGGAATTCCTTCGGGAAGGCTCCGCGATTCAGGATACGATGCATCCCGACCGGATTATTATCGGAGCCGACTGTTCAAGCGCCGCCGAAACGATGGCGTTGCTTCATAAGCCGCTGACCGAACAAATCGTTATTACCGATATTCGCAGCGCGGAAATGATCAAGTACGCATCGAATGCGTTTCTCGCCACCAAAATTTCGTTTATTAACGAGATTGCCAACATCTGCGAGAAGGTCGGCGCGGACGTGACGCAGGTGGCGGAGGGGATGGGATACGACAAGCGAATCGGCCCGTCGTTCCTGAAAGCCGGGATCGGTTATGGAGGCTCCTGTTTTCCGAAGGACACGCACGCGCTTATTCAAATCGCCGGCCATGTCGATTACGAATTCAAGCTGCTGCGCTCGGTCGTGGAAGTGAATCAAGATCAGAGATTTAACGTCATCCGAAAGCTAGAGTCGATATTCGACGGCGAAATGCGAGGAAAGACGGTTGCGGTGTGGGGATTAGCTTTCAAGCCGAATACCGATGACGTACGCGATTCGCCGGCTTTGGAAATCATTCGGCATTTGGTAGATAACGGGGTGAAGGTCAAAGCCTATGACCCTATAGCCATGGCTAACTTCCAAACCTTATTCGGAAAGGAGGGAGTCGCATGGTGCGATAACGCAATGGATACGGCCCAAGGAGCCGATGCGCTTTGCTTGCTGACGGAATGGGACGAATTTTCCGGGATGGACCTCGGACAGCTGCAGACGGTAATGAAACGCCCGATTCTGATTGACGGGCGCAATGTTTTTAAGGAAGAAAATTTACTTGGCACCGACTTCGTTTATTATTCCGTCGGACGTCCCAGCTTGAATCAAGGCGTGAAACAGCAAATGCCCGTTCTGCAATTTTAGACTATATTTCCGGTAGAGGTGAAAGAGATGACAACGTTTAGAACAAAAGCGACCTTATCGGCGCTTGCGGTTACTGTGCTTACCGCTTCGCTAGGAGGGTTGCCGCTCAGTCCGAAAGGGGTGGCGGACAAGCTAGGATGGGTTCAAATCGCGAACGCCGAAGGAACGCAACCGCCTACGGGCGGGATAGTGGAACCGCCGGTAGAACCTCCGGTTGTGCCGCCGGTAGTAGAACCGCCGGTAGAACCTCCGGTAGTGCCGCCGGTAGTAGAACCGCCGGTAGAGCCACCGGTAGAGCCTCCAGTAGAACCGCCAGTAGAGCCTCCGGTATTGCCGCCAGTAGAGCCTCCAGTAGTACCGCCGGTAGTGCAGCCGATTGATGAGTATGCGGAGTGGATGAGCATAACGTCCTCCGGTCTTCTTACGCGGTTGAACGAATTGTTCGCGGCGCTTGCCTCCGGGGATCCGGCGGACATTCAGGACGTGCAAAACTTGCGGAACGAGATTGCGGGCCTCGACGAGTCCGCTTATTTGCCGTTGATCGACCCGATCTGGAACAAAATCAGCGCCCGGTTTCCCGAAACGGTAGATAAAGAGGCGGCTAAGATCGGTCTGCTCAAATTGATTAAAGCGATCGGCTCCGCCCGATACGATCCCGAATTGTCGGAGCTCAGGGCGATTCGAAGGAGTCCCGAGTTTATTGCGTTGGCCAGGCTAATCGAATCGGCCGCCGGCGAGAACATCACGTTCAGCGATTTCCTTATTTTCTTCTTGGGAGACGGGGGTGGCAGGAAAGGCATCGAAGGCACGCTCGTCGAGCTGCTCTCAAGCTCGTCTCCTTGGGAACTGGCTCAATTGCTTGCGGATCAGAAAAGGATGACAACGGTTTTGCTTCAGGCAACGGGCAAGGTACTCGGCGAAACCGACAGCTACAAACTAAGCTCGCTTCTGACCAAGTTAGGCGTAACGTCCGAAGACGTGGGAGCCGTCGTGCGGGGGTTCCAGCTTAAGCTCAAGAAGGATGAACCGGCCATTAACGCGTTAATGATCGCTTATATCCGCACGATCGCAAAGTCGAACGCGATCATAAGCGAGGATGGTCTTGAACACCGGTATAGTCTAAGCATCTTCGGGACGGAAGTGCCGTCCCTGGTCGTGCAATGGACGAAAATATCCGGTAGCCCGGACGTGAGCGTAATGCCAGACGGCATCGTTACGATACCTAGAGGCGTCGAGAGCGCCTCGGCGGTCATTCAGGCTAAGCTGGTTAACCCTCTTACCGGAGTGGGGAAAGTTATTCTAGAGCAAGCAATCACGTTGACCGCAGCGGAAGAGGAAGGAGACGTCTTCCCGATCGAGCAGTTCTTGGAACGGAGAAACAAGCTTAACGCCGCGCTCCTTGCAGGCAACCCAGATGATGCGCAGGCCGTACGAAATCTGCGAGATGAAATCGCGGGTCTGGACGTCGCGAACAATCAAGCGTTGATCGATCCGATCTGGAACCGAATTGCGCCTCGGCTACCGGATTCCATTGATCAAGCGCAGCTTAAAGCAAGTTTATTCGAGATCGTTAAAGCCGTCGGCGCGATGCAATACAATCCTCAGTTATCCGAATTGGAAGCGATCCGGACGAACCCGGAATATCGGGCAACGCTGAAAACGATCGCGACGGCAGCCAGAGTGAAGCGGTTGACGATAGACGATTACCTTATTTTCTTGTTCGGCGACGGGGCGGAACGCAAGGGCGTCGAAGGAGCGATTGTCGATATCGTGGCGGATATGAAGCCAAGAGAGCTTGCCGAACTGCTGGACAGTACGAGGAAAAGGAATGCCGTGCGGGACGAAGCGATAGCCGATATTTTAGCCGAGAGAGAAGACTATGCGTTAAGCGCGGCGTTGAACAACCTTGGCGTCGGATCGGCGGATGTAAGATCCGCGATTCGCAACTTCGAGGATAAGCTGAAAAATGAAGTTCAGGCTACTCTTGCTCTGTCCATCGCTTATATTCGTTCGGAAGCTATACCGACCGTGAAGGTCACCGCGAACGGACGCCAACACCAATACGGATTAACGGTGCTAGACGTGGAGATTCCGTCCTCCGTCGTTAGGTGGAAGAAAGTGTCCGGAAGCAAGGATGTCAAGGTGGACTCCAACGGAAAAGTAACGATTCCGAAAAACGTAGCGAAAGGAACCGCGGTCATTCAGGCGGTATGGAACAATTATGGCACCCGTAACTCGAGAGTGCTGTTCGAGCAGGAAGTGACTCTTGTTAACGAGGACATGATCGGAGGCGTCGAAGAAATCGTTCAAGCGTTTAATGAAAAGCTGGACGAGATTAAAACGAAGCTTGACGCAGATCCTAACGATGAGCAAAAAGTGCAATTGCTGTTGGAGGTTATTCTGCTAGGCAAGGATACCGTTAATCAGATCAATGAAGCGGATGCGCCGAAAGCGGTCAAGAAAAAAGCGATAGATACATCGAAGAAACAGGTTTCAAGACTGGTTAGCCAGATTATTCAAGACTTAATGGATTTTTAAGTGCAAACCAGCCTTCTTTCTCCAACCGAGAAAGAAGGCTGGTTTATTTTGTATTGCAGGAAGGGGTGTTCCTATCACGATGGGACAACGTAAACGCAGGAAAAGGCGGCGCGAATTCCGTAAACCGGATGCCGTTATCGTTATCTTAGGTTCTTTAACTATTGTTCTTCTCTTGGTCTGGGGAGGATTGTATTGGAAGGAAACGTCGGAACGAACGCAGATCGTACATGCGGGCGGCAAAAAACAATTCGAACAAGCCATGCACGATGACATCGGACTGCAAACCGCGGATTCCGAAACATTTTACTCCGAAGGGTACGATCAACCTGCCATTGGAGGAGAGACGCTCGAACCCGCGGCGCGAGCGGATGATGAATCAGCTATTAACGATGAAGCGCAAAAATTACCCCAAGCATCGGGGGCGGCTCAAGAGACGGTCGCGCAGCCGGGAAAAAGACACCCGGTAAAGTCGAATTCTCATGGAGCAGCGGAAACCGACAAGCCGAGCGCAATAGAAAGCGGTTCTCCAAGCGGGACGGGCACCGACTTGCCTAGCGCAGCGGAAAGCGAAATGCCAAGCAAGACGGGAACGCAATTGTCGAACGAGATGGAAACCGAATCGTCGACCGAGATGGAAACCGAATGGCCAAGCGCAGCGGAGACCGGTAAGCCAAATGCGGCGGAGACCGGTTCGCCGATCGCAAACCCGATTGACCCGCCAATAAGTCAAAAGCAGAAATACGAGCAAGAAATCACGCAGGTTCAAGCGATGTGCACGAAGGAAATGAAGGAGGCGTTAGGCGGGGCGGAATCGAGCTTCCAACAGCTGGATAAGAAGGATCCTTTCGCTTTTCAAGCATGGAACGAAAATCTGACGAAGGAGCTGGCCGCAGCGGAAACCAAGTGTGACGGTAAATTCCAAGAGATAACCGTTAACGCGGAGAAGGACTCGATATCGCCGACGGCGATCGAGGAGTGGAGACAAACTTTCAACGCTTTGAAGGTGACGCTTCAAGGGGAATCGAAAGCGAAGCTGCAGCAATGGACGGGGGGTTAATCATTCTTTTGGAAGATTGCGGTCGCGAAGCACGCGTTCGAGCAAATTGCGAATCAAATCGAGGTCGTCCTTTTCCAAAGGAACCCCATCCCAATGAAGCTGTTCGTAATTCAAGTATTCCTTGGCGTTATGATTAAGTTCGGTCGGCGGCTCCGGATAATCGGTAAGTCCTAGAAGATAATCCGCCGAAGTGCGCAGCTTTCTGGATATCGTTTGGATCGATTCGATCGTCGGTTGCCGGTACCCGGATTCATACCCTGCATACGTGCTTTTGGCAACGCCTACGAAATCGGCCACTTCCTGCATCGTTAACTTTCTATTTTTTCGCAGCTGCTTAAGTCGTTTGGCGAACATCTTCAACCTCCTCCCGGAACTCGCGTCTATTATTTTCTATCGACTGGAAACCATAGATGGTGCTCTTAGAAATTGCACACATAATTATAGCATGTTTACCATTTGCTTTCACCCGATTGATCGACACTGTCATTAGATGTTATCAAATAGACGATTGAAGCAGCTGTTTTGTTAGACGGGACAAGTGCGATTACTGGTGTCGGCACGATATAGAAGAATTTTCTGAACGAATGCATATTAAGTAATACAGACACACTTGTACTCCTAAGTGTAAAACCTACAACTAGTTTGGGGAGTTTAGTTCGCTTGCATGACTAAGTGTAAAATCTACAACTAGTTCAGGCGGATATTTGAATTAAACAAGAATTCAATCTATTTACGTGTATGTTTTACATTTAGAAAGTGGAAACGAGGAATTTAGGTCAATCTAACTGTACATTTTACACTTAGGTTTTTAGTATGAGATGAAGCGTGTAAGTATTCTCTGGCTCCGCATAGTCGAAAAAAAGGGGCTATGGCGCGCTTTCCGTCGGAATGCTCCATAGCCCCTTCGCGGCGCTCTAAGCTAGCTTACTAATTAGTCGGTTTCCCTGGCGGCGTCTGTTGCAACATTTTGATCAATACCGTTACCACCTCGGCTCTTGTTGCCGCGTCGTCTGGAAAGAAGTTATTGTTGCCTTTGCCTTGCATAAGTCCCTGTTTCTTCATCGCGGACACCCCGCGTTTAGCCCATGTCGGAATCTTGCCTTCATCCGCGAAGCCGGTTACGCTTTGATCGGACGTGAGGCGCAAAGCCCTCGCGATCATCGTTGCAATCTCCGATCGCGTAATTTCCGCGTCCGGACGGAAGTTGCCATCCGTAAAGCCGGTGATGATATCGGCTTGCACAGCTTGCGCGATAGCTGTCCGTGCCCAATCTCCGATCTTCGAAGCGTCCTTGAACGTCAACGCCGCTCCGTCATTCCGAGGCTTTAACGCGTTCATTAACATAACCGCGAACTCCGCGCGCGTCACGGTATGATTAGGCTTAAACGATCCGTCCGGGTATCCTTTGACCAACCCCAAGTTAATCGCTTGTTTGATGCGGGACTCAGCCCAATTTCCGGCAATGTCGTTGAAAGTCTTTTCCGGCGTCGGTTCGTCTTTCTTCCGAGGTACGCCGAATACGGCAAACGTACCCAAATGATTGCTCTCAACGGAGATCCGCGTCCCGACGACTCGACCGTCGCCGACTTCCACCCATTCCTTCTTCTTCTCGTCAAAGTAGAATACGACCGGCTTTTGCTCGTCTTTTAAGCTCGAGGAATTAAATGCGATCGTGATCGTGGCCGGTTTCGAGAAATCCTCCGGAATGTTCTTCGAAATCTCGTAGGCCGATGAAAGCGGAAGGTATTTATTGGCCGGGAGCTCAGAATTGGCTACTTTTTCAATTGTGATCTGAAGTTCTTTAGATGAAACATTTGCCGGAATAGTGACCGTAACTTCATCCCCCAAACTAACCGTACCAGATTTACCCGGAGGAACGGTTAATTTACCGTTGGTAGAGGTCAGCGGAGAGCTTGATGGTCCGCTTCCGCCTGAATTTCCGCCGTTCGAACGGTTATTCACTTGAACGGAAACCGTCGCCGTAACGGAAGGATTCGCGATGTCCGTGGCTGTAATCGTCACCGTTCCGGGAACGGCGGAGGCCGTGAAAGTGATGCTGAATCGGCCGTTCGCATCCGTTGTGACGCTAGGAGATCCGATGGTTCCCGAAGTAGCCGTCAAGTCGACAACAACGCCGGCAACCGGCAAAGCTTGGCTGTCATAAACGATTCCACTGAGGGTTACGCTTCCGCCGACCGTTATCGCGGAAGGCGTCGCGTTAAGCTGGATATGATCGGGAACCGGAATAGCCCTATTCACTTGGACGGTAGCCGTCGCTGTAAACGAAGGATTCGCGATGTCCGCCGCCGTAATCGTCACCGTTCCGGGATCGGAGGAGGCCGTGAAATTCGTGCTAAATCGGCCGTTCGCATCCGTAGTCACGCTTGGAGATCCGATGGTTCCCGATGTAGCCGTTAAGCTGATATCGATCCCGGATACCGGAATGTTCTTTCTATCGTAAACGACTCCGGTTACCGATGAACTGCCGCCTACCGTTACCGTTGTTGGTGTCGCTCCAAGTTCGACGCGGTCGGGAACAAGGAAAACCATTCCGTCCGAAGCGGAAGTCCACGCGATATCCTGGCTCGTTGCCACGGCGAACTCATTCGAAGCGTAATTGTCCGCAGGAGGATTGGCGACGCCGTTCATCGCAACGGTTACGTTCGTATTTGCGGATATGTTTTGCGAAAAAGTAATCGTCGCCTCGTTGGAGGCTGACTGAGTTACTGACAAGGCGGATACGCCGTCGATAGCATAATCCGTATTTGAAGAGGGCAGGATCGTACCTGCTGGAGCTTGAATGGTAATGGTGTCCGTTTGGCCCGTTAAATTCCCGTATCTGCCGGTCTTAAATTCAACGGACCAATCCGTCACTCTATTTTCCGCGTTCGATAAGGAAGTCATATTCACGTCGGATATTTCGGAAATTCGGTGCGTCCAAGTGGTTTCGAATAAGTAGATGTCATTGTAGCCGCTGAAGAGGACCGACTGACCCTTCCGGCTATCGAAGACCATATTGGAAAGACTGAGCTCGGGTATATTCGCTTCCGGCTGCTCCGTCCAGTCCGCTCCATCCCAGAACCACACGTCATCTTTAGGCACGTAAGTAGCCTCTCCGCCTACGAGAATCACTTTCTCGATGTTCGAATCGTAGACCATGCTCGCGAAAACGCGCGGAGGAGGGGAAGCGGCAGGAGATCGGAGATTCCATTTCATACCGTCCCAGATCCAAGTTTTATTGGAGAGGGGTGGAGAATCAAGCGTATACCCGCCGAACAAAACCACTTCGTCGTTTTTCTCATCGTAAGCCATGCTTGTTCGCCAACTTGTTATCGGAGAATCGTCAGGATCGGCCGGCGTCACTTCTCGCCAACTGGTTCCGTTCCATATCCATGTATCATACAAAGCTGCGCTAACATCATTGAACCCGCCATAGAGAAGAACCTCGCCATCCCCGATGTAAACCATGCTGAATTCAAAACGCGCGGGAGGGTAGTTCACGCTAGTATCCGCCGGCGTGAGATCGTTCCATTTCGTTCCATCCCATAGCCATGTTTTGTTGTAGATATCTCTGTTTTCCCCGCCGAATAGAAGCACTCCTTTTCCCGGGCCCGCATAAGCCATTTCGCTATACTCGCTCGGTACCGGAGAATCGTTCGGATCGGCCGGCGTCGCGTCCGTCCATTTTTCCCCATCCCAAACCCAAGTATCGTTCAAAACATCATAGTTAATGTCCGCTCCGCCGAAAAGCACGGTTTTCCCGGTATCTTCGTCATAAGCCATGGCCGATGCAAATCGCGCGCTCGGTCCGGGGGACGGCTGTGAGGGCACTTCCTTCCATGGAGGCTGACTTAACGTATTTCTTATTGCCGAGGCCTCCGCCGTATAAGTGAAAATCGATCCGATCATGCATAAAATTAACGTCAACATCCACAATTTCTTCGTCTTTACGAACAGATTCATGAAATCAACCGCCTCTTAATAAATTTGCGAGAGAGTGTGCCAAGATTAATTCTAGAGATCTCCGATAAATGAATAATGAAAGAATTCAGCACGAAAAACTCCAAATCCGCGCTGTAACAAGCTTTCGTGGAGTTGAAAGAAACGAACGATTTTTTTGCATTTTGTCGGAAAAGGGGGGGATGCGGCTTCGTTTAACAGAACTTTGACTAGGGAAAGGCATATCTTAGTCATCAAATTCCATCCCGTAAAATGATATGTTAGGATGAGAATAACGAAAAAATACTGAAATACAGGAAATGCGAGGGACATCATGCTTGCACGATTTGCAACAGTGAGACAGTTCGGTTCCGACGAGATCGTCATTAAGAAATCGCGCTTCATCGGACACGCGAAACCGGTGGAGACCGAAGCTGAGGCGGTTGCCTTCATAGAAGAACTTAAGAAAAAATATTGGGATGCTACGCATAACTGCTCCGCGTACTTGATCGGAGAGCGCGACCAGTATCAGAAAGCGCTGGATGATGGGGAACCTAGCGGTACGGCGGGCAAACCGATTCTGGAAGTGATCAAAAACCGCGGTTTGAAAAACGTGGTCGTCGTCGTAACCCGTTATTTCGGCGGAATTATGCTGGGAGCGGGCGGATTGGTGCGCGCATACACGGACGGCGCCGTTGTCGGTATCGATGCCGCCGATCCGATCGTAAAAGTATTGCACCGCGAAGTGAGGGTGGATGTGGACTATACGTGGTATGGAAAGTTGGAAAACGAGCTGAGGGGGAGGGGCTACCGAGTCGGCGAGGTTTCATTTACCGACCGGGTACTGGTGAAATGTTTGCCTGAGATAGGAGAGGCCGAGCGATTCCAAGCTTGGATTACGGATATCACCCAGGGACAGGCCGAGATTTCGCTTGGCGACGAACAGTATTTTATCGAGGGCGAGTAAATTCGGCGGATCGCGGCTCGTTATAGTCGGAAAGAGCGACTATGGCGGGCACTCCGGCGGAAAGCAACTCCGCATAGCCGCTTCTCTAGCCGCGCCTCTAACCGAGTCGCTAGCCGCCTTAACCTTCGACTAGCTTCACGTAGTACTCCCGCTGACGCGGACCGTCGAATTCGCAGAAGTAAATGCCCTGCCAGCGACCGAGCAGCATCCTGCCTTCCGATACGATGATCGTCTGCGACGTGCCGGTCGTGATGGCTTTAAGATGCGAAGCCGTATTGCCTTCCGCATGTCTGTACTTCGGATGATTCCACGGGTACACTTCGTCCAGCCGCATCAAAACGTCGTGTTTCACATCCGGATCCGCGTTCTCGTTAATGGCGATTCCGGCGGTCGTATGCGGACAGTACACGACGACGACTCCTTCCTCCATCCCTTGTCTAGCTAAGCAAGCGGCGATTTGCCTCGTGATGTCGATCATTTCGTCGCGTCGCGTCGTTCGCAGCGTTTCCTTGGACAGCATGGACATTCTCCTCTTTCTCCTGACGATTCTTTTTTATTTTCGAGCAAGAACGGACATTTCACCACCCATAAGGTTTTCGAATAGGTTACATTAGATTTTTTAATAAAAAGGCGTTTGTACCGTAGCTTACTCATTGACGAAAGAAGTATTTATCTGGTAAAGTATCAATACCGACTAATTTAATAGGAATTATATTATATACAGCTCTCAAAGCTTCAGGAGGTACACGACAACGTGAGTTCCATGTTGCAGGGTCGCTGGTGGGGTTGGGGTTTTCGCAGCGCCGTCATGCTTTATTTCGTCGTATTGATTATTTTACCTATTCTAGGCATTTACGGTCAATCTTTGTCCGCGGGCTGGTCGACTTTCATGGATAACATCATGGAGCCGTTAGCTTGGAAAGCGGTCCTGCTTACGATCAAGCTGGCGTTAATCTCTACCGTGATTAACATGCTAGTCGGGACGATGTCGGCATGGGTACTTATCCGGTACCAGTTTCCGGGACGACGCCTTCTGAACAGCTTGGTAGACTTGCCGTTCGCTCTTCCGACGGCGGTAGCCGGTCTCATGATTTTATTGCTGCTAGGGCCGCACAGCTTCGTGGGCGAATGGGCGGAGAAGCTCGGGTTCACGATCTTATTTCATCAACCCGCCATTATTATCGCGATGGTATTCGTAACGTTTCCTTTTGTCATCCGCGCCGTTCAGCCTTTGTTGGAAGAGATGGACTCTTCGGAGGAAGAAGCTGCGTATACGCTGGGAGCCACGAAAGCGGCAACCTTCTGGAAGGTTATTCTGCCGAATATGCTTCCCGGCATATTAAGCGGAGCGATGCTCGCTTTCTCCAGAGCGCTTGCGGAATTCGGAGCGGTCGTGCTCGTAGCGGGTAACATTCCCGGTAAAACCTTGATCGCTTCGGTATATATTTTCGGAGAAATCGAGAGCGACAACGAGATTGGAGCTACGGCGGTCAGCGTCTTGCTGTTAACCTTCTCCTTCCTGATCTTATGGACGGTAAATTACGTTCAGATGAGGAGGAAGAACGGATGAGACGCTTATGGATCGGTTTAACCGTTGCCGTATTCGGTTTGTTGCTTATCGTTCCCGTCGTAAGAATCGCGATGGGCGCATTCGACGCAGGCTGGGGCGGGTTCGCTACTGGAATGTCCAGGCCGGAAACGGTTCATGCTTTGTACATGACGGGTTTGATCGTCGTGATTGTTACCGTAATCAATACGATGTTCGGAGTCATGCTGTCCCTCTACTTAGTAAGGGCAACTTGGCTGGGCAATCGGATTAAGCAACTTCTAAATAGCATCGTCGATCTGCCGTTCGCGGTATCGCCCGTTATCGGGGGATTGATGATCGTGCTTCTTCTGGGGCCGGAAACGGCATTGGGGGCATTGTTTAACAAAGCCGGAGTAGACATCGTATATGCATTGCCCGGAATGATTATCGCGACCTTGTTCGTTACGTTCCCGCTCGTTATCCGCGAGGTCATGCCGGTGTTGCAAGAGATCGGAAGCGCTCAGGAAGAAGCGGCATCTACGCTCGGAGCGAGCGCGTGGACGACGTTCTGGCGCGTAACTTGGCCTTCGATTCAATGGAGCGTCGTGTACGGCGTCGTACTCACGGTGGCGCGCGCATTGGGCGAATTCGGAGCGGTGCTTGTCGTATCCGGCAATATTTTGTTCAAAACCCAAACGGCAACGACGCTTGTCTATCAAGACGTCGAGAACTTTAATCTTACCGCGGCGAATTCCATCGCGTTAGTGTTGGCCGCGGGTTCGGTAACGTTACTGTTGCTCATGGAATGGGCCAAATCGAGAAGGGGAGTGCATTAAGATGCATATCGAGGTCAGCGGATTAAACAAGAAATTCGGCGATTTCCAAGCGGTTTCGAATGTGAGTTTCGAGATCGAAAAAGGCCAATTGATCGGCTTGCTAGGTCCGAGCGGTGGCGGCAAAACATCGATCCTTCGCATGTTGGCCGGTTTGGAATCCGTTGACGAAGGGGATATTCTGTTTCACGGCAAACGGGTGAACGATCTTCCCCCTCAAGAGAGAGGCATCGGGTTCGTGTTTCAGAACTATGCGCTGTTTAAGCATATGACCGTCGAGGATAATATCGCGTTCGGTTTGGAAGTAAAGAAATGGACTAAGCCCAAGATCAAAGCACGCGTAGCGGAGCTAGTCGAACTGACCGGACTTTCCGGCTTCGAGAAGCGGTATCCGCATCAGTTATCCGGCGGCCAACGGCAACGCGTCGCTTTCGCCCGCGCTTTGGCGCCCGAGCCGCAATTGCTGCTGCTCGACGAGCCCTTCGCAGCCATCGACGCCAAGATTCGCCATGAACTGCGCTCGTGGCTTCGCGATATGATCGATAGACTGGGTATTACGTCTATTTTCGTTACGCATGACCAAGATGAAGCGATCGAAGTCGCGGACCAAATCATGATCATTAACAAAGGGCGCCTAGAGCAGAAAGGCACCCCTTGGGAAATATATAAGAATCCGCAATCGCCGTTCGTTGCCGGGTTTATCGGCGAATCGACGATCGTAGACGACGTCTCTTCCCTGCATGGATTCGGCAATGCTTCCGATTGGCCGGGCACGAAAGCCCTTATTCGTCCGGAGTATGTGGAGGTAGGCAAGGCATCCGATTTCAAGCTGCTGTCGGCAACGGAAAAAGGAAGCGTTAGGCACGTGCATTTCCGCGGCAGCGAATGGTTGGTCGAGGTCGTCGTCGGGGCGTCGCGCCTGGTCACTTACCGGTCGTTGGAGAAGGAAATTCTTCATCCGGGCGACGAGGTCCAAGTATTGATCCATCGCGCATACCTCTTTAACGATAACGATAGCTGGGTAATGGAGAATAAGTTAAAAGAAGATCCGCTGCCGGTTCATATTTAAGATTCGACGGGAGCCTTCGAAGGCACCGCGGGAGGACAGCAATGAAGACGGGAAACCGTAAGCATGTACCTATACGCAGTTCAGCAATCTTCAGTCTGCTTATGCTCGTAACGATGATGTTGCTCGTCTCGGGTTGCGGGACGAATCAGTCTTCTAAAGTTACCGACACGGCGGTTGTCGATAAGGGAGACGTAACGCTTGTCGTCGGGGCTTATTCCGTCGTCAAGGACGCCTTAAAGGATATTTTGCCTGCTTTCAAAGCCGAATGGAAAGCGAAAACGGGACAGACGGTAGCTTTTCAAGAATCGTATGAAGCTTCGGGAACTCAAGCTCGGTCCATCGTTGGCGGCTTTGGAGCCGATGTTACGCTGCTCGCGCTTGAAGGAGATATCGAGAAGCTGGTGAAAGCCGGCCTTGTCGCTTCCGAATGGAATCAAACGCCGGATAAAGGCATGATAACGCGCTCGATCGTCGTACTAGGCACAAGGGTCGGCAATCCGCTCGGGATCAAGGACTTCGAAGATATCGCTAAGCCCGGGGTAAAGGTGTTATATCCGAATCCGAAAACATCGGGCGGAGCTCAATGGGACATTAACGCGATCTACGGGGCGGGCTTGAAGAAGTCCGAGATCGCTACCGGGACTAAGGATCCGGCTGCGGCCAAGAAGTTTCTGGAAGACGTTCACCGCAATATCGAGTCGATGGACAAGAGCGGCCGGGCTTCGATGGCGGCTTTCGAATACGGAGTCGGCGACGTTATCGTCACTTACGAGAACGAATTGCTTGCTCGAATCTCCCAGGGCGTACAATACGATATCGTCGTTCCGCCCAGCACGATCTTGATCGAGAATCCGGCTGCCGTCGTGAATCGGAACGCGGACCGTCACGGCGTTCGCGAAGCGGCGGATGCTTTCGTTCAATTCCTATATTCCGAAGAAGCCCAGAAGTTATTCGCCAAGCATGGCTTTCGCCCGGTAAACGAAGAGCTCGCGGCAAGCATGAAAGAGGATTACCCTCAGCCTCCGGAGTTATTTACGATCGATTATCTCGGGGGATGGAAAGAGGTTCGCGAGACGCTGTATTCCAAACGGGGCATCTGGTACCAAGTGTTGGCAGGACAATAGCAATCGTGGAAATAAATCGGTAAAAAGCAGCTGTTGCGGGAATGCTATGCTCCGCGCGGCTCTTTTTTTTGTTATAATATTGGATTAGTACAGCTAATAGGGAGGACTCACCTTGATAAAGCCAACAACTATTCGTGCCATGCGTTTTATTCTTTATCTCAAGCTTGCGATGTTCCTCGTGATGCTGGTCGTATCTCTGGCGAATACGAAGGACTTCTCCGAAGTATCGGGAACCAATATTGCGATTATCGTGGTGGCGGCGGTTTTGCCGATGGGCTTGATGTTATTCGCGATTAACAAAAGAAAAATGTTCTTATCCCTTCTGTTGGCATTTGTCGTCTTTCTCTTTACACGTATCGACCCAATCCAGATGATATCGTCTTTGGTGCTCATCCTACTCTTCTTCTTGAAGCCTACCCGGGATTATTTCCGCGGGGTAGTTACACAGCCGGTACGGGTTAGCGGACAAGCCTCGGAAGCGATAGAAGTCGATGCCGACGAAGCGGCTCAGGCGGCATTGGCCGACCCGGATGACGTTCCGGCGAAGTCGACTTTGAAATTAAAGAAAGACCCGGAAGTGATCATTCGCGAAGCGACTCCCGAGGATGCGGATACCGTGTATGCCTTGATGATGATCGCGTTCGAAGAATACAGAACGGCAACGCCGCCTTCGAGCGCGCTTGCGGAAACGGACGAGTCCGTGTCCGAAGCTTTGCGAAGCGGCAACGAATTCGCGGCGATCTTATTCGAAGACGATACCGCTACGGCGATGGTTCGCTTTAAGTACGATGGCGATGCGATTTATTTCTTCCGGTTGTCCGTCGTTCCGAATCGTCGCAGAAGAGGGTACGCCAAGCAACTCGTGAAGTGGATCGAGAGGCAGGGCGTTACCAAAGGACTTAACATTAGCCGTTGCAAAGTCAGGCAGTCGGTTCAGAATAACCTTGTGCTGTACCAGGACATGGGGTATGAGATTGTCGACCAAGAGCTGATCGTTCGCGCGGACGGCACGATCAAAACGCTTACGATGGAGAAGCAACTCGGGGTATAGTCCTCGCGGGAATCTAAGGCTTGTCTGATCTTCGGATCGGACAAGCCTTTTTAACGTGGGAGTGCCCGGAAGCAGCTTAATTTGCAGTTGGATCTACCGGAATTATTGATGTTGATCTCTGATTTTTCTATGGTCGAACATGCGAACTTTCATTAGAATAAGCTCATGGAGCTTAGAAGGGGATGGGTGACGGGATGATCGGGATGAACGGGATGAACGGGATGAACGGCATGAACAAGCAAACGGCAAATCGCAAGCTGTGGTATACTCGGCCGGCTAAGGACTGGGAGAACGAATGTTTGCCGATCGGCAACGGTCGGTTGGGAGCTATGATATTCGGCGGTGTTGGCGAGGATCGGATCTTGTTGAACGAGGATACGCTTTGGTCGGGAGAGCCGCTAGATAAAACGAATCCGGCGGCGGCGATCGCGCTTGACGAGGTACGTAGATTAGTATTCGCAGGGGAGTATCGCCGCGCGCAAGATCTGCTCGAGCAAGAGATGTTCGGGCCATGGAATCAATCGTTTCTCCCGATGGGGGACTTGGTGATGAGCTGGCATGGCTCCGAAGAGGTATCGTCCTATCGGAGAGAGCTGGATTTGAATACGGCCGTGGCCAAGGTGAGTTACGTACGCGATGGAGTCGCATTCGTTCGCGAAGCGTTCTGCTCGGCGCCCGGACAAGCGATGATGGTTAGGCTGGCGGCGGATCGGCCGGGGATGATCTCGCTTGAAGTCGGTTTGGACAGCCGGCTTAAGCATGTCGTCGAGAGCGTTTCCGAGGCTGCGAATGGTCATTCGTTGAAGTTAAGCGGACGCGCGCCCGTTCATGTCGCTCCGAATTACGTGCCCGAGCCGGAACCGATCGTATACGCGGACGACAGAGGAATGACATTTCAAGTTCAGGTGGCAATCGAAGCCGTCGGGGGGACGGTAACTGCAGCGGGTGACCGATTAATGATCGAAGCCGCGGACGAGGTTGTGTTAAAGCTAACGGCCGCTACGAGCTTTAACGGGTTTGATCGGGATCCGGTGACGAACGGACGGGATCCTGCGGCATTATGCTCCCGGATGCTGTCGCGAATATCCGGCCAATCCTATGAGCAACTGCTCGATGCCCATCAGGCGGATTACCGGAGCTTGTTTCATCGCGTTGAGCTTAAGCTCGGGGAGTCGAGTGAAGCGGAGGAAGGAACTGCGCTTCCTACGGACGAGCGCTTGCGTAAAGTAAAGGAAGGCGCGGAAGATCGGGCTTTAACGGCATTATATTTTGATTACGGAAGGTATTTGCTGATCGCCAGTTCCCGCCAAGGAAGCCAACCCGCGAATCTGCAAGGGATATGGAATCCGCAAGTAAGGGCGTCTTGGAGCAGCAACTGGACAACGAACATTAACGCTCAGATGAACTATTGGCTTGCCGAAAGCTGCAACTTAAGCGAATGCCATGAACCGCTATTCGATCTGATCGACGGTCTGCGGGTGACGGGCGAACATGCCGCGGAAGTCAACTTCGACTGTCGGGGATGGACGGTCAATCATAACGTGGATTTATGGAGATCGGCGACGGCCGTAGGGGGCAATGCCAAATGGGCCTATTGGCCGATGGGAGCGGCATGGCTTTGCTGGCATTTATGGAATCGTTACGAGCACACGCTCGATCGGACGTTCTTGGCCGAACGCGTCTATCCGGGGTTGAAGGGAGCCGCGGAGTTTTGTCTGGATTGGCTGGTGGAAAACCCGGAGGGTTATTTGGTTACGTGTCCTTCGACTTCGCCCGAGAACGATTTTCTGACTGCCGAGGGCGAACGATGCAGCGTTGCCTATGGGTCGACGATGGATATGTCTCTCATTCGCGAGCTGTTCCGCCATTGCATCGAAGCGGGAGAAATCTTAGACGAAGATGCCGACTTTCGTGCCGAGCTCGCGGCCGCTTTAGCGAAGCTGCTTCCCGATCGCACCGGACAATACGGTCAACTGCTGGAATGGTGCGAGGATTTCGAAGAAGACGATCCGGGGCATCGCCATCTATCGCATCTATACGGCTTGTATCCGGGAGATCAATACGTATCGGGACGGGATGAAGCGTGGGTCGAGGCTTGCAAAGCTTCGTTGAATCGCCGGCTGTCATCCGGAGGAGGACATACGGGTTGGAGCTGCGCTTGGATCATTAATCTTCTGGCCCGCTTGGAGGACGGCGAGAGAGCCCATGATTACGTCATGACGTTGCTGCGGCGTTCCACTTACGATAACTTGTGGGATGCGCATCCGCCATTTCAGATCGACGGTAATTTCGGGGGGACGGCCGGGATTGCCGAGATGCTGCTGCAGAGCCATGCGGGAGAAATACGGTTGCTGCCGGCATTGCCTTCCGCTTGGCCCGAAGGTAGCGTAATAGGGTTGAAAGCACGCGGAGGTTGGCAAGTCGATATGACATGGAGCAACGGTCGGCTGGAGGAGGCGGTTCTAACCGCGCCATCGTCAGTTATTCATCCGGAGGCATGCGATGCGCGCTTGCGCGTTAGGCAGCCAGTGAGCGTAACGCGCGATGGCCTGACGGTGGCAACGGAAACGATTTCCGGAGGAATCATTCGGTGGACAGCGATGCCGGACGCGGTTTATATTGTTAGGTATGAATAAAAGAGAACAATTGCGCAACGTCGGAATATTCGCCCATGTCGATGCAGGCAAGACGACGACAACGGAACAAATCTTATATCGCAGCGGCCGAATTCGCGCTCTTGGCAGCGTGGACGATGGCACCGCCCAGACCGATTGGCTCGAGGTCGAACGGACGAGGGGGATTTCCGTCCGTTCGGCGGTTACCCGCTTCCAGTGGAAGGACGTTCAGGTCAACTTGGTCGACACTCCCGGCCATGTCGATTTCCTGTCGGAAGTCGAACGTTCCCTAAGGGTCATGGATGGAGCCGTACTCATTATATCCGCCGTTGAAGGCGTGCAAGCTCAGACCGAAGTGATCTGGCATGCTCTTAGAGACTTGGGAATTCCTACGCTGCTATATATGAACAAGATGGATCGCGTCGGAGCGGAACCGTCCAGGGTTCTAGGAGAAATCAGACTTTTATTGTCCGTGGGCGCCATACCGATACAGACCTACGATGCCGTCGAGGGAGACTTTGCGGGAGCCGTCGGTTTGCTAGGGTTGGACAAAGGAACCGCGCTGTCCGAACGGATGAGCGGGGAGCGAGAGAAGCTGATCGAGACCGTCGCCGAGCAGGATGACGAGCTGCTGCAACGTTACTTCGATCAAGGAGCGTTGAACGAATCCGATTGGATGCCTACGCTTATGAGGAGCATTCGGGAATCGAAGCTATTCCCGGTGTTATTCGGAGCGTCCAACCGGGGAGTCGGCGTCGATTCGTTAATGGACGCTATCGTCGAATTGTTGCCTCCCCCTAACGGAGAGGAGGACGATCCGTTGTCCGGCGTCGTGTTCAAGCTGGACAAGGACCCGATTATGGGGCGCCTAGCCTATGTTCGTCTCTATGGCGGAACGCTGCGGAATCGGGATACGGTCCGCAATCACGGGCTGGAACTGGATGAGAAAGTGACGCAAATCCGTAGAATGGAAGGCCAGCGCAGCGAGGACGTCGGAATCCTGAAAGCCGGGGATATCGCCGTTGTATGCGGATGGAGCCGCGTCCGAATCGGAGACATTATCGGCGTAAGCGACGGAGTGCCCGGCGAACGGCGAATCGCCGAGCCGTTGTTGACCGTTCAAGCGCATTGGAAGAACGAAGCCGAATATCCGGCGGTCGTGACGGCATTCCATGAGTTGGCGGACGAAGACCCGCACTTGGACGTACAGTGGCTTCAGGAGGATCGGGAACTTCACGTGAGAGTGATGGGACCGATCCAAGTCGAGGTATTAGGCCACATGCTAATGAGCCGGTACGGGCTGGAAGTTTCATTCGGAGCCCCCTCGGTCATCTACAAGGAAACGCCGGTACGGAAAGGCGAAGGGTTCGTCGCCTATACGATGCCTAAGCCATGTTGGGCTATCTTGCGCTTCGTGATCGAGCCGGGCGAACGGGGAAGCGGCTTGGTCTATCAAGCGAACGTAAGAACGGAGAAATTGTTGGAACGTTATCAGAACGAGGTAGCCAGACGAGTGCCGGAGGCGCTGGAGCAAGGCCTGAAGGGTTGGCCGGTGACCGATTTGAAGGTGACGTTGGTCGAAGGCGAGCACCACGTATGGCATACGCATCCTCTAGATTTCGTAGTCGCAACGCCCATGGGAATCATGGACGGCTTAGTGAACACGGAAACGAAGCTGCTGGAGCCTATACTCCGATTCCGGCTATCGACGCCGGAAGAGTTCGGCGGGAAGCTGATGAGCGAACTCGCGGTCATGCGCGGAGAGTTCGATACGCCGAGCGTTCGCCAAGGACGCATGGAGATCGAAGGACGGCTGCCCGTGGCGACATCGCTTGATTTCCCCGCGCGGCTCGGTTCGATGACGAAGGGGAGAGGGATGCTGACGACTTTCTTCGACGGCTATCAGGATTGCCCTCCGGACGTCAGCGCGGAGCGAACGAGACGCGGCGTTAACCCGCTGGACACCTCGAAGTATATTTTGGCGACTCGAAACGCACTAGAGTAATCGCGAACGAAGTGGTTTACTTCTTCTGATCGGCTATAGTAAAATCGGGTTTACGATACGCTAGCCAACATCAGGAGGAATCGAACCCCATGTACAGTCTCCTAATCGTGGATGATGAATTTTATGCGGTAAACGGTATTAAGTCGGGGTTGGATTGGTCCGTCATGGGCTTTACCGCGGTCCATGAGGCGTATGATATGGCAACGGCTCAAGCGATCATAAGCGCTACCCCGATCGACGTTATGATTTGCGATATCGAGATGCCGGGCAGAAGCGGATTGGATCTATTGGAATGGGTCAACGAACGGGGACATTCGATAGAAACGATCTATTTGACCTGCCATTCGAATTTCTCGTACGCGCAGAGGGCGCTGCAATTAGGGAGCCTTAATTACCTGATCAAACCCGTCGAGTTCAACGAACTGGAAAGCATCGTTATGAAAGCGCTTAACAATATCGCCCGCGAACAAGAGGCGAATTTCGCCCAGAAGGAATACCACAAATATCTGCAACTGTGGGAATCGAAGAGACCGCTCATGATCGAGCGATTCTGGCAGGAGCTGCTGGAACATCGCAATACCCATGCCGAAAGCTGGATAATCGGCGAGCTATCCCAATTCGAAACGAAGCTGTCGATAGATACTCGCGTGTTTCCGATTTTAGTCAGCATCGAGCAGTGGCATAAAGAGATAAGCACCCGGGACGAAGAAATCATGGAATACGCGTTGCGAAATGCCGCGAAGGAAATCATTCTGGCGGATCGGCCAGGAATCGTATTTCAGGATCGCGACGGAATGATCGTGATTTTGTTCTACGGCGGCGGAGACCGGACGATTCAGGAGCGGATAAGAAGCTGCGAAGCTTTCGTCGAGTCTTGCTCGCGGTTTTTTTTCAGCACGGTTAGTTGTTATTTGGGGAAAGAAACCGAAGTCCGGCATTTGCGGACGATGCACAGGGCTTTGCAATACGCCGAACAGAACAACGTTCGCCGCGCGAATAAGGTGGTATGTTATCTCGACAATCCCTCCGATCCTTCGGGCGACTCCGAGGCGCTTCCGGATTTTTTCGAATGGGCGGAGCTATTGGAATTGGGAGGCACCGAGCAAATACGCGACAGCGTTCGCGAGTGGTTCGTTCGCATGGAGCAAGAGAATAGCTTGAGAATGGCGACTTTGCATGCCTTCTTCCATGGGATGTTGCAGATGCTGCATTATCTCCTGCATAAGAAAAGAATGGTCGCCCCCGAGCTTCAAGGCGGCAGACTGCTGGAGAAGGATTCCGTTACCCGCTCGATGAAGGAACTGCGGGCATGGGCGGAACAAGCATTGGAACAATTCGCGAAAGCTCTCCATTCGGGACAAGAAGACCTTTCGTTAATCGATAAAGCCAAGCGTTACATTGGCGAGCATCTAACGGAAGAAGTAAGCAGGGAACAGATTGCCGATCATGTTTATTTGAATCCGGGATATTTGTCCAGGCTGTTCAAGAAGGAGACGGGAGAATCGTTGTCGGATTATATACTGCGGGAACGGATGGAAATGGCCAAGAACGCTTTGACATACACCGACGAACCGATTAGCAAAGTAGCCCGTTCGCTCGGCTATAATAGTCTCTCTTATTTCGGCAAGATGTTCAAAAGATTCTATCAGATGAGTCCTCAGGATTACCGGAAAAAACCCGGAGATGCGGATGGGACCTCGCCATGAGCAAGCAACGCTCGCTAAGCTTCAAGTTGATCGTCGCATTCTCGGCCGTAACCGTTCCGCTTATTCTCTTTCTCGTCTACATCAACGGTTATGCCATGAACGTCGTCCGAGCCCAAGTGGCGGAATCCCAACAAGCCCTGTTGAAAATGCACTCGAACGAAATGGATGCCGCTCTTACTCAGGTAGACCATTATTTGCTGAGTTCGGCCTTTCAGCACGCGGGCATCACGTCGTTGACGCTGAACGCGCCGGACAGCGACGAGTACACGATGACGAAGATCCAGGTTCTAAACCAACTCAACGCGGATTTGGTGAACTATAGCCGAGTCGGCATGCTGTTCGTTTATGCTACGCAGAACGAGGATTTGATGACGTCCGAGCATAACCGCAACGTATCCAAAGCGATCAAGGACGAGCTTGTTTCGATGATGAGGAGTCTTTCGCCGGATGCCCCGATCGTCAAGAAATGGGGCACGGTTCGGTTAAACGGACAGCTGTGGCTCATGCGCGTGGAGAAAAACGACTTTAACGTCTACACGGGCGCGCTTATCGGAATCGATACCTTGATGAATCCGATCAGGAACGTGATGATGGAGGGGGCGGGGCAAGCGCTGCTCATCTCCGATGCGGGCGAGTTGCTGACTCCCGGCATAAGCATCCCCCAATCGATCTCCGAAAGGTTCCGCATCTTGAGCCGATCGGACAAGCCGTACGAAACGATGACGTTAGATCAAGGCAAAATGCTTGTCGTCACGAACGCTTCGCAGCAGTCCGATACCAATCTCGTCGTCATGATCCCGGAGAAGCAATTGCTTCAACGCCTCGTGACGTACCAACGGATTATTAATCTGGTGCCGTTCGCCGCGATGCTCTTGCTGCTCATCCTCTTGATCTTCCTGAGAGGAATCTTGTTAAAGCCGATCCAACAACTGATCCGAGGAATGAAGCGGATCAGGGAAGGGGATTTGACTTATCGGCTCGATTATTCTACCTCAAGGGAATTCGAGCTGATTACGAGCAACTTCAATACGATGGCTTCCGAGATTAACGAATTGAAGATCAACGTATACGAGGAACAACTCAGGCTGAACAAGGCGGAGATCAAACAGCTTCAGTTGCAGATTCACCCCCATTTTCTGCTGAATTCGCTGAACGTCGTTTTTCACTTGGTAGAAGCCCGCGAGATTAAGCTGGCTCAGAAGATGATCCGGTACATCATGAACTATTTCCGATTCGTGACCCGGACTGCGGTTCCGTCTGTCCGGATGGAAGAAGAAATCGAGCATATCGTCACGTATTTGGAAATTCAGAAGATGAGATTTCCTAATTTTCTGGACTTTAAGGTGAACGTCGACGATTCTTTACAGTCTGCTTTGTTGCCGCCGGTACTGTTCCAGCCGTTCGTCGAGAACGCGATCATACACGGATTTCTGATCCGCAATCAAAGATTTCTTGTCCGCATCGACGTGGAGCGCGATCCGGAGCAGCCCGAAGGCGGGATCTCGATCCGTATCTCGGATAACGGCAGGGGATTTACGGAAGAGCAGCTCGTCAAGTTCGAGAGCGGCCGGTTCAGACATGATCACGAGCACCTCGGCATCGGCAACGTGTATGAACGTTTACGGATGAATTACGGAGAGCGGGCTAAGCTTCTTTTCGGCAACTTGCCCGAAGGAGGCGCAGAGGTCGCGTTGCGTCTGCCGCTGCAAACCGAATCGCATATGCGCTAGAAGGCTCCCGCCGGGCGGGGGCTTTTTTAAACGATCCAAGAGGATACAATGTAACGTTTCCATAGAACGTGTAACAAAAATGCTAGCGGAGGTGACATTTGTAATACCTTTTAGGGCTTATGATAGGTTCACAGAGACAGAGGGAGCGTGAGCCTTGAATGCCTAGAACGTTCGTCAAATACAGGTCCTTATGGATAATGGTTTTGCCGGGACTGATCTATTTGCTTATCAACAACTACTTGCCGATGTTCGGAACGATTATCGCTTTCAAAGACTTCAACTACACGGACGGGCTATGGGGAAGCGGATGGGCCGGTTTCAAAAACTTTCAATTCCTGTTTACGACGCAAGACGCTTACATTATCACGAGAAATACGCTGCTGTATAACGCCGTGTTCATCGTATTTAACTTAGCGGTTGCGCTGACCGTCGCGTTGCTGCTGAACGAAATCAGGAAGAGATTTCTTCAGAACGTCTATCAGAGCGTGCTGCTCCTTCCCTACTTGATATCCTTCAGCATCGTCGGTTATCTGGTTTATAGCTTTCTGAGCATGGAATACGGCTTTATCAATTCCGGCGTCCTGAAGAAACTGGGTTTGCCGCCAATCTCCTGGTATATGGAGGCCAAGTATTGGCCGTTCATTCTCGTCTTGGTGAATGCTTGGAAATATATCGGGTATTCCAGCGTTATCTATTTGGCCGCGATTGCGGGAATCAATCATGAATATTACGAAGCGGCACGGATCGACGGCGCCAATCGCTGGAAACAGATGACGAGAATCACGTTGCCCTTAATCCGGCCGGTTGTCATCGTTATGACGCTTCTCCTCGTCGGCCGTATTTTCTATGCGGACTTCGGATTGTTCTACCAGGTCACGATGAACACGGGAATCCTGCTGCCGACGACGAACGTCATCGACACGTACGTATACAGAGCTTTGATTCAAACGGGAGATATCGGGATGTCGTCCGCCGCGGGACTGTTTCAATCGGTTGTCGGATTCCTCCTCGTCTTCTCGGTCAATCTGTTGATACGGAAGGTAGATAGAGAGAACGCGCTATTCTAGCCCATCATCTAAGAGGAGAGAACCCCATGAACGCAAGATCTAACGCGGCCGTGCCGTTGCAGAGAGCAAGCCGTAACCGGATCCGCGAGAATTCGTCGGCCGCGCAGCTTCTGATCCACGTTTTCTTCGTACTGGCTTGCGCGGCCTGCCTCGTCCCGCTGCTTCTCGTCGCGATCGTTTCCTTATCGGACGAACGTTCGATTCTGGCGAACGGATACTCGTTCTTCCCCGAAGCGTTCAGTCTGGATGCGTATCGCTATTTGCTCGGAGACGCGCAGAGGCTGATCAACGCATACGGCATCAGCATTCTAGTCACCGTAGTCGGAACTTTAACTAGCCTGCTCATTTCTTCGATGCTCGCTTACCCGCTTTCCCGGAAAGATTTTCCGCAACGAAACTTGCTCGCGTTCTTCGTCTTTTTTACGATCCTCTTTAACGGAGGTCTAGTTCCTTGGTATCTGGTGTACACGAACCTGTTTCATATGAAAGACACGCTGCTCGCGCTGCTCGTCCCTAACTTGCTGATGAACGGGTTTTACATCCTCATCATGCGTACTTTCTTCTCGACATCGATTCCGGACTCCCTGATCGAATCCGCGCAGATCGACGGGGCGGGCGAGTGGAGAACGTTCTTTCGGATCGTGCTGCCGCTATCTCTTCCGGTGCTCGCCACGATCGGTCTATTTACGACGCTGGGGTACTGGAACGATTGGTTCAACAGCTTGGTATTCATTTACGATACCCGCTTGATTTCCTTGCAGTATTTAATGACGAAGACGCTGCTCAGCATTCAGTTTCTTCAGAGCAACACGCAGAATTCGAACATAGGGAAGCTTCTCTCGGAGATGCCGACAGAAACGGTCCGCATGGCGATGGCGATCATAGGTATCGGTCCAATCGTGCTGGCGTACCCGTTTTTTCAGAAATATTTGGTTAAAGGCTTGACTGTCGGAGCCGTAAAAGGCTAGAAAACGAACACATCATTGGAGGGGTAAACATGTCGGTTTTAAGACAAAAAATGTTCATGATCGCGGTTTTCGTTCTAAGCTTCAGCCTGGTGATTGCGGGATGCGGCAACAATAAACCGGCTTCTACCGCCGAAAGCGCAAGTTCTAACGCAAGCCCGAGCCAACCGTCGGAAACGACGGCAAACGGAGGAGAAGGCAAGGCACCCGAGCTAGAGCCGTACAAGATCACGCTTGTATATCCCGGCGACACTCCCAAAGATCTGCTAGAAGTGCAGAGCGCGCTGAGCGAGTATTTAAAAAGCAAGATCAACGCCACGATCGAACTGAAACCGATCGACTGGGGATCTTGGCTGGAGAAAACCAACCTGATGTTCGCCTCCAAGGAGAGCTTCGATATCGTAATATCCGCCGCGACGTTAGGCTATTACAGCAATGTAGCCAAGGGAGCCTATCTCCCTCTCGACGAACTGATCGCCGAACACGGTCAAGATATCCAAAGCGTGCTGGGAGACGAAATTCTATCCGGTCTTAAAGTAAAAGGCCAGATTTACGGAACGCCGACGAACAAGGAATTCGCCGGAGCTAACGGTTTCCTCTTCAACAAGGCGTTGGTCGACAAATACAATATCGATCTGAACCAAATCAACAGCTTGGAGGATCTCGATCCGATTCTGCGAATGATCAAAGAGAAAGAACCGGGCATCACGCCGTTGTTCGAAGGAAACAATCGTTTCGTAGGTTCCCTCGTGTTGAACGGTCAATACGACGGGCTAGGAGACGGGTTCGGCGTGTTGAACAGAAATAGCGGCGAGTTGAAGGTGATCGATAAAACGGAAGTGCCGGAATATATGGAAGTGGCCAAAATCGCTCATAAATGGTATAAGGACGGACTCGTTAATAAAGACGCGGCAACCGTCAAGGATTGGGGTTTGATGCAAGCCGGCAAAGCGTTCGCGATTCAACAAGAGCTAAAGCCGGGCAAGGATGCCGAGATGTCGACGGCTTGGGGTTTCCCCGTCGTCCAGAAGCAATTGGACGTTCCTTATACGACGACGGTAACCGTAGCGGGAATTATGCTGGCGATCTCCAAAACCTCGAAGGATCCGGAGAGGGCGATGATGTTCCTGAATATGTTGTATAGCGACAAGACGCTGATCAATATGCTGGATTTCGGTATCGAGAACAAGCATTACGTCAAGAAGTCCGATACGGCGATCGATTATCCGGAAGGCGTAGACGCGAAAACGGTCGGGTACCGCAACGAGGCTTGGATGTTCGGCAACCAGATGAACACGTACTTGTTCCCGAATGAAGATCCGAACAAGTGGAACGCGTTCAGCGAATTCAACAAGCAAGCCGAGAAGTCGATCGCGCTAGGATTCGCTTGGGATTCCGAACCGGTGAAGAACGAAATCGCGGCGATCACTAACGTATCGAAGCAATTCGAGGATGCGATCATCTCCGGCTCCGTAGATCCGGAAGTCTATATTCCGAAGTATCGGGAAGCTCTGAAGGCTGCGGGATTGGACAAGGTCATCGCGGAGAAGCAGAAGCAATTGGACGAATGGGCGAAAAATAAATAAACGACGAACAGTATTGCGGAGGCTGGCGCGAGTCATGCCTCCTTTCTTGATAAGCTTCGAATGGATCACGGCCTATTCATTTGACGAGAAAGAGGGGAAACGCAATGCCGCTACGTTGGTTAAAGCTTTTGGTTATTTTTTGCTTAGGCATCGGTTTGATTTCCGGAATCGCGTTCGGAGGAGCGGCACGGGCTTCGGGAAGCAACGAGTTGAGGGTATGGTCGCCGCCGGCGGGAACGCCGGCCAATACGGCCTTCGAGGTTCAAGTCCGCAAAGCGGGCGATTCCGCTTGGATCGATCTCTTCGAATACAAAGTCAACGTAGGGCATCAGGACGGTTCCTTAGCCGCTTCGTCGATGGTCAACTTCGACTTTAACGGAACGGTCGAGATTAAAGTCGTGTATGCGATCGGAACGGTATCTTCCTATGATCTAAGACCGACTTCGTACGGATTAACTCCGGCGGTTTCGGGAAATACGTTAATTTTCCCCGTGACGCAGAACGAGTCTTCTCCGCGCAAGATTGTTCTTCGGATCAATAACGGCTGGGAAAACGAAGTGCTGCATATCGTGACGAATCCGATCGAGACGGGAGCTGTTTCGGACGCCGCATCCAACGTTTACGTCATCGGACCTAGCGATGAGATTCCTTTGCGATTGCCGGCAGGCAAGGATACATACTACTTTAAGCCCGGCGTGCACCATCTTCCGAGGGGGATGTGGGTAGAGCTGGATTTGGGAGCCTTTTACTCCATCGACAAGCTCGTTCTCAATCAAGGGAAGGCCGGAGCGGCGACAACGGTAGATCCGCAGAAGTTCGTGCTCGAGACGAAATCGAACGAAACGGATGCCTACCGGATTGCCTATGACGGCACAGGCAATTTGGATTCGGGGTCGATTACGATAACTTTCCCTGCGAAGAGCGCCCGTTACGTCCGTTTGAAGTTGACCGGTAACAACGGGACGGGTCGCGATTTTCTCAGTTCTTACGTGAACGAGCTTGAATTATACGCCGTCGGAGGGACGACCAACCTGGCACTGAACAGAGCGATCGCCGGAGCGATGCCCAATTACGGGCGCGTCGTGGACGGCAATCCGGCTACCCAAATGAAATCGAGCTCGGAGTACGGAAACTGGCATGCCGGCGAATCTTTCTTCTTATCGCAAAATAATTACAAGGTTTACATCGAAGCGGGAGCCGTCGTGAAAGGTTCCTTCATGGGAGACGGGGTAAGCAATATTTCGATCGGCGGCCGGGGAATATTGGACGCGAGCGAGCTGACCCATTATCCGACGACGCTGGCGGAAAGCAGGGCGGGCGCGATCTGGCTCATCGGCGGCAGCGACAACAAAATCGAAGGCATCACGATACTGGATTCGCCGATGTGGACGATCGTCATGAATTTCTCCGAAAGACCCGTTGTCCGTAACGTAAACATCTTCGGCAGCACGATTAACGCGGACGGAATTCATATGAGCGCGAGCAGCAACGGTCTAGTGGAGGGCGTGTTCATCCGATCGAATGACGACAATGTCGTGATGTATCATTACGGACCGGGCTCTCATAATATTTTCCGGAACAGCGTATTCTGGGGAGACGACGCCCACATCGTGCTGATCGGTTTAGGTACGGCGGCGAACGCAGATATCTCGGATATTACCGTGCGAAATATCGACGTTTTGGCTCAACAAGGCGTATACGACCTGGGCAAATTCAACGGAGTTATGAAGCTGTGGCCGAACGGGGGGAACGAGATCAGGAACGTTTTGTTCCAGGATATCCGGATCGAAAGCTTCAGAAATCCAAGCGAATCGATGATTTTCCAATTGCGGACGGACGAGAGATTCCCGGGCGAAGGCAACGGAGCGGCTATTAAAGACGTCACTTTGGAAAATATCGATTATTACGGCGGCGGAGAGATGCAATCGCTCATCAAGGGCGCGAGCGGCACCTCCTACGTAAAAAACGTTCAAATTACGAATTACAAAAGAGGCGGCGCGTTCGTCACCAACGCGGCATCGGGAAACATCGGCATTCAAGGAAATGTCTCCGACGTCGTCTTCTCCCCTTCCGACGCGTTGCTGGACGATTCGTTCGATGGTCAAGCTACAGGATCGCAGCCTAGCGGCTGGATCGGAAGTCCGGGCATTACGGTGGAGAACGTGCCGAGCGCGACGAACAAGAGCGTGCGGGTAAGCAAGACGGGAAGCGGAGACATCGTCACCTCAAGAGCGATTACTCCGTCCAGCGGAATCGTTACCGTCGAAACGAGAATGAACGTGGTCGACAAGACGAATTGGAAGTCGTTGATCATCGATAATTCCTCGGGTACGGAATTGCTGCAAATCGGGTTCAATAGCGGAGGGGAGATTTACGCGAATAACGGCACGAGTTGGTCTCCCTTCATGACGTACAACGTGAACCAGTGGTACGACATTCGCGTCGTCGTCAACACGGTGTCGGATCGTTACGATCTTTACGTGAACGGCGTACGGAAAGTCCATAACGTAAAACTCGAGACGGCAACGGAAGATGTCGGGTTCGTTAAATTCGGTTCGGGAGAAACCAATCCGGGAACTTATTATTTCGACAACGTGAAGGCTACGGTATCCCCGCTAGCCGTTAAGGAAACGTTCGACGGTCAAGTCTCCGGAACGGGTCCGGTCGGATGGACTAGCAGCCCCGGCATTACGGTGGAGAACGTGCCGAGCGCGACGAACAAGAGCGTGAGAGTGAACAAGACCGGAAGCGGAGGCATCGTAAGCGCTAGAACTTTCGCTCCCGCAAGCGGCGTCGTAACCGTAAAAGCGAGAATGAACATTGCCGACAAGACGAACTGGAAGTCGCTGCTCATCGATAATTCCGCGGGAGCCGAATTGCTGCAGATCGGGTTCAATAGCGGAGGGGAGATTTACGCGAATAACGGCACGAGTTGGTCTCCCTTCATGACGTACAACGTGAACCAGTGGTACGATGTTCTGCTGACGATAGATACGGCAACGGATACGTACGATCTGTATATCGACGGCGTATTGAAGGCGCACAATAAAGCGCTGGAGACGGCTACCGCCGATGTGGGGGCCGTCAAATTCGGATCGGGCGAATCGCCCGTCGGAGCTTATTATTACGACGACGTCATGGTCGCGCATTAACATCATAATCTGAACTCGAAGGAGTTAACGAAGCATGAATGTCATTAACGAACGGGAGTACTATCGTACGATTTACGGCGGATGGTTAGGTAAAAATATCGGAGGAACGCTAGGGGCTCCGGTAGAGGGGAAAAAGGAGCTGCTCAAGTTGGACTTCTACCCTCTGTTGCCGGACGGACCGCTCGAGAACGACGACTTGGATTTACAGCTGGTGTGGCTGCACGCGTTGGAACAATACGGACCGAAGCTGACTAGCCGGGAGCTGGGGCAAGAGTGGGTCGAACATATTTTCTTCCCCTTCGACGAGTACGGATACGCGATAACGAATTTAAGAAGAGGGCTGATCGCTCCCGTGGCGGGATCGTTCAACAATCCGTTCGCCGACTGCATGGGCGCCCCGATCCGCTCCGAAATCTGGGCAATGGTCGCTCCGGGCGCTCCGCATCTCGCTGCGCGTTACGCTTACGAGGATGCGATCGTCGATCATGCCGGAGGGGAGGGCGTCTACGGCGAGATGTTCTTCGCCGCCATCCAGAGCGCTATCTTCGTCGTGAAAGATAGAGACGAGCTCATCCGGATCGGCATGACTTATATTCCCGAGACGTGCCGAACCGCGAAAGCGTTAAGGGATTTGCTGGCGTGGCACGCGGAGGGCAAAGATTGGTTAGAAGCGCGCAGCTTGATCTTGTCACATCACGGCAGCAATAACTTCACGGACGCTCCGCAAAATATCGCGTTCACGATCCTTGGCTGGTTGTACGGAACCGATTTCGAGGACGCGGTGCTCAAGGCCGTTAACTGCGGCTACGACACCGATTGCACGGCCGCGACGTTAGGCGCGATCCTTGGAATGATCGACGGGCCCGAGGGCTTGCCGGATAAATGGGTTCGGCCCGTAGGGGAATCGGTCGTCGTCAGCCCTCCGATCAAAGGCTTTCCCGCTCCGCGGAACCTGGACGAGCTAACGAGAAGAACGATTCGCATGGGCAAGCAGGTGTTGGCCGCATGGGACATGGATTTGATCGTGCATTCCGAGTTGGAGACGCGGCTGGGCGTGCTGGATCTCGAATCGAATGAAGCGGTGAGGGAATTATGGACTCGGAACGTCTCGGTCGATCACCGAATGGTTACGAGGAATTCGTTAGAAGGCCAAGGGATCGAGCTTATCGTTCAATACGGCGATCAGGGTCCTTCGATCGGACACGGGCAACCGAAGACCCTCGTGCTTGCGCTTCATAACCATACCCAAGAACAATGGGAGGGAGTCCTCTCGCTGCGGTTGCCGGAGGAATGGCAAGGAGATTCCGGACAAGCCTTTAAGCTTGCGCCTTCGCAATCCATGGATTTTTCCTTCGCGATGCAATCGGCGGGACGGTTAGAAACCCAGTATGAGCTGACGGCGGTTATCGAACGGTTTCATGACCATTCTCCGTGGGCCGAATTGAAAGAATCGATTTATTTGGTTCCTATGCAGGAGTGGTTGATCCGAGAGCCCGGCAGCGATTCGGAGAAGGTGGTCCATGCCAGCGGCAACCTCATCGAGTGGGGCGCGGAATCCCGTTCGGGGAGCGATTCCGGCGAAGGAACGGAAGGCGCATATCGCGCCCGCGCTTGGCTGATCAATCCGACCGAGAGAAGCATAAGGTTTAACGTCGCTTCCAACGTACGAGTCCAAGCGACCCTAAACGGGAAGACGATCATCGATAGCGCCGAAGGCGATGATTTCATGCCAGCTTATCATCGCACGCATGAACGGCAATTCGCCGAATTCACGATGCCGGCCGGCCGCCATGAACTAGAGATAACGGCATTCAAGAAACGCGATGCTCTGCAAGTCTACGTGCTTCCGGTGGCCACTTTCGAAACGGCGGAACCCGGACCTTGGTACTACTATACGAATATGTTTATCGTCGCCGATCCTGAGGCAAGGACATAACGAATAAGGAGCTACCCCGGAGATTCGAGGTTAGCTCCTTATTCGTTTTTCGGGGTACAAGCCCGATTACGCGTTCAAAACAAACTTATCCAGCACGTGCTTAACGCCGTCGTCATTGTTGCTAAGCGTAATGAAATCCGCGATTTCCTTCAGCGCGGGAACGGCATTCGCCATCGCGACGCCAAGGCCGGCGGCCTGCACCATCTCGTGGTCGTTCATCGCGTCGCCCATGGCGATCGTCTCTTCCATCGGAATGCCGTAATGAGAGGCGAGGAAACGCAAAGCATGGCCTTTCGTGCCTTCCAGATGCATGAACTCCAAGTAGTTCGGCTTCGATTTGGTCAAGTGGACCCGGGAACCGAACAGCTCCTTCAACTCGGGCATAAGGGCGTCCAATTTCGCGGGTTCGTCAATAATGAGCAGCTTCGTTTGACGCTCGTTCGCGATGATCCGACCGAAATCGGGCTCGATCGTATAGGGAATGTTGGACTGCTTCGCGTATCCTTTGATCTTGTCGGTGTCTTCGGATACGTAAAGCTTATCCGCGATATAGCTTTGAAGATGCAAGCCGTGAGATCGGCAATAATCGTAGATTTGTTTAGCTACGTCTACGGGAACGGAGCGTTCGTACAAAACTTCCTCGTCTAGCAGGTTCTTGATCAACGAGCCCTGATAGGTGATGATCGGCACGTTCAGTCCGACTTGACGGGCGATTTTCTGGGCGGAATCGAACATTCTTCCCGTCGCGATCGTCAGATGGGCGCCCTGGGCAATCGCGGCGTTCATCGCTTGGCGAGTGGCGTCCGACACGGTTAGCTCGTCGGTTAGTAAGGTGTCGTCAAGATCCATGGCAATTAAGCGGTAAGGCATCTGTCTCTCCCCAATCTATGTCTTTTGCTCGTTTCATTGTACCCTATATCGGCTTTGTCGGAAAGACGGGCAAACATGCTATAATGGTTGGGATAATGGGAAAAGGAGAGGATGATCGAACGATGAAACGGTTACGTTGGGGAATTCTTGGCTGCGCGGCGATCGCGGATCGTGCCGTCATTCCGGCGATTCAAGCGTCGGAAACGGGAGAGTTGATCGGGATTGCCAGCCGGGACGAGAGCAAGGCGAAAGCCAAGGCCGAGCAATTCGGCATTCCCAAATCCTACGGAAGTTACGAGGCGCTGCTGGCGGATCCGGACATTGACGCCGTCTACATCCCGCTGCCGAATCATCTGCACAAAGAATGGACGATCGCGGCGGCTAAAGCCGGAAAACATATCTTGTGCGAGAAGCCGTTGGCGCTAAATGCATCCGAAGCTCAAGAGATGGTAGATTGCTGCAAGGAAGCCGGAGTTCATCTAGCCGAAGCTTTCATGTACAGGCATCATCCGCGAATCGCGAGAGTGAAAGAGATTATCGCAAGCGGAGAAATCGGAGATCTGAGAGCTATTCGCGGCGTGTTTACATACAACGGGGCAGCAAGCACGGGGGATATTCGGCAAGTCAAAGCTTGGGGCGGCGGAGGGCTATACGACGTGGGCGTCTATCCGCTCAGCGCGGCTCGCCTCATTA
This sequence comes from Cohnella herbarum, assembly GCF_012849095.1. Lineage (NCBI taxonomy): Bacteria > Bacillati > Bacillota > Bacilli > Caryophanales > Paenibacillaceae > Cohnella > Cohnella herbarum. The sequence continues at coordinate 7,799,041 of NZ_CP051680.1, forward strand.
TGGGCGTCGAGCCCGAAGCGGTTACCGTGCACGCGTTATTTTCTCCCGAGCACGATGACGTCGATATGATGGCTTCCGGTTTAGTCGAATTTCCGGGTAACGTAGCGCTGACCTTCGACTGCGGCATGTGGGCGACGTTCCGTAACGAGCTAGAGATCGTAGGCACGGAAGGGACGATCGTCCTTAAGCCGTCTTTCCTTCCTTCGAAGGAAAACGACGATATTACGATTCAGGTCGGATCCGCTATCCGGAAGGAAGGCCCTTACGGAGTCGACGCTTACGTCGCGCAATCCGATCAATTCGCGAAGGTCGTGCGGGGCGAGGAGCCGCCGGCCTATCCTTCTCAGGATGCCGTCGCGAGCATGAGATTGATCGACGCCTGTTTGGAGTCTGCTCGCAAGCGTCAGCGGGTCGTGTTGTGAAATAACAAATGGCTCTTATAGGAAACTGAATAGCACGAGGCTTCATCTTCCGAGACGGCCATTTTGACCGTTAAACGGAAGTAATTGAGCTAACTTTCCCGTCCAGACGGTCATTTTGACCGTCTGGACGCTTGTAATTGGCGCAATTACCCCGAAATGTATGTTGAGACGGTCATTTTGACCGCTTCACAAGTTCAACAGAACAATATCTCATATGAGACGGTCATTTTGACCGTCTGACCGTAACATTGATGCATAGCAATCAATCTTTTAAAAATCCCATTCACGCTCCCGAGAAGGAAATTACGATATGAGGTGATCTCCATTGGGAATTTGAGCCGATGATGGAACCAAGTCAATCCACACGCGAGGGGAGCGACGTACCGGGCGGGAGCCCGGGTTGAAACCTGATTTCGGTTTTAAGACCAATAAATTTCTAAATCACTCCGGCATAAACGTTCACATGCTATCCCTAAGGACAGCATGTGAACGTTTATGTTTGTTATTTCCTATCCTCTCACGGCTTCTACAACCGTTTTACAGATTCCCGTTCGATGATCTTGCTTTGCAAATAGATGTTTTTGGGTTGCGCCTCCGGATGTTTAATACATCCTAACATCCGAACAACGGCTTCGATCGCGAATTCATGTTTACTTATGTCCACGGAAGTAAGGGGAGGTACGATGGTTTGGCTTAAGTCCGTGTTATCGAAGCTGATAAGCGATACTTGATCGGGTACCGATATGCCTTCCGCTTGAAGTTTAAGCAATAGCTTGTAGGCAGCCATGTCGCAGTGGCATACGAAAGCGGTGGGAAGTTTGTTGGGCAACTCAAAATCCATTACGTACGAGCCGTTATCGTCGTTGTTAACGAGCATCCATTGTTTGTTCCATTCCAGATGATAGTAGTTGAGAGCTTTCAAATACCCGCAATAACGATCCATAACGCTAGAGGTGTAATGCGGGTTGCCGACGAACCCGATATCGACGTGTCCCCTATCCACTAAGTATTTCGTGACGGCATAACCGGATTGAAAGTTGTCGGGAATAATGCAATTAAGAGCGATATCCGATTTGTAGAAGTCTATTGCAATTACCGGGAACGGATAGGCGGTCAGCAACTTGACGTAAGCTTCGCTGACTTCGCCGGCTATGAACAATCCATTAAGATCGGACAGATCCTGAGCGAGGGACAGCGGGACGCTATTGGATTGCTCTTGTTCTGGATCAAGCAAGTAAATAGATAGACTAATGTCTCTTTGGGAGCATTCTTGATTCATATAGTAGTAAATTTTCGTGTAAAAGTTATCCGTATCGAGGAAGAAGCGCTTCGGAACAATAATCCCGAGCTTGGACACGGACTTGGTAAGCTTTGCGTTCTTGTGCAAATATCCGAGCTCATTGGAGGTTTGGAGAATCTTCTTCCGCAGTCCATCGCTTACACCTGGCTGATTGTTGAGCGCTTTAGAGACACTAACCTTCGTTACGCCTAGTATGTTTGCAATGGTATCTAAAGTTACTTTTCCCGATTGCATGGCAGCAGTCTCCTAAGAATAAAAATATTTCCTCTTCATAGAATATTAACTAAAGTAACTTTATAAGTCAATTGTAAGTATAACAATCACGAAAGTTACTTTACAAAAGATACTCTTTTTACATTATTGCAACTGCACCGAATGTCGATTTATAGCGGTATTTAGGAGTATTACTTCTATATGGGATGAAATGTAGAAGGTTTTATCGTTCAGTTCAATGATTTATCCCTGTGAATTAGTTAACTAAATGTTACTTAATAAATTACGTTGACAAAATAAATTAACTTAAATTATAATCGCTTACATAAGGTAAATTTAGGTAATCATTCAGTATTTAAATGCTGAAATCGGCAGGAATGGGGAGAAATAACATGACAGTTATCCGCTCGAAACAAAATCCGATTATTTCGCCTCAAGATGTTAGCGCTTCCAATAATGAGTGGGAAGTCATTGGCGTATTTAATGCCGGAGTGACCAAGTACAAGGACGAAGTGATCTTGATGCTTCGCGTCGCGGAGAGACCGATTAACGACAATCCGGATATTTATTTGACGCCGTTTTATGAGGCTTCTTCCAATCGAATGACCATACGAACGATCGCCAAAACTCCAGAATGCGATTTCTCCGACGTGAGAGTGATCAAGACGCCCGAGAAAAATTACTTAACCTCCATATCCCATTTGCGTGTCGCACGAAGCAGTGACGGAATCCGGTTCAAGATCGATGATAAGCCTACGATTCTTCCAGGTACGATGTACGAAAGCTATGGAATCGAGGACCCCCGGATTACCCGAATCGAAGATACGTACTACATGACTTACTCGGCCATCTCGGAGTATGGCATATGTACCGGGATGATGACGACGAAGGATTTCGTCACCTTCTATCGCGAAGGTAACGTCTTCCATCCGGACAACAAGGATGTCGTCCTATTTCCGAGACAAGTCCGAGGGAAATATTACGCGCTTCATCGCCCTTCTTGCTCTCATTACGGCAAACCGGAGATGTGGATTGCGGAGTCTAGTGACCTAAGGCAGTGGGGAAATCATCGCCATCTGGCGAACGTGCGCGAAGGATACTGGGATGATGGACGAATCGGAGCGAGCGCAATTCCTTTCGAGATCGAGGAAGGCTGGCTTGAAATCTACCATGGTGCGAACAAGGATAATCATTATTGTCTAGGAGCGCTTTTATTGGATAAGAACGAGCCTTGGAAAGTCATTGCGAGAAGCGAGACACCGTTCATGCAGCCGGAAGAGGTGTTTGAAGTCGAGGGTTTTTTCGGAAACGTCATTTTTCCTTGTGGCGTTCTTGTCGAGAACGATATCGTGAAAATTTATTACGGGGCCAGCGATACGTGCGTCGGTTACGCGGAAACATCTCTTGATCATATAAGAGCAAATCTGCAAGTACAATCGGCAAATCGTCCTACGATGCGTTAAGGAGGAGTTCGGATGCAAACGTCGGTACAATCGTCAGTACAGTCCAAGAGTAAAGAAACGTTTCTGCGTGAAATCATGAAAAACCGTTATCTGTACCTCCTGACCTTGCCGGGAGTACTGTTCCTGATTGTCTTTAATTATTTGCCCATGGTCGGACTGTACCTGAGCTTCGTGGACTACAACCCGATGGCCGGTCTCTACGGAATGGGCAGCGAATTCGTGGGACTGGATAACTTTGAGTTCTTTTTCAGCTCCGGCGACTGGGTAGGGATCACGTTCAACACGTTATATTTGAATAGTTTGTTTATCTTGACCGGACTTGCCGTTCAAATTTTCATGGCTGTTGGCTTGAACGAGGTAGCGGGCAACAAGTTCAAGAAGCTGACCCAATCGTTCATGTTTTTACCGAACTTCTTGTCGTGGACCGTGGTTTCCATTTTCTCCATCGCGATATTTTCTACCGATACGGGCGTGATTAACGGGATATTGAACGCATTGGGCATGGAATCGATTAATTTCTATCAGGATGCTTCAACTTGGCCTTTCATACTTGTGCTGCTGAAACTGTGGAAAGGAGTCGGGTTCGGTACCGTCATCTATCTAGCTACCATTTCAAGCATGGACCAAGAGATGTTCGAGGCCGCCAAGATCGATGGGGCTTCGAGATTCCAATCGATTATTTATCTCACTCTTCCGATGCTCAAGACGACAACGATCATGTTACTCATTCTCTCTGTAGGAGGTATCTTCTACGGCGATTTCGGAATGATTTTCGCTCTGATCGGCGATAACCCTCTGCTTAGACCAACAACGGATGTTATCGACACCTACGTTTATCGGGCGCTTCGGATGAACAACGACATCGGAATGTCATCCGCCGTGGGCTTGTTTCAAGCTTTCGTTGGATTCGTGCTCGTCGTCTCCGTTAACGCGATTACTCGCAAAATGTCGAAGGATTCAGCGTTGTTCTAACAATGAAGAGAGGAGGTACGGCGATGAATCATAAATCTCTTGGGGATCGGACGATGTTATTCGTTTTCTATGCGGCGATCGGACTATTCTCTTTAATGTGCGTTATCCCGATGTGGATTGCTCTAATGGCATCCTTCACGAACGAGCTTGAGCTTATACGGAACGGGTACAGCTTATGGATCGGAAACTTCGATCTTACGGCCTACCGATTGATCTTCACGGGAACCGGAAGCGTCTATCGAGCTTATGGAGTTACCATCATAACAACGATTCTTGGGGTTATTCTCACGGTATTCCTAACTAGCTCGTTTGCTTACCCGCTATCCGTTAAATCGTTAAAATATCGAAACAAGCTCGCTTTCTTCTGCTACGTCACGATGGTGTTTAATGGCGGACTTGTTCCTACTTATATTTTAACAACCCGCTTCCTACATTTGCAGAACAGTATATGGGTGCTCATTATTCCGGCTGCACTTAATGGATTTAACGTCTTCCTGATGAAGAACTATTTCTCTACGCTCCCCGAAGCTTTAGCGGAATCGGCTAAGATCGACGGTGCGAGCGAGATCTACATCTACTTCAAGATTATTCTTCCGTTATCGATGCCGATTCTAGCTACGATCGGTTTATTCGCCGCCATCGGGTATTGGAATGAATGGTTTAGGGTGCTCCTCTTCATTAACGATCAGCAATTGTTTACTTTACAGTTTCTAATTATGAGATTGCAGCAACAGGCCGAATTTCTGAATTCTTCGCTGAGCGCTGCGGCGAGAGCTGCCCTAGGCGGAGAAATGGTTCCGACGATCGGGATCCGGGTAGCGACGGCGATGGTATCGATCGGTCCAATAATTCTTTTATATCCGTTCCTTCAGAAGTATTTCATTAAAGGGTTAACCATTGGTGCGGTGAAAGGCTGAGGAAGATTTAGGAAGGCTATTGCCGGCTGTGCCGGTTAGCATAGAATTTCATTCCGGGAGGGTTAAGAATGTTTAGAAAAACAATCCAAAGTATGGTTATGGGTACTGCCTTAATTGTGTTGCTGTCCGTTCTGGCAGCGTGTTCCAAGAACGAGAACGCCGGTTCACCAAGCGCATCGACGCCTGCAGCTTCGGTACATGCATCCGAAACAACAGAACCTACCGAATCTACCGAACCGAGCGAATCCGTCAAGGCTCCGCCGGAGGAAGTCACGTTGGAGTTTTTCATGCCATCGGGAACCGCCGACGTGAATGATTTGCAGGCTGTGCTGGACCAATTTTACGCCGAAACCAAAGATACCTTGAATACGAAGCTCAAGTTCAACTTCACGACCTTCGATAACATCGGGCAACAAGTTTCACTGAAGATTGCCGGTGGAGAGCAAGTGGACAGCGCGTTTACCGCGCAATGGACCGCTCCGAATATTAATCAGATGATAGCTAAGGATCAATTGGCTAACCTGGATTCTTATTTCAATAACGATAAATACCCGGGACTTAAGAAAGCGTTCACACCCGAATATTTGAAAAACAACAGTTTCATCGATGCCAAGGGCGAGTCTCATATCTACGGTATTCCATTCACGCACGGGTTCGATGGCGGCGGAGTTATCTATTATCGTAAAGATCTTGCTGAGAAGTACGGAGTTACGGAGATCAAGTCGGTAGCGGATTTGACGAAATATTACGATGCGATCTTAGCCAACGAGAAAGGAGTGATCCCGCTTACTTGGAACGGTAACCAGGATTTACTTTCCGATACGCTGCTTACGATGGTACAACCAATTACGGAGAAGCATAATTACGAAACGAATGTAGCGGGTACGAACAGCAGCATCGCCATCAAACCGGATGGAACGGTCTACGTCGCTAAGACCGTCAATCCATGGAGCGATCCGGAATTTATAGCGCTTATTCCCGATTCCTTGAAATCGATGGATCCACTGACAGGCTACAAGTTGGCTCGCGAATGGTATACGAAAGGGTATTTGGAGAAGGACATCTTGGCTCAGAAAGATCCGGATGGTCAATTCATGTCGGGAAAAGCGGCTTCGGTCGTTCGTACGCTGGATATCTATGCATCCGAGAAGCAACAGCTCGAGAAGGCGATACCTGGAGCGAAATTGGGTTACTTTATCATCAACCCCGGCTATCTTAACGGAACGCCGAAAGCGGTAGGAAGCGATTTCAAAGCTTGGAACTTCGCCGCTATCCCTTCTAATTCGAAGAACATCGAACGTACGATGCAGTTTTTCGACTGGCTGTTCACGAACCAAAGCAATCATGACTTATTCGAATTCGGGATCGAAGGCAAACATTGGACGGCCGAAGGAGACACCAAATATTCCATTCCTGCTGGCGTAGATGCGGCGAGCAATTATAACTTCCCTGGTTTTACGTTATCTTGGAACCCGACGATGGTGCGCTACGATGCAACGACTCCTGACGATGTCGTCACGACATTAAACAATCTTGGAGATACGAACTTCTTCTTCAAGAAGCTCTCCGCAGGCTTCAACTTCGTGACGGACAACGTGAAGAATGAGACGGCAAAGCTCAATGACGTGAAATCTCTATTAAGAACGATCGGTGACGGAGTATCCGATGACATTGAAGGAACGTTGGCAAAAGTTCAGAAGGATTTCGACAAAGCTGGATATGCGAAGGTGCGCGAGGAGCTAGAGAAACAATTTAACGAATTTCTGAAGACCAATCCTTATGAAGGCCAATAAGGATCGAGGAATAGACATGATACGACAACAGATAGAATATCAGACTTGCGCGGAACTGGTAGAGGAGTTTGTAGGATCGGATCGATTGAATGGCGGACAACGAATTCTCTTCGAAGGCGTTGACGGTAAGGATGTTTACAATATTACTTCACCGTTTATGGATCGGGGCAGCTTGATTATAGCAGGCCGGGTGGAAGGACGGACGACCGAAAGGTCGGACGTTCTTTTCTTCCGGCAGCAAGGAGATGTTTGGACGCCGCATCCCGATTATCCGACATTCGAATTGCAAGATCCGTTCGTTACTCGGATTAAGGGCGAGCTTATATTCGGAGGCGTGGCCGTCATCAGTGACCCTCTCCATCCCGAGAACATCGTTTCCTGGGTAACCAGCTTTTACCGGGGACAAGATGTGCGCAGCTTGCAGCCCTTTCTAACCGGTCCCGATCGAATGAAGGACGTCCGGCTACTCGAACTCGCTAACGGCGAGATCGGCGTGTTGTCCAGACCGGGAGGCTTACTGGGGGGAGGTCCGGGGAGTGTTATCGGGTTTACGAAAGTCTCCACGTTAGAAGACGTAACCGCGGATATTATCGCGCGCGCGCCGACATTCAACAATCAATTTTCCCCGCTGGAGTGGGGGGGAGCGAACGAGCCTCACCTATTGGCGAACGGTTACGTGGGCGTGCTAGGTCATATTGCGGAATTCGACGGAGTGAACCGTCGGTATCGGGCGATCACATTCGCCTTCCATCCCGAGACGTCGATAGCTTCTCCGATGAAAATCATCGCCATGCGCCAGAACTTCCCGGCTGGTGCTGCCAAAAGGATGGATTTGAAAGATATTATTTTCAGTGGCGGCATCGTGCGCAAAGCCGGCGGGTTAGCGGATTTATACGTGGGGGCAAGCGATGCGGAAGCCTATCGGATCGAGATTAAGGATCCATTCTTGGAATATGAAAGTTACTGAGTATCATTTGGATCGAGTGAAATGACTAAGGGGGGATGATTGTGAAGCGATTAGTCTCGCTTGTATTATTTATTGTGCTGTTGATCCCTATGTTTACGCTCCGGGCAGTTGCTGCCTCAGGGGATACGATTCAAGTTACTTATGCCATGGACAACGGAGACTTCAACCAAGGATTGACGGGTTGGAACAACAACAATACGACCGGAACTACCGATAAAATCAGGTCGGAGCATTATCTTGAGTTAAAGCCGGGCGCGGCCATCTGGCAACCTCTTAACATCACCAATGATGCTAGCGGACCGAGCGTGAACGACGCCGTTTATGCCAAAGTGTACGCAACGCTCAGCAGCGATGTTACGACGGACGACAATGTGTTGATTCGTCTCGTTGCAGGCTCTCCACTGGCCGAGATTGACAGTCTGGCCGGAGTTGCGCGCGAAATACCGGTTGAACTGACCTCCACTTTCAAAAATCTAGAAGGTCGTATCCCTGCGAATCAGGATAAGCTATGGGTCGAATTACATAACGATACGGCCGGAACCATCGAAGTTTCCCGAGTAGAGGTGTGGGGCGTAGATTCCGATAATCGCGTTAAGCCCTATACGGTACCGAACGGAGATTTCTCGCAAGCTCTCTCCGGCAATTGGGATACGAATGGAAAAGCGATTTTCGGAACAGGGGCTTATCTCCAACCGGGGGCCGCTGCTTGGCGAAGCTTGCCGATCGGCAATGCGCAAACCTCTCCGCAACCCGGCGACAAGGTGAGCGTGAAGGCGAGCTTGTTCGTGCCGTCGGTCGTTAACCGGACGGACGGCGTGTTTGTCAGGCTGAACGACGGACAATACACTTTACGGGATGTTAACGATATTGCCGGAACCGAACGCGGTAGATGGTTCGTTGCGAACGGGAGCGTCATCAACAATGGAGGAGTCATACGAAACGGAGCGACGGAGCTTTGGATTGAACTGCACAATGAGACGAGCGTTCCCGTCCGGTTGAAGGAATTAACGATAACGGCGGAGAGAGCGGCATCATCCGTATACGACTTAAACGGAGATAGTGCGGTTGATGAAGCGGATGCTACGTGGTTAAGCGAGAGAATATTAAACGGTCCTTATGGCGTTAGCGCGGATTTCGATAAAGACGGCCAGTTGACCGCGAAAGACCTGTCGTTCTTTAACAAATTCGCGCTTCACCGTAAGGATGAATTTTATCTGAATCTCAAGCACTTCTTATTCATGAACGAGAATGTAACGATCGACGGAATTCCGATGATGATAACGCATCTTTATTCCGAACCGATAGACCGGAACGATCTGTCCAAGGGCTATGCTTGGGTCGGCGATCCGCAAGAAGGCTTTGCGGCAGTTGACGACGTATCGCGAGCGGTTATCGCGTTCGCGGAGCATTATGAGAAGTACGGCGACGATGTCAGTTACGATAAGGTGAAGCGCGGGCTTGAATTCCTAATGTGGATGCAATACAGCGATGGGGATTTCGACAACTTCGTGGTTAAGGATCCCGACGGCACGATCAGACCCAAGGACAGTGCTTCTTCGCAAAAGAGCTTCAGTTGGTGGGCGGTTCGGTCCTATGAAGCTTTCGCGACAGCTCTTCCGAGGCTGAAAGCGGAAGATTCCGCGTTGGCCGGTCGAGTGAAGGAGCGGCTTGCTCTTTGCTTGAAGCGGCTGAAGGAGAACACGGATCCTTTCTATGGTCAATATTCAGAGGCCGGAGGCGTACGTAAAGCCAAGTGGCTGCTGCTCGGCGATACTTGGCTTACTTCCACGGCGATCAATGCGTTGGCGGAGCATATGAAAGTGGCGGATAACGAGTCGATCAGAGCCGACATTCGGCAATCCGTCCGTAGGTTAGGAGAAGGACTGGCGCTTGCTAAGTTCGGAGATTTCCGGGACTTCCCTTATGGAGGCTTCATGCATCACTATGAAGGCGTGCCGGGAGCGTACAATTGGGATGAATGGAACAGCATTCAGATTCGCGCAATGGCCTACGCAGGACAAATCGCCGGACAACCGGAATGGATCGAAGCGGCCGAACACGCGGCGGACAGCTTTCTGGGAGATTTGTTGATTTCCGGACGAGCGGAAACGATGCATCCGAATAAGAAGCCTTACCCGCAAATTAATTACGGAACCGCAAGCTACGTCGATAATTTCTTGGCGCTCTACGAGGTAACCGGAAAAGAGAAGTACGCGGCGCTTGCGGGGATTGCGGCATCTTGGTGGACGGGAAACAACGTGCGTCAATTTCCGATGTTCAACGAGGCGGAAGGATATGCTTACGATGGTTTATACGATACGGAAGTGAACATCAACAGCGGCGGGGAGTCGCTCGATGAAGCCATTCGCGTCCTCGTGCGCGTATTGGATAATCCTATAGCAAAATCTTACTTATACGCCCGCCAGACAGAGGAGAATCAAGCTCAAACGCTAGATGTGGAGAACTTGTACAAAAGTGTTGCCGCGCCTGACGAGAGAATGTCGTTCCCGAATGGCGGGCTTAATGACCCTGATCTCGCACTGATTAAGCAGGATGCAGACTCGGGCACTGACGAGGCAAAAATTTATGAAGACGTCCAAGCGATAGACGGCGTGCGGGAAGTGTATCCCGATTGGACGGGGACTCGAGCGATATTCGTTGCCGCGACCGGCTACAATAATATCCGATTGTTTAACGGAAGCGTTATCAAAACCGAACTGCCGGTAGGCGGTGCAGCCGGAAGCTTCCAAGTTGGCGATGCAGTGAAGCTCGAGTTCTCGGCGAGGGTTGAATTCGATACGACGCTGAAAGCGGAAGTTTACGCAATCAAGGCCAACGGAGATAGAGTCCGGGTCGCGGACGCCAACGACATGAAATATCACGCCCGTACCTGGTATGCGGGAGCAAGCTCGGTCAAAACGACGCCGGTAGCCAAAATTCCCGAGGGAACCGTGAAATTGGAAATCGTGTTTGAAGCGGTATCGACGAAAACGCCTGCGCATGAAGGATACGCCATGGTGACGGAAGGAAAGCTTTACAAAATGAGCGTGCCGGAGATTCGGTACTCGAATACGGATCTTTCCGGTTCCAGTTATGTTCAAATGCCCGCGGGGCAGCAAAAGACGTTTGACATCGACGTGCCCGAAGCCGGACGATACGACGTGATGTTAAGCTATATCGCAAATCCGAACGCTAAGGTTAAGGTCGGATTTAATGATCTATCGCCGAAGACGGTATCCTTACAAGGATCATCGGTTAGCGATACGGTTCAAATCAAACGAATCGATACATTGGATTTGCCTGAAGGAACCGTTACGTTAACGCTGGAAAACCCGGACGCTTTAACAGCGGCCGACGTGGATGCGCTTATTCTTTATCCGGCGTTAGCCTATGCGACCTATTCTTTGCCGACGGGCGGATCGGTAAAGGTCCTTCGAGACAGCTTGTCGGGATCCCTGATCGTAGGAGCTTCCGAGCAGGTGGACAATAGGCATACTCTAATGTTAGAAGTGCCGAACGACAACGTGTTTGCCGGTTCGGGCATGCACGTCAGAGGGAGCGTTAAAGACGCGAACGGGGGCTTGGTCGGTAACGCGAATGTAACGGTTAAGGTAGCCGGCGTATCGAAGGCGGCGGCGACGGATTCCGAAGGGCGATTTAGCGTGGTCGTTGACATACCTTCCACGATTTCTCCCGGGCAATATCGGGTGAGAGCAACTACGGCTCTAGGCGAAGCGACCCGTCCGATCACGGTTATTCGTGCAAATGGCGATTCATCCGGAAGCGTCGGAGGCTCCGGCGGTGGTAAGGCGACATCGGACGCATTAGGCGTGCTTGAGGTGAAGAAGGAGCTTCTTCAATCTCAAGAAAATGGAGTCGTCCGGATAGCGATACCGGAAGGGGTCGACACGATTCGGATCTCTCAAGTGATTTTGAAGGACGCCAAGTCCCATCCGATCGAATTGTTCTCGCAAGGAATAACGATTACGCTTACGCCGGAAGTAATGGACGCGTTATTCAAACAAGCTCAAGCCGCAGGGTTGAGCGATTGGACGCTTTCCCTCGAGGTGATCAAGGTAGAGGAGGAAGCTGCAACGTCTTTATTGCAAAGTCTCGCGCCTAGAGCCAATGTAAAGTTGAAACAAGGAAGCGACATTTACGAGTTGAATTTGAAATTCATACACTCCGATAAGCCATCCGTAGACGTTCATTCACTGAGTAAACCGATTCGAGTTTCTTTGAAAATCGAGGCGGATGTTAATCCTTCCTTGTCAGGGGTCTACTTCTTAGACGAAGATGGAAGTCTGGAATATGTCGGAGGACGGGTTACATCGGGATTCATGAATGCTAACGTGAACCATTTCAGCAAGTACGGTGTTCTGGAATATGATAAGTACTTCCAAGATGTGCCGGCTTCGCACTGGGCATACACATCGATATCCGAACTGGCGGCCAAACATGTCGTTAATGGCGTAACCGATCAACGATTCGGTAAGGATCTAAAGATTTCCCGCGCCGAATTCACTTCGCTAATCGTCAGGGCATTCGGTCTGCGGAGCTGGGATGCGAAACAGAGCTTCACGGACGTAAGCGAGAAGAGCTGGTATTCGGCCGATATCGCTTCCGCCCTGCAAGCAGGAATCATTACCGGAAGAACGAAGACCGAGTTCGCTCCGGAAGCCGCGATGACGAGATCCGAAGCGGCGGTCATTCTCGCGCGGACGGTTGAGCGATTATCTGTTAAGGTTCCTGTCGGTAAGGGTTCATTGGATGATTTCATGGATAAGTCCGATATTTCGGCGATGTTCCAAGATAGTTTATCGAAGAGCGTCGGAGCGGGACTGCTGCAGGGGGATCATCGCAACCGTCTTCGTCCCAACGACGTTATGACTCGCGCGGAAGCGGCTATCGTTATTCAGAAGCTTCTGGCAATCGTAGATTCGCAATAGTTCGATCACGAATAGGCCATCCCATAAGTAATCTTATGGCGGCCTATTTTTGTTGCGTAGGGATGATGATGGACGAAAATTTGTAGATGGCTGCAGGAATGACCGACTGAGTCGGAATTGGTGTGCGAAATTGAGGTGCGATTGACAATTAAATGGATTTATACAGCTAATTATCTCGGATTTGAACCATCATAAGCAAATAAATGGAAAAGTACAGTTAATCCGATCCTCTCCCCTTCGGGATCGAATGAACAGCAAAAAACAAATGGATTTATCCATCTATTCAGTGCAGTACAGCTCTCATATATGGAAATAACGGGATAAATCCATTTATTTTTAGACTAGACCTAAGAGAGGAAGAGTTGTAGTGCTGTGGCGGTTTAATTTGAGTGTGCATACCTGTAAGGGGACGTCTTAGACAATCCTTTCTTGCCTTTAAGACGATAGTGCTGCATAAGATTCAAGCGAACTAGTGAGCAACTGAACAATAGATTCATTAAGCGCAACAGATACGCCGGGGTACAATTAAAACTATTTTAACTTATATCGAAACTTATCCTTATCGTCACCCTGGTCATCCTCATCTTCATGTTCTTCTTTCTCTTCATGGAACTCAACTGATGAGTGACCTGTTATGTTATCAAATGGAGTGTAATTGTAATGAGAGGTGGAAAGTTTACTGAGCTTCTTAAAAATTACAATCCCTATCAATAATGTGAAAATGATGAAAACAGAAATTAAAGCTACAACGGAAAGTGTGGTATTCATGGAAATATCCTCCAATAAATGTTTATAAGGAATACGATCAGACTGGTGACAAGGTTTCAATCCAGATTACTTACTGCACATAACGAAAATTTGATGCAGTAATGACCCAGTAAGTGCAATAGACACGTCTAGAAATAATTAACACAATGGCACGGAGTATTAGCGGTTGCTTATAACAATAGCTTGGACTATTAAATAAATGATTGATACCAGCATCAGATAGCCGGTAATGCGAGCCCTATCATATATCCACTTTAGTTCCTCAAATTTCTTTGATCTTTTCATGAGTGCTGTCATACCAAATATAAGGATAGCACCAATCGCAGCGAGAATAATTGATGATAGGTTCTGTGACCATATTTCGTTCATGGCGATGCCCTCGCAGTTATTTTCCTAATATTTTACACACAGAGTCCTTATTCGACAATATTTTCCTACATCAGGAGTATCCATACGCAAGGAGTCGCACAATAGTACGAGAGGAAAGGAAATAGGTTGAAAGGTAATTTTGCAACTAAAAAAGGTTCTATACCGTCAAAATAAATATCAGACATAAGATCATGGGGGTATCATGATGAATAAATCGGCAAAAAGATTCAAATGGGGAGTCGCTATCGTAGCACTTACGCTCGTTCTTACCGCCTGCGGAGCCAAAAATAACGGTTCCGAAGGTCCATCGGCCTCGCCAACCTCGTCATCGACTCCGCTACCTACGGCAAGCGATTCGGAAGAACCCGGCGAAGACCCCGGCGAGCTTATCCTGAAGCAATTCCAAGATAGCGCGATGGCTAGTCCGCCGGCTAATGAATTGTTCGCATCGTTTAAGGAGTTAATCGCGGAAGTGGAGCCTGCGCAGGCAGACGATATGGTTCGTTCCCTCGAGGCTTATTACGTTAAAAACTTGCCGGGCGTCGAGAAAGAGTACGAAGCGGAAAAAGTGCAACAGCTACTATCCAAGTCGGAGTGGCCGATTACCGAGGAAAAAGCCGAATCGATCGGCGACGCCGCCGTTCGCGATCTCGTTCAAAGGACGTACGCGGGGGATACAAGCTGATTACGGCGGAAGGCTTTATTTTCCCGATCGTGGATTACGGCAAGCTGGTCTCGTACGCGGACAAAATGTCGATCTCGATGAAAGCTTATTTGGATGTCATGGCGACGGAATCCGATGCGGCAACCGCCAGAGACGCAGGACTTGCCATTTCATGGGACGAACTGGCTAACCGCGCGCTCGCTGCAGAGAGCTATGTCGTTGCATTCCCGGATACGCCGGAAAGAAAAGCGATCGAGATTAAATATTTGAACTATTTGAACATGTACTTGATCGGACTTAACAATACGCCGATATTCGATTACGATACGTTCCTGATCCTGCCGGAAGTGAAAAGCCAATACGAGCAAATGGCGACTACGCATGCCGGAACGATTACCGGTCAATTGACTAAACAATTGCTCTCCATTCTCGATACGACGGAAGGGGCGGTATTCGCCAAGAGCAAAAACGGCGAACAAACGAATATCCCGGCAATCCAGCAGTTCCGCGATAAAATCAACGCATCTGTGAGTTCCAAGCTGCCCGCCAGTAAAAATTAGATAAAGACATGCCAAAATCGCATAGCAGGATTTAAGACCCCTTTAGCGAAATGATAAGTTTAGAAATCGTTTTCTAAATATTTAAAACGCGGAGGGGTTTTTGTTGGCTAGATTAGACTTTCCAAAGGATTTCGTATGGGGTACGGCAACGGCTTCTTATCAGATCGAAGGGGCTTGGCAAGAGGACGGACGCGGGCCGTCGATCTGGGATACGTTCTCTAAAACTCCAGGCAAAGTGTTTAATAACGATAATGGGGACGTCGCTTGCGATAGCTACCACCGTTACGAGGAAGATATTGCCCTGCTGAAGAAACTCGGAGTTAAAGCGTACCGGTTCTCGATCGCATGGCCGCGCATATTCCCTCAAGGAATGGGCGAAGTAAACGAAAAGGGCTTGGATTATTACCGTAAAGTCGTGGACGCGTTGATCGCCGCCGGCATCGAGCCTTGCGTGACCTTATATCACTGGGATTTGCCTCAAGCGTTGCAGGATAAGGGCGGCTGGGACAATCGCGATACGATCGACGCGTTCGTGAACTATTCCGAGGTCATTTTCAAAGCCTTCGACGGTAAAATCAAACAATGGATCACGTTTAACGAAACTTGGTGCGTCTCGTTCCTCTCCAACTATATCGGTGCTCATGCACCGGGCAATACCGATCTTCAACTGGCGATCAACGTCGCGCACCATTGCATGGTTGCCCATGGAGAAGCGGTGAAGAGATTCCGCGAGCTCGGCATTCAAGGCGAGATCGGCACGACCCACAATTTGTACTGGTTCGAGCCGTACTCCACCTCTCCGGAGGATGTCGCGGCCGCTCATCGCAATCGCGCTTACAACAATGAATGGTTTATGGAGCCCACGTTCAAGGGGACGTATCCGCAATTCATGGTCGATTGGTTCAAGGCCAAGGGAGCGACGGTTCCGATCTTGCCCGGCGATATGGAGACGATCTCGCGGAAAATCGATTTCATCGGCGTGAACTTCTACAGCGGCGGATTCGGCCGGTACAAGAAGGACGAAGGCTTGTTCGATTGCGAAGAAGTTCAAGTCGGCTTCGACAAAACGTACATGGATTGGAACGTATACGCGGACGGTTTGTACAAAGTTCTCTCTTGGGCGCACGAGCAATACGGCGACACGCCGATCTATATTACGGAGAACGGCGCATGTTACGAGGACGTGCTGACCGGGGATAACCGGGTTCACGACGTTCTTCGCACGGAATATTTCCGCAAACATTTCATTCAATGCCATCGTCTGATCGAGTCCGGCGTACCGCTTAAAGGGTACTTCGCTTGGTCGCTGCTCGACAACTTCGAATGGGCGGAAGGGTATCGCAAACGCTTCGGTATCGTTTACACGAATTACGAAACGTTGGAGCGCCATCCGAAGGATAGTTACTATTATATTCAGGACGTCATTAAGAACGATGGTTTCGAGGCATAACTCATAGATGAACCGGGGTGCGGGAGCATTCCGGTTTTTCGAACCCTTTCGGCGAACGCGCGTCCGGCATAGGTTTCTTCCTAGGGCTTTTTCCGTTACAATAAGGGAGATGCCTTACTAGGAAAGAGGAATACGCCATGAACGTCGTCTTAGCGACGCTGAACGCTAAATACATCCACACCTCGCTCGCCCTGAGATATTTGAAGTCTTTCGCCCAGGACGAGTTCGAGGTGGACATTGCCGAATATACGATCAAAGATCCAGCGATGGGAATCGCGGCCGATCTGTTCTCCAAGAAGCCGGACGTTATCGGTTTCTCCTGTTATATCTGGAACATCGAGGAAACGATCGTCGTCGTGGACATGCTACGCAAAGTGCTTCCGGACGTGAAGATCATGCTCGGCGGACCCGAAGTATCCTACGATACGGAATATTGGATGAATCGTCTAACGTCCGTTGATTTTATCGTCATGGGCGAAGGCGAGGAAACGTTCCGGGACTTGCTGCGGCAGATCTCCGGGGAACGGAAATACCATTTCGTGTTCGGGTTGGCTTATCGCAAGGACGGGCAAGTCGTGATCACGCCTCCTCGTCCGAAGCTCGATCTCAACGTCATTCCGTCGCCTCACCGATTCGATACGGATATTCCTTCGATGCGGAACCGCGTCGTTTACTTCGAGACGAGCCGAGGATGTCCGTTCAGCTGTCAATTTTGTTTGTCGAGCATCGAGGTAGGCGTCCGGTATTTCGATATGGAGAGGGTTAAGTCGGACTTGACTTATCTGATCGATAACGGCGCCAAGCTGATCAAGTTCGTCGACCGGACGTTTAACATCAAGCGGGACTACGCAATGGAAATTTTTCAATTCCTGATCGATAACCATCGGGGATGCGTGTTCCAGTTCGAGATCACGGCCGACATCATGCGACCGGAGGTGCTCGATTTCCTTGCCGAGAACGCGCCTCCGGGAGTATTCCGCTTCGAGATCGGCGTTCAATCGACGAACGATCCGACCAATCTCGCCGTTCAGCGCCGCCAGAATTTCACGAAGCTTACCCGCACGGTCGTGAAGGTGAAGGAGAGCGGCAAGATCGATCAGCATTTGGACTTAATCGCCGGTCTTCCGCATGAGGATTACGATACGTTCCGTAAGACGTTTAACGAAGTGTTCGCGTTAAGGCCGGAAGAGCTGCAACTTGGTTTCCTGAAAATGTTAAGAGGGACGGGACTGCGAATCGATGCCGCGAAATTCGGCTACGTCTATTCGGAACGGGCGCCTTACGAAATGTTGGGCAACGACTTGATGCCGTTTGCCGACATCGTGCGTATTAAACGGGTAGAGGACGTCCTGGAGAAATTCTGGAACGCCCATCGGATGGATCGGACGATGGAATATTTGATCGAGCAAGCCTATCCATCTCCATTCGACTTTTTCCAAGCATTCGGGGATTATTGGGAAGAGAAAGGCTGGAGCCGCATCGGCCATCAATTGGAAGATTTATTTTCCCGGCTGTGGGCGTTCTTGGAGCATGACGCCAGACCCGAGCTGGACCGCGACGTAGCGTTCGGACTGCTGAAGATCGACTACTATTTGCAGCATAAATACAAGCCTCGCAAGCTCTGGTGGGAAGATCGGCTAGAGAAGAAGGATTGGACGGCGGGCTTGAAATATGCGGCGCAAAAGCTGGGTATGGATGACCGCGAGTTGCAGAAGAAGGGGACGCTGGATCGTCTTCCTTTCGATTACGGAGCTTGGATAAATGAAGGACTTGTAGATCGCGCCAACCCTTCCGTACTCGTGTTTCTGTATTCGGGAGAAGAAGCCGGACCTCAGTTGGTGGCGCTGCCGCAGCAAGACGTAACAACGGCAATTAAACAATAAAATAAGAGGTGACCGATCAATGGGATATCAAGCTAGCTCCGATCGCTACGCAACGATGAAATACAATCGGGTCGGGCGTTCCGGCCTGAAGATTCCCGCGGTATCGCTGGGACTCTGGCATAATTTCGGCGGAATCGACACGTTCGAGAACGGACGGGCGCTTGTGCGCCATGCGTTCGATTTGGGAATTACGCACTTCGATCTAGCCAACAACTACGGTCCGCCTCCGGGATCCGCGGAAGAGATGTTCGGCAGACTGCTTGCGACGGATATGAAGCCATACCGCGACGAGATGGTCATCTCCACCAAAGCGGGTTACGGCATGTGGGCGGGTCCTTACGGAGACTTCGGTTCCCGCAAATATTTAATTTCCAGCCTTGATCAGAGTTTGACCCGGATGGGGCTTGATTACGTCGATATTTTCTACCACCATCGCCCGGATCCGGAGACGCCGCTTGAAGAAACGATGATGGCGTTAGATCAGATCGTTCGTTCGGGCAAAGCTCTATATGTCGGGGTTTCCAACTATCGCGCTCCCGAAGCGAAAGAAGCGATTCGCATTCTTAAACAGCTCGGAACGCCGCTGCTCATTCACCAACCGCGCTATAGCATGTTCGATCGCTGGATCGAGGATGGCTTGCAAGACGTGCTGGAGGAAGGCGGAGTCGGTTCCATCGTATTCTCGCCGTTGGAACAAGGCCTGCTGACGAACAAGTACTTGGGCGGAATTCCGAAGGATTCCCGCGCGGCCGGCGCTTCCGTGTTCTTGAACGAAAACAACATCACGGCAGAGAAGCTGGATAAGGTTCGTCGCTTGAACGATATCGCGGCGGAACGCGGTCAATCTCTTGCTCAAATGGCGCTTGCATGGGTATTGCGAGGCGAGCGCGTAACAAGCGTCTTGGTCGGCGCAAGCAAGGTCGGCCAACTTGACGATAACGTTGAAATGCTGAACAACCTGGCTTTCAGCTCGGAGGAGCTTTCTCGGATTGAACAAATTTTGAAGTCGTAATCTCGTTTTTGCACGTTAAACGAAGAAGGCTGCTCTCGCAGGCTGCGGACGAAAGTCCGAGCTTATGCGGGGAGCGGCCTTCTTTACTTCCTTGACGCCATCTTGAAAATAATCGTATGAAGTTCAAGTTAGGAAATATATGACCTGCCGGGACAAGGAATGACCGTCTTTTCCGGCTCGGATCGGTTACGATATCGGTGAGGCGAGCGTTGTATCAATGTTGGCCGGAATCCCTTGACCCTGATTTTCTGTATTCGCTGGGCGTTAATCCGTTCATTTGCTTAAAAATGCGGGAGAAGGTACGAAACGATTCGAACCCCGCTTCTTCGGATACATCGTAGACGGACATCTCCGTGGTCGCGAGCAGCGAGCAAGCCCTTTTGATTCGCAAATTGTGCAGATGGTCGAGAAAATGGGCGCCTAGGTGTTGCTTGAACAGACGGCTGATATAGGACGGGCTGACGCCGAAGCGTCCGGACAACTCGCGAAGCGAAAGTCTCTGAAGGTAATGAGTGTTCGAATAGCGAATAATTTCCCAATCCAGCTGCCTGGAATCTTCCAAGGACGGAGATTGACGTTCGACCGAAGCGGGCGGAAAAGAACGGACGAACAGAAGCAGGGCTTCCACGAGCTTCGAACGAATCGAGCTATTCCTGCCTATGTTCATGGCTTTGTATTCCAGCATCATTCCGGAGCAGAGCCGATGCATGTCGACTTGATCGGAAGATTCCAGCAAAATATGGCTGGGCATCGCGTTGCCGGCAGACATGAGGTTTTTGCAAAGTTGAATGTCGAACGGAGAATCGGTTAACAGAGAGATGTCGAACATGCAGCAATAAAGCCTAAGCGGAGAAAGGGGATCGCTTGCAATGCTGTGCAATTGGTGCGGAAGCAGTATGCTGACCGTGCCCGGCACCATTTCGTGCGAATTGCCGTTAATCGTTTCTACGCCATGGCCTTTGGTCACGAAAGAGAGTTCGACGTAATCGTGGTGATGCAGATGAGTGCTGGAAAGGAGGGTATGTTCCAGAATATAAAAGGGAATCTGCCCTTTCTTCGGGTTGGCGAAAGCGTGCGTGTCCATGTGCTCTGGAAAAGTGCTCATCCGGAATCCCTCCTGTCCTCTATTATAAAGTTAAGAATAAGGTTGAACAATGCGGTAGAATCGATAGTTAACGGTTTTCGTCCAAGGAGGAATTACCATGTCAATGTCAACCCGTACGTTGATTTTAGGCACGGCCAAGAAGGATATCACTCCGGATTCCTCGCTGCCGCTCAGCGGTTTTGCTAGCCGACACGGTCAACGTTTTGAACATATCGACAACAGAATTCACGCTCGGTTTTTTTATTTCCGGCAAGCGGACGACGGACGATCTCCTTCGGCGCAAAGTCTGCTCGTTGCGGCCGACCTGCTGAATTGGAGCAATCGGCTTGTCGGGGAATTGAGCGCATCGATCGAAGCCCGGCTGGGAATTCCTCGGGAATGCGTCGTGCTGCACGCGACGCACAGCCACTCCGGCCCGGCTAGCAAGTTCGGAGTCCGCCTGGGCGACCCAGACCAAGCGTATTTGGCCCTTCTGCGGGAGGCGATTCTGGCCGGAGCGGAGGAGGCGATGAAGAACGCGGAATCGGTAACCCTCGAATCGGGATCCGGCGAATGCGACTTGGGCTGGAACCGTCGTATGATTGTCGACGGGAGCGCTACTCACTCCCAGAACAAGACGGGGCCTAAAGATCACGAGCTTCAAGTGTTGCGTTTTCGGACGGAGGATGGTTGCCCGAAAGCGTTGTTGCTTCATTATACATGTCACCCCGTGTTATCGAGCGAGAATGCGCTGACTTCCGAATATTGCGGCTACGCGGTCGATTCGCTTGAAAGCCGGCTTGGCGGCGGCACGGTCGTCGGCTTCTTGCAAGGAACGTGCGGCGATATTAATCCGTATATGAACGGCGATTGGCACGGTTTGGCGGCGGTTCGCGAAGCCGGCAGGCGAGTGGCCGAAGAGGCGGAAAGAACGTTAGCTCTGCGGATGAAGCCCATAGAGACGGCAACGCTCCGCGCGAGGCGCTATTCGGCGGAACTGCCTTACGAATACGTGCCGAGTCAGGAACAATTGATGACGCTGCGACTCGAGGGGGGGCCTTTGGAACGGGAGTGGGCTGAATTTCTTCTGAACCATCCCGAACGGATTCGATCCTCCGCAACGTTCGAAGCGACCCGTCTCGATATCGGAGAAGGTCGAAGCCTATTGTTCATGAACGGAGAAATGAGCGTCGACTTCGGTTTGTTCGTCAAGTCGGAGTCGAACGGCAGCGTCATTCCCGTCGCTTACAGCAACGGGATGATCGGCTATGTGACGACCGCCTTGCAATTGCAAGAAGGAGGATACGAGCCGCGGGAATCCGTCCTTTATTTCGGATTGCCGGCTTCATACGATGATCAGGCAGAGACGACGGTTCTTCAAGTATTGAAGAAAGCGATCGACGCGAGGCGAGAAGCCGACATTTAACGTTGGCCGCTGCTGACCGGTCGGCCCAATGCGGCCGATTCATAAGCCATTAGCGCGATGCTTGCGGCCCGTTCCCCGTCTTCGCCGGAGATGGGGACGGGAATCCCCCGGATGATTGATCGTGCGAAATCCCGGATCATCAAGCGATCCATGTTGTCGCCCCAATAATCCCAATGCGTTCCCGATTGTCCTCCGTAAACTTCGTTCTTCTGGGAGAACGCGTCAATCGAAATGACGCCCTTCGTGCCGACGATTTCCAGCGTCACGTCACCCCAGGTCGGAAACGCCGCCGGACGGGACCAACTGGGGTCGAGAACCCCGAATACGCCGTTGTCGAAGCGGAAGTGCAGCATCCCCGCATCGTCGATATCCACCTCGTGAAACAAAGTTCCGATTTGAGCGTACACCTCCGTCGCCTCGGCATTCCCCAAGAACCAGCTCATCAGATCGGCCACGTGAACGGTATGATCGAGAACGGCGCCTCCGCCGGATCGCTCACGATCCGTAAACCATCCGCCCGGCATTTTACCCCGGTTGGTTCCCTTCATGGCGAGGATGTCGCCGATTTCTCCTCGATCTATCGCTTCTTTGGCTTGAACGACGCTGGACAAATACCGGCAAGGAAACGCCGTCATCAATTCCACTCCGCCCGCGCGGCAGGCTTCGATCATTTCCCGCATTTCTTCCCGGTCGATGCCGAGCGGCTTCTCGCATAACACGTGTTTGCCGGCTGCCGCCGCCGCTTTGACCAGTTCGGCATGGCGGGCGTTCGTCGAGCAGATGACGACGGCGTCCGCTTCGGAAGCCAGCAGGTCGCCGTAATCGGAGTAATAAGGCACGCCGTATTTATCGGCGGCATCCTTCCCGCGGACCGGCTCTTCATCCGCGATGCCGACGAGAACCGTCTCCGTCAACGAGGACATTTCATGCATATAACTGTAGGCATGGCCGTGAGACAGACCGATCATGCCGATCTTTAACGGTTTCATCGGAATCCTCCTTAGAGATAGACGGGCTCGCCGGTCAAAGCCGATTGGATCGCCTTTCGAGCAATCGCTACGCTCTCGGCGGCTTCATGCGGCGAAATCAAAGGCGTTCGGTTTTCTTTGATGCAGGCAATAAAATGAGCCATTTCTTCGTAGTAGGCGTCATGAGCCGCCGGATTGACCGGAACGGCCACGGCTGGATCGGCCGTGATGTCTGGCGTGCCGATCCGCATGACGAAGGGTTGGATATCCCCGCTGTTCATCCGGATCATCCCTCGGTTGCCGGCAAACTCGTAAGCGTATTGAAAGGGGCCGGGAAAGCCCCAATGCGCTTCCAGATTGGCGATCGTCCCGTTGCGAAAACGCATCGTCGCCAAGGCGTAATCTTGGTCGTGCCTTCGAACGTTCACCGCGTACACGGAAGAGATTTCGCCGATGGTCCAGCGCAGAAAATCAATGTCGTGAATCATCAAGTCCATGATCACGCCGCCGCTTGCCGCCGGGTTGCTATACCAAGCTTTCGCCCTGCCCGGATGCGGACCGACCCGCTTCGTATGAATGACGCCTACGTCTCCGATCGTACCTTTATCCAGATGCTTCTTAACATCAACGTAATTCGGGAAAAAACGGAGAACGTGGCCGATGAACAGTTGAACGCTATGCGATTCGCACACGTCGATCATCTGTCGTGCGTCTTCCGTCCGGAGGGCGATCGGTTTCTCGCAAAATACGTGCTTGCCGCAACGGGCCGCGCGTATGACGTACTCCTTGTGCTCTTCGGTGCGCAGCAGCACGCAGACGAGATCGGCGTCGGTATCTTCGATCATTCGTTCGAAATCATCGTATGCTTTCGTCCGATAGCGGGAGGCGAAGCCGGCCAAGGCGTCCGGGTTGCGTCCGTAGACGCCCGCGATCACGACGCCCGGCATGCGGGACAGATTGGCCGCATGAACTTCTCCCATCGTTCCGCAGCCGGCAATCGCTACTTTTATCATCTGGTCGTCCTCGCTTCCGGTCTTAATAGGTTTCGTCATCGATAGGAGGAGGCCACTTTGTCAAGGGCGTCCGCGATATCGTGCATCGCTTGCTCGTCGCCGAGCATGACGGTTTGGTGGAGCCATAAGGCTTCGCGTTGGCAGAGCCTTTCGCAGACCGGGCAGGAGTACTCGCGTCGCTCCCCGGTCCATTGCTCGATCGAATCGAGAATGGCGGAATTTTGATGAAGCGGAACATATCCGTAAGAGATCGGGATTCCTTCGGCGTTTATTTTTCGAATAAAATCGTTCTTTTCGATATAATCGGCAGCATTCGGAGCGATGCGAAGCATGTAGAGATGGTAGGCATGCCGCGTCGTTCCTTCGGTTGCCTGTACGACGCGAAATGCCTCGTTCCGGCTCAGCAGTTGATCGAGCAAGGCGGCGTTTTTCTCGCGAACTGCCATTTGTTGTTCCAGTCTCGTCATCTGGGCGAGCAAGATCGCGGCTTGTAATTCGGTCAAGCGGTAATTCTGGCCGATCCGTTCATGCTGATACCAAGCCCCGTTGGGAATTCGGCCCACGTTGCAGACGGACCAAGCCTTCTCCCAGATCTCGGGATCGTTCGTCACGATGACCCCGCCTTCGCCGCAATTCAAATTTTTGCTAGATTGAAAGCTGAACGTGCCCACATCGCCGATGGCTCCGACGGGACGTCCGGCGAAGCTTGCGCCCACCGCTTGCGCCGAGTCTTCGATTAGACGTAAATCGTGGCGGGAAGCGATGTCCAGCAATCGATCCATTCGCGCCGGAGCCCCGGCGATGTGTACGGCAACGATCGCCTTCGTTCTCGGAGTAATCGCCCGTTCGACCGCATCCGGATCGATCTGCAGCGTATTTTCTTCAATATCGACGAATACGGGGATAGCTCCGTAAGCGAGCGCCGCGGAGGCGGTTGCGATGAACGTGTAGGGCGGCATGATGACTTCATCGCCCGGCTTGACGTCGGCCGCTTGCAGCGCCGCCGTAATCGCGATGGTTCCGTTGACGCAGGATACGGCGTATTTCGCTTGATGCAGTTCGGCGAAATCCCGCTCGAATTGCTCGATCAGATTATTGAACTCCGGCGAATTGGCTTGTCCGGTTCCTCCCCACTTGCCCGAGCGTAAAGCTTGAAGCAGCAGCTTTTCCTCCAATTGATCGAATATCGGCCATTCCGCGAAATCTTTCGTCCGGACCGGGGTTCCCCCGTGGATTGCGAGCTTTGACATGAACTTGTAATCTCCTCTCTACCCTGCGGCCGATCATGCTGTTTCGCGTTATCGCGTTCGGCCTCCGAGGTTATTTCAATCGTAAGAGATAACGAAGGGGCGAGAAGGTCATTTCTTTCTATGTAAAGCCAATTCTTTCGGGAAGCATTCGGAACCTATGAACCGAAAGCAGCAAATAGGAGGAGAGACGCGCCAAAAAGAGCTCTTGCGCCGGTCGGGGAAGGTGGTATGATCGAAAGAGCAACGCAATTACGAGAGGAGCCGAGAAGACGATGAGCAACGCGGTTTATAGACGGATCGAAGATCTGGAGAAATTAAACCCGCCGTTAACGGCACGGCCGGATTTGGACGAATATTGGGATCTGACGTTGAAGCAGTTCGCCGACAAGCCTCTGAACGCGACGAAAACGCTCGTGGAAACGCCGTTTACATATATGCAAGCTTACAGGGTTGAGTTTGAAGGCTTTGACGAGACGCCGATTCATGGGTGGTATGTGCTTCCTCGTTTCCATATTCACGAGAAACTGCCTTGCGTCGTGATCTATCACGGGTATGGGGGGAGCAAAGGCAATCCAGAGGATTATGCTTCGTATTTGTTAATGGGCGTGGCCGTATTCGCGATCGACGTTCGAGGCCAGGCGGGGGAGACGGGCAATTTGCTTCGGCAAGATTTCGGAACGGCCAGGGGATGGGTTACTCAAGGCATTCTGCATCGGGACACCTGCTATTACAAAGCGATCACGATCGACGCGCTTAAGGCATTGGATTGGGCCAGCGAGCAACCCGAAGTGGACGCTTCCCGAATTTGCGCATTGGGAGGCAGCCAGGGCGGAGGGCTGGCGATGATCGCCGCGGCGTTGTCCGATAAACCGGCGATAGCGGTTCCGCATATCCCGAATATGTGCCAGATGGATTTCGGAATACTGAATTCCACCAGTTCGTTGATGGAAGCGGCGGCGTTTATCGAGCGATTCCCCGAGCATCTGGACGCGGTGCTCACGACGCTTAGTTACTACGATAATATGAACTTGGCGCATCGCATCCGGATTCCTATCTTCGTTACGGTCGGTCTGAAGGATCCGGTGACGATGCCGGAAACGATCTACGCCGCGTATAACCGGGTCGAGTCGGAGAAGACGATCGTTCCGTATCCATTCACGGGTCATGCGGTCACGGGCGACCAGAATCGCAAAGCGATGGAGTTTATTGCTGCTAAACTAATGAAGTAGTTCGGAGTTCGGAGTACGGAGTATGGAACATGTTTCATCCCCGAGGTTGGTCCTTATATAACTCGCGCATCACATGGCCAAGCTCGGGCACGATCAAGCGAGTCATCGCCAGCCGGACCGCGCCGGTCGAGCCGGGCATCGAGAAGACGGCGGTCGTCCCGATCGTACCGGCGATCGCGCGGGATAGGATGGCGGCCGAACCGATATCCTCGGTGAAGCTCAAGAAGCGGAATATTTCGCCGAAGCCGGGCATTTCCTTGTGCAACTGATCGCGAACGGCTTCATAGGTCGTGTCGCGACCGGCGATGCCCGTTCCGCCGTTTAACAGCACGGCTTCGATTCGGGGATTGTCCGAGGCGGCTCTAAGTAAATTCGCGATACCCTCATACTCGTCGCGAACGATCGCATACTCCGCTACCGTATGCCCCTTTTCCTCCAATAGTTGCCTAATGAGCTGTCCGCTCTTGTCGTTTTCCGGAGTGCGGGTATCGGATACGGTTATGATCGCGCAAGCAACGCTGGAAGGTGCTTCGCGTCTATGTTGTTCGGTGGAAGTCGACATCGTCCGTCATGTCCCCTTTCGTGATCTACTATGAACATATCAGAAACCTAAGAGAGACGGAAGGGCGAATCAAATATTAAACTTAAGGAAGAGTTCTGAACTTAATTCATGGAGGTTAGATTCGAATGAAATACAGAACGGTCGGCAAAACAGGCATACAAGTGTCGGAGCTGTGCTTCGGAACGATGTCGTTCGGAGGCAACGCGGATAAGGAAACGTCCAAGCAACTTTTCTACCGCTGTCTGGATAAAGGAATTAATTTCTTCGATACAGCGAACGTTTACAGTTCCGGAGTTTCTGAAGAAATTCTTGGAGAGTTGATCGCCGGCAAGCGGGACGAATTGGTGATTACGTCCAAGGCGGGGTTTCCGACCGGAGAGGATCTTAACGCTCGGGGCGCATCGCGCCGGCATCTCTTCCTTTCCGTTGAGCAAAGTTTAAAGCGGCTAAAGACGGACCGTCTCGAGTTCTATTTTATTCATCGTTTCGATTCTTTAACGGCAATAGAGGAAACCGTACGCGCTCTCGACGACCTGCAACGGCAAGGGAAGATCCTATATCCTGCCGTCAGCAACTGGGCGGCGTGGCAAATCTCCACCGCTCTAGGGATTTCGATGAGGGAAAGCTTGGCTAGATTCGAGCTCGTTCAACCGATGTACAATCTCGTTAAACGCCAAGCGGAGGTCGAGATTTTGCCGCTCGCGGAATACGAGCAATTGGGAGTCATCAGCTACAGCCCGTTAGGCGGCGGACTGCTGACCGGGAAATACGGCGTCGGCAAGCGGCCGTCCTCCGGTCGTCTCGTGGATCAAGTCAACTATACGAAACGATACGAGGAGGAATCGTATTACGCGACCGCCGATCGCTTCAACGCTTACGCCGAAGAGCAAGGCGTTCATCCGGCTACGCTGGCAGTTGCGTGGGTAATGAGCCATCCGGGCATTACCGCTCCGATTATCGGGGCCCGCAATTTGGAGCAGCTCGAGCCGTCGCTCGCGGCGGTGGATCTCGATTTCAGGCGGGAGCAGCGCAATGAAATATCGGCGCTATCCATCGATCCTCCATTGGCGACGGACCGTAGCGAAGAAGCGGGGATTTAATAGAAAAGGGGTCGGCCGGAGGGAGTGACAGCCGGATTTCGAAGTCGCTTTTCCCGCGAAACAAAGAAATGACCGCCTTTCAAAGTTTATCCCTCCCGAAAAGATTGCTAAGATGGGCGGGAATCGAACTTCAGAGGAGGGTTAACAATTGTCTGCGGAACACTTGGTGTTAGTGCCTAGGCCGAGGGATATTCTTTATTCGCCAGGCACCTATGAGCTTGCGGAAGGAGGCTCTATCCGGATTGCCAAGGAAGCGAGTTCGGATTTGCATAAAATCGCCGAGAGAGTGAAAGGGATTATTCAACAGAATACGGGGTGCGTTTATCCTATTCAAACCGAAGCGGTGCCGGAAGAACATGGATTGGTTTTCGTGAAGCGGAGCGACCTTCCTACCGAAGGCTACGCGTTAAAGATCGGACCGCGAGGGATCGAAATCCGCTATTCGGACGATGCGGGCGCTTTCCATGCCGTCAGCACCTTCAAACAACTCGTCGCGCAGAGAGACGAAATCGGAAAGCTTCCTTTTCTGGAGGTGTCGGACTATCCGGATTTCGCGGCAAGAGGCATCATGCTGGACATAAGCCGGGACCGAATTCCGACGCTTGAGACGTTGTACCGGATCGTAGATCTCATCGCGGATCTGAAGCTCAACCAATTGCAGCTCTACATCGAGGGTTTTTCGTACGCCTACCCGTCTTTTCCGGACGTATGGCGGGACCGTACGCCGATTACCCCGGAAGAGATTCGGCTGCTGGACGTCTACTGCAGGAACAGATTCATCGATCTCGTTCCGAATCAGAACAGCTTCGGGCATATGACCCCGTGGTTGGTTCGCGAGGAGTTCAACGAACTGTCTGAAAGCCCGGAAGGCTGCATGGCCCCGTGGGGTTGGTATCATCCGACGACGTTAAATCCGCTCGATCCGAACGTCATAACGTTTCTCGAAAAAACGTACGACGATCTCTTGCCGGCATTTTCTTCCGGGTATTTTAACGTAGGGTGCGACGAAACGTTCGAATTGGGTCAGGGACGCAGCAAGCAACAATGCGAGGAACGGGGAAAAGGCGCCGTCTATCTCGATTTCCTATGGAAGCTGCATGAGTTAGTCGAGCGCAAAGGGAAAAAAATGATGTACTGGGCCGATATTATCGCGCACTACCCCGAGCTCATTCCGTCGCTGCCCCAAGACGCGATCGCTTTGGAATGGGGCTATGAAGCCGATCAGCCTTCTTCGGAAAACTGCGAGAGGCTGAGCCGAAGCGGTATCCCCTTTTATGTCTGCCCCGGGACTTCCTCTTGGAATTCGATTGCCGGCTTAACGGATAACATGAAGGCCAACTTGCGGAACGCAGCCACCCTCGGCAAGAAGTTCGGAGCGATCGGTTTCTTGAATACGGACTGGGGCTCCCCGAACCATTGGCAGCATCTTCCGGTCAGTTATCCGGGATTCATCTATGGAGCCGCCCTGAGTTGGGGAGTGGACTGCAATGCCGACGTTGACGTCGCAGGGTACCTGGACCGCTTCGTTTATCGCGACCTCAATCGCGTTATGGGTCGGTTTGCGCTGGACCTCGGCAACTACTACCGGCAGGAGAAGGAGAGCGCGTTCGACGGAAGCGGGATTTACCGGACGCTTTTCTACCATCGGCTCAAAGACGCGAACACGGAGTTGGATCGCTTGAATCTGCCCCCGCTTGAGCGGGAGGAGTACGAGAGGGTGGATGAGTACGTTCGCCGTCTGCGAAGCCTGCTGGAGGAAGCCGACATGCGGTGCGACGACGCCGAATGGGTCAAGTCCGAACACGCCAACGCCATCGCTTTGATTCTGCACGGAGCCAAGCTTGGCAGAATCAAGCATGCCGACCTGAACGAAGCGGAACGAGAGCGCGCGATATCCGGCTTGGCCGCGGACCTGGAAGGGATCGTAAGCGAATTCGAACGGGTGTGGCTATGCCGGAACCGTGCCGGCGGGATGAAGGAAAGCCTTGTTCGGCTGGACAAGCTGATGGAAGAGTACCGAACGGAATTGCATCGATAACTTAAAGCCTCAAAAACCCTCGCCTGTCTGGACGAAGCGAGGATTTTTGAGGCTTGAGTATATGCAGCGAAAGATAGGCCTCGAACGATGCGTATCCGATCGCGTCAACTCTCGATAGGCTCGCGTTTATTGCGGAATTCCGCGGGCGTAATTCCGTTCGTTTTCTTGAAGGCGGTGAAGAAGTAAGTGTTATTCAAGAAGCCTACGCGATCTGAAATGTCCGCCACGGACAACTTCGTGGACAATAACAGTTCTTTGGCATGCTCCATTCGCGTTTTGTGGATATAGTCCGCCACGGATTGATTCATGGCTTTCTTGAACACGCGGCGAATATGGGAGCTGGATAGGTTGACGCGATCCGCAATCGTCTCCAAGGACAGATTGGCGTCCCGGTAATCCCGATGAACGATGTCGACGATGTCCTGGATCAGCCTGTCGCTTTTCGCGTTTTTCTTTAATTCGATAAGATTGTGGATTTCACCGAATAGCTCGTTGAATAAGCTCGTCGCTTCCTCTATCGTCTCTCGTCGGTTAATCTCGGCGACGAAAGCGTTGAATTGGAACGGGATTTCGAATCCGTTGTTCCTCTCCAGCTTCCGTACCGCCGCATTCAGCTCGATGGAGAAGGTCAGTATGACTTGCGTAAAGAAGCCGTACGTATAGTTTTTCAGATCGTCTAGGAGCTCCGCGAAGAGTTGCTTGGCCGTCTCTATTTTTCCCAGCATGATCTGATCGATGATTTGCTTCTGCTGGACGAAAGGATATTCGGGCGATTCGCCGGCTGCTTCGCTTAACGTTCGACCAGCATGCAGAATGCTTCCGTATCCGGAGAAAAACTTGTTCAAGATGCAATCTTTCGCTTGCTTATATAGCATCTGGGCGTCCGCGACGGAATGTCCTTCAGGACTTACGCAGACGCTGATGGAAAGTTTAAGCTCCTGACGAATATATTTTCGCAAATCCTCCAATAACCGATCAAGACCGAGCGAATCGTCCGAATTCCGGTTCGCCAGAACGACTACGCAATCGTCGCCCAAGTCAATCGACCCGACGGTCGTGCCGGTTCCGATCATTTCCTCAGCAATATTCTGAATGCAATACTTTATCAACGCGCGATCGTTTAGATTGTATAGATCGATGAAGTCCTGATACCGATCGATCTGAATGAGCAGCAGAAAATAGGGACGATCAAAACGGATCTGCAGCTCGGCGGCCGACGCGATTTCTTCGATCGCTTCGTTCCGCTGATGAGAGGGATTCAAGAGCAGCGTTCTAAGCACGTTCTGTTTGGCCGATGCGTGGTTTTCCCTGTTTTTGATCTCGAGATCGATCAACTTGTCTTTAATGGAGCCGTACGGTTTATAGAGCTTCTTGGAAATGAACAGACAGAGTGGCACCCCGCAGATCAACGTCAACGCATAGATAACGACGATGAGCGTTTTGACGTGCGCGTAACTCCCCTCGATATCCGAATAAGGGGTCAGAAGAATGAATTTCCATCCTATATCCGGAGAGGAAGTATAGGTAGCTAAGTGCTTCTGACCGTTAACCGTTTTCGTAAAATAACCGGAGGCCTCCTTCCGTTCCAGAATATCGCGAATCATCGGATCGTCGCGCAGATCGGACAGCACGGGCGCGTAAGAGGTTTCGTTGACGATCCTGCCTTGGGCGTCGACGATCAAAATATTGTCGTTATCCTCATTGCTCAGGGATTTGAACGTGTGCTCCAGCCATTTGGCCGAGATGTTGATGACGATGGAATCCGGGTAGGAACGATCGGCCGGCTTGGAAGGAGCCAGAATGTAACTATAGACCAACTCGCCTCCGTTGATTTTCCTCGGAACGGGAGTGAAGGAATAACCGCTGTTTCTTCTAATCGCGTCTAAGTAACCCGAATCGAAAAAACGGTCGATCGGCTCGAAACCGGAGCCGTAGCTCTTTCCCGCGAAGCCGACATTCCCGGTGGCAGAACTGTAAATATAGATCGAATCGATAAAGAGGGACGACTTCAAATAACCGTATAGCGTTTCCAAAGAGATAATCGTTTCGATATCGTTGTAAGAAGGAGCATACAGCAATTGATTGATCGTGCTGTTGAAAAAGGTCTGATTGGCGACCGTATTCGCGGACTCTCGCATGAATTCGACGCTGTAGCTCGTCTGGGACAAGCTTTTGATCGAGTGGGAAGATACCGTTTTCATTAACGTGTTGCTTATGCTGAAGTATAGCGGAACGAATAGCAGCGTTAGAGATAAGAGGAAGAAAACGAGCAATGATATTAACAGCAGCTTGTAATAAGAGTTTTTAAGATTTTTCCACCTGTTGATCATCGACTGAAGTCTCCCCTTCGGCTGCTTTCTATCTCTGTGAGTCAAATACTAAGGGATGACGGCATGGGAAGTCTACCTCTTCGCCACACATACAAGGATTAGCCACATATTGAAGTCGATCCATCCGTACGTTTACAAGCGATGACCGGCTTTCGAAGTAGTCTGTTCGGCAAGAGCCTGATATTTTCAAGGATAAGGCCGGAGTCGGTCTATCATTTTATCGGGGGTGCTGCAATGAAGCCAATCGGGAAAGCGTTAACATGCTGTGCTTTGGCCGCTTTGCTGTTCATGACGTCGTTGCCGGTTACGGCCGTCGCGAACACGGAAAATCCTTATCTCGTTTATTGGGTCGATCCCGTCGCGGGCAGCGATCAATCGGACGGTAGCGAGCTGGCTCCGTTTCGAACGATCGCGCATGCCAGGGATGTCGTCAGTCAGCAGGTCGATCAAATGACGGGAAATATCGTCATCTACTTGAGAGGAGGAAACCATCGAATAGAGAGCGCGCTGGAATTCGGTCCGCAGGATTCGGGCGCGAACGGCCACCGCGTGATCTATGCGGCCGCTCCCGGAGAGGAGCCAGTTATAACGGGAGGGCAAAGCGTCAACGGTTGGACGATGTTCGATCCGGCCAACAACGTTTACGTCGCCCCCGTTCCGGCAGGCGCCGAGGGCGCGCGTCAATTTTACGCGAACGGCGTGCGGGCGAATCGCTCGATGAGCGAGGAAAGCCCGGTCGATTGGCAGTGGTCCGGCTCGGACGGTTACCTTAGCCAGTCTCATGACGGGCCGGACGCGAACGAATGGATCGTCGTCGATCTGGGCAGCGTCGTGAACGGCGTGAAAAGCGTGAAGCTGTATCCGGGATCGGCTCTGGAGACGGGCGGCAAGGCGGCGGGATTCCCGGCGGATTTTACGATCGAACTCTCCACGGACGGGATTAGTTATGTGCCGGCGGTAACGGTAAACGGTTACGCGTCGCCCGAATCGGGGCAGGCTCAAACCTTCGCTTTCAGTGCGCAAAGCGCCCGATTCGTGAAGCTTAACGTGACGAAGCTGGGAGCGTCGGACAGGCTGGAGGCGGGCAAGCATCGGCTCATCCTGGCGGAGATCGAGGCCGACAATGCCGACTACGTCTACGATCCGAATCTGGGCAAGGTCGATCGTGTCGACTTCAGCCGTAACTTGGCTCTGATGAGGCCGGTGGATCTCTCCATGAAGGATGAGGTGGGAGGAGCGCTGCCGGTCGGCAATCTGGTGGACGGCGATTTGAATACGTTTGCCACTACGGTTTCCTGGACGGATCCGAATTTTCCCCAGATGCTTACCGTCACTCTGAGCGATACGGACGCGGTTCCCGTTTCCGCCGTCCGCATGTGGCCGCGTCCGGACGATCAGGGAGGCGTCGTGCATGAACCTAGCGATTTTACGGTCGAAGTCAGCCCGGACGGCGAGAATTGGAGCTCCGTAACAAGCGTGGTCTACGGACAATGGACGCCGAACGGGCCGATGACGTTAACCTTCGCGCCCGCGGCCGCCAAGCAGCTTCGGGTGAACGTCAATAAGATCGGTCACGGAGAGGAGAACGGAGGACAAACGTATTATCGAATGCAGTTGATGGAACTGGCGGTATACGGGACCGCGAATCTGGCGCGGGGTGCAACGGTCGAGGCCCCCAATTCGTGGGAATATCCTCAAGGGAACCTTTCCAAGAACGCGATCACGGACGGTCTTCTCCATGGAAGCTTCTACACGAGTTTCTCTTCGCCCTCGCCCGAGATGAAAGACGCCGCGGTGACAATGGATTTGGGTTCCGCCCGGCATGTGGGGGGGCTTCGGTTGTATCCTCGGAACGACGGCACGAACAATGTTCATTATCCCGCGGAAATCCTCATTCAGAGCTCGTCGGAGGGAATCGAATACGAGGATATCCTGCGGTTGAGCGGGATTCCGGATACGAACGGCAAACCGCAGGAGTTTATTTTCGATCAAGCGGTTCAGGCCAAGTATTTGCGAATTGTCCCTCTGAGAATCGGAGTCGGCGAATCGGGCAACTACCGGTTCCAACTGATGGAGGCCGAAGCGTTGCCGCCGGCAAGCGGCAGCGAAGGTCCGCCGCCCGCCGGAATCGCAAGCGCGGCAGGTGCGCTCGTGAAGGGCTCGGCGCATGCGATGAACGCGCTCGCGACCGCTTCTTCCTCGGACGGCGATGCCGACAACGGACCTGCCAAATTGACGGACGGAGTGACGTCCGATTCTTTATCCAAGATGGGGTATCGGGTACCGGCAAGCTACGGACTGCAGAACTGGCATAACCTTCAGAACGTCGAGGTTCATATTCTTCGCTGGTGGTACCACCATATCGGGAAGATCGACAGAGTGAGTCCGGACGGCACGAATCTGGTGATGAATCAGGCGATCTGGGATAAAACCGAGGTGGATAACGACAGGCCGACCTGGATCGAAAATGCTTACGAACTGTTGGATCGCGAGGGAGAATGGTATTTGGATCCTAACGGCTCGGTGGACGGAAGCGGCAACGCGAAAATCTACTATAAACCAAGAGCCGGAGAGAACATGGCGATCCTGAAGACCGAGCTTCCCAAGGCCGAGCAACTGTTGAAGCTGACCGGAACGCTGGATCAGCCGGTCTCGAATTTGGTTTTCGCAGGAATCGTCTTCGAAACCTCCGGTTGGACGGGACCGAACAAGAACGGGTACGCGGACGCGCAAGCGGGAACGTTCGTCGTAGGCCCCCGCGTCGAGCAAATCCCGTCGGCCGTCGAGCTCGCTTATAGCCGGAACGTCACTCTGGAGAACAACGTCTTCCGCAACTTGGGAAGCGGGGCGTTACGCGTATGGAAAGCAAGTCAAGACAATGCGGTCGTCGGCAACGTCTTCCACGACATCTCGGCCGGAGGCCTGTTCATTGGCGCTACGGACGATCACCACGCCTATGAAGCCGACGCGAGGGACGTCGTGAAGAACAATACGGTCAGCAATAACTACGTGACCCGGATCGGCGCGGATTATTACGATTCGGTCGGGATTTTCGTCGGATACACGGAGGGAACGGTCGTGTCCCGCAACATCGTTCGCGAGGTTCCTTACACGGGAATATCGCTAGGCTGGGGTTGGGGACATGCTGACGCGGGAGGTTTGTACGGCTATGCGACTCCAACCAGCGCGAAAAACAACAGGATCGAGAACAACCTCGTCGCGGAAGCGGGCAAAGTCCAGCACGACGGAGGATTGATCTACACGCTTGGCGCGCAGCCGGGCTCTGTCATCTCCGGAAACTACGTGGACGGATACAACGACGGGACATTCGATAAAGACGCGGGAATTTACCTGGATGAAGGAACCGTCGGCGTCGAGGTTAAAAATAACGTCGTAGGGCTGGCCTATTGGTGGCTGAATATGTGGACGCCTTCGATCAAGAATAATCACTGGCATGATAATTATTACAGCGTGGATCGTCAGCGCAACAACGGAACCGGCAACGTGATCGAAAATAATACGCATGTCCCGGACGGCGATTTCGCGGCGGTTTCGGGAGCGGCGGCAATTATCGCGAACGCGGGCCTGCAACCGGAATACGCGGCGATCGCGGCGAAGGTCCCGGATCGGGACGTGGCCAGGCATCAGGCCAAGCTGGCGAAATATCCGGACTCGCACGCCTATTATTTCGCCAATAACCGTGGAGTCAAGAACGTATCCATTACCGGCCAGATCAGCGAGCCGGTGATCGATTGGATCAACCGTACGGCAAGATTGACGGTGCCGGAAAGCACGAACCTGTCCGCGCTATCTCCCGTATTTACGCTGGAGAACGGTTATTCGGTTACGCCGGGAGCCGGCGTTCCCGTCGATTTCTCAGCGGGTGCCGTGCCGTTCACGGTTTCTAACGGCCAGGTCGTTTACGTATGGCTCGTTAACGTGAAGAAATCGATCAGCGGGACAGGTCCGATTACGGCGCCCGTAACGACGCTGGACAGCGCGATAAGCTCACTCAACGTATGGACGGCGCTGCCGACGCAGAACGGGGACGGAAGCATTACGATCTCGGGAAACAGCGGATATACCGGAGGGAAATTCGGAGAAACGATACTGGCCTTCGACATGCGGTCGGCACTGAACATGGAGGGTAAAGATTGGCTAGGATTCACGCTTAGGGATCAAAATCCGTACGTCAACTTCGCGCTTAAGCCGAGCACGACCTATGCGATTAACGTCAATCACGACGGCTGGGAGCTGCAGAAGTGGTTGAACGGCAGCCGCGAAATGCTGATCGGCACGGTGGGGGGTATGATTCCGAGATTCGGAAACGTGGCCAACACGCACTATTCCCCGAACGAAAGACACAGTATCCGTACGGGCGCGATCAATGTGGACGGCGGCGTTCGTATTTTCCTCTTCGTGGATGGAGTCAAAGTGTTCGACGTGATCGATAACGACGACCCGATTACGCAAGAGGGATACTTCAGCGTTTATGGCATGACGAGTCCGGTTACCCTTTTACCTTATACCGGAATCGAGATCGCGGGCCCGACTGATCCCGGAAACGGGAGCGGAGGACAGACGGGGAGCCCATCTCCGAGCGGCAATCGCCTCAACGGAGGAGCGGCAAAGCTTGAAATTACGGACGCGGCCGATTTTCTGAAAAATAACGTCTCCGTCACCGACGGCCGCAAGATATTGACGGCAGAGGTGCCGGGAGGTTCGGAGACGAATGCCGGAATGGAGATGACATTCCCGGCTGAATTGGCGAATCTCGCGCTGCAAGAAGGCGTCGAGACGTTGCGGATCAAGTCTCTTGCAGGCGAACTGCAAATCCCGACGGGGACGCTCGTCAAGATGGCGGGACAAGGTGCCATATCGATAACGGTCAAGGTGCAAAGCGTGGCCAACTCCGAGCTTAACGAGCAACAACGGAGAAAGTATCCGGGAGGCCGCGCGATTGAATTCGTGGTCGAAGCCGACGGCAATCGCGCAGCTTCCTTCGATCCGCCGATCTTCGTCATCTGGCCGGATCGTGACTCCGCGGCGAATTCGGACTTGGCCAGCGCGTTCCGCCTTCTGGACGACGGCACGATGATGAATCTTGGCGGCAGATACGATCAGGGGGACATGCGGTTCCAGGCGATTGGATCGGGCCTGTACGTCATCCGACAGAACCCGGTTGTGTTCAAGGATTTGTCCGAGATGCATTGGGCGTACGGCTTCATCTCGTCAATGGCCGCGAAAGGGATGATTCAAGGGACGGGAAATGATCGGTTTGATCCTTCCGCCGTCATTACCCGTTCGCAGACGGCCGTCCTGCTGGCGCGCATTTTGGGGTTGAAGGAGGCGGCTACGCCGTC
Organism: Cohnella herbarum; assembly: GCF_012849095.1. NCBI lineage: Bacteria > Bacillati > Bacillota > Bacilli > Caryophanales > Paenibacillaceae > Cohnella > Cohnella herbarum. The sequence continues at coordinate 7,837,106 of NZ_CP051680.1, forward strand.
CTTCGCCGACGTAGCCGCGGATAGCGGGTACGCGGGAGCGGTGAACGCTCTTGCCGAAGCCGGGATTGTAACCGGTTCGAACGGCCATTTTGACCCCGATGCCGAGATTAACCGCCAGGATCTGGCCGTCTTGATCTCCCGGGCGATCTCTTATTCCGGGGGTACCGTGTCCGTGTCGAACGGAAGAGCTTTTACTTACGCGGACCAGTCCTTAATCGCGTCATATGCGCGGGAAGCGGTAAGCTGGATGTCGGAACTTGGAATCATGCAAGGCACCGGAGAAAATCGCTTTAATCCGACCGGACGCGCCTCCCGGGCGGAGATGGCCAAAATCGCCTATCTCCTCTTGAATCGAACGACGAACGGCGGAGAGGAGCTTCGGCAATAACGGATAGGAACAGGGCGATCGCCGAATCTCGGCGAATCGCCCTGTTTTTTGCGTCTGTCGGATTAGGATAGAGCCGCATAAACAAGCGATTGCCACAATTGAAAGTCTCCGCTCAGCAAGGATCGCAAGGTTATGCCATTAATCGAACTACTCCGAACGATCGGGTCTGCTCTATGCTGGGGACACGAGAACACAAAGCCGATCGGCGTCTCGCGACGCAAGCAAAGGAGTGGAAAGTAGCTTATGAAATACAAACGGAAACCAAGGCTGGGCGGAATCGACAATTTCTTTTTATCTTTGATGTCCCTGCCCGGGATACTGCTGATCATCGTCTTCAGCTATTTGCCGATGTACGGATTGATAATCGCCTTCAAGAACTATTCTTTCGATAAGGGCATCCTCGGCAGTCCATGGTCGGGGTGGGACAACTTCGATTTTTTCTTCTCCTCCCAGGATGTTCGGAACGTGCTTCGGAATACGATTCTGCTGAACTTCGGAAGCATCTTGCTATCGACCGTCGCTTCCATCGTATTGGCCTTGTTGCTCTACGAGGTGACCCGTCCGCTGTGGATCAAAATCTATCAAACGACGCTGTTTTTCCCGTTTTTTCTGTCTTGGGTCGTCGTCTCGTTCGCTTCCTACGCTTTTCTAAGCGAGAATCTGGGCATTATCAACAAACTGTTAGAAAACCTCGGGTTCGAGACGGTCGGCTGGTATAGCGATCCGAAGTATTGGCCGTATATTCTCATTCTGGCCAGCGTGTGGAAAAGCGTCGGTTACGGTACGATTTTATACTATTCCAGTCTGTTGTCGATCGACAAGGAATATTTCGAAGCGGCCGAGATCGACGGAGCTTCCAAGCTGCGCACGACTTGGTCGATCTCTCTTCCGTTTTTGGCTCCGATTATTACGATCTTGACGATTTTGTCGGTCGGCCGTATCTTTTATTCCGATTTCGGACTGTATTATTTCCTCCCGATGCAATCCGGGATGCTCATGCCCGCCACGGACGTCATCGATACTTACGCTTTCAGGACGCTAAGAGTGGTCGGCGACATCGGGATGTCGTCCGCGGTGAACTTTTTCCAATCGGTGATGGGTCTTGCAGTGATCTTGTTCGCCAACCTTTGGGCAAGAAAAATCGATAAAGACAGTGCGCTATTCTAGGAAGGAGCTAACAACGAAATGAAAAGCAAAACCGGCCGGCGGGCCGTTTGGTTCGCCCACGCCCTTCTCGCGTTAACCTGTCTGCTGTGCGTGATTCCGCTGGTCGCGGTCATATCCGTATCGCTAACGCAAGAACGATATTTGGTCGAGAACGGCTATCGGTTGATTCCCTATGAATGGAATATCGAAGCCTATCAATACGTTCTAAGCGACGCCACGATCATCTTGCAGGCTTATAAAATCACGATACTCGTTTCGATTCTCGGCACCGTCGGCGGTCTGCTCGTGACGTCTCTGCTGGCGTATGCCTTGTCGCGCAACATTTTCGTTTTCCGGAAGCAGCTTTCGTTTCTCGTCGTCTTCACGATGCTGTTCAACGGAGGATTGGTACCCACCTACATTATGATGGTGAATTATTTGCACTTGAAGGACAGCTTGCTAGCGCTTATTCTGCCTTATCTAGTCGGAGCGATGAACGTGCTGATTCTGCGAACTTTTTTCCGTCAAATTCCGGAAGGCATCATCGAGTCCGCTAAGATCGACGGGGCAAGCGAGTTAACGATCTATGCGAGGATTATCCTGCCGCTGTCAAAGCCCGCGATCGCGACGATCGGATTGCTCATCCTTCTCGTTTATTGGAACGACTGGTGGCTGGCTCTTCTGTATATCGACAATCAGAAAATGCTTCCGTTGCAGTTGCTGCTTAACCGGATGATGTCGAATATCGAGTTTCTCCGAAGCCATATCGGAAGCGTCTCCGGCGTTAAAATGTCGCAAATCCCTTCCGAATCCGCAAGAATGGCGATGTGCGTCGTCGCGGCGGGACCTATGCTCTTCATTCTTCCGTTTTTCCAAAAATACTTTGTTAAAGGCTTGACGATCGGTTCGGTGAAAGGTTGACCCATCTCGGTTAAACCCGGCCCTATTACGCTAATTTAAGATGCCGGTTTAATATATAATCGATACTAGGAGGATCATGAGATGAAAAAAGGGAAAAAGTTAGGGACAGGCTTGCTCGCTCTTACGATGGCGTTCGCGACCGTTCTGTCGGGATGCGGAAACAATGGGAAAGATGCCGAGGGAGAAACGGGGGCTTCAAGTCCTTCGAAGAGTGCTTCATCTTCCGCGTCCGCACCGGCGTCGGCCAGCGCGCAAGCGTCGCCCGGACAAGCTCTGGAACCGGTTACGTTAAAGTGGCTATTGCCGAAAACCGGTAAAATGGATAAGGCGGACGAAGTGTTCGCGGCCATCAACAAAATCACGCAGGAAAAGATCAACGCCACGATCGATATCAACATGATCGAGATCGGGGATTTCGTACAGAAAGTCAGCATGATGATCGCCGCCAACGAAGATTTCGATATCGTCTTTACGTCCAACTGGTTCAATGCTTACGTTCCGAACGTCGCCAAGGGAGCGTATTTGCCCTTAGACGATCTACTCGAGCAGTATGCGCCGCAAACGATCTCCTCGACGAACAAAGCGGCGTGGGACGCGATTAAAGTGGACGGTAAAATCTACGGAACGCCGATCCAGCAAATTTACGCCAGACAATCCGGATTTAATTATCGTAAAGACTTGTTGGACAAATATGGTTTCAATCCTTCTACCGTGTCGAAGTTGGAAGACTTGGAGCCGTATTTGAAGCAACTGAAAGACGGCGAGCCCGGTTTGTTCCCCATCGAAGGTCTCGGAAGCTATATCTGGGAGAATATGCAGGCGTATTACGGATTCGATACGATGCTCGGCGCGAGAATGCCGGGTGTCCTGAAGTTCGACGGTCTTACCGCCTTGAATCAATTCGAATCGCAACAATTCAAAGACTATTTGAATCTCGTTCGCGATTGGTACAAGAAGGGATATATCCAGAAAGACGCGGCGACGACGAAGACGAATTACCGAGTGCAGGGCAAATACGGAATCGTCACCGATCCCGTGACGAAACCGGGAGGCGACGTGGAGTATTCGACGTCGCAAGCAGGCGGGATCGAATACGTCGGTTACGGGATCGGAGAGCGTCCGATGACGACGGGATCGATTCAAGCGTCGCTGAACGCGATAAACGCCAATTCGAAAAATCCGGAACGCGCCCTCATGTTCATCGATCTGCTGAACTCCGACCAAGAGCTGTACAATCTCGTTCTCTTCGGATTGGAAGGCATGAACTATACGAAAACGGCGGACGGCAAGGTGGAACAGAAAATGGACGGCTCGTACGACGGTTTCCTGAACTTCTTTGTCGGCAACGTCTTTAATTCTTACTACACGAAGGGACAACCCGACGGAGTATGGGAAGCGACGGCGAAGATCAATAAGGACGCCAAGCCTTCGGCCTCTCTGGGTTTCGCTTTTAACGTGGAACCGGTGAAGAACGAAGTGGCCAAGGTGGGGGCGGTTGTCGATCAACATTTAAATGCGCTTGCCAGCGGGTCCGTCGATCCGGACAAGGTGCTGCCCGAGTTCTTGAGCAAGATGAAGACGGCCGGATCGGAGAAAATCGTAGAGGAGCTCCAGAAACAGCTCGACGCATGGGCCGCAACCAAATAAACCGGTGGAGAGAAGGGGCGACCCTTCTCTTTTTCATTAAAAAGGGGACTCGAATGTGTCTTGGATCTCGATACTTTTGTCCAACACAAAAAGCTTCCACCATCCCGAAGGACGGCGGAAGCCTTTTATGCTTGGCGATGCGCGATCGCTAGATTCGTTCTACGGGTTCCGAGTGCTCCGAAAGCTCCGCTTGAGGCTCGATTTCGGTAACCGATTCCGCGATCGGCTCCGGAGCTTTCTCGGGCTCCTTTACCAGCCGATCGATAACGGCCGGAACGATGAGCGTCAAGGCGTAAGCCAACGTCATCCAGACCGTATACGCCTGATGCTGACCTTCGCTGAAAGCCGGAAAGACCGAATCCCGATTCCACACCGAGAACGTATTAAGCAATAATCCGATAACCGCCGCAGTATATCCGAACTGGGTAGCCGATCCGCGCTCCCTCAGCAGCTTCAGCCTGACGATCAAAGCCAAGCCGATCAGGAGAAGGAAGGATAACATCTCGAGCAGAAACAGGGAAGAACCGAAATAAGCATCTCCGACCTCTAGTACGACCCAATCGCCGAACAACAGGAAGAAGAGGGTTGGTACCGCCCATACCGCAACTCCTAAGCCAGCCAATATAAGTGCTTTCCGCATATGGATCCGTCCTTTCTTCATCCGCTAGTCTGGATATCTGCTCATTCTAATTCGACAAAACCTGTCGATATCCTCTTAAGGCACTAAGCTGCGAAGTACGGTCATCGAACCGTCCAGCGTATAGGCCCCTAAGTTAGCCGGAAGCAGGAAACAGTCTCCGGCTCTGGCATCGACAAGACCGCTGTCCCAGCTAATGCTTCCGCTTCCTTCGCAAACGATGACGATCACGAAGCTATCGGACGAAGTAGACAACGTCCATTGGCCTTGTACGATTCCTTTATCCGTCTTGAAATACGGAGACGCGGCCAAGGTAAGCCATTCGCCTGGTTTCGCCCCGTCCGTATCCATTCTTGCCGCGCCGGATCCTTCGTAAGCCGTTACGTTAAGCGAATCCTCGATATGCAGTTCGCGAGGTTTGCCGTCCAATCCTGGACGATTGTAGTCGAATAAGCGATAAGTCGTATCCGAATTCTGCTGAATTTCCGCGACGACGACGCCCGCGCACAGGGCGTGTACGGTGCCGGCAGGAATGTAGAACGCGTCCCCGGCTTTCACGGAAACTTCCTGCAACGTGTCCATGATGCGGCCGTCTTCGATCGCTTTGGCCATCTCTGCCCGATCTACTCCCGGTTTCAGCCCATAGATGATTTTGGCATCCGGTTTGGCATCGAGTACGTACCACATTTCCGTCTTGCCCAGCTCGCCCTTAGGAAGCTTCTCGTAATGGTCGTTCGGATGCACTTGAATCGAGAGGTCGTCATTGCAATCCAATAGCTTAATCAATAACGGAAAACGTTCGCTGCCGGAGCCGCTGCCCTTCGACCCGAACCATTCTGCTCCGACGATTCCGCGGATTTCGTCGAGTCCTTTGCCGGCCAATTCGCCGTTCGTGACGTGCGATACGCCATTCGGATGGTCCGCGATCATCCAGCCTTCTCCGATAACGCCGGCCGGAACGTCGAAGCCGAATTTTTCAAGGGCGCGTCCGCCCCACACTCTTTCTTTGAATTCCGGTTTAAAATGCAAGGGGTAAGGTCGTAAGCTCATCTTAGTTCGCGCCTCCTCGTGTCGTTTGGAACATTTCTATCGCTTCGCCATCCGGTCCATCGAAGAAAAAGTACCGACTGCCATTAGGCAAAGTCGTGATTTCTTCGTCAAGACCGGCTACGTTTAATGAACGAATGCGACTAAACTCCTCTTCGATGTCGTCTACGGTAAAGGCAATGTGATGGACTCGTCCCGATTTAGCGAGTTCTCCCGTAAAGCCCTCGATCAATTCGACTTCGGTTTCCGACGAAGCCTGGAAGCTTAGGAATGCTAAGCGAATGACCCCGTTCGTATGGGTAGTCGTTTCGGTGTGCTTAAGACCTACGATATTCTCGTAAAAAGGGATCGATACCTCCAAAGAACTTACCATGATGCCAACGTGCTCGATTTTAGTTACAGCCATCAATAACGACCTCCTATTTTTTGTTCAGGGCGATTAAATAAGGCGATGCCGCTTTCTGCGGAAAACGATAGAGGATAGCTTGGGCAAGCGAAGAGGGGACATCCGATGCCCAAGCTTCTACCGCACTCGCTTCTTCTTGTCCGCCATCGTGACCGGGATAGACGACAACGGTAAGCGCTCCGCCGCTTCGAAGCAGCCGAAGCGCGGAATCCAGCGCGGCCACTGTCGTGGTTGGCTTCGTAATAACGTCAGTCGATGCGCCTGGCAAATAACCGAGATTAAACATGATCGCCGCGATTCGGCCATGAAGCTGTTGATCCAAGACGCTCTCCATCGCTTCGTGTCCGCCGTGAATCAACCTCACGGGAGCAAGATTACCTTGCTCGCCGCTTGCGGCAACGAGTCTTTCATGCGTCTTCCCAAGCGCTTCGGCTTGGATATCGAAGGCGTATACCGTACCGCCGGCTCCGACGGTTCGAGCTAGGAATAACGTATCGGAACCGTTCCCGGCCGTGGCGTCCACGACGGCATCCCCCGGCTGGGCACGCTCCTTCACCCATCGCTGGGCTTGGCTCAACACGGATAGGAAGCCCATCTCATCGACCCTTCCATGCTTTGCCTTGCCAGCTATCGCGCCGAACGAGCTCGGCGTCGATCGCGTTCAGCACTTCCCACTTCTTCAAGCTCCACATCGGCCCGATCAGTAAATCCCTGGGGGCGTCTCCCGTCAAGCGATGGACGATCATCCCAGGAGGCAGCATCTCGAGCGAATCGACGACAAGCGATACGTATTCGTCCTGATCCAAGAACCGTAACAGGCCGTCGCGCCATTGGCGGACCATCGGAGTTTTGCGCATGAGATGCAGAAGGTGAATCTTAATCCCTTGCACGTCCATACCGGCTACCGCTTGAACGGTCTCCAGCATCATTTCGCGTGATTCTCCCGGCAATCCGTGAATAATATGGGCGCAAACGCGAATGCCGCGGGCTCTCAGCCGGGTGACCGCATCAATGAAGCAATCGGTATCATGGGCGCGATTAATGAGCTGGGAAGTCGATTCGTGAATCGTCTGCAAGCCCATCTCGACCCATAAATAAGTGCGTTCGTTCAATTCGGCTAAATAATCGACGACGTCATCCGGCAAGCAATCGGGCCGGGTCGCGATCGACAAGCCGACTACGCCCGGCTGCTGAACGATAACCTCGTAATATTCGCGGAGAGTTTCCACCGGCGCATAAGTGTTCGTGTAGGCTTGGAAGTAACCGATATACTTCGCTTCAGGCCATTTGAGATGCTGCCGGTCTCGAATATCGTTAAACTGAGAGACCAAGTCGTCTCGCCGACTGCCGGCGAAATCCCCGGAGCCTCTCGTGCTGCAGAACGTGCAGCCTCCAGCGGCGATGCTTCCGTCCCGGTTAGGGCAGGTGAATCCCGCATCGAGCATGACCTTGAACGTCTTCGTGCCGAACGTTTCCCGCATTTCGTAATTCCATGTATGAAATCTTTTGTCCGCCCATAATAGGGGGGTTTGTCGATCCGTTCCAATCATTGCCATGAATGCATCCGTCCTTTAGAGAAGTCGGTATAATTGTAGCGAAAAACCGACCAAATTGCGAGGATAGCCGGATTCATATGCATTACCGATGAATTCCCCGTCGTTCGATTCACAATTAACATCGAAAATCGGGCCGAAAAAGTGCTCACCCCGCTTGCAATACCTAACATGAAGTGTTATATTAAAAGTGCGCCAAATCAATAAACAAAGCTGACATCGTCTCATTTATCCACAACCCAATTCATACCATTTCCATATCTCGGGCAGATTAGGTGTACCATTAAATTTTCCGATAGGAGAGATGATCGTAATGAATACAAGCGTACGCATACCGCAAGGGGACGATACGGTAAAGATCGAGTTGACGGTGAAAGAAGCTATGGCACTTGCGGGGGCTAAATTCCCCAACAATCATAGTATCGAAATATCGGCGCGGAAAAAAATCAACAGCGTTATCGAAGATCATTATATCGAAGAACAAAGACCGGTTAATTAATCGGCGAACTTACGATACGGGAAGGCCGAATGCCTAATTTCAGGTGTTCGGCCTTTTTTTGCGTTGACAATCTTTTTAGTTGGTTATATAGTTAGTTACATAAGTAACTAACCGAATAACTGGTGGTGAACAAATGACGATATCGATGGACGACAGCCGACCCATCTTCATACAAATCGCAGAGCGGATCGAGAACGATATCATCGACGGGAGGCTGCCGGAAGAATCGCAGGTGCCTTCAACGAATCAATTCGCGGCATTTTATCAGATTAACCCGGCAACCGTGATGAAGGGCGTAAATCTGCTTGTTGATCAAGAAATTTTGTATAAGAAAAGAGGAATTGGCATGTTCGTGGCAACGGGCGTCCGAGCGAAAATCATGGAGAAACGCAAAGAGCAATTTTATGAGCAATACGTCGTGACGATGGTTAAAGAAGCGGAGAAACTGGGCATTACGGCAGAGCAGTTAACCGAAATGATTCGGAGAGGGGAGAAAGTTTAATGAACAGCGTAGTTGAGGTTAAGGGACTGACGAAAGCTTACGGAAAAGTAACGGCTGTCGATAACGTTAGCTTTACGCTTGAAGAGGGCAAGATATACGGTTTGCTCGGAAGGAACGGCGCCGGTAAAACGACGGTCATGCATATGCTTACGGCACAGTTATTCAAAACCGACGGGCAGATAAAGGTGTTCGGAGAAGAGCCGTACGAGAATGAACGGGTACTGAGACAAATCTGTTTTATTAAAGAAAGCCAGAAGTATCCGGAAAACTTTAAGGTCGCGGACGTGTTGAAAGTTTCTCCGCTGTTTTTCCCTAACTGGGATCGAGAGCTCGCCGATAGGCTCGTAAAGGATTTTCAGCTTCCGTTGAAGCGCCGGGTCAAGAAGCTCTCCAGAGGAATGCTTTCTTCGGTCGGCATCATCGTAGGGCTTGCCAGCAGAGCTCCGCTTACGATATTCGACGAGCCGTATTTAGGATTGGATGCGGTAGCTAGAAGCTTGTTCTATGACAGGCTATTGGCGGACTATGCCGAACACCCGAGGACGATTATCCTGTCGACCCATTTGATCGACGAGGTCAGTCAGATGCTGGAGCATGTGTTGGTTATCGACAAAGGCAAGTTGATCTTGAACGAAGAATCGGAGACGCTGCGAGGTAAAGCATCCACGGTAGCGGGGACGGCCGCGAAGGTGGAGAAGTTCCTGGATGGGAAGGAAGTCGTTCACCGCGAACCGTTCGCGGGACTGATGTCGGCGACGGTCATGGGCTATCTCAGCGCGCAAGACCGCAAATTGGCGGCCGAGCTAGGGCTCGAGATCGCTCCGGTATCTTTGCAGCAGATGGTCGTTCATCTGACGAATGGCAATAGCGCTAGAGAGGCAGGAGAAACGCGATGAATAGAGTAGTGGGAATCGTTAAGACGCATCTAGCCGACAGATGGTCATGGTTGGCCATGCCGTGGGTGATTCTAGGCATAAGCTTCGCCTGCAACTATATTATCGGCGGAGCGTCCGACGAAAAGATTTATACGGGAGGTTTAGCTTCCATCTACATCTATATGATGGTGCTCGGAATCCTTAGCGTCGGTCAAACCTTCCCTTTCATTATGGGCTTCAGCGGCAGAAGAAAAGATTATTTCATTGGAACGACGGCAACGATCGGTTTGCTTGCCGCGATAACGTCTATTCTCCTGTGCGTGATCGGATACATCGAACGTCTAACCGATCAATGGGGAGTGGGATTGTATTTCTTCAACGTGAAATATTTGACCGATGGTCCGGCGTTTCAACAATTCTGGGTACTTTTCACGCTTATGGTCAATCTATTCTTCATGGGTTTCGCGATTTCGTGCATTCACCGCCGATTCGGCCGCAACGGCATGTACATCTTCTTCATCGTCACGGGGCTCGCGTTCACCGTCAGCAGCTATTTGATTGGTCTAAACGACAAATGGAAAGCCCTTTTCGACTGGTTCGCGGATATCTCCGTTCTCGAGCTCGCCAACGGATTGTTCGCGCTGACCGTGCTTTACTTACTCCTCTCTTATTTATTACTCCGTAAAGCAACCGTATAGAAAAGATAACAGCCCCGCGAAATCTTCCGATTTCCGGGGCTGTTATCTTCCGAATGTGCGGGGATTCAAGCCTGTTTTTAGCTATGCACGGCTTGAAAGGCTATGGTGCATTCGGGATCCAATTCCCGAATATCCTTAAGGACTTTGGCTTGTTCCATACGATTGACGGTACACAGTATCAGCCGGCCCTTGCCCCCGCTGCTCGGGTTGTCGTCGAGCAGAATGACTTCCTTCCCGAATCGGTCGTGCATCGCAACACTGATCTCTTCGCTGCGATCGCTTGCGATCCAGATCATTCTCGTCATGGCGAATCCGCTCATGGCGAAATCCGCCGTCCGATAAGCCAACAGAAAGGCTACGATGGAATACAACGCCTCGTCCCAGCCGAATACGAATCCTCCGGCGATCAGAATTCCTCCATTCGCAAACCATAACCGTTTCTTCGTCCGCTCGGAAGTTTCGGCAAGGCCCGTCATTGCCTGGCTGTCCGCCGCATCGATAAATCCTCCGTATCGTAGAACGATCCCGATGCCGATCCCTAGCGCGATCCCTCCGGCGGCTGACGCGGCTAGGGAGTGCTCGATGATCGGAGGAGCCGGGTGAAGGAAGAAAGCGGCTAGGGAAAGAATGGATATGCCCGCCAACGTCATTAGACGGGTTTGCGGATCGAATTTGCGGTAACGGAAGAGCACGAAGGGCAAGTTCAGCAAGAACAAGAATAACCCCAACCGCATCTCCGTCAGATAAGAAATAATGACGGATGCCCCGGTAACGCCGCCGACAAGCATATTGTTCGGTACAAGAAACAACTCTAACCCGACCGCGGATAATAAAGCGCCAAACATCACAAAACCAAGCCGGAATGATACGCGCATGTTAAACATGACGGCATTCACCCTTTCTTGTTTATTTATGAAGATTCGACTTTCTTCGGCGTCTTGCTTAACTTAAACACTTTGTCGAGTATTTTGTAGATCCACTTCGTTTCTTTAGTCAGGAAAGGCCCGAGAATGGCCAGAATCAATACATACAGCGCGGCAAAAGGCTGAACGATGGGAAGCAATCCCCCGGACTTGGCGATGTTCGCCATAATGATCGAGAATTCTCCGCGCGCGACGATCGTAAATCCGATATTTACCGAAGCTTTCGGCGAAAGCCCCGCGCTCCTGCCTGCTAACATCCCGGCGGTGAAATTCCCGACAAGCGTAACGGCAACGGCCGCAAGCGATAACCATACCGCTCCGCCGAGCGTCGTTGGATCGATCGTCAGACCGAAGCTGAAGAAGAAGATCGCCCCGAAGAAATCCCGGAAGGGGAGAATCAGTTTCTCGATTCGTTTCATATGCTCGGTCTCGGCGAGTACCAGGCCGATCAATAAGGCGCCGATCGCTTCCGCCACGTGAATCGTTTCGGAGAAGCCGGCGACGAGGAACAATCCCGCGAAGATGACGAGTCCGAACAGCTCGTTGGATCGAATGTTCAGCATCTTGTTCAGCAAAGGCACCGCTTTGCGTCCGATAATGAGCAAGGCCAGCATGAAACCTAGCGCGATAAGCGCGGAGAGAACGACGCCCCCGACCGATCCGGACCCGCTGAGCACAAGACCCGAAAGGATAGAAATATAAACGGCGAGAAATACGTCTTCGAACATAATGATCCCAAGAATCATCTCCGTTTCCGGATTGGCTGTTCGTTTGAGATCGACCAGTACTTTGGCGACGATGGCGCTGGAAGAGATCGTCGTTATTCCCGCGATGACTAACGTCTCTTGAAGAGGGAAACCGGACGCCCATCCGAAGATCAGTCCCAGCGTAAAATTGATGCCGATATAGATCGAGCCGCCAACGGCGATCGAACGCCCCGACTTGATCAGCCTGCCCACGGAAAATTCGAGTCCGAGGTAGAAGAGCAGGAACAGTACGCCTAACCTCCCCATAAATTCGATGAGAGGGGCGCTTTCTATGAAACGAAAATCGAAATGCCATAGCTTCATGGAATGAGGTCCGACCGCCATTCCGATCAGAATATAGAACGGAATGACGGAAAACCGCAATTTTGCCGACAGCAAACCAGCCAGAGCGATGAGAGCGACCGCCAGGCCGACTTCAAGAACGATATGATCCATATTCGATCAACCGTCCCCGTGCATGAGGATTTTCTTGAGTTCCTTGTGTTGCGAGCGCTCTCCAGCGACAACCAAGGTCGTATCCGGAGTGAGCTTGAAGTCCGGACCGGGATTAATGTGTTTTACGTGATTGGCTCCGAGCAAGGCGATAATCGTAGCTCCCGTATTTTTACGTACGTGAATTTCTCCGATCGTTTTCCCTATGCAAGCGTAGTTGGTTTCGAGTTTGTACCATTCGATAATGAGGTCGTCTAGAGCGACCTCGATCGACTCAAGCATTTTGGGTTTATAAGTCATACCGCCGATCATGGCTGCGATCATCCGGGCTTCATCGTCGTCTAACGTAACCATGGAAATGCTCGTTTCCGGATCGTCGTGCTCGAAGTGGTAACATTCACGGCGACCGTCATCATGAACGATAATGACGATTTTATCCCCGCTGCGGGTGTTCATTTGAAATTTTTTGCCGATACCTGGAAGATCGATTTCGCGAATGTTCATTGTTGTATAACCTCCTAAGGTATGATTCACATTCCAGTGAAATAAATAACGGACAAACCAAATAAACCTCTGCTGAATTTATTGCAGGAGGCTAACGGGTTCGAAGTTACGCTCGCACGTAGGATGTGGTCAATTTAAGAGGCATGAGCAGAATTTTACGCAATCGAAGAAGGACGAGGGGCAAAAACGCGGATTTATTGTCGGGCATACGGTAAGGAACGTAGGCAAAAAAACGGAAGTGAAAGGCAAGAAGAAGCAGCTCGGCAAGGAGCAACGTCTTGATCGGGATGGACGCGGAAGTCCGCTTAGTCGCTTTAACGCTGTTCGGAATATCGTGGGTAAGGGAACTGCTGTTAGAGGTTGCGAAATTGTCTCCGATCATCATGGTAGGCATGCTGAATAGCACGAAGGCAAGGAGCAAGAAGAGGACGAACGTCATGCTGCGAAATGGTTGATAAGTTTTGTTCATCCGGCTTCCTCCCCGTTATTCCTTTCTCCTATAATAACATACCGGAAGCCTTGCCCTCAATTTAACGAAGCATTTTATTCCGGCCAGCGAAATGTGATACACTTCATTTTATGGCGTTAATTCTAGTAAGGAGTTGGAAGCGTGGTACGTAAGACGCATCTTGGCAATGCATACGTTTGGACGGGAGCGGCATTCGTTTTATTCGTATTGATCAGTATTATCGTTAAGGTTGGCGGCGCTTCCGAATTCGATTCAAGCGTCATATCCGTCGTTCAAGGCTGGGAAAACCCAGGGCTCACGCACGCGATGGAGTGGTTTAGTTGGCTCGGATCCACTCTGGTGGTCATCGTCATTGCCGTCTTGATTCTGATTTTCTTGGCTTTCGTTCTCGGACATCGCAAAGAATTGCTGCTGTTTGTTGCGGTGATGGGGGGAGCTCCGCTTCTTAACGTTATCCTGAAGTCCTTATTTCAAAGGGAAAGACCTGTTATCCATCGGCTGGCTGAAGAAGGCGGATTTAGCTTCCCGAGCGGTCACTCAATGGCGGCTTTCGCGCTATACGGCATATTGACTTATCTGCTCTGGAGACATGTGAGAAGTCGGACAGGCCGAACTCTTCTCGTCGCAATCGCGTCGTTAATCGTCATTTCCATCGGAATTAGCCGCATTTATTTAGGCGTTCATTATCCTAGCGATATTTTAGGCGGATATTCTGCAAGCGGGGTTTGGTTGGGTCTAATGATCGGAGCTTTCCGGAAATTTATTCGACCTTCATGAGGCATCATGTTAAAAAGGATTGAGGGCTTGTCCAGACGGACAGGCTCTCAATCCTTTTTTTAAGTGGGATATCGATCGGATCAGCGCTTACTCAACAATGATGTTACCAACCATGTTGTCGTGGCCTTGGCCGCATTGAATGGAACAGTGGTACTCGAACGTACCCGCTTTCTCAAGCTTGATTTCTTGGGTTTCGCCGTTTTTGAGTTTGATCCCCAAGTCATCGCTCGCGATTCCATGGGCGCCCTGGGAGTTTTTCAAGGTCAGCTTGAGCGTGTCTCCGACTTTGGCTTTGATTTCCGCCGGCTCGAATTTCCAATTAGTGGCGTCTATCGTTACGTCATGCATTCCGCCGCCACCGGCTGCAGGGGTCGAAGCGGTTGGACTTGGAGAAGGAGATGGCGATGCGGTATTGTTATTTTTATTTCCGCATCCGCTTAGGGCGAATACGGCTGCAAGAGCCACAATGGCAAAAATCCTGCCCGGTTTTTTCATTTTCGAAGTAAACCTCCTTAAGATCTTAGTGGTAAGAAATATGTTGTCCTGGATTTCGATATCGTCACTTCTAATGTACCCTTGTTTCGAAAATATCAATCTCCGAGGCGAACGGATTTTTCTGGATTGCCGGTTTCGAACGAAGACGATCCTGCGCGAATCGTATCTCCGTCGGCTTAATATGGGACTTCTCCCTTTACAAAGGGCTTTACATTGGGCAAAATAGGATTCATTGACTGTTAGGCAACGAAGGTTGCGGGAGGCTATTGGGATGAGCATGAGACTTCGCGGTAGGAAAAACATTCGGGAAAGCTTGGAACGGCAGCCGGATCTTGTCGTGCTGGAGCCGCAGAAGCTGAAGGGACGCTGGCACGAATTTTTCGGTAACGATAACCCCATCCGCATTGAATGCGGGATGGGAAAAGGCCAGTTTATTAGCCGAATGAGCGCGAATAATCCGGATATTAATTACATCGGGATGGATATTTACGACGAGTTGCTTCGAAGGGGCAGCGAGAAAGCCCGCGCATTATGGAAAAACGAGAAGGGGCAAGACGACGTTCCCAATTTGGCGCTCGTGCGGGGAAACGTTGAATTTCTCGAGATGATGTTCGAGCCGGGCGAATTGGAACGGATCTATTTGAATTTCAGCGATCCTTGGCCGAAGTCGAAGCATGGCAAAAGGCGCCTTACGCATCCCCGCTTCCTCAAGAAATATAAGGAAGTGTTAAGCGATATCGGAGAAATACACTTCAAGACGGATTCGCTAAGCCTGTTCGAATTTTCTCTGAACAGCTTTTCGGCCGTGGAATACCAGATGCGCAATATATCGCTGGACTTGCATCGCGGCGGTATTCGCGAGGATCTCGTATTAACCGAATACGAGACGAAATTCGTTGGACAAGGAATGCCGATCTACAGGCTCGAGGCCGTTATCGGCGAGAAGGTTCAACGGGAGCATCGGAGGTCGATCGCCGAAGAGCTGGAGAAGCAAGCAAGCAGAGGAACGACGCGGAATTACGAATCGGGCTTCGATTCGGATACCGACGACGAATAATAAGCAAGCGGCCATACCCGGGTGAGAGCCAGGTATGGCCGTTATATGTATCGTGCTTGCCTTTGGGGCAGGCACGTTATTTTGTTTGCGGGGAGGATTCGCCGCTTAGAACCAAACGGTGAGCAGGAATGCGGTTGCGCTGCCCAATATTGCTCCCGCGACGGTGTCGCTCGGAAAATGGAGCCCGAAATAGATGCGCGATAACGCGACGCCGATTCCGATCGGCAGCAGGACGGGGACGAGCAACGGCTCGGTTAGCATCCACGGCGTTAGCATCGCGAAAGCGGCAGTCGTGTGCCCGGAGGGGAAAGAAGGATCCTTGAGCGGTTTCCCATTCGTATTGATCATCGGGAACACCTGATAAGGACGAAGGCGCGGAGCGCTTCTCTTGGCGATGGCGACGGGGATATGGCTGAGCACGACGGCAGAGAAAGCGATCCAACCGGCGTTGCTCCATGGTTCCGGGGCGAACAATCCGGCAGCGAGCGACATGCACAAGCTGAAGGTTGCGCCGGCGATCAGAGATAAAATATGAAAGAGCCAGTTCAAAGCGGAACGGTTCCAACGAATGTTGACGTGCAGGAATAATGGACGTTCGACTTCCTGGAGCAGGCGGTAAATTCGGCTCATATTCCCTCTCCTTTGCGTTCTCTTTCTATATATAGATTACAAAGCGATTGTCACCTCAGTATTAACTTGCTTTTGACATCCGCTTAACGTGCGCCTAGTAAAATGGACGTATCGCACGGGAGAAGGGATGGGTTCGATCATGTCCGAAATTCGCTTGGCATTATTTACCGATACTTATATTCCCGAAGTTAACGGCGTCGCCAAAACTTTGGAGCGTTGGATCGCGTATTTGCGTAAGCAAGGCATCGATTGCATGGTATTCGCTCCTTCGAGGCCTCGGAGGGAGAAAACCGTCTCGGAAGCGGCCGAAAGGCTTGTCAGCTTGCCGTTTTTCCTGTATCCGGAATGCAGACTCGCGGTGCCTCGGACAGGGAGCATCGAGCGCAAGCTTCTGAGCTTTAAGCCGACGGTTATTCATGTTGCGACACCGTTCGGCACAGGAGTCGCGGGTCGGCATTTGGCGATCAAGCACGGAATTCCGCTGGTCGCCTCGCATCATACTCACTTCGTGCGGTATTTGCCGTTTTACAATCTTCAATGGATGGGTAAACTTTTATGGAGATATTTGCATTGGTTTCACCGTCCTTGCCGACGCATATACGTGCCTTCGAAATCCGTGTTGGAAGAATGTCGCGCGGACGGCTGGGGAGGGCTTGAAATTTGGAGCCGGGGAATCGACGCCGAACGATTTCATTCCGGTATAGACCGCGAGGCGTTCCTGCGCGAATCGGGAGTGCCAAGCTCTCGGTTCATCGTTCTGTACGCGGGTAGAATGGCGCCGGAGAAGCAGACGGAAGTGGCCGTGCGAGCGGTTTCCGAGTTTGTTTCGCGAACCGGCGCGGATGCGGAGTTCGTCGTTGCCGGGGACGGTCCGGCAGCGAACGAGATTAAAGCCTTAACGGAAAGAACCGGCGTTCGTTCCAGATTTCTCGGCGCGGTTCCGCAGACTAGCCTTCAGAAGTGGATGGCGGCTTCGGATGTTCTTCTTTTTCCTTCCGCCACGGAAACCTTCGGTAATGTCGTCTTGGAGGCGATGGCCTGCGGGTTGCCCGTGGTGGGTGCGGCTGGGGGAGCGGTGCCGGATACGATCCGCGACGGAGAGAACGGTCTGCTATGCTCGCCGGGTAACGTATTCGATTTCGCCGACAAGTTGGAATTGCTGTACCGAGACGCCTCCTTGCGCGCAAGGCTGTCCGTCGCGGGCGAACAAGAGGCAAGGGAACGGAGTTGGGATGAAGTTTTTTTCGCTTTGAGATCAAGCATCGAAGAAGCCGTCGGAAATTTAACCGCAACTTTCTAAAGCTGGAGATCGTTATGTTTATTGTCAATCGGGCATAGGTCTCCGGATAGAAAAAGGTTGGAAATCGATGAAATCAATGGTTAGCCGAAGCAATTGCCGCCGATGACGATGCTTCGTGACCGAGAACCCCTCATCCTGGCCGTGAAGCGCGAATATGAGAGCAGTACCCTTTTGACAAATGGCAGAAAACGAAAGAAAATCAAGAATGTCTCTTTCGGAGGGAGCACCGGGCGCAGAAAGATCGGAAGATCAAATTAGAGAGAGAAAAAACAAAAAAGCGGAAAACTAAAAAGAGAAAAAACAAAAAAAGAGAAAAAACAAAAAAAGAGAAAAAGAAATGAAAAAGGGATCTAGGGGGTACAACTGAATATGTTTAACAATTTTCTTTTGGTTGTTCAAGGCCTTGCTGCCGCCATCGGCGTGTACCAAATCATTATTTCGTTTTTCGGGTGGTACCGCAGGAAAGAACGCATTACGCACAAGCCGACCAAATCGTTCGCTTTGCTTGTCGCTGCGCACAACGAAGAAACCGTCGTCGGAGCGTTGATCGAAAATTTATTGAAGATGGATTACCCGCGCGAACTGTTCGATATTTTCGTCATCTGCGATAATTGCACGGATGGCACGGCCCAAATTACGCGTAAATATGAGGGCGTATATGCTTTTGAGCGAACGAATCCGAACCAACGCGGCAAAGGTTTCGCGATCGAATGGATGCTTAAGGAATTATGGAAACATCCGAGACAGTACGATGCCATCGTGATGTTCGATGCCGACAACCTAGTGGCGACGAACTTCCTCCAATACATGAACGAAGATCTGTGCAACGGACACCGCGTTATCCAAGGCTACTTGGATACGAAAAACCCGCATGATTCTTGGGTCAGCGCGGCGAACGGAATTACTTACTGGTTCTGTAACCGGTTATGGCAATTGCCTCGTTATAACCTGAGGTTATCCAACTTTCTCGGCGGAACGGGAATGTGTTTCGATACGAAGCTGCTGAAGGAAATGGGATGGGGCGCGACCAGCCTGGTCGAGGACTTGGAATTCACGGTCCGTTGCATCCAAAGGAACATTTATCCGAAGTTTAATTTCGACGCTCGCGTCTTCGACGAGAAGCCGATTACTTTCCGCGCTTCCGCCCGCCAACGCCTTCGCTGGATGCAAGGACACTTCGACGTTACGCGTCGCTACATGTTCCCGTTGCTCTGGCAAGGAATTAAAGAGGGCAGCTTTGTTAAGATCGATGCGGCCCTGTACATTTTCAACGCGTTTATTTACCTGATCGGTTTCTTGGTTACGATGTCGCTGTGGTTCGACATGATGTTGCCGGGGGATCCGCATTTGACGTCGATCTATTCGAAAATGCCGCTTGGTTTATCGTTATCGATCGTCCTTTACGGTTACCTGCAATGTCCGCTCGCGATGCTTCTCGAGAAAGTAAACTGGAAAGTATACTTGCGACTGTTGTTGTTCCCGGTCTTCTTCTTGTCCTGGTGGCCGATCGCGTTCTACGCCTTCTTCACGCAGAACAACAAAACTTGGAGCCATACGCAGCATACGCGCGTGATCCGATTGGAAGACGTTCAAGGAAAACAAATGTAACTCGTTTAGACGGGGCAGTTCCGATGCTGCAATAGCTAAGGGACTGCCTTGCCTTTTCTAAGCAGAAAAGTTCGATGAATGAGTTGTGTCGATGAATGAGTTGTTGACATCCCGGGAACTGGGTGGTATAGTGGTCGTTGTGACTGATTTATGTAAATGTTTCAGCACGCGCAAGCAGAAGCACCCGCTTCTCACCTGGTTGGCTATGGCTGACGGGTTGGCGTAGCCGACGATACGGAGATTGCGGAAGCTTTCGTTTCCTTGCATGACCGATAACGTTAGGACTAGGATGCGGGTCAATGCGACTCGTATTTTTTTGTTTTTCACGACAATCTCACTCGACAGTTTATTTCGGAGGTGGAACATTATTAGCAAGGATCATCAAATCAACGAGGAAATCCGGGCCAAGGAAGTCCGACTTGTCGGCGCCGAAGGCGAGCAAATCGGGATCAAACCTTTTCGTGAAGCTATGCAGATGGCCATTGACGCGAATCTCGACCTAGTTAACGTAGCGCCGCAGGCGAAACCGCCGGTGTGTCGCATTATGGACTATGGCAAATTCCGTTATGAGCAGCAGAAGAAAGAAAAGGAAGCTCGGAAGAATCAGAAAATCGTCGACCTCAAAGAAGTTTGGTTTCGTGCGAACATTGAAGAACATGATTACCAAACGAAGTTTCGCAACGTTGTGAAATTTTTGAATGAAGGCGACAAGGTGAAATGCTCCGTGCGGTTCCGCGGTCGCGAAATTACGCATGCCAAGCTCGGTCAGAAGATCTTGGAACGAGTGGCGAACGAAGTAGCAGACATTTGTGTTGTAGAGCGCATGCCGAAGCTGGAAGGCCGCAGCATGATTATGATTTTGGCTCCGAAAGCCCACTGACAGGAGGATACAATTCATGCCTAAAATGAAAACTCATAGCAGCTTGAAAGATCGTTTCAAAATTACCGGAACGGGTAAAGTCAAGCGCTTCAAAGCTTACAAAAACCACTTGCTGTCCCACAAATCGGGACGCGCGAAACGTGTACTGGGAACTCAACCGCTGGTAGCTCAAGGCGATGTTCGCCGTATGCAGCAACAGCTTGCAAACCTGAAATAAATCGTTTGAAACGAGAGTTCAAAAAGTTCGGTTGTTAGCACCGAGAAAGTTGGATGAAGCTTAGGGAGTTAGGGACGAATTGCAAGTAACGCTTGCATGGGTACCGGAAAGCCCGGCGGAATTCAAGATTCGATGTCGAGTACGCTTCCCGAACAAAGCTTCGTGTTCAAATAACGGGCTTTTTGAACTACTTCTATTTGAATACTTCCGGGAGGTAATGAATCATGGCAAGAGTCAAGGGCGGATTCGTCACGCGCCGTCGTCGCAATAGAATGTTAAAGTTGGCAAAAGGTTACTGGGGCGCGAAACATCGCCTGTTTAAGAAAGCGAAAGAGCAAGTAATGAAATCCCTTATGTACGCATACCGTGACCGTCGTCAGACGAAACGGAACTTCCGCAAATTGTGGATCGTGCGTATTAACGCTGCGGCTCGCCAGAACGGCTTGTCTTACAGCAAAATGATGCATGGCCTGAAATTGGCTGGCATCGAAGTAAACCGCAAAATGCTTGCCGACTTGGCAGTGAACGATATCAACGCGTTCAACTCCCTTGCTGGCGCTGCAAAAGAGAAAATCAACGCGTAATTTCGCGTTACGGATAAGTCCTGGGCAACCGGGGCTTTTTTCGTTTGCGGAGGTCTCCGTGGGAGGCCGACGGCAAACGGTTAACGGATCGTGAGGAGCGCTGAGAGTACCTTATCTTTGTCGAAGGATAGGTAGCTCACCACGGGCACTGCTGCCGGATAGGAACTCACCGAGGGCACACCGCTTAGCCACCGGATAGGCAATACACCGCCGGCCCACCACATAGAGCACTGAGAGTACCTTAACTCCGCCGCTGGGTGGGGGATGAAGCAAATAGAGCACTGAGAGTAGCTTATCTTTGCCGATGGATAGGCAGCACACCGCCGACCCACCACATAGAGCACTGAGTGCAGCTAGAATAGAAAGTGGACACCTCATAAGAACTAACAGATAATAAAAAACAATAAGAAGATGAGGTGTCCGGTATGGGTGAGAAGAGACAGCGTTACAGTGAAGAGTTTAAAGAACAGACTGTTAAATACATTCAGGAACAGACAAAGACATTGCCCCAGATCGGAGAAGATTTAAACATCCCAAGTGGTACGTTAAAACAGTGGATGACCAAGTACCGCAAGTTTGAGAATGAACCGCTTGTAGATCGTGCGACCCTTCACCAGAAAGATAAGCAACTGATGGAGCAAGAACGCACGATTGAGGATCTCAAGGAAGAAATCGCTATCCTAAAAAAGGCCATGCACATCTTCAGCAAAGAAAGGAACTAAGGTTCCAATTCATCGAAGATCATCGCTCCGAGTTTCGAATGGAGAAGATGTGCACAGTTCTATGTGTATCACGGAGCGGTTACTATAAATGGCTTCTGGAGAAGACCGTCCAGAACAGTTATCAGAAGCGTCGCAGAGCGCTATTGGCGCGAATCACCTGGCTTTTCCTAGACGCTCACAACAGGTATGGTAGCCCTAAAATCACAAAACTTCTACGAAAAGAAGGTTGGACAGTTTCTGAACGTTTAGTAGGGAAAATCATGCATGAGAATGGTTTACGTTCTTGTGTATCTAAGAAATTCCGAGTGACCACCACTGACTCGAATCACGATCAACCTATAGCACCAAATGTGCTGAATCAGGATTTTAAGACGACTGCACCTAACAAGATTTGGGTAACCGATATTACCTATATACCGTGCCGTGAAGGTCGTTTGTACCTCGCCAGCGTTCTGGATTTATATACCCGTAAGATTGTGGGCTGGAAGCTCGCAGACCGGATGACAACCGATTTAGTGCTTGCAGCGCTTGATCAGGCATACAGTACGCACAAACCTCCCAAAGGGCTTATACACCACTCTGATCGGGGTTCGCAGTATGCATCAGATGAATACCGTGAAAGGTTAAAGCAATATGGCATGGAAGCAAGCATGAGCCGCAAAGGTAACTGCTACGACAACGCCTGTATCGAATCGTTCCACAGCGTGCTGAAGAAGGAGTTTATTTACTGTACGAAATTTCAAACGAAGGCGCAGGCGCAACAAGAGATGTTTGTATATATTGAGCTCTTCTACAACCGTAAGAGAATACATGGTTCGCTAGGTTACTTATCACCTTCGCAATTCGAAGCTCAGTACTATAGCAGTATTAAATAAACGCTCTTATAGCGTGTCCACTTTCTTGACAGAGGTCCAGAGAGTACCTTAACTCCGCCGCTGGATAGGTGATGAACCAAATAAAGCACTGAGAGTAGCTTATCTTTGCCGAAGGATAGGTTTCGAAGCCACTTGGCTGATGGAATGAAACGTCGGATTGATTTTATACATTCTATTCCTTTGTTTGCTGTTGCCGGCGGGAATAAGTATTCCCATAGCGGCTAGATTTTTCGCGTGTCGACGTATGGTAACGCGATTCCAGCCCAATATCTCGGCAGCCTGAGAAGGTGAAAAAGGACCGCCTGCGCGGATGGCGAATTCCAATATCGACCGGTCAATGGGATCCGCGACGACGGGGAGATCAGGTGTCTCAAGGCTCCACTTTCCTTTTGCGTGCAGGATCATCTGTTGGCATCTCCGGGGGTGATCCTTGATAGCATCGAAAGAGAAGCGAAGAACGATCCAATCATCCAGCACCAGATCATTTTGGCGAAACAGATGGTCGTCGAATTGCCAGCGGTCTATGTCTCGCCAGTGAGAGCCGAAGCCGTCGATCTCGATGGCAATTTCGACGCCGTTATAGATCCATGCGAAATCCAAATAGCGATAGCCGTCCTTGAAATCCCGAACCTCAAATTCCGGAATTAAATCCGATAGATGCCCGAAAAGGGGCCACCAGACGTTCTTTAAAAACAACTTCGGAGCGTGACCTAATCCCTTTAGAAGTTTTCGTTTCCTCTCCCCGGTACTTTTCTTCACATGAAAAGTTATCCACGCATCGTATGCAGCTTCGAAAGTCGGATTAACCATGACCACCATTTGACGCCGCCCCCTTAAAATAAAATACGCCGTCCGTCCAGAGAATTCTGGATACGAACGGCGCGTTCTTCGCGACCTATTTGACTACGATATTATACAAATGTTTCTTTCAGCGCAAGTCCTAATTCGAGTTCCTAATTCGAGTTCCTTAGCACACGCGTTCTCCAGCCCCATTTCCTCCGCTATCGGACAGAGGTACAAGCACGAGAAGCTTCCTCCTCATAAGTTAATGGACACGGTGCAACTTCTTCGAGAGCACCTAGGGAGGAGTGGTTAGAGATGTCACGTATAACGCGTTCGCAAGTACAGAAGTTAGTCGGAAAACAAATATATGCCGTGCGCAAGGACGGATCCGTAGTCTTGGGTAAGCTTGTCCGTATATCCGGTAACCGGCTTGTGCTAGAACCGCCGAAAGGTAAAAAGGTGCAGACGAAATTGTTCCTTCCGCTCTTATTATTCGATGTGTTGGCCGTCGGTACGGCTGCTGACGGGTTTGGATATGGCGGAGGATTCGGTGGTTATGGAGGATACGACGGATTCGGTTACGGTGGTTGGGGCTGGTAAATTAACAAGGTAAGGTTTAAGGCTTGTGGACACCAACGCAAATGGATAAGAAGATTAACAGCGGATCGGAAGGGACCGATAAGTCTCGGATCCGCTGTTTTTGCTTTATGCCAAGTGCTTTGCCAGTTCTATGACTTTTAGAGCTTGGAGCGCTCGCAGGGGATAATATCCGAGTTTTTGATAAAAGCGAATAGCGCGTACGTTATCTTCATCAACGAACACGTGAGATACAATGTAACCTTTCTTAAGGGCATACTGTTCGGCACGAAGCATAAGCGCGGTTCCCCACTGTTTGCTCTGGTAGCGGGAATCTACGGCCAATAAATCAATGAATAACGCTTTGGAACGAAACTCCAAATGCAAGAAACCGATCGGCGAGCTCTTAGCGGATTGGGCGACGACAAGCGTTGCCCCTTTGCGGATGCGGCGGGTGATTTCGTAATGCAGCCGATTGCCTCGCGGGTGCTGCCAAGGGGAAATCGGAATCAATTGCGTGCGGACAAGCTCGACGATGCCTTTATCGTCACGTGGTTGTCTCCATCGGATCAAGTGGGGCGCCTCCCCCGATTTAAGTCGCTCGGAATTGCTTTAACTTTCGGCGAATACCGGTTTTACAACGTATGAACAACTTTTTTGATTGGTAACGGCTAAGATGTGTATTGACGAATGACTTAGCGAAGAATATAATTAGTGCTAAATCGACTGAAAAACAAATAGCCGTGATGAGGATAAAGCGATAGGGCCCTTATGATCAGAGAGCGTCGGACTAGCTGAAACCGATGCCTTAATCCCTGTAAGCGAAGTCTCCTCGGAGCTGTTCCCCTGAACCGTCATATCGACGCATTAGGGAGAATCGGATTGGCGCACGTTATTGCGCTTAGAGTATGGCTCGTTCCTTCGTCTAGTCGGAACACGTACTTTATAAGGCCGTCACCGCGAGGTGCGCGGCAAACTCGGGTGGTACCGCGGAAGCAACAGCCTTTCGTCCCAAGCAGCCATATTGGCGTTGGGATGAAAGGCTTTTTGATTTGTTGAAAGGAGGAAAAAAAGGATGAGTACACAAGGTGTTACATTGAAATCCAAAGAAGAGTTGATTCAGAAGTGGAGTAAGCCGGAAGTGATCTCGGGTTCGGATATTTTGCTTCGTAGTTTGTTACTGGAGGGAGCGGAGTGCGTCTTCGGCTATCCGGGAGGCGCGGTTCTGTTCATCTACGATGCCATGCACGGCTTCACCGATTTCCAGCATCTTCTGACTCGCCACGAGCAAGGCGCCATTCATGCCGCTGACGGATATGCACGCTCTACCGGCAAAGTAGGCGTATGTATCGCGACATCGGGACCGGGGGCGACGAACCTAGTCACGGGTATCGCTACCGCTTATATGGATTCCGTACCGTTGGTCGTTATTACGGGTAACGTTGCGACTCACCTAATCGGAACGGACGCCTTCCAGGAAGCGGATATCGTGGGGATCACGATGCCGATCACGAAGCACAGCTACCTGGTGCGCAAGGCGGAAGACTTGCCGCGAATCATCCATGAAGCTTTCCATATTGCCAATAGCGGACGCAAAGGTCCGGTGCTCATCGATATTCCGAAGGATGTATCAGCCGAGAAGACGTTGTTCCAGCCCGTGACCGAAGTTAATCTGCGCGGATATCATCCGACGGTCAACCCTAACAAGAATCAAGTGGACAAAATGATCCGCGCGATCGAGAACGCAGAGAAGCCGGTAATTCTCGCCGGCGGCGGCGTCGTTTACTCGGGAGCCCATGAGGAACTGCACGAGTTCATCACGAAGACGGGAATTCCGACGACGACGACGTTGCTTGGTTTGGGCGGTTTCCCGAGCGGCCACGAGTTGCATATGGGGATGCCGGGCATGCACGGAACATGGACGGCGAATACGGCAATCCAAACGGCAGATTTGCTCATCAATATCGGAGCGAGGTTCGATGATCGCGTAACCGGTAAGCTCGCGGGTTTCGCGCCGAACGCTAAGATCGTTCACATCGATATCGATCCGGCGGAAATCGGCAAGAACGTTCCGACTGACGTACCGATCGTAGGCGACGTGAAAGCCGTGCTCGAGCAAGCGAACTCGATTGCGAAATACGCGGGTAAAGCGGACGCTTGGCGGAAGCAGATTGCGGAATGGAAGGCGGCAAAGCCTTTCAAATATATCGATTCGGACACCGAATTGAAACCGCAATGGGTCATCTCGATGATTCACGATACGACGAACGGCGACGCGATCGTAACGACCGACGTCGGGCAACACCAAATGTGGGCCGCTCAGTATTATCCTTTCAAGAAGCCGCGCTCATGGGTAACTTCGGGCGGTTTGGGAACGATGGGATTCGGATTCCCGTCCGCGATCGGCGCGCAAATGGGCAATCCGGATAGAACGGTCGTATCCATCAACGGCGATGGCGGCATGCAGATGTGCGCTCAAGAGCTAGCGATCTGCGCAATTAACAACATTCCGGTCAAAGTGGTTATTATCAATAACCAAGTGCTTGGAATGGTTCGCCAATGGCAAGAACTGATCTATGATAATCGCTACAGCCATATCGATCTGTCGGGCAGCCCCGATTTCGTGAAGCTGGCAGAAGCCTATGGCGTTAAAGGATTCCGCGCCGCTAACAAGGAAGACGCGCTTCAGGTTTGGAAGGAAGCGCTCGCGCATCCGGGTCCTGCGGTCGTTGAATTCGTCGTTCGCAAACACGAGAACGTGTATCCGATGGTTACCCAAGGAAGCACGATCGATCAGATGATTATGGGGGATTCCGAATGAACCGTAAACATACGATAGCGATACTTGTGAACGATCAGCCGGGCGTTATGCAACGGGTGTCAGGCCTGTTCGGCCGCCGCGGCTTCAATATCGAGAGCATTACCGTAGGCTCTTCCGAAGAACCTGGCCTCTCCCGTATGGTTATCGTCACTACAGGCGACGACCATACGCTGGAGCAAGTCCAGAAGCAATTGTACAAGCTTATCGACGTTATTAAAGTCATCGACGTAAGCGGCAACCCGATGGTAGGTCGCGAGCTCGGCCTGATCAAGATCGGAGCCGACCCGTCCATGAGACCGGAAATTCTCGGTATCGTGGAGACGTTCCGCGCCGCGGTTGTCGACATCGGACCTACGACCTTGATCGTTCAAGTCGTAGGCGATACCGAGAAAATCGATGCGATGATCGAATTGCTGAAGCCGTACGGCATCCGCGAGCTTTCCCGCACGGGAGTTACGGCGATGAACAGAGGCGCTAAGTAGAATAAGAGTTATGCGGTTAGTTGTAGAGTACCCGCTCGAAGCGGGGGTCCGAGGGGAGAAGCGGTTGTTTGCGGTAGCGGCATTCTCCCTTGGAACGCCCGCTTCGAGGGTTAACAATCACTATTTTTACTATTTTAAGGAGGAACACAATCCAATGGCAGTTAATTTATTTCACGAGAAAGACGCTGATCTCGGCGTTCTTAAAGGCAAAACAATCGCGGTAATCGGTTACGGCAGCCAAGGTCAC
This sequence comes from Cohnella herbarum, assembly GCF_012849095.1. Lineage (NCBI taxonomy): Bacteria > Bacillati > Bacillota > Bacilli > Caryophanales > Paenibacillaceae > Cohnella > Cohnella herbarum. The sequence goes on from NZ_CP051680.1 coordinate 7,864,574, forward strand.
GCGCAAGCGCAAAACCTTCGCGACAGCGGAGTAAACGTTATTATCGGTCTTCGCGAAGGCAAATCGGCCGACACTGCCCGCAATGACGGTTTCGAAGTCCTTTCCGTAGCTGACGCGACTCGCAAAGCCGACGTTGTTCAAATCCTTATGCCGGATGAGACGCAAGCAAGCGTTTATAAGAACGAAATCGAGCCGAACCTGAAAAAAGGCGCAGCTCTTATGTTCTCCCACGGTTTTAACGTTCATTTCGGCCAAATCGTTGCTCCTGCGGATGCGGACGTTCTGTTGGTCGCTCCTAAATCCCCTGGCCACATGGTTCGCCGTACTTACGTCGAAGGTTTCGGCGTACCGGGACTGATCGCTATCCATCAGAACGGAACGGGCAAAGCATTCGAAATCGGTATGGCTTATGCCAAAGGAATCGGTTGTACTCGCGCAGGGGTTATCGAAACTTCCTTCCGCGAAGAAACCGAAACCGACTTGTTCGGCGAACAAGCCGTTCTTTGCGGCGGTGCTTCCGCGCTCGTTAAAGCCGGTTTCGAAACGCTTGTAGAAGCTGGTTATGCGCCTGAAATGGCTTACTTCGAATGTTTGCACGAGTTGAAATTGATCGTTGACTTGATGTATGAAGGCGGACTTGCTTCCATGCGCAATTCGATCTCCAACACCGCGGAATACGGCGACTACGTTACCGGACCTCGCGTCGTAACCGACGAAACGAAAAAAGAAATGAAACGCGTTCTTTCCGATATCCAACAAGGTAAATTCGCTCGCGACTTTATCCTTGAGAACCAATCCGGACGCGCGTTCCTTACGGCTACTCGCCGCAACGAAGCCGAGCACCCGATCGAAGTCGTCGGCGCTCAACTGCGCGGCATGATGCACTGGATCAGCAAGTAAGACTCTATCGTTTCGAACGAAGCCTCGGCAGCCGCCGGGGCTTTTTTTCGCTTTTTCAATTATTAGAAAAAAAACACAATATTGTTAGAATTTTATGATATAATCACTCCGGTTACCCCCGTAATCGACGGCGAATAACGACTATTTTCGACGTTAGTCAAGCTGTAGATTATGGATATCGTAGCCGTAAACGTAGCATAAAGTGAGAATAAGGACCTGCAAGGGGGTGAAGGTACTGCACATCATCCGCAAGCTCTCGATGAAGCTGATCCGGCTCAAAAGCATTTTCCTGCTGTTCGGGACGATCGGGTTCGTGTTGGCGAGCGCTTCTATTATTTATTTGATCGAGCCCGTTACGTTTAAGGAGCGTTGGTTTAACGCGTTCTATTGGGTTATGACCACGATTGCGACCGTAGGTTATGGCGACTTCTATCCGACCACCGTGCCCGGCAAAGCGTTCGCGATGTTCCTGTACGTGTTCGGGATCGGACTGCTCAGCTTGGTCATCGGCAAAATCATCGATTATTTCGTGGAGATTCACCGTAAGAGGGAGGCCGGACTATTGAAATACCAAGGTAATCAGCACATTATCCTCATTAACTGGAGCAAGAAGGCGAAGCTTGCCGCGGAAGAGATCTTATCGACCGACGAGGATATCGAGATCGTGATCGTTGACGATTCTGACAAGCATCCGTTCGACCATCCTAAAGTGTTTTTCGTCAGCGGCGATCCGACATCGGTCGATACGCTTGAGAACGCAAGCGTTCATAAGGCCCGCGCGGCGATCATTTTCTCGGATTCCCGAATCGACGATACTTCGCTCGTAGACGGTAAATCGCTGTTGATCGCATCCAGTATAGAAAAGCATGCTCCGGAAGTACATACGACGGTTGAAATCGTTCTGGAAAAACACATACAAAATTTCCGTCATGTCAAAGTGAACGAGTTCGTGCTGTCTTACGACGCGGTTTCCCGGTTGGCCGTAAGGGCGGCATTGCACGAAGGCAATATCGAAATATTCACCCAGTTGCTCAGCCGGCAAGACGGCGACGATATGTTCGCGATCAAAGCGGACGCCGCTTGGAAAACCTATGGCGATGCTTTCCAGGCGCTGCTGCTGAAAGGCGCCACGTTAATCGCGGACGGGAGCGACATGGGGATCAACCGCAAACTGAATGCTGCGATTCCCGCCGATGCGAGGTTATACGTAATTGCGGATAAAGAGACGATAACGGCGCTTCGCCAAGAGGGGAGGTGACGGGATCGATGATACGGCTTCATTATCAGGAATGGTCCGAATCGTTAGGACGCGTGGAGCAAGAGCTGCTGGAGGTTTATGTTTCCCGGGAGGAGTTGTTCCTGCGCAAGCTAGTGAACGCGACCGTGATCCGGAACCGGATGTTCGAGCATACGTCCAACGAATCGGAAAATAACCGAGAGCATGCGATATACGCGAAGCCTTTCAGGGATTACGATGTGGAAGCGTACGGTTCGGCGATCTGCAAACATGCCTTCGAATTCGTTGATGTAGGTCATTCGATAGAACCCGTTTTCTGCGTTTGGCATAATGGCGATTTCAACGTGAAGTCGATGCTGTACGGGATTGCGGGGCCTATGGATATTTCGCAGCTTCTGCTCGATCATTATTTGATCGAATACGGCAATTCGTACGAAGTCATCTACACGCTGTTCGATCACGAGAGGAAAAAGGTGCTTTTTTTCTTGAAAGAGGTGAAGGACTAAATGACGCAAGAAGAGAAGAAGCCGTTTAGGATCAATTCGGGCAAGCTGGCCGCGTTAACCTTGCTGCTGACCGTGCCGGTCATGATGACGGGCTGCAATCAATTGACCGCGAGCAACGAATGCGATCCGGATTACGAAGAGTGCGTATATGACGACGCCGACGGTATGTATTATGGCGTGATATCGAAGAAGAAGTATAAATCCAGCTCCAGTTCCAAGTTCAAATCCAGCTCTTCGAAATCCCAACCCTTCAACGGGTTCGGCAGCGGCGGCGATAACAGCTCCGGAGGTTGAGGCGCGATGCGCAAGATGTTCCACATGGCTTTGACGCATGACGAGGTGTTCCAAGGAACGATAGCCGAAGCGATACCTTACCACCGGATGTACGGCAAGGAGTACTGCCTGCCCTCTTTTCTTCTCTATGCTCCGGATGAAGTACAAAGAATAGCGATAGCTGCGGAGCGGGTGAACGGGGTTTACGATAAGGCGCTTCGTTTCGCGCAAAGGTATTTGCCGGACGAATTCTTCGAACGGTTCTTGGGGATTCCTCCTTCGTTGATTCCGTCTTCCCGCGTCGAAGTGCCGTATCATGCGGTTTCCCGTCAGGACTGGATCGTAAATGGGGAGCTGATGAAATGCATCGAGAACAACAGCGACACCCCTTCAGGGATTCCGGAAACGGCATGGCTAGCGGAAGCCTTGATCGGTCGATGCGCAAGATTGGGCAACCCGTCCGAAGGGATGCGCGCGGCGATTCAAGAGGCATTCCGGCAGTTGCTCGGCCATTACGCGGATTCGGGGCTGACAGGCACTCTGGCTTTCAGTTGCTACGACTGGCATATCGAAGACAAGACGAACACGCTGTATGTTATGGAAGCGGTTCGCGAACTCGGTTACCCCGCGGAATTCGTCCCTCTGGATAAACTGGAAATCGTTCCGGAAGACGGGCTTTACTCGGATGGGCGTCGGATCGACGTGCTGTACCGGTTGTATCCGCTTGAGTATCTTGTACACGACCGGGAAGAAGCCTCGGATTTTCCGATCGGCGAGGCGCTTCTTAAGCTTGTCGAAGACGGTAAGCTTGGTTTGATTAATCCCGCTCAGAGCATCATTACGCAGAGCAAAGGATTCATGGCGCTCATATGGTCGCTATACGAAAGGAACCATCTAACGGAAGAAGCGGTAGGCTTCACGCTATTCGGCAAGGAAGAATGCGAAGCGATCGAGAACTATTTGTTGCCTACATATTTCGAGAAAACCGTATTCGAAGCGACGGGCGCTCCTTATGTATCCAAGGGCTTCTGGGGACGGGAAGGCAAAGGAGTTACGCTCTTCGATTCCAAAGGGGATGCGGAAAATCCTTCGGAGTGGGGAAGCGACGACGATACGAAAATCCGGGAGTATTACGAGAATCAGCCGAAGGTCTATCAGCTTCGATGCGAGATGGAAGCCGCCGAAGTGCCGACCGAGAACGGCAAGTATTCGGGTTACGTGTTAACGGGAGCTTATGTCATAGGAGGCCGTTACGCCGGTTTACTGCCTCGGATCGGGGAAGCCGTTACAGGGGACATGGCGTATTATTGTCCCGCTGCTGTTGAGATAAGGGAGGAATCGTAAATGGATAATTTGGCCGAAGATTTGTTGAACGTCGCGATCGGATTGGGCGTTCTGCTCGTCGTGTTGGTCGTAGGAGCGTTCGTATTCAGCAAGCTGACGAAATTCAACGACTCGGAAGAAATCAATAAGGGAAATCAAGCGGCAGGACTTTATTTCGGAAGCAAGCTGCTTGGGCTGTGCATCATTGTGGCTATGGTTTCTTATAGCTCGGACTCTTGGATGGATATGTTAGCGTGGTCCGTAATCGGTATCGCGATTCTATGTCTGGTTTATCTGGTTTTCGATTTGTTGACTCCGAAATTCAAAGTGTGCGAACAAATCGCGAACGGGAACATGGCCATAGCGCAAATGCTTCGTTCCATCATCATCGGCGTGTCCATCGTAATCGGCACGTTCTTGATGTAAGCGTGGAAAAGCCGGCCCGATCCAAGAAAGTCGTTGGGTCGGGTTTTTTGTTTTGTGCGACGAAACGTGGCTTTTCTCCTCGTGGAATATGATATAATCTGTAGATAGTCAAGATTAGCTTCAGGAGGTGCGGGTTAAACCCTACCATGAGAAAAATTTATATTTTCGACACGACGCTTAGGGATGGAGAGCAATCTCCCGGCGTTAACTTGAACACGCAAGAGAAAGTGGAAATCGCCCTGCAATTGGAGAAGTTGGGCGTAGACCGGATCGAAGCGGGTTTCCCCGCGGCATCGCCGGGAGATTTAGCAGCGGTTAACGCAGTGGCCAGAGCCGTTAAAAATGCAACCGTTATCGGTCTTGCCCGTTCTAGGGAACAAGACGTGGATGCGGTAGTCGAAGCGCTTAAAGGGGCAAAAAATCCCGGGATTCATCTGTTTCTAGCGACATCGCCGATTCACCGCAAGCACAAGCTTCGGATGGAGAAAGAGCAAGTGTTGGAAACGGCGGATCGGGTCATTCGCTATGCCAAGCAGTTTTTCGATAAAGTCGAGTTTTCTCCGGAAGATGCCGGGCGCACGGAACTGGATTTCCTATGCGAAGTAACCGAAATGGCGATCAAAGCAGGAGCGACCGTCGTGAATATCCCCGACACGGTAGGCTATTTGACGCCTTATGAATTCGGCAATATATTCAAAACGTTGAAAGAAAAAGTACCTGGAATCGATACGATTCAGCTGTCGGCGCATTGTCACGACGACTTGGGTATGGCGACCGCCAACGCGCTAGCGGCTATTCTCAATGGCGCGGATCAAATCGAAGGTACCATTAACGGTATCGGCGAGCGCGCGGGTAACACTTCGCTGGAGGAAGTGGCGCTTACGCTCGCAACGCGGGCGGAATACTTCCAAGCCACGACGACGTTGAACTTGAAGGAGATTGCCCGTACAAGCCGCCTGGTAAGCAAGCTTACCGGCATGGTCGTACCGGGCAACAAAGCCATCGTAGGCGCCAACGCATTCGCGCACGAATCCGGCATCCATCAGGACGGCATGTTGAAGGAGAAAACGACTTACGAGATTATTTCTCCGGAGACGATCGGCCTTCGCGACAGTAAGCTCGTGCTCGGTAAGCATTCCGGCCGTCATGCGTTCCGCGAGAAACTCATCGATCTCGGCTACGAGCAATTGACGGAAGAGCAAGTGAACGCGGCGTTCGGCAAATTCAAGGATTTGGCCGATCGGAAGAAAAACGTGAGCGACGAGGATATTCGCGCGCTGCTCGAAGAGAAAATCATCGAAACGCCGGAAGTATTCGCCTTGGAGCAGCTTGTCGTTTCCTTCGACAGCCATGCTACCCCGTCGGCGACGGTTACGCTCAAGACACAGATGGGGATCGTGAAGCGCGAGTCGGAAGGCAATGGCTCCGTGGACGCGATCTACCAAGCGATCGACGCCCTTACCGGCGAAGTCGTAGAACTGGACGATTATACGATTAAATCGGTAACCGACGGTACGGATGCGCTTGGCGAAGTTCATGTCGTTCTTAAGCAAGGCGATTCTTCCGCGCAGGGCCGCGGAGTGAGCACGGATATTCTGGAAGCGAGCGCTCGCGCTTACGTGGATGCCCTGAACAGGCTGATCGATAAGCGCAATGCTCCCGCCCGCAATCGTCGCGACAACGTTACGTTGATCTAAGAAATGGGGATCGTTGGATGAACTATCAATTCTCGAAGAGATTGGACACATTCTCATCGTCGGCCGTCCGGGAAATTCTGAAGCTGACTCAGAAGAAATCGATCATTTCATTCGCCGGCGGATTGCCGGCGGAAGAGCATTTCCCGGTCGCCGCGATCGGGGAAGCTTTCGAGCGGGTACTCGCCGCAGGCAATAAAGCCTTGCAATACGGTTTGACGGAGGGCTACTTGCCGCTTCGCGAAAGCATCTGCAAGTGGATGGCGCGCAAAGGGGTAACGGTGACCCCGGACGATATGCTCCTGACGACGGGATCGCAGCAAGCCATCGATCTGCTGACTCGGATCTACATCGATAACGGCGACGTTATCTTGGTCGAGAAACCGACTTACTTGTCCGCCTTGCAAGTATTCCGGTCTTACGGCGCTAAGCTGGTATCCGTGGACGCGGATGAAGACGGCATGGTACTGGCGGATCTGGATGCCAAGCTGAAGCAGCACAAACCGAAAATGGTGTACGCCATTCCGACGTTCTCCAACCCGACCGGGAAAGCTTGGAGCTTGGAACGGCGCAAGGGCGTACTGGAGCTGTGCCGGGCGAGCGATACGCTTATTCTCGAGGACGATCCTTACGGCGAGCTGAAGTTCGGGGATGCGTCGATTACTTATCCGTCGTTGTTCTCGTTAGACCAGCATCCGAAAGGTTCGTGCGTCGTCTATACGAGCACCTTCTCCAAGACGGTAGCTCCGGCGCTGCGCACGGGCTGGGTAATGGGCGATCCCGATCTCATCCGTCATATGGCCCGCGCCAAGCAAGCGGCCGATTTGCACTCAAGCTCTCTGGATCAACAGACCTTGCATCAGTTGATGGAACATTTCGATCTAGACGGACATATCGAATTCGTCCGCAAGGAATACGAGAGCCGTATGCGCCAGATGGCGGACTTGCTGCGCGAGCAGCAATGGCCGGGCGTCGTATGGAACGAGCCGAAGGGCGGCATGTTCTTCTGGCTTGAGCTACCGGAATCGATCGATACGGGCGAATTGCTCAAGACGGCGGTCGATATGGACGTAGCCTTCGTTCCCGGCGTTTCCTTCTTCGCGGACAGCTCCGGCAAGAACACGATGCGACTTAATTTCACGCACAATGATTTCGAGAGAACGATCATTGGGATGAAACGTCTGAATCAGGCGATGGAGAGCGTATTGGTGAAATAGCGATAGAAAAGCGGTGGGCAAGAAGCTTCTTGCCCACCGCTTTTTCACGACATTAGCCCGCTAAATAGCTGCAGCCTATTAAAGTAATAGTTTTTATCTATTTTGCCTCTTGCCCTTAAATGTACTACAATTGAGAGAAGGTCTCATTAGACAACCTATACCCTAAATTGGAGTGAATCATAACGATGTCAGAAGTTAAAAAAATCGCCGTCATCGCAGGTGACGGAATCGGTCCGGAAGTCGTAGCGGAAGCTGAAAAAGTACTTAAACGTTCGGAGGAATTGTTCGGTTATAAATTCGAGCTTGAGCATGGCTTGTTCGGCGGAATCGCCATCGACGAGAGAGGCACTCCGTTGCCTGAAGATACGCTTGAAATGTGCCGCAAGGCGGATGCCGTTCTTCTTGGCGCCGTGGGCGGACCGAAATGGGACAACAATTCCAAAGAACTTCGTCCGGAAACCGGCTTACTCGGTATTCGCAAAGCGTTAGGCCTCTTTTCCAACATTCGTCCCGCCGTCGTATTCGATTGCTTGAAGGATGCTTCTACGTTGAAGCCGGAAGTTCTTGAAGGAACGGATCTTATCGTCGTTCGCGAACTTACGGGCGGCATCTACTTCGGAGAGAAATTCCGTCGCGAAGGCGCGCAAGGCGAAGAAGCGGTGGATACATGCGTATATAACGTAACGGAAATCGAACGTATCGTGCGTCAAGCGTTCGAAGTTGCGCAGAAGCGTTCCAAGCGCTTGGCTTCCGTTGACAAAGCGAATGTCCTGGAAACTTCCCGCCTCTGGAGAGATACGGTTAACCGCATCGCTCCCGAGTACGCCGATGTAGAAGTAGAACATGTGCTTGTAGATAACTGCGCGATGCAATTGCTTCGCCGCCCGTCGAGCTTCGACGTTATCGTTACGGAAAACATGTTCGGAGATATCTTGAGCGACGAAGCGGCTATGCTGACCGGATCGATCGGCATGCTCTCCTCCGCATCTCTTGGCGAAGGCAGCTTCGGATTGTACGAGCCGGTTCACGGCTCCGCTCCCGACATTGCCGGACAAGGCATCTCGAATCCGATTGCTACGATCTTGTCCGTAGCGCTCATGTTCCGTTTGACATTCGGTTACGAGGAAGCCGCGACAGCCATTGAAACCGCGGTTAAGAACGTATTGGATGCCGGACATCGCACGGGCGACATCGCGGTAGATAAGAGCACGGCGATCGGTACGACGGCTATGGGCGACTTGATCGTCGCTGCAATGAAACGTTAATTATAATAATTCTAAAAAAAGAATAATTATCATCTTGACTAGGCCGTCCAAGGATGGTACGATTTTTAACGTGATTATTGATTAGGCACTGGCGACAAGGTCGGGCTTACAGGAGGTAAATGGCATGGCAGAGCGTTTAGTAGGTCGTCCCGCACCGGATTTCACTTTGGAAACGGCAAACGGAGACGGTAAAGATTTCGGCAAAGTTTCGTTGTCCGATTACCGTGGTAAATGGTTAGTATTGTACTTCTACCCGCTGGACTTCACATTCGTGTGCCCAACGGAAATCACGGCTCTTTCCGATGCTAACGAAGTATTCAAAGGCTTGAATACGGAAGTTCTCGGCGTCAGCGTAGACAGCAAACACAGCCACCGCGCGTGGATTAATACAGCTAAGAACGATAACGGTCTTGGCCAATTGAATCACCCGCTTGGCGCGGATATCACGAAACAAGTCGCTCGCGACTATGGCGTTCTGATCGAAGAAGAAGGAATCGCGCTTCGCGGTTTGTTCATTATCGATCCGGACGGCGAATTGAAATACCAAGTCGTTAACCATAACGATGTAGGTCGCAGCGTAGAGGAAACTCTTCGCGTACTGCAAGCTTTGCAATCCGGCGGTCTGTGCCCGATGAACTGGAAAGCCGGCGACAAGCACCTCGTCGCGAAATAAGAATCGGATAGATTCGTCAGCTCCTCGGAACTTGGTTCCGGGGAGTTTTTTACCCTATTGGAAATAAAATGCGGCAGGAATTGTGTTTATAGATAGAGAATATAGTGAGAAGAATAACAATGCTGATTTGAAGGAGGGAAGGCGATGAGCTTTTGCTGTGGAGCCAGCATGATTGGAACGAAAGGGACGTTAAAACATATCCGGACACGCATTCATAACGTACCGATTTTGTTTTGCCCGGTTTGTCACCGTATCGAAGTGCACTATCTGGTGGAGAACGAATACGAAATTTTGGCCGAATATGCACACGGCGACGGAGCATCAGAAGTCGACTTCCACGACTACGTTGACGAGTCCGACAAAGCTCTTCATGAGAATTGCGTGAACAACGAAGAAGAAGACCCGATGCAAATCGTGCAAAATCAAATCGATATGTCGCTCGACTTACTGACCTTCGCGAAGGAAATCCGCGATCAGGAGTGGGAGCAGCAGTTAAAGAAACGTCTTATCGTCTTAAGTCAGAGACGCCATAAGTTGAAGTTGAAACGAACGCCGGGGGGTACGATTTAAACCCGCTCTGGGTTAGTATAGGAAGTAACGAAGACTGCACTTAAGTGGATTTCTTCTGCTTAAGGCAGTCTTTCTTATTTATTGCAGGGGGTACCCCCTTATAATGCGATAAAGCTTCGAATGGTATGAATGTGGGGTGAGCGAGTGCTGCTCGTACTTTTCAAGAAATGGCTGGGTTCATCTGGCGGATCGTCGCGGAACTCGATCGAGGGAGTCGCGCCTGATCGCATAGTAGAGCAGATCCAGAACGGAAGTCATGAACTGCGCAATGAGCTGATTCGTCAGTATCATCCATACATACTCAAGACAACCAGCCGATTTTTCCGCCGTTATATCGACCCGAAGCAGGATGACGCGTATAGCGTGGCTTTGGCGGCATTCGATGAGGCGATTACCGGTTTTTCCGCGGAGGGAGGCAGGTTGTTTTTGGGCTTCGCGGAAACGGTCATACACCGAAGGCTGATCGATTACGTGAGGAAAGAAAGCAGACATTCCGCATCCATTCCCTATAGCGCTTTCGACTCTACGACGGAAGATGGAGAGAATGCGATTAATCGAATAGAAGTCGTTCAATCGATCGAAGCTTATCATCAAGAGAGATCCGCGGACGAGCGTAAGCTGGAAATCGCGGCTTTGACGGAAGAGCTATCATTATATGGGATCACGTTTAATGATCTAGTCACCCATTCCCCCCGTCATCAAGATTCGCGAGAAGTGTTGCTTAGGATGGGGAGAAGGCTCGCGAGCGAAGAGGCGTTATTTCGTTCGCTGTGCGATAAACGGCAACTGCCGATTAAAGAACTATGCGAAATGGAGTCCGTTTCTCGCAAAACGGCCGAGCGCCATCGTAAGTATTTGATCGCGGTAAGTTTGATCGCCTATGGGACTTATCCTTTTTTGCAGGAATATATCGGCTTGGATCGTGAAGGAAAGGAGGGGATGTCATGAATCGCGGAACAGTAATGTCGTTAAATAGACGGACGGCCATCGTGCTTATGCCGGACGGTCAATTCGTAAGCGTGAAACGTCAAGCCCGGTTCCAGATCGGAGACGAGATTACCGATTTTCCGTTGGCGCGTGCCGTTCCCCGGATCCGGCAGAGATTGTTGCAAGCAGGCGCGGCCGTTTCGATGCTATTGCTCGTCTTGATCGGTTTCCTCGTATTCCGCGCGCCGCCGGTCGTAGCCTACGTGACGATGGATATTAACCCGAGCATCGAGCTGGGCTTGGATGCCAAGGAAAGAGTTCGCGAGCTGCGTGCGATTAATAAGGAAGCGGAAGGCGTCATCGAAGGGCTGAAATACCGGGGACGAGAGTTAGAGACGGTCATGAACGAGATTGCCCGGAGGTTGATTGATGACAAGGTTCTTACGGAGGACGACCGGGAAATCATGATCGCGAGCGTGCCGGTTAAGGCGGTAAAATCAACTTGGGAAAAAGATGTCACGAACAAAATGACAAGCATCCTGAATGAGGCGACGAAGCGGGAACAGCCGTCCAAGCCGGCTGCTTCGCTTGAAGTGACGACGGTATCCGTACCGGCTGAAGTTCGGGAGGAAGCGAACAAGAACGGGATCTCGTCGGGGCAAATGGCTTTCTGGCTCGTATCGAAGAGCAAAGGGCACGAAGTATCGATGGAGACGCTTAAGTCCAAGTCGCTGAAGGATATCGCTGCTTCTTGGGGCGGCGTGAATAAAGTGATGAGCAAGGGTAAATCCGATGATAAAAGCGACAAAGACGACCATGACGATAAAGACGATCGGGACGATAAAGACGACGGAAAAGCGAAAGACGACGGAAAAGCGAACCATGGAAAAAATGACAAAATACGCAACAACGGCAACAACGACGACAAACATAATGATAACGACAAGCGCGGTAATGGTATAGGCAGCCGTAATAACAATGACGATGATAAAGATGACGACAGACGCGGCAATGATTCGGGTAACCGGTATAAGGACGACGGCGATAACCGGAAAAATGACGCCTACAAACGTAACGAGGACAATGATAAACGCAGCAAGGAAGAGGGTTGGCGCGGAAAAGACGACGAAGACGATAAGGACGACGATCGGCGCAACGCGGGTAACGGGAGAGGGCATTATGATTCCGGTTACCAGGGGCGGAACGATCGGGATGGCGAGAAGCGGAATAACGATTCATCGTGGAAGCGACTGCTTGAAGATTCTAAGAATGGGAAATCCGGGCGAAGCGAAAGAGAGAACGGCCGCGGATCGAACAACAAAGACTAACAGGAGTAACCATGGATCGTCAAGGCTCGACAACTTCTCCCGTTGACAGTAATGCTAATTAATGGCTATGATTTGATTAATTTGATATTAAAATTGATTTGATCTTGCCTTGCACAGCTCTGGCGATGGGGGATGCTTGAATGGACGGATGGCGAACGCGTTATTTTCCGATTCTGGCAGAGTTTGTTCGAAGCAGCGGACTTCACGTTCGTTCGGAGACGAAGGAATTACGGCTTGAGCTTTCGGCTGTGCCGATCGACGATATTTTGGAGCATCATGAGGAAAGCGTGAAGTTTTTGCTCTCTTATGCCGAACCGGAAGACCGGATGACATTCGTGCACCGGTCTCTTTTGTTTATTACGGAATTGCTTATCGCGGTGCGAATGCCGGAAGGCGCGGCCGCGATGGAAGAAGCGGAAACGGAACGAATACTCAAAAGCGCAAGCTCTATCCACTATCCCCCGATGGAGGAAGAGCATCCGAATAAATTTGAAACCGTTCTCCAGCATATGGACAGCGGAGTTGCCTTATTCGATGGATCGGGGAACTTAAGGTTTCTTAACGTTCAGATGTCGCGAATGCTGCAAGCCCCCCGTCGCTCCTTGATCGGCTCTACGCTCAATCAACTATTTTTTCACGCGAACCTTCAGCTTTCCGTTCGTAAAAACTTCCTGAGGATCTATCGGGAAATGGTTCGGTTTCGTAGATATCACGGCGAATTCCAAGATGCGAACGGACGGTTCTTGCTAGTTAGCATCTCGCGTATCGAGGAGTTGGACGGCGACTATCTAGTTAGCGTCAAGGACGTATCCGAGTACAAGCAGATCGAACAGGCCGCATTCCAGAACGACAAGCTGGCGATGCTCGGTAAGATCGCCGCGGCCATCGCGCACGAAATCCGAAATCCGTTAACCTCGATCAGAGGTTTTATTCAACTGCTCAACCCGTTTCTCAAGAACATCGGAAAAGAAGAATACGGTCGGATCATTTTGTCGGAAATCGATCGGGCCAACGATATTATTTACGAGTTTCTGAATTCCTCCAAACCTTCCGCGCCAATGAAGCAGAAGGTTCTCGTTGGGCTGTTGCTTAAGGAAACGACAATGCTCTCGGAGAGCGAAGCGCTTATGAACGGATGCGAGATTCACAATGAAATTTTCGATCCGTATTTAACGATTGCGGTAGACGTAAAACAAATTAAGCAAGTATTTTTGAATATTATCAAAAACGCGATGGATGCGATACACGAGAAACAAGACGGGCGCAAAGGGCGCATCGATATCACGGCAAGGTTAGAAGGGAAATACGCTTTGATTTCGATTAAGGATAACGGGAAGGGCATGCAGCGGGCGACGTTGAGCCGGTTGTTCGATCCTTTTTTCACGACGAAGGAAGAAGGGACGGGCCTGGGGTTGTCGGTCAGCTATCGGATTATCCGTAATCATGGAGGCACGATTCATGTCGATAGTCAACTCAACGAAGGGACGGAATTTTTAATTTATTTGCCTTATGTCGAGTGAAAAGAGTAGAATCTGGATTAGTGATAGTGAAAGCTCAACAACCTCTTAAAGCACGAGATTCTCTCTTAGGGTGGGACATAGGCATGTTATGGAAGGATTGGCCCCTGAAATGGGAAACGACGGGGCCTAACGCACGAGGCTTACAAGGAACGGCGGAAGCCATCATCGTGTTTGCCGATCGCGCGGCTATCGATGAGGGGCGTAAGCTCGTAGAGCCGTCTATCGATTCGGCATTGAGAGATCGCGTTGATCGAGGTATTTATCAGGGAAAATCGGGAGAAACCGAACTGCTCTCCACGTTGGGAATCCTCCCCGAGAAGTATGCGCTATTCGTCGGTTGCGAGGCTGCTCCGTATACGACTAAAGCGTTGCGGGATTCCGCCGGAAGCCTAGGAACGAAGCTATTGGAATATCAAATAAAGAAAGCCGTCTTCATCGTACCCCCGGGATTCTCGTTATCCTTAGCGGAGCACGATCTAAGAGCGGCCTCTTGCGCGTTCATGGAAGGTTTGCTTCTCGGACTGTACCGTAGGAATAGTCAAGCGGAGGCGGGGCGTACGCAAGCTTTACTCGCGGAGATCGAATTCGTGCTCGATTCGGAGACGGAGATCGGCGAATGGAGCGAAGGCCTGCTGCGCGGCTTTCGGTCGGCCAATGCGGTATGTTACGCGCGGGAGCTGACGAACGAACCGGCCAATCTGCTGACTCCCGGTCGGCTAGCGAACGAAGCGAGTTTACTTGCCGCGCGGTACGGATTGGATTGCCGCATCTTCGATGAACGGGAAGCGGCTCAAGAGGGCATGGGAGGTCTATTGGCCGTCGGGAACGGGAGCGCCAACCCTCCGCGGATGATCGTGATCCATCATAGAGGGAACCCGGGCTCGGACGAGACTTTAGGACTGATCGGCAAGGGAGTAACCTTCGATACGGGGGGCATATCCCTGAAGAAAGCCGAGGGCATGGAGGAAATGATATCGGATATGGGCGGTGCCGCGGCGATCATGGGCGTCATGAGGGCAGTCGGAGAGTCGAAACCCGCAATGAATATCGTGGCCGTGATCCCCGCGGCGGAGAATATGCCCTCCGGGAGCGCATTTAAGCCGGGTGACGTTATCCGTACGTATGGCGGGAAAACCGTCGAGGTGCTGAACACCGACGCGGAAGGCAGAATCGTATTGGCGGACGGGCTCGCGACGGCTTTGCGTCAAGGGGCGACGAAGCTCATCGACGTCGCGACGTTAACCGGCGCGGTCATGCACGCGCTGGGCGACGTCACGACGGGCGCCTTCTCGAACGACGACGAGATGCTGCAGAGCTTTCTTAACTCTGCTCGTCGCGCCGGAGAATACGTATGGCCGCTTCCGACGTATCCGGAATATAAGCGTTTGCTCAAGAGCGACGTAGCCGATGTCAAAAACCATGGGGGAACCTGGGCGGGGGCGATAGCCGGAGCGCTGTTCGTAAACGCGTTCGCGGACGAGCGGCCGTGGATCCATCTGGACATCGGAGGAACGGCTTGGATGTGGAGTGACAGGGGTTTCGAGAGCAAGGGCGGGACGGGTGTCATGGTCCGTGCTTTGCTGGAATATATCAATAGCGAAGAGACAGTGCAGGAATAATGTAGCCGGTACAACATGGGGGAGCATGGAATGAGCAGATTCATCAGGGGATTTAAGCAATCGTTAGCTATCGGCAAGCAGAACGAATCGGTCAATCGTAGAAGCTTGCGTATTTCCCTCATCGAGGGAATACCCGCGAATATAGTGGGAAACCTGCTCGGCGGTCCGCTGCAGACCGTATATTTGACTTATCTCGGTTTTACGGCTTTCCACATCGGACTGGTATTGGCGATACCTCCGTTTGCCTTGCTCATTCAAATCTTTATCGCTTTTGCCATGCAGAAATGGCAGAATCGACGATTTTTCGTTGCGCTGTTCGGCATTGTCCACCGGACGTTATGGGTAGGAACCGGACTGATTCCCCTTACCTTTACGGAGGACTCGTGGATCCCGATTTACATTGCTTTATGGTTGGTGTCCATGATCTCCGGGCAGGCGGGAGGAGTCATCTGGACCTCTCTGATGGCCGACGTCGTTCCCCCGGCGGTGAGAGGGAAGTATTTCGGCATTCGAAACACCGTTCATTGGGCAGTTGTGTGCATTACGTTGTTGGCGGGCGGTCAGATCATGGAATGGCTGCCGGGACCGAAAGGTTTCACCGTATTATTCGCGCTTAGCGCCTTATGCGTCGTATGGAACGGATGGGCGCTATCGAGATATCCGAATCCGCCTTTCCAGCCGTCGGAAAGCGGCAGATCTCTTAAGCTGTTCGTTAGACCGTTTACCGACCGGCGATTCCTGTCGGCGACGCTATTTATATCCGCGTTTATTTTGTTGCAAAATGTCGTTATCCCGCTGTTCTCTTACGTCATGCTCGAGATCATGGATCTGAGTACGAGCAAGGTGACGATGATTATTATGCTTCAGAATCTCGTCATGATGGTCAGTTATTATTACTGGGGCGTATTGAACAGCAGATATTCCACGAACGCGCTGCTGCTGTGGACATTCCCGCTTATCGCGGCTTCCTGCGCGGTATGGGCGGGAATGGCGATCTTGCCGGCGCTGCTCATTCTCATCGTCGTGCATATTCTTCTCGGGTTCGGGTTTGCCGGGTATAATTTATTGGTGTTCAATTTCCTGATCGGGGATTCTCCGAAGTCGGAAAGACCTATGTACGTGGCCGTATTCTCGGCATTAACGGGAATCGCCGGTTTCATCGGCCCGATCGCGGGCGGTTGGTTATACGACAAAGCGGCCAACGGACCGTTATGGATCCAAACTTACGGGATAGCAACGTTCGCCGGAGTCGCGCTTCTCGTATTAGCGCTTGCGATAGCCCCGTTTGTTTTCAAGTCGCGGCCAAGTCATCGGTGAGTGGATATGAAGCAAGAGGGCAAAAGGAATTAACCTTAAAGAGCGCTTAGTGCGCTCTTTTTTGGTTCGGATTAGGCGGGAATCGCGGGTTATATATTTAACTGCTGCCACCTCCGTTAGATAAAAGTTTGTCCTTCGATTCACTGTCGCCGCTCAACAAATCAATATCGGAACCTTCCAGCCTTTGATATAATTATCTAATATCTTGTGTGCGGGAGTGGTACTGATGTCGGAGAAGCCAGTGTACGTCCGGTTCCCCGAGGAGGCGGACGCCGAACAATTGACAGCCATGTACAAGCGCAATCGGGAGTTTTTCGAGAAATTTTCGCCTAACAGTTCAGAGGAGTACTATACGGAGGAACATCAGCTTCAAACGATTATTAAAAGCAAGGCCGATAGGGAAGAGGATAGGAGATACGCCTTCGTGATATGTCACAAGGAGGATGACCGGATTATAGGTAGCATAGGTCTGATCTTGGTGATGCGCGGCCCTCTTCAGAGCTGTATGATCGGATATAGCTTAGACCAGGCGTATAACGGAAAGGGTTATACGACGGAGGCGGTGAAGCAGGTCGTACGCTATGCCTTCGAGGAGCTGAAGTTTCACCGGATCGTAGGTGAAGTCTCGCCTCGGAATCCCGCGTCTATCCGCGTGCTCGAGAACGCCGGCTTTCTCAAAGAAGGCATCTCTCGAAGCAATTTGAAGATCAACGGGGTGTGGGAGGATCATCAGGTTCTGGCCATTATCAATCCATCCGGGGATATTTAGTCAATTAACGTCCAGCACTGGTAAATAGCTTTAGGTGTGCATTGAGGTGATACTGCAACCGAAAGGTGAAATTCTATGAAACGAACAATCATCTTTGTTGCTCTTACGGTATTTATTGCGATGCTTCTCAGCGCCTGTAACGAAACCGTCACTGACACCATGACAGAGGAGAAAATAAAAGTCATCGACAAACCTGACCCAACGTTAAAGAAGGTGCAGGTAAGAACAGATGGCATGTTATCAGCAATCGATTATGGTTTCCCACATCCTTTTTTCGTAAATAGCGAAGTATTAGCAGACTTAAACCACTATGAGCGATATGACATTTCTCGCGGGGATATTGTGTTGTTCAAAACTAAAAACAATAAAGACCAAGACACGGATATTGCAAGAATTGTGGGGCTACCCGGTGAAACAGTGAGCATTACAAAGGGCCAAGTGTACATTAACGACCAGAAACTCGACGCGTTCTATGGTGACGATTCCACCATTAAGAACAACGATTCTTGGGGCGCGGTAACACTTGAAGAAAACGAATATTATATCTTAGCGGATGTGCGCTGGAGAGGATTCAATGATAGCCAAATGGCAGGAGCTTTTTTGAAGCAGGATGTGTTAGGAAAAATAGTAGGATATGAAAAAAAGTGAATGGTCTTAAACGGCTTATGATCAGGGCAACTGCATTAGATTTTCACCTGATATTAGCTTCTTTCTGTAGCAAACAACAATCGAGAGTTAACTTTCTAACGGCGCCCACGGACGTTATTTCGACGAAAACGGGTGTTTTAAAATTGTAACGGAACCAGGAGCCTCTATTTGTGCTCGTATGGCCTGTTTTCATTGGGAATTATGGAAATAAGAGCGCCCACTTCCGTTAGAATTAAAAAAATTCCTTTTTAAGCAAAATAAGGGCTGCGGGCTCCGTTAGACTGAAACTAATGCACTGGGGGGCGCTCTGCAATTGCCGCAGGTTTAAGTTGATCCGTTACGCATGAATCCGTTATTGCCTTTTGCAGTCGTTATGTATAAAATAAATCGATATCATTTTCTGGAAGGAGTGGGGATATGCGGAGGAGACGGAGGAATGACGACAGAGCCACTTCGCCGTTCATATTCTCATTCCATTAGGACGCTAAGCATTTAATGCTTAGCGTTTTTTATTTTTAGGGGGTGTAAACGTTTGACGAAGTACAGGAGAGTTCTTATCAAACTAAGCGGCGGAGCAGTCGCGGGAAATGCCGAATTCGGTTTTGCGCCGGAAAGATTGGATTACATCGCTAATGAAATTATGTCGGTCGTGAATCTAGGCGTCGAGGTATCCTTGGTGATAGGCGGGGGAAATATATTCCGAGGAAATATGGCGGAAAGCTGGGGCATCGAGAGGGCGGAAGCCGACAACATCGGTACGCTTGCGACTGTCGTCAACAGCTTAATGCTGCGCGGAGTTCTGAAAGCCAAAACGAATAAAGAAGTTCGAGTCATGACTGCCATACCTATTACGTCGGTTGCCGAGCCCTATATCCGGTTAAGAGCGGTACACCATTTGGAAAAGGGTTACATTGTGATCTTTGCGGGAGGAAACGGGCAGCCCTACGTAACGACCGACTATCCTTCGGTGCAAAGGGCGATCGAAGTGAACTGCGAAGCGCTATTAGTAGCGAAACAAGGCGTAGACGGCGTTCTCAATGCAGACCCGAAGCATGATAAAGAAGCGCGGAAATTCAGATCCCTCCATTACGACGATGTTTTAAGGCATAACTTAAAGGTTATGGATCAGTCGGCATTCATACTAGCCAGAGACTATAATCTGCCCATGCACGTATTCAACTTTGATCAACCGGGTTCCATGAAAGAAATTTGCGAAGGGAAAAATATCGGAACGTTGATTAGCGGAGGATCTGTTCTGGAATTGGAATAGACGGCGCGGCGACAAGTTTCGACTCACCCATCGGTTCCTGCGGATGGGTTTTTGTTTTTTTCTATTTTCTGTAAATTTACTGTACTTTTACTGTACTTTTTTACCTCTTGCATAAGAACGTTTGTTCGCCATATAATAAGGGAACAAATGTTCTGTATGGAGGCGAGGTACATGGCTGAAAAGTACATTGGGCGCGTAGTTCAGATCATCTATCAGGATGCCAAAGGTCGGATTACGCAACGAACGGTCCTTATCCAAAGCGTGGAGTCCGGTAAAATCCGAGCTTACGACGTACTGAAGAAACAGCCGCGCATGTTCATCGACGATCGCGTATTAGCCGTTCAGCCGGTGATGCGTCATGCATCATAGAGACAGGACTATTTTTCTGATCGATGGGCAATCCTTCTACGCAAGCGTCGAGAAGGCAGCGCATCCGGAATATCGCGATAAGCCGGTTGCGGTTGGAGATCCCGAGCGCAAATCGGGAATTATCCTCGCGGCTTGTCCGATCGCCAAGTCCAAGGGCGTGACGACGGCGGAAAGAGTGTTCGAAGCTCGCGCGAAGTGCCCGGATTTGGTCGTGATTCGTCCGAGAATGCAACGTTACATTACGATTTCGCTGCTCATCACGGAAATATTCGAGTCTTTTACCGATCAAGTCGAACCGTACAGCATCGACGAACAGTTTCTGGATGTGACGGGAGCGATCGCAGAGTACGGGTCGGCGGAAGAGATCGCTCGGAAAATTCAACGGCATGTCAAATTGGCTACGGGAGTATGGTCCCGCGTCGGAATCGGGCCGAGCAAAGTTCTTGCCAAGATGGCAACGGACAATTTTTCCAAGAAAAGGCCGGAAGGGATATTTCGGCTTGGCAACGAGAACATCGAAACCGAGCTTTGGCCGCTGCCGATTAACCAGATGTTTATGGTCGGCAACAGGATGACTCAGCATTTCATGTGCATGGGTCTTCCGACGATAGGCGACATTGCCCGGATGCCGCTTGCGGATTTTAAGCGGAGAATGAGGCTGCGCATGGGCAAGCAAAGCGATATCCAGGCAGAGTATTATTGGCAGACGGCTCGGGGGATCGATCCGAGTCCGGTAGAATCGTCGATCAGAGGCGCGCTTAAATCCGTCAGTCACGGCAAGACGCTCCGTGCTTCGCTATATCGAAAGTCGGAGGATATCGAGGTCGTGCTCCTTGAGCTTGTCGTGGAGGTGTGCCGAAGGGCGCGCAGGTTAGGTTATCAAGGCCGCGTCGTCTCCGTCGGTGCGGGGGAGACGGACGGAGAGCGAAGGTCGGGGTTTAACAGACAAGTGACGCTGCCGCAATCCACCTCTCTGACGCATGAGGTTGCTGCAGCCGCGCATAGAATTTTCGCCGAATTTTGGCAGGGCATGCCCGTAAGCCACCTCTATGTGTCGCTAACGCAACTTACCGATGACAGCACGTACCAGCTTACGCTGTTTGACGATCGGACTGCCGCATACTCGCTTGAGCGGGCAACGGATTCGATCAAAGACCGATATGGCAGCGGCGCGATTATGCGAGGATCCTCGTTATTGGCCGCCGGAGTGGCGAAGGAGCGATCTGAGCAGATCGGAGGACATTACAAATGAGTAAATTGGACGGCAACGAACGATGGAAAGGAAAAATGCTCTTGACGGAGCACCAGGAGCAATATCAGAACCGGCAAAACAAAGGATTATCGGGACGCGCGACCAGCGACGAGCTAACGATGATCCGGGATCTGATTATGTATCCGCATATGCTTACGATGTGCGATAAGAGTTTGCAGGAGATTAAGCGTTCCCCGAATCTATTCAGAACCTATTTCGAACAGCTCATTCAGCACATCATGGATAGCATCAGTAAAGATCTATTCGCTCTTCGGCGCGAGATGAGAAATCGGAATATAAAGGTTTTCGATGACGAGACGAAGGATGGGATTATCTATCATCGCTATGCTTGTCGCGGCTACGAGGATAAGTTCGGAATCGTTCGCGAGACGTTGCGAACGGAGATCAGCTTTCGCTTCGCGAAATACGCGATTTCCGTTTTTCACCCCGACATCACTGGCTATACGGGGATCGCGAATAACCGGGACTGATGAAATCGGCTTACTGCTGACGAATTGTTATCGGATTATTTGAAGGAAAAGATCCACCCAGCCGATGAGAGTGATTATTCCTTAAGAGCTCATGATCGGGCAATCCTTTGTAAAAGCCTGTTAGAACATAAGCCTTCGGTTCCTTCTAAACGGAACGAAGGCTTATTTGCGTGGGTTAACCAAACGTTTCGCCAAAACGAAAAATATGTGGACACCCCTGAGAACGGTCATTACGATATAGATACAACTATGGTATTCATTCGGCGCGTGGGAAATCGTTAATTCGACAAATTCTTCGAAGCGGAGAAACATTTATTGTTCAATTTGCAAAGGGGTGGAGCAAGATGAAAGGAAAAGTCGTGTACGTTGTCGGCGAACTGAATCCCGACATCATCATGACCGGGAAAGATCTCGTTCCGGAGTTTAATCGCGAGAAGCTTCTGGATTCGTTTCAAATGGTGCTGGGGTCGTCTTCGGCGATTACCGCTTCGAACTTGGCGGGGCTCGGCGGCGATGTTCGGTTCGTCAGCGTGATCGGGGACGATTCGTTAGGGCGGTTCTGCCTGGATGAGTTGAATAAGGCAGGCATAGGAACCCAGCATGTACGAGTGGATCCGAGGTGGAGCACGGGTGTAACGTTATCCTTCTCGACCGCTTCGGATCGGGCGCTGATGACGCACCTCGGGGCGATTTCCAGATTGCGTCCCGAGTTTCTTCCGGAGGAGATGTATGAGGAAGCCTCTCATATTCACTTTGGATCTTATTTTCTGCTCGACGACATGCGTCCGCATTGGAATAGCGTATTCGAAAGGGCTGCCGGAAGCGGGATCACGACCTCCTTCGATGCCGGATGGGACATTAACGGGAATTGGAATCGGGATGCGATAACCGAGTTGCTGAAGGTTACCGATTGGTTCATTCCCAACGAAGAAGAATTGCTGCAGATTTTCGACGCAGAGACTATAGGAGAAGCGATTCGCAAATTACCGAATGAGCGAGGAGGAGTTGTCGTAAAAAGAGGCTCGAAAGGAGCGCTCTGCATCGATCGGGACGGAAAAACGATCGAAGCGAAGCCGTTCCCCGTCGTTCCGGTCGATACGACAGGCGCAGGAGATTCCTTTAATGCCGGAATGATCTACGAATGGGTATCCGGTCAGGGAATAACGGAAGCGCTTCGCGTAGGTTGCGCTTGCGGAGCGCTAGCCACTCTTAGAATCGGCGGTGCGGGGAATGTGCCTTCTCGAGAAGAAGTCGGGCAGTTCATTTCCGGTTTTAACTAATTTACCGTAGCTAACGTATCCAAACCTACATGTATCGCCAACGGGTACGAATACAATGAGAACCGCGGATATTTTCGGATGTTTCGAATATTCCGCGGTTCTTTCTTGACAAAAACAACTGTAATGCATATTATTACAGTACAGGGATAAGAATAGACGACAGGCAGATATAACTCTCGCTAATCGTCGATTTTTTTAACTCATATGTAATTGATAATGTTACAGTTAATGCGAGACAAACTTCCGGATGGGCGGTGTTAAAGATGAAAGTCGAAATCAGCGATTGGGTGCAAGCCAAAACGAAAAACGGGGAATTGATTCACGGTTTTGTAGATTCGTTAGACGTTCAAGCGGGTATGGCAACGGTATTCGCCGTTAAATCCGATAATTCGGAATCGATCGGCAGGCTGGTCTCCGTTCGCGAAGGTTGGTTGAGAAAGCTGCCGACGCATTCGTTCGAAGATGCCGAGTCCATCGAAAGCTTGATCGACATCGCTTTGGCCGCGAAGGATGAGCAATGGTTTAACGAGTTATCCCTGAAACTGTCGACCCTCTCGGTAACCGAGGGCGAGAAAAATAGGAAGCCTCATCGAAGAATATCTTCATCGAATCGGTTAGGATATCCGGTGTGAAGGCATTCATGCAACGAACAAGGCCGCTGATCTGAGAAGATTCAGCGGTTTTTTGTTGCGCGTAATGCAGGGACCAAGAGTTCCTGCAAACATAAATTGAAAGAGTTTTCGCAATAGGACCTCGCTCTCTTCTTTAGCATTGTCATTCGCAACCGAAAAGTGGGCACTCTGAGCGGGATTAGAGCGGCTATGCCGCTACTACTCAGGTCTCCCCAGTCGCAAAGCTCCACGGCAAATCCATTAGAGCACAAAGAGAACCTTACACCCGCCCAAAGTTGGCTAACGATCCGAGAAGCGCACAGAGAGTACCTTATCTCCGCCGAAAGTTGGCTAATGCTCCTCGAAACGCACTGAGTACCTTACACCAGTCAAATTTCGGCTAACGATCAGGGAAGCGCACTGAGAGTACCTTATCTCCGCCGAAAGTTGGCTAATGCTCCTCGAAACGCACTGAGTACCTTACACCAGTCAAATTTCGGCTAACGATCAGGGAAGCGCACTGAGAGTACCTTACAGCTGCCAAATTTCGGCTAACGATCCGTGAAACGCACTGAGAGTACCTTACAACTACCGAAGGTTGGCTGACGATCCGGGAAACGAACTGAGATTACGTTATCTCCGCCAAAGGTCGGCTGACGACGGAGGATGTTACTTAGTGTGAGGCTGGATGACGACTACGGTGAAGCAGACTAAAAAGTGCCTAGTAATACTCCCTAAAAGAAGTTGACCTGAGTAGTAACGGCTACGCCGCTTTAAATCGAGCATGGAGGCACTTTTGATGGAATTAGAGCGGCTACGCCGCTTTAAATCGAGCATGGAGGCACTTTGGGTTGAATTAGAGCGGCTGCGCCGCTTTAAATCGAGCAAGGAGGCGCTTTTGATGGGATTAGAGCGGATACGCCGCTTTAAATCGAGCATGGAGGCACTTTGGGTTGAATTAGAGCGGCTACGCCGCTTTAAATCGAGCATGGAGGCACTTTTGATGGAATTAGAGCGGCTACGCCGCTTTAAATCGAGCATGGAGGCACTTTTGATGGAATTAGAGCGGCTACGCCGCTTTAAATCGAGCATGGAGGCGCTTTTGATGGGATTAGAGCGGATACGCCGCTTTAAATCGAGCATGGAGGCACTTTGGGTTGAATTAGAGCGGCTACGTCGCTTTAAATCGAGCATGGAGGTACTTTGGGTGGAATTAGAGCAGCTATGCCGCTTTAAATCGAGCAAGGAAGCGCTTTTGATGGGATTAGAGCGGCTACGCCGCTTTAAATCGAGCATGGAGGTACTTTGGGTGGGACTAGCTAGAGTGGCTTCGCTCTCGTAGAGTTGCACTCAAAGTAACTCATTAGGCCATTTTAACCCGACCTAGCCGGTCTAAACCCGCGAATGGGCCAGCTCCGGTCGATTTAACCCTGCTGAGCCGGTCTAAACCGTCAAGTTCGGCACTTCCAGCCGATTAACCCGGTTGTGCCGCCTAATTTCATCCGGCGATGTCTCTACCGAGGAGATATAAATCGTAGCCTAGCGAATGCACCGCATTGAATTGAGAAGTATGACACACTGTGGATTTACTTAAGCGTCGGATAGCATAGAAAAGAGACAACTCTATTTCGCGAGCTGCCAATCGAATGCCCGAACTGCCAATCGAATACCCGAGCTGCCGATAGAATGCCCCAGTTGTTTACTTAGTACGGTTAAGTATACTTCTTATGCGATCGCAATCGGTTCGTTATAATTGATAAAGAATCAATTAAACAAATTTCCTGGAGGATCTTCCGATGAGCAAAAACATTCCCTTGAATAAACACGGTTATACGGCTAGCCAGCTTGTATTAGGCTGTATGCGGCTTGGTGGCGAATGGAACGATAATCCGATTACCGCAGATCATGTAAAGCAAGCGCACGAAGCGGTCGACGCCGCTCTTTCGGTCGGGATCAATATGTTCGATCATGCGAATATTTATGCGTTAGGCAAAGCGGAAAAAGTGTTCGGCCAAGTGTTGAAGGAGCGTCCGGAACTCAGAGATTCGATCATCCTGCAATCCAAGTGCGGAATCCGTTTTGGGACGGACGACTATCCGCGGACTCGTTTCGATTTCTCGAAAGCGCATATCCTCTCTAGCGTGGACGACATTTTGGCTCGATTGGGCATCGAAAAGTTGGATATCTTGCTCCTGCACAGACCGGATCCATTGGCGGAACCGGAAGAAGTGGCGGAAGCGTTCCATCAGCTGAAAGCGGCAGGCAAGGTCGGAAGCCTGGGAGTCTCCAACATGAGCGAGGGACAGATGAAGCTTCTGCAAGCTTATCTGGACGAGCCGTTGGTCGCGAACCAGCTAGAACTCAGCTTGCTGAAGTTGGACTGGCTGGATTCGGTCGTCCACATCAATCAAGAAGACGGTAAGCGGTCTTCGTTCCCCGAAGGGACGGTCGAATACTGCAGGCTCAATAACGTGCAATTGCAAGCGTGGGGTCCGCTTTCTCGCGGATTATACGGCGGTAAGGATATCTCGGGCGAGAGCGCGAGCGTTCAAGAAACGGCTGCTTTGGTCGCGCAACTAGCCGAAGAGAAGGGGACGAGCAAAGAAGCGATCGTTCTTGCCTTTCTAATGAAGCATCCGGCGAACATCCAGCCCGTTATCGGGACAGTTAACCCGGAAAGAATCATCGCGTGCGGCGAGGCAGGCAAAGTCAATTTATCCCGCGAAGAATGGTATCATCTGTACATTACGTCCCGCGGACGTCCGATGCCTTGATCGGCAAGCCGTTCAACAACGAGTCTTTCTCTTCGGAGAAGGCTCGTTTCTTTATTTGGGATTTGGATGTAAAATGTAAAGGTACCCAAAATGAAAGATGAGGTGTTGGATATGGAATTGATCGTTACGCCTTCCGCGCTGTCATGCTTCAAAGGGGAATGGGGAATTGCCGACGGAGAGATCATTCGGGTGTTCGTGCGATACGTAAGCGGCGGGGAAACGCCGTTCGCGTTCGGAATCACGAGGGATACTCCTCATGACGCCGCGGTGACGACGGTAGCGGAAATGATAACCTTTTATATGGAAAGCAAGGACGTTTGGTTTCTGGAAGGGAAAAGCTTAAAGATCGATTGCCAAGACGAAGACATCGTGTTTCATTTCGCGTGATCGATCGGAATGGGCAGTCGCCCGATTCGTCTCTTGCTCCGGAAAACAGTTGCAATAGAGGTAGCAATGAGAATCGGTTTGATGTAAACTAATAATCATTATGTTTCGAAACCGCACATGCAGGAGAAAAGGAGATTTAAGGATATGACGGTACATAACCAGACGAATCATTGCAAGATCGTGGATTGCACCATCCGCGATGGAGGACTCGTTAACAATTGGGATTTCAGCGTGGAATTCGTGCAGGATTTGTACGAATCGCTTAACGCTTCCGGGGTTGAGTACATGGAGGTCGGCTACAAAAACTCCCCTAAACTTCTGAAGAGCGAAGGCACAGAAGGGCCATGGAGATTTCTGGACGACGATTTCTTGCGTAAAGTCATCGGCGAGAAGAAAAGAACGAAGCTCTCCGCGCTTGTTGACGTGGGCCGCGTAGACGAAGCTGACGTTCTTATGCGCAGCGAGTCGATGCTCGACCTGATCCGGGTTGCTTGTTACGCTCGCGATACGGCTAAGGCTATCGAGCTTGCAACGTTGTTCCATGAGCGCGGATACGAGACGACGATCAACATTATGGCTTTGTCCGGCGTTATGGACAACGAACTGAACGAAGCGTTAGCGATGATCAACGACAGTCCGATCGACGTCGTATACATCGTGGATTCCTTCGGCAGCTTGGATCCGGACGACATGCGTTATTTGGTGGAGAAATTCCGCCGTGCTCTGAAGAACAAACGCTTAGGCGTTCATACGCATAACAATCTGCAGCTTGCATTCGCGAACACGTTGACCGCGGCTCAACTGGGCGTCGAGTTCCTCGATGCTTCCGTCTACGGAATGGGTCGCGCGGCGGGCAACACGCCGACCGAGCTCTTGCTGGCGAAGCTTACCCGTCCGGAATACAGCCTTCGTCCGGTACTCGGCATGATCGAGAAGCATATGATCAAGCTGCGCGAGAAGGAAGAGTGGGGATACCTCATTCCCGACATGATCACGGGAACGTTGGATGAGCATCCGCGTTCGGCGATGGGCTGGCGCGCATCCGACAAACGTGACCAATTCACCGATTTCTACGATAAAATGACAACGCCGGAAGTATTTCACGGCAAATAAATACATCCGTTATCGCACGAAGGAGCTAGCTTAGAGTCCATAAGACTCGGCTAGCTCCTATTTTTTGTAATTTCTCTCGACAAATTCCGTACTTTGGGCTATTGTCTTGTAAAAAGATGGTATTCCAGGAGGCGACAGGATGAGGGAAATGATCCCTGCCGGGCGCGAAAGATCAGGCGAAACCGAACGGTGGGTTACTTTGCTTACCCGGCTGAACAATCGCAAGAGCTTACCTCATTTATTGCCGGATCAGGTGTGGCATCCCGGATTGGATGAAGAGATCGCGGCGATACCGATCGATTTAGTGGCGGACGGAAGGCCGGACGGCACGCTGTCGGCCATGGCCTGGAAGGCGGCGCTTCACCTATGGAACGATAGCCTGGATGCGGCGCATGCCTTGGTCGAGCATATGAATACCCCGACGGGGGCGGCTTTGCATGGCATTATGCATCGGCGCGAAGGGGACTTCGATAACGCGAAATACTGGTTTCACCAAGCCGGCAACCATCCGGCTTATCACGGCCTGCAATCGAGAGCGGCCGCATTCTTAGGCGAGCGTAGGATTCCGAGAGGTTCGCTTCAGACGGCTCTCTTGCAGATCGCTTCTCAAGGGAGCTGGAATGCGTATTTGTTCGTGAATGTCGTTGCTATTCAACAACGTTGCGTCGATGAACAAGAAGCCGGCGACATCCTCGAGTATCTTCAACAATTGGAGCTGGAAGCTTTCATTCGTTTTCTAGAGGGGAGAATCGCGGTAAGCAGTTGGAAAACGACATTTTCGGACGATGACTAAGGTAACTTTCTGTTTGTTTTGGCCTTGAAAGGCCACCCGTTCTTTTCCCCTAGGAGGAACGTGAAAGCAGGCACGATGAGCCCCATGAACAATGTGGCGTATAACAATAAACCGAACAAAGTTCCAAGGCCGATCTGAACGAGCGTAACTACCCCGGAGAAGCAAAGGGCTCCGAACGTTCCCGCCATGATGATCGCCGCGGACGTGATGATGCCTCCGGTTGTTTTCATGGCTTTCGTCATGGCTGAGCGGACTTCCCCAGGTCGAACCTCTTCTTTGAATCTAGCCATTAGGAAGATGCTGTAGTCAACCCCGAGAGCCACGATAATAAGGAAAATAAAGAAGCTCACCGTCCAGGATAGACCAGGGTACCCTAACATATCTACGAAGACGAATTCCGTGATCCCCATCGTAATCAAGTAATTGAAACCCAAAGAGAGCATGACGCAAATAGGTGCCAGTACGGAACGCAGCAACAGGATGAGGACGACGGCGATTCCCGCGAGCACGAACAAACCCGTCCGGACGAAATCGTGATAGGATATGTCTCTTAGCTCATTGTATTTGGCGGATACCCCCGTAACATAAGCCTTCGTATCCGTAAGATAAGTGGAGGCTAAGCTTGCCCGCAATTGACCGGCGATGACCGGTACGGAATCCATTGCCAAGCCGGAATAAGGATAGGGTTTCAAGATGAGTTCGAATTTCGTCGTCTTTCCATCCGGAGAAATATAGTAGTCCAACGCTTGACGATCGGCATCGGTCGTCTTGCTCCCCGCTGAATCCGAGACGCGAGCAAACCCGCCTAGCGGCGAAACGAGAAGCTTGCCGATTCCGTCGCCCAACCGACCGATGGAAGGCAAGATCCCTAACAATCCTTGACTGAACGGAAGGGCTCCTAAAGCTATGGCTTCAAGCCCTTCGGACAGGAATCTTTGTTCTTTCATAATGGTTTGGATGATCTCGTCGACGTTCGGAGTCCGCAGTTGTCCGGGTACGGTCATTTGATCGGGCTTGCGTCCGAGCGGACGAACCGCGCTGCGAACCTCCAGTACGTTGTCCGCTCTCGCGAGATCCGAGCTTGCTTGTTCTAGCGCCGCAAGTCCCGATTTCGTGCGCATCGACTGAGCGGCGGACACGGCAATCGTCACCGGGAACGCTTCTCCGGCACTGAATGCGCGTTCGATCTGGCGAAATCCGACGATGGATTCCAGCTTCGGGTCCATCTCCGAAATATCGTCGAAGGAGCGCTGGCCTTGGAAGAGCAATGCGAGCGGAGCCAGCAAGATCGTGGTCGAGAGCAGCACAAGAGTCGAACGTTTGGCGGCCAGCGTCGCGAGCTTTGCCCACATCCGCGATTCTTCCCGCTTATGCGCTGCGCCATGGCGATTAGGCCAAAAGGAAGCTTTACCGAAAACCAATAATAAGGCGGGAGTAAGCGTTAAAGCGGCCGCGACGGTCACTAGCATGCCTATAGCAACGCCTACCGCGGAACGATATAAGCCGAAATCCGCGAAACCTATGAGTAAAAACGCGGTAAGCACGGTGCTTGCCGAGAATAGGATCGTTTTCCCGACGCCTCTCATCATGCGGGAAATCGCCGCCGGGAGAGCTTCCCCGTTATCCGATCTTAACTCCTCGCGGTACCGCTGTATGATTAGGATGCAATAGTCCGTGCCGGCTCCGAATAACACGGCGATAAGGAAGGATTCCGTAAAGTGGGAGACGGGCATGCCGAATTGCGCGGTCCATCCGACCAGTCCGCGCGCAATAATGAAACTGATTCCGATCGTAAGCAACGGGATGATTGGGGTGATGGGAGAACGGAACACGAAGAGCAATATTACGAGCACTAGTCCGATCGTGATAATCTCGGTGCGTCTTAAGCCGTTTTCCGAAGATTGCTGGAAATCCTGAGACAGCTGGGCGCTTCCCGTCAAGATGGCCGTCGTTCCCGAGGGAGCCTCGCGAAGCATCGGTTTAATCTTCGCGAGCGAAATCTTCGTCGAATCCTCGAAATCGGCAAAAGGAAAATTGACGATGGCGAGCAGCGTCGAACCGTCTTTGCTGAGCATCCGCTCTGCCAGTTCCGGATTCGTTCGGGTGGATATTACGCTAGAAATCATGAACTCTTGTTTGCTGGACTGTATCCGTTCAAGAAGCTCCTCCATCCAGCGTTTGTCCGTGTCGTTCAAGCTCCCCTGGCGATGCAGGACGATCACCGCGCTGGACAGGGAATGCGAGGACGGGTTAATTTCTTGCAATAGACGAACGGCCTGAACGGATTCGGCGTCAACGGGCAAGAACTTCTGTTCCGTCTGCCGGACGATGCTCTGTAAATCCGGCAAAACAAAGAAAGAGAGGGCTGCAAGCGCCAGCCATACGGCTACGATCGCCCAACGAAGCTTAGCGATCCAGCCTATCCATTTTTCCATAATACACCTCGGGTCATCTGGTCATCCGTCTTTATTCCTTAAGGGCATGACTGCCCGATTGTCCGTAACCTTCTAATTGACCATCCCCGCGGATGGCGGCGGCTCGATGCTGCGGGTTGGGGTGGAAAAATCCCTTTCCTTCCAACCGGCGTCCTCCGATCGTTATCGCGCTCATGCCGACGCCGATTTCTTCCGATTCCGCGAACCTTCCGAGCAAACCTTCGTCGGTTATTCCGTCTACGTCGATATACCAGAGACGCGTACCGTATTCGGAGACGATCATCAATTTGGCGCGAGAGAATTCCAGGGGCCATGTTTGCGAATCTTGCGTGATGACGAGTTCCGCCAAGTCGTATGTTTCCACTTCTGAACCATTCCTCCCTTGCCGATATTATAATTGTACCGTGTTTTTCGAAAAGGTTGCAAATGCAAGTTGCGAAGGAAGTCGCGAAAGGAGACCGACCGATGACCGATTGTGCGATATCCATACGGCCGCTTGGCGATCGCGCCTTCTCGCTTTATTGGGAGGGAACGGTTGAAATCGGCAATCCGGCCTCTAAAGCAAGGGCGATAGATCTCATGAATTTCCCGTGGCTTATGGAAACGGTAGCCGCTTATCGATCCATAACGTTTTATATGCGCGGATCCGATTATTCCTTACGATCGGCGGCCGAAAGATTGATCGGAGTACTGGATACGCTCGCGGAACAGACATTGCCGACTCCGAGGCAAGTGGTCATTCCGGTTGTCTACGGCGGGGAGTACGGCCCCGATCTATCGGAGTGCGCGCGAAGAAGCGGGGTGTCGGAAGCGCAATTCGCGAAGCTGCATTCCGAAGCTTCTTATACCGTCGCCATGATGGGCTTCGCTCCGGGTTTTCCCTATCTGAGCGGCCTGCCCGGAACGTTGGCTCAGCCTCGCCATGATACTCCGCGACTGAAAGTTAGCGCGGGAGCCGTCGGGATCGCCGGCAACCAGACCGGCGTATATCCCGTAACTTCGCCGGGGGGATGGCAGATTATCGGAAGGACGGACGTTCCTTTGTATCGTCCGAATGCCGAAGAGCCGTTTCTTCTCGCTCAAGGAGATCGAGTGAAGTTTGTTTCGGTGGACAAATTCAGCGAGGTTAAGTCCGATTCTAAGATGAGGACCGTTCAAGGGAAAGGGGAAAGCCGCTCCTTGACGCCATCGACGCCTTTGACGGCATTGAAGGTGCTGAAATCTGGTCTGCTAACGACGATTCAGGATCTCGGGAGACAAGGCTGGCAACGATACGGCGTATCGGTCGGAGGAGCAATGGATCGGTTATCGATGAGAAGGGCGAACCTTCTTGTCGGGAACGAAGAAGGGGCGGCGGTTCTGGAACTGACCATGGTCGGAGGAAGTTACTCGATCGAGCGTGATATTCTCGTATCCATCTGCGGAGGGAATCTCGTGCCTACCGCGAACGGGGCCTCGATACCGATGAATAAGCCCGTATTTCTTAGCCGCGGAACGACGTTGTCGTTCGGAACGGCCGTAGCCGGCTGCAGGGCGTACTTGGCGATTGCCGGGGGAATCTACGCTCCTCGTTTACTGGGAAGCCGCAGTATGGATGTTAGAGCGGGAATGGGCGGAGGATTCGGCAGATCGTTAACGGCGGGAGATTCGATAGGCGTTGACCCATATTCGAGTCGCACGGCCAAACTCGTCTCCAAGCTCAGAAACAAAGCGAGGGAAGGCGTGTCCGGCTGGAGCACCGTCGATTGGCAAGCAAAGGTTGGCGAAGGCGGAGACTTCCCTCGCGCAACGTACGACCGGATACCCACCGGTAGGATCCTGTTACGCGTGTTGCCGGGAGCGGAATGGGATTCCTTCACCGTCGAGTCGAGGAATCGGCTTGTATCCGGGCAATATCGCATTGAAACGAATTCCGATCGAATGGGCATACGGTTATCGGGAGGAGCTTTAACGAGAACGAATTACGAGGAATTGGAGTCGCATGGCGTAGTTGCGGGAACGATTCAAGTTCCGCCCGACGGCCAACCGATCATATTGGGATCTGGCTGTCAGCCGACGGGCGGTTATCCTAAGATCGCGCATGTCCTTAGCGCGGATATGCCGCGATTGGCACAGGCAGTCCCAGGCGACCGGATGATTTTCGAACTTTCCGACATCGACCAAGCGGAGCAGGCCATAAGGCAGCAAGAAAGAGAACTAGCGATATTAACTGCCGGGATAAAGACGTACGGCCAACGAATATTGGAGGGGTAACGCTATGATCGCGATCGACTTAAATGCGGATATGGGCGAAGGATTCGGAGCTTACGATTGGGGCGCGGACGATATTTTATTGGAGTATGTTTCGTCCGCGAACATCGCTTGCGGTTTTCATGCCGGAGATCCGCATACTATGCGCAAAACCGTAGGAAGCTGCCTTAAGCGCGGCGTCGCGATCGGCGCGCATCCGGGGCTGCCGGATCGTCTCGGATTCGGACGCCGCGAGATGGCCGTTTCCCCGGAGGAAGCCGGCGACTTCGTACTCTATCAGATTGGAGCGCTGCAAGCTTTCGTGAAAGCCGCGGGAGGGAAGCTGCGGCACGTCAAGCTTCACGGAGCGTTGTATCACATGGCGGCCAGAGATGAACGATTGGCGAGCGCGATCGTCGAAGCGGTTCAACGAACAGAGCCGGAGTTGATGCTTTTCGGACCTTCAGGGAGTAAATTACATAAAGCCGCATTGGAATCGGGAGTTGTATTCGTGACCGAAGGTTTCGCGGATCGTGCTTATTTGCCTAACGGAGAACTCATGCCCAGAAATATTCCCGGTGCCGTACTTGAGCATTCGGAGGAAATTGTACGGCAGGCGGTGTCTCTTGCAACCGGAGGACTAGTTCAAACGTTGTGCTTGCACGGCGATACTCCTAGTGCCGCCGAACATGCCCGCCATATTGCGCAAGGGCTGCTAAAATCAGGCATTCCTATTGAAGCTCCATAAGGGACTTAGACGATATTTGTCGAATCTCTGTCGAAAATATGTCGAAATCGATTGAGAAAAGCAGGAAAATGAAAGTTCATGTGGAAAATATAGAAAAGTACATAGAGTCTTTTTACCTAGATAGGGATATTGTCGGGGGCACATAAATGTCGATGAATCGCGCCGAAATGAAAACGATATGGGTGGTTATCGCTGCAATAATCCTATTTGGTTTGTTGCAGCTTGGGCACGACTGGCTAGAGGATCTGTTCATTTCAATTAATCGTTATGCCGTGCATTCGATTATGGAGGCATTGGCATTCGCGATATGCTTCGCTTTGCTTATTCTAGGCTGGATGGTTTTCGTACCTACTTTGTGCAGGCAACGGTTAATGACGGCCGCGTTATTCACGGCGATCGGGTTCCTTGGTTTATTGCACGCGCTTAGCGGCTCGGGAATGCCGTTGCATGATCCGATAATCGGAGATACGCCAAGCCTGCTGCTGAACTGGATTTCCCAATGGGTTGGCGCGTTAGGCTTGCTTGTCGTTTTTTCGTTAGATAATCCGATTGTCAGGCCCCGTGCTCGAATTTATGCGATTATTTCCGTCCTATGCATCGTTACAGTCGTATCTTTGCTTGTTTTCCAGACGAATCACTGGAATCAATCGGTCATAGATGCGCTCGCTCCTTTCCAACAATCGTCTACCCTGCTGCTCTATGCGGCTGCGATAAGCATTATTTTGTACCGTCACCGCATCGAAAGACCGGAATCGATGCTGACGATCGTACAGGCGCTGATCTGGTTGTTTTTCGCTAAGCTCGAAGAGTCTTTAGGGACCGGGCCGGAAAGCGTGCAAGCTTTAATCGGGGATGTTTTCAAGCTGGCGGGTTATTACTGTCTCCTTAAAGGCATTTACTTGGTCCTTATCGAGGAGCCGTACCGGCGGCAGAAGAAAACGGAAGCGCGGATTAACTATTTGGCTTATCACGACGAGTTGACGGCATTGCCGAACCGACGCTTATTCGCGGACCGGGTCAGAGCCGAGATGGCGCGAGCGCAACATAATCGCAGCCGGTTTGCGTTGTTATGGTTGGACGTGGACAGGTTCAAAACCATTAACGATTCGTTGGGACATGCGTTCGGCGATCGTTTGTTGGTTGCGGTCGCCGAGCGATTATGTAAATTCTCCGAAAAGCCGGAAAACGTTTTTCGGCTTGGCGGGGACGAATTTACGGTGCTCTTAGCCGGCATTCGCGGGGAAAAGGAAGCGGAGGAAGCTGCGCAACGGCTCGTGGAGCTATTCGAACAACCGATTAAAGTAGGGCCATCTTCGTTCCATATTACAAGCAGCGTCGGCATGGCGTTGTTTCCGGATGACGGAAATTCTCTCGATCTTTTGCTGCAGAACGCGGATACGGCCATGTACAGCGCTAAGGAAACGCGCAACAGTTGGAAAAGATACGAGACTAAAATGAATCTGAAAGCGAAGGAAAAGCTGCTGCTGGAAAATGATTTGCGAATTGCGCTCGAGCTCGGGCAGTTCCATCTCGCTTACCAGCCTCTGATCGATCTGGAGCACGAGACGTTGGTAGGAGCCGAAGCTTTGCTTAGGTGGAGCCATCCGCAACGGGGGGAAATCCCGCCGTCGGAGTTCATTCCCCTCTGCGAGGAAAACGGCTTTATTCTGCCGCTTGGAGAATGGGTGCTTCGCAACGCATGCTTTCAAATGAAGAGCTGGCAGGACAACGGATACCCGATGATCATCTTGTCCGTTAATCTCTCGATTCGTCAATTCCGGCAGCACGATCTGGACGCGCGAATCGCCAAAGTTCTGGAAGAAACCGGCTTAGATCCGCAATGGCTGGAGCTGGAAATTACGGAAAGCATTATGGCCGACGTTGCGTACGCGACCGAAATGCTGGAGAGACTCAAGAAGCTTGGTTTGCGGATCAGTATCGATGATTTCGGAACAGGCTACAGCTCCCTCTATTACTTGAAGCGGTTCCCGATCGATAAGCTGAAGATCGACCGCTCTTTCGTGAACGACGTGCTGACGGACCGCAACGACGCGGCTATCGTTTCCGGGATATCGGCAATGGCCCGCAACCTGAACTTGACCGTGACCGCAGAAGGCGTAGAGAGCGAGGGGCAAGTGGCTTTCCTGAAGGAATTGAAGTGCCAAGAAGCGCAAGGTTTCTTCTTCTCACGTCCCGTGTCTCCCGAGAAGTTCCTTGCTTTATTCGATATGGACAAAGGTAAAACAGATTCGAAAGAGACAGCCGGGTAAAGAGGGGTTATCAAGTAAATCGGCGGTCAATACACGGAAAGCAAGTCAAAGAACACGTCGAAGGATGCGATCCTAAGAGGTGTTCTTGTTATTTTAAACTCTCGTAGTGGAAGTCACCGTTTTGACATAGTTGAAGAGGTAGTCCCGTTCGGGTACGATAGAGTTGCATGAGATGGATTTTACGTTTGGGAGAGAGATCAGGAGGCTGGAATGATGTTATTTAATAGACCTATTCGCGCGGCTTCGCGCTTTCACTTTACCAATAAAGCATTCGGGTTATCGTTCATAGCATTGTTATTCTTGTTTTCGCTGTTTAGTTTTAACGGCCGGGTGGAGGCGCATGCCGCCCTTGAGCAAACGACGCCGGAAGCAAACGTGCGGATGGACGTCAGTCCGCCGTCGGTCGAGATCGTGTTTAACGAGAGATTGGATAGCGGAGGTTCGAAGCTCGTCGTGCTTAACGAATCGTCTCGGGACGTCGCGAAGGGCAAGATCGAGATGATTAAAGAGGGCAAAGGGATTCGCATAGCGCTTCCGAAGCTTGGGGAAGGCCATTACACCGTGTCTTATTCCGTCATCTCGGCAGATGGCCACCCGGTATCCGGAGCTTACGTTTTTACCGTTGGCACCCCTGCTGCGCTCACGGATGCTAGCCAGCTTGATCCGCATCAACAGGTCGGTCATTCTAGCCATGGAATGGGCGGATTGGACAGACAAGTATTTCTCCTCTATACCGCCCGGATTTTGTATTATGCGGGTCTACTAGCGGTTGCCGGGATCGCGATGTGGGGCCTGTTGAGGAAAACTTCCCCCACCGTTCGGGAAGTATACGCGCGATCGCTCGCGCTGTCGGGGAAATTCGCCTTGCTCGCGACTATGGCTTACGTATTTTTCAGCTTGCAGGATTTGGGTCAAGGGGAGCCGCTTGCCGAGTGGGGACGCATCCTGACGGAAACGACGATCGGTAAGCTGTATCTAGCGCAGCTGTTGCTCGCCGTCGTCGCGCCGTTGCTGTCCGGGATCGGAATCTGGGTGAGGTTAGGCTGGGTGGCGATAGCCGTATTCGTCGAGGCGTGGTCCGGTCATGCGGCGGCATTCGATCCTATCGCTTATACGATCGGTTTAGATGTCTTGCATCTTCTGGCTGCCGCGTTGTGGAGCGGAGGACTGATCTTGCTGCTCGCGATTTGGTACAAAGAAAGACCGGAAGCGGGCAGGTTTGCCCTCGTGTTCTCGAAATGGGCTCTGGTCTCGTTCCTCCTCCTGTGGGTGACGGGAATCTTATCGACGCTAGACTTCATGCCTTCCTTGACCTATTTGAAATACACTACGTGGGGGAAATGGTTAGTCGCTAAAGCGATTCTATCTCTTCTCGTCGGGGTTACGGCTTTCTTGATCCGAAGAAGGCTGAAGAAAGGAGATCTTCCGCACGGCAAGCTGCTGCAAGTGGACGTAGGTTTGTTGTCCGCAATCGTTATCAGCGTAGGGGTTCTCACTTATCAAACTCCGTTGCCGGCCAACGAGCAGTTGAATTTTCATCAAATGGGCAAGGAAATGCATGTCACGCTGAGAGTGTCGCCCAACACGCCCGGAGATAACCAATTTAACTTGAAAATATGGCTTCCGGAGCAGATAGGCAAGGGCGTACCCAAGTCGGTTCAATTACGGATGTTACCTCTCGATAAAGAAGGAATGGGTTTTATCGACGTTCCTTTAGAAGCTTATACGGATAAAGAAATGGACGCATTTCCAGACTTTAAGAAGTCGACTTACCAAGCTAAAGGCCCGTTTCTTCCTTTCGCCGGACAGTGGAAAGCCCAGATCAGGGTAACGGATGCGGACGATACGGAGAGGGTCGTGGAAACGACTTATCGGGTTTACTGATAGGGAGGACGAGCATGCGATAACAGGTTATAATGGATAAAAATGGTCGAAGGAGTGTGGCGTATGGGACATGACGAGAAGAGGGATAAGGTTAGGGAGCAGCAGCAGTCGTATGGGGAACCGGAGGGTGATTTCCCATTCGAGGATGAGGTTCGATTCGAGATCGTGGAGGGCGTGCGATATGACCTCACGCCTGCGCCGACCGTTACCCACCAGCAGTTATTAGCAGAAATCTTCGTTATGGTGTATCACACTTGTCATCCCAATGGAGAGGTTTTATTTTCACCTTTGGATGTGTTTCTGGACGAAGATAATCATTTTCAACCTGATCTTGTCTATATCCTGCACGAGAATTCCTCGATCATTAACGCCAAGCGAATTGAGGGTGCTCCGGATCTCGTAGCGGAGATCTTGTCGCCCAGCACGAGCCATAACGATAAGATCCGTAAGAAGCGGCAATACGAGAAGCACGGAGTCAAGGAATATTGGGTGATTGATCCCGTTCATCGGTTGGTTGATCAGTTTATTCTATCTGGGGGAAAATACGTTCTGCACGAAACGTACGGAATTACCGGGCGGATGAACTCGCCGATGTTTTCCTGCGTGGACATCGATATAGCGAGATTGTTCCGCAAACTTACACGCGACGAAGTGGAATAACTTGAGGTCGAGAGAGGCGTTCCGCATTGAACAATGAAAATAAGGATCGAAGGATTAAGTGGTTGATCCTGCTTATCCCTACGCTTACGATCGGCTTATGGGAATATATTCGCCATGCCATTCTGCTGCCTTATATATCTATGGAGCTAGGCAATTTACTAGCTCCTTTTATCGTTCTGCTCGTTACTTTAACTTTAGTGAGAAATCTCTTCAGCCGACTGGAACAATCCCAGCAAGCGCTGCAGCGGGCTAAAGGGGCGAACGCAGCGCTTGAGGAACGGGAACGCTTGGCGAGAGAGCTTCATGACGGAATTTCGCAGTCGCTTTTCCTGTTAGCGGTCAAGCTCGATCAATTGGATGAGATGCAAAGCGAAGGACCGGTGAAACAGCTAGCCGAAGGGCTGAGAGAAACCGTGCGCGTCATGCACGAGGACGTTCGCCAAGCGATCGCTAACCTTCGTCAGCCGCTCACGCCGGCTGCCGCCGCTTGGGTGGTACCTCTAAGAAAGCTGCTCGGAGAAACGGCGGACATGACCGAAGCTCGCGCGGTATTTACTTGGAGTATTCCGGACGAGAGCTTAACCGATAAAGAGAAAGTGGAGCTCCACGCCTGCATAAGGGAAGCGCTCATGAACGTGCGCAAGCATGCGAAGGCATCCAACGTGACCGTTACCGGCGAGTCGGTCGGCGAGCATGGGTTTCGCTGCTCGGTTGAAGATGACGGCGTCGGATTCCATGGCGATCCGTTGCAAGCGTCGGGTCGATTCGGGCTTCGGATGGTTCGAGATCGGGCGAAGGCGATGGGGTGGTCGTTCCTTATTGAGCGCAGAGGTGATAGTACGGTTGTGGAATTGTTGAAAAGGGGAGGGAAAGTACATGAGTAAGCCGATACGTTTGTTGCTCGCGGACGACCATCGCCATGCGCGGGAAGGGATGAGAACGATCGTTGCGGGGATTCCCGAGTTTCTAGTCGTAGGCGAAGCTTCCAGCGGAGAAGAAGCGTTGGCGATGACGGGAAGCTTGCTTCCGGATTTAATTCTGATGGACATCAACATGCCGGGAATGGGCGGTTTTGAGGCCGTTAAGCTGATCAAGAGCGAATATCCGTTCATAAAGATCATCATGGTCACCGTCTCGGACGACGTTTCCCATTTGTTCGAAGCATTGAAGAAGGGGGCTCAAGGCTATCTGCTCAAGAATCTTAATCCCTCCTCTTGGCGGGATTACTTGCGCGCGGTAGCATTGGACGAGGCCCCGTTGAACCCCGAGCTCGCCATGTCCATTTTACGGGAATTCGCTTCCCGCAAGAGCACGGCTTCCGCTACTACGAAGGAGAAGGAACAGGAGGCCGGGGGATTAACCCCAAGGGAAAAAGAGATTTTACAGGAAGTGGCGCGCGGCCAAAAGAATCGAGAGGTTGCCGTTTCTCTGGGGTTGTCCGAACATACGGTAAAAAACCATATTAAAAACATTTTGCAAAAGCTGCATCTGGACAATCGGGTCCAGTTGACGCGTTACGCCTACGAACGGGGCATGGTGGAGACGGAATAGGAACGAGGGACAATATCGTTGCCGTTTTGTCACAAAGAGTTAGCGCATATGACTCTTTCGAGTCATGCGCGATGAATGGGGGCGGACTATACTGAGAGATATCTTATCCTAATGGACGATGAAAGGCTGGAAATCTCTCATGAAAAGAAGTTTTTCTCTCGTATTGGTTCTTATGATGTCATTAGCGTTCGCGGGATTGGCT
Organism: Cohnella herbarum; assembly: GCF_012849095.1. NCBI lineage: Bacteria > Bacillati > Bacillota > Bacilli > Caryophanales > Paenibacillaceae > Cohnella > Cohnella herbarum. The sequence continues at coordinate 7,905,105 of NZ_CP051680.1, forward strand.
AGCGCGCACGTTACGGTTCAACCCAAGGAAGTGCCTGCAGGCTCCTATCAGGTGTTCACGGTTCGCGTTCCATCGGAGAAGGAAGCGGCAACGACGACGGTCAAAGTCGCGATCCCGGATAATGTAAACGTCAGCCGGTTTGAACCGAAGGCGGATTGGACTTACGAGATCGAGAAGGGCGCGGAAGATAAAATCGTCAGCGTTACTTGGAAAGCTACGGGTAATGGACTCGGCGCAACGGAATTCGGAGAATTCCGCATGCAAGGCAAAGTGGCCGACGATGCTAATGAATTAACGTGGAAAGCCTACCAAACCTACTCGGACGGAGAAGTCGTGGAATGGACGGGCGCCGCGGACGCGGACAAACCGGCATCGGTCACGACGGTTACCGCGGCTACGGGCGACGGACACGGAGATGGGCATGGCGCTGCCGGAGGAACGGTTGCGGGCGGAGAAGCGAAGGATGATGGAGGCCGCGATACTTTAACACTCTCGCTCGCCATCGCGGGCTTGGCTGCAGGCGTTCTCGCGTTACTTATCGCGCTATTCCGCAAACGGGCATAAACAAGAATTAAAGCATCATGAAAAGGGATGACGGAACTTCCCGTCATCCCTTTAGTTATTGCGAATCAAATACCGCTCTAAATAAGAGGACTAGCCGATTACAGGGTTACATAATCCCGTTATCGGAATTCGTGAACAAGAATTGGAGCGGAACTCTCCTTTAAGCTCATATTTCCAAATTGTCCGGCTAAGTTGCTTCCCCACATCCATACCATTCCATCTGCGGTGGCGGCTACGGCATGGGATTGTCCCATTGCTACGGACGTTACTTTTCCTAGTCCCTCTATGCGCCTTAATTCTTCTCCTTGTTTTAGAGGGGCATCATATTTAAATTCAACTACATCAAATCCCATGACCCACAAAGACCCGTCCTTCTTCAGAACTAACGTCCTAATCTTACTATCCGTGATAATTGAGGAAACATCCTTTATACATTCGATAAGCATAGGACGATATACGATTCCGTCGATAGGAATTCTTAGTGATCCTTTGTTGCTCTCTCCCCATCCCCAGACGGTACCATCCTTCTTAATTGCAAAATTGATTCTTCCATGGCCGGAAGATAAGGCAACGATATATGATTAACAGCAATTCGTTTCCGTAACATAAGAAAATAACGCTAGTTAGGGCTATCCGGCTTGCTTGAACAGTGGGGTTGCCCTATAATGATCATTAAAGTGAGAGTTCGAAAACTTTTGTAACAACCTCAAAAATGTAGAAATGCGATGACGGAGACAAGTAAGCAGTGCCTTCTTTCAGGGATGGAACGCCTTAGACTGTGAGCGTTCCTAAGAATACAGGCTGCCTAAATTCACTCCCGAGCAGAACTCTGAACGGTCGGTCTATCCGATCAGTAGGAGAACCGGTTGACGGCCCGTTATGCCGTATGAAGCGGGAATGTCCAGGAGCGCGCATGCGTTCCAGCCACTCGAAGGAGTAGCGGCGGCATTTCAACAAAGGGTGGTACCACGGTCTTTTCGTCCCTTACGGGAGAGAAGGCCTTTTTCTATTTCAATGCGATAAGGAGAATCGGGATGAAAGAACGATTAGAGGCTCTAAGAAAAGAAGCGCTGGAGCAGCTTCAGGGCGTCGCGGATGCGGCTACCCTTAACGACCTTCGTGTTCACTATCTAGGCAAGAAGGGACAATTGACCGAGATCTTGCGCGGCATGGGCGCGTTAAGCGCGGAGGAGCGTCCGGTGATCGGTCAAGTCGGCAACGAGGTACGCGCGGCCATCGAAGCGGTTATCGCCGAGAAGCAAGAAGGATTCGATCGCGCGGCAACCGCCCATCGCCTGCAGGCGGAGACGATCGACGTAACGCTGCCGGGTAAGGCGGTTGGCGTCGGTTCGGTTCATCCGCTGAACAAAGTGACTCAGGAAATCGAAGATATTTTCATCGGAATGGGTTATACGGTTGCCGAAGGACCCGAGGTCGAGACGGACTTCTTCAACTTCGAAGCGCTGAACTTACCTAAGAACCACCCTGCGCGCGACATGCAGGATTCCTTCTATATTACGGACGAGATCTTGCTACGCACGCAAACTTCCCCGGTGCAGATCCGTACGATGAAGGCGATGAACGGCAAAACGCCGATTAAAGTCATTTGCCCGGGACGCGTGTACCGCCGGGATGACGACGATGCTACGCATTCGTTCATGTTCCATCAAATCGAAGGTTTGGTAATCGGGCCGAACATTCGAATGAGCGATCTGAAGGGGACGTTGCTGCAATTCGTGCAAGAGATGTACGGACCGCAAATGCAAATTCGTCTTCGTCCGAGCTTCTTCCCGTTCACGGAACCGAGCGCGGAAGTGGACGTCACCTGCGCGCAGTGCGGAGGCAGCGGCTGCCGGATGTGCAAACATACGGGCTGGATCGAAATTCTCGGCTGCGGAATGGTACATCCCAAAGTGCTGGAGCACGGCGGATACGATCCGAACGAAGTAACGGGATTCGCGTTCGGTATGGGCGTAGAACGGATCGCGCTTCTGAAATACGGCATTGACGATATCCGCCATTTCTATGCGAACGACACGAAGTTTTTGAACCAGTTCGCGAAGATGTGACGGTAATGATCAGGTAAAGCGATTAAATATACTAGGACAAACGAGGGGAGTTTCCCATGAACGTATCTTATCGGTGGTTATCCGATTATATTGATTTAAGCGGCATTCCGGCTGAGCAATTGGCGGAAATGATGACGCGCGGAGGAATCGAGATCGATTCCGTTCCTTCCCGTAACGCGGGAGTTAGCGGAGTCGTCGTCGGCTATGTGAAAACGAGGGAGAAACATCCGGACGCGGATAAGCTAAGCGTCTGTACGATCGACGCCGGTACCGGGGAAGATCTGCAAATCGTCTGCGGAGCGGCGAATATCGGCGCGGATATGAAAGTTCCGGTTGCGATGGTCGGCGCGAAGCTTCCGGGCGGTCTTGATATTAAGCGAGCGAAACTGCGCGGCGTGGAATCGCAAGGCATGATCTGTTCGGCTCGCGAATTGGGTATTAACGACAAGCTGCTGCCGAAGGAACAGCAAGAGGGAATTCTGATTTTGCCGCCTGAAACGGAAATCGGCCGCGATATTTTAGACGTGCTCGCGTTAAACGACTCTATTCTGGAGCTGGATCTCACGCCCAATCGTTCGGATTGTTTGAGCATGCTCGGCGTAGCTTACGAGGTGGCCGCGCTGACGGGACGACCGTTGAAGCTTCCGGAGCCGGATAAGGATTTGCATTCGTCCGTCGACCGGACTTCCGACCACGTACGCGTGTCGATAACCGCTACCGAGCAATGCTCATTGTATACCGCGCGATACATTAAAGGCGTTAAGATCGCTCCGGCTCCGCAATGGATACAGAATCGTCTCATTGCCGCCGGCGTTCGCCCGATCAACAATATCGTAGACATTACGAACTATGTCATGCTGGAATACGGCCAGCCGCTTCATGCTTTCGATGCGGCGAAAGTCGCCGGCGGACGCATCGACGTTCGATTGGCCCAGCCGGGCGAAATCCTGGTCACGCTTGACGACCAAGAGCGCAAGCTTGAGCCGCAAATGCTCGTAATCGCGGATGCGGAGAAAGCGATCGCGTTGGCCGGCGTTATGGGCGGAGCGAATTCCGAGGTCACTCCGGAGACGACCGATATTATTCTGGAGTCCGCCAAATTCGAAGGCGGTACGGTTCGCCGTACGTCGCGGCAATTGGGTCTGCGCTCGGAAGCGTCATCCCGCTTCGAGAAAGAAGTCGATCCGTCAAGGGTAAGGGACGCGCTCGACCGTGCTGCGGGATTGATCGCGAGATACGCGGAAGGGCTCGTAACGGAAGGAATCGTCGAAGCGGAAGTTTCCGTTCAACAACCGGCGAACGTCGAAATTTCATTGAGCCGGATTAACGGAATGTTAGGCACCGAGCTCTCCTCGCTGGAGATCAAAACGATTTTCTCCCGATTGCATTTCGCGGTAGAGGTTAGCGGAGACGGCATTTGGAACGTCACCGTCCCTTCCCGTCGCGGGGATATTACCCGGGATGTCGATCTCGTTGAGGAAGTCGCGCGACTTCACGGCTACGATGAAATTCCGACGACTTTGATCGACGGTCAAACGACGGCAGGATCGCTTACGAAGCCGCAGGCGATACGCAGGGAGCTTCGTTCGATTTTAACGGGAGCCGGCGTGCACGAGGCCATCTGCTACTCCGTGACTTCCGAGCAAAAAACGAAGCTGTTCACGGAGCTGTCAGGCGATACGAAACCGATCCCGCTCGCGATGCCGATGAGCGAAGAACGAAGCGTTCTTAGGACGACGCTGATTCCGAGCTTGTTGGAAGCGGCCGCGTATAATCTAACGCGCAAGAATAACGATTTGGCGCTGTTCGAGATCGGTAACGTCTATCATTCCGACGAAGAGGTGCTGACTCGTTTACCGCAAGAAAAGCCTCGCGTGTCTCTGTTGCTGAGCGGCAACCGGCGTTCGGCAAGCTGGAATCGTTCCTCCGAGGCCGTCGATTTCTATGATGCCAAAGGCATTCTCGAGAAAATTCTCGATCATCTGGGGCTTACGGGTAAAATCGTATACGAAGCTGCTCAGCCGGCGGGATTCCATCCCGGAAGAACGGCCGCGATCAAGATTCATACGGAGCGTGGGAACGAAACGATCGGTTACATCGGGCAATTGCACCCTGAATTGCAACGCGATTTCGACTTGCCGGATACGTATGTGGCTGAAATGGAGCTTGCCCCGATCTATGAATACGCGGATCGTCATATCGAATATCGCACGTTACCCCGCTACCCGGCGATCGAGCGGGACATCGCGGTCGTCGTAGACCGTAACGTGGCGGGCGGAGCGTTAACGGAAGCTATCGTCGCCTCCGCAGGCGAATTGTTGGAGTCCGTGAAGGTGTTCGACGTTTATACCGGAGACCGCATCGGAACGGAGAAGAAGAGCGTTGCGCTGGCACTAGTTTATCGTCATGGAGAACGTACTTTGACGGATGAGGAAGTTACGGAAACGCATGCCCGAGTATTGACACAATTGGAACAATCTTTCGGCGCGGAACTTCGCAAATAGGCAGGAAACAGTAAGGGAGGCAGCGAATACATCTAGACGCCGACTGGCGCGGATGGTTCGCTGCTTTTGTTCGCGAACGGCGTGATCAGAGAATGGCTGGTTGCGGATCGGAAATAACGTTACGGCATAACTCTATTTCGAGTCAACTTCGGAATAAACAAGGAATAGAGTTACGCCATCACCTAATTGCATTAGCGCAAGACTGAATATCGGAGAAAAGGTCGAGAAAAAATCTTTTCGAATTATTCGGCCTGAGCAGTAACGATTTATTCGATTATGAAGCAGGAGTTCCCGAGTAATCGGCCGCAATGAAAGTACTTCTAGCAGACCAATTCATTAAGGATCGACTTCGATCTAAGCCAGTTTGGCGCTTTGGAGGAGCATTATCGGGTATTAGTAAAAAAGATACATAACTACGGACGCAATGGGAGGATCACGCTGTGCAGAATAACGACAAAACGCGTGTGACCGTTGACATATATGGAACGCAATATACGCTAACGGGTCACACCAGTACCGAACATATGAAACGGGTTGCCGCTTTGGTCAACGAGCATATGAGCAAAATTAATAGCGGGTCTCCCCGTTTGGATTTACCGAAATTGGCCGTGCTTGCCGCCGTGAACGTTGGCGATGAGTTAATGCGATTGCGCAGGGAAAACGAGCAATTGCTTAAGGACGAGACGGAGAACGCCCGAAAAATCGAGGAACTGGAAAGTTTAAAGGTAGAAACCGCGCAGGAGCTGGCGTTCGTTAAGGAGCAGGTCGCGGAGGAATTAGAGTTCGTAAAAGCCCAGAAGGCGGAAGAACTAGAGAGCCTTAGATCGAAGGCGGACGCGGAGTTAGAGAGCCTCAGGGAGAAGACGACGGCGGAGCTTGAAATCGCGAAGACCGAGGCCAGCAAAGAGATGGAAGCTCTGCGAGCGGATTTGACGGCCGAGTTGGAGAATGAACGGTCCGAGGCGCTGAAAGCGAGGGAGCTTGCCGAAGCCAAAGCGGCGGAGCTCGAGAGCGAGAAGGAAAGGGCTGCGGAAGAGTTAAAGCTCTTTAAAGATCAGGCTGCCGAAAGCCTAGAAGCGTTGAATGTCAGGAAAGCGGAAGAAATACATAACTTGACGCTTAAATCGTCGGCTGACCTGGACAACGAGAAAGCTCGGGCTGCTTCGGAGCTGGGGACTTTAAGGGCGCAATGGAAAGCGGATATGGACAACAAGCAGGCCGAGGCTTTGGACGAGTTAGAGTTCGTCAAGGCTCGGGCTGCCGAAGAATTGGCGGACGTTAAAGCGCAAGCGGCCAAGGAGATAGAGGAAGTTAAAGCCCGGACGGCTGAAGAGCTTGAAGTCTTTAAAGCTAACAAGACGGAAGAGCTGGAAAGCTATAGAGCGAAATCGGCAGCGGAACTAGAAAACGCCAAAAATCGCGCAGCGAAAGAGCTAGAGTCCTTGCGTGCGCAGTTGTCGGCGGAATTCGAGAGCGAGAAAGCGCAGTTGGCCGAAGAGCTGGATTTCGTCAGATCCGAGAAATCGGAACAAGTGGAAGGCTTGATCGCGAAGACGGCGGAATTGGAGAAAGCGAAGCAGCAATTGGCCGAAGAGCTGGACTTCGTCAAAGCCGACTATTCGGAGCAAGTTGCAAGCTTGATAGCGAAGTCGGCGGAACTGGAGAAAGCGAAGCAGCAGTTGGCCGAAGAGCTGGAATTTGCCAAAGCGGACAATACGGAGCAAGTGTCAAGCTTGATCGCGAAGACGGCGGAACTGGAGAATGCGAAGCAGCAGTTGGCTGAAGAGCTGGACTTCGCCAAAGCGGACAATACGGAGCAAGTGTCAAGCTTGATCGCGAAGTCGGCGGAACTGGAGAAAGCGAAGCAGCAGTTGGCTGAAGAGCTGGACTTCGTCAAAGCCGACCATTCGGAGCAAGTGGAAAACTTGATCGCGAAGACGGCGGAATTGGAGAAAGCGAAGCAACAGTTGGCTGAAGAGCTGGACTTCATTAAAGCCGTGGCTGTTGAAGATTTGGAAAGTCTAAGGGCGAAGTCGAATGCGGAGCTGGAAAGCGTAAAAGCGCTGGCCGGAGAACAACTGGAATCTCTGCGCGCGGAGTTGACGACAGCATTCGAGAAAGAGAAATCGTCAGCTAGCCACGAATTAGCTCAAATATCCGGCGAACTTGAAATGTTAAAGGCGGAATCGTCCGAGTTGCTCGAATCGGTCATGACGCAAGCCTCGGCAGATTTGGAAGGCGCGAAGGTAAGGGCGGAATTAGAGCTCGAGCAAACGAGAATTCACGCTGAGCAGGAATTGGAAAGCGCCAAAGCGTTGGCAGCCAAGGAATACGAGCGGTTGAAAACGGAAATGACGCAGCAATTGGAGAGCTTGAAGACTCAAGCTTCATTGGAACTGCAACAGGCGAAATCCGAAGCCGATCAAGCGCAACGGTTGGCTGGGCTCCAAGCCGAGCAGGAGCTTGAAGCGTTAAGGGAACAGTTCGATCGGCAACTGGAGCAGACGAAGCAGCAAGCGGCCGCGGAACTGGGTAACGCTCAAGCGGAAGCCGAGTCTCTAACCCTTCAGTTCGTCGAGGAGAAAAAGGCATGGATCGCGAAACAAGCGGAGATCGAAGCGATATTAGGTTCGGATCTCGATAGCTTGAAGCAGGCGCACTCGGAAGAGCTCGAGGAGCTGACGAACCGTTTCCGCAGGGAATCCGAGGAGCAGAACGGCAAATATATGGCCGAGAAGATCGCCTATGCAAGCCAGAAGGAAGCAGAACTGCAAACCTTGAAAGTCAAATTGGAATCGGAGATTAAAGATGTCGAGACGATGTACTCCGACGAGCTTGAATCGATGAAGAAGAAGCTTGAAGCATTGGTAGTCGCGCAGGAAGATTGGCTGGCGAGAGAACGGGAATGGCAACAACTGCGCGGGCAACTCGAGAGCGACGTCGAGCATTGGGCAAAAGAAGCGGAAGACCAGCGTCGAACGATTATCGAGCAGCAAGAAATGCTGCAAGAGGTCGAAGCGCAAACGATGGAGCGCTTGAACTCGCACGCCTCCGCGCTCGAGAAGGCGGAGCAAGAGCGCGACGAGCTTGCCCGCCAGCTTGGAGAGCGGGACGAGTGGGAGAAAGCGTGGAGCGATTCGATGAAGGAGTTGCAAGCGCGCGTAGCGTCGGCGCAGCAAGAGCAGCGCGCCGCCGCGGAGAAGACGGCGGCGCTAGAGGCCCGCATCGCCGAGCTTGGCGATGCGGAGGAGGGCTTGCGCGAAGCCGCGCAGCGGGCGGAGCGCGAGCTTGAGGCGGCGCTCGCGGAAGCGGCGGCCGCACCTTCTCGCGAGGCGGGGTTGGCCGCCTCGCAGGAGGAGCTGCGCGAGCAAGCGGAGCGCGGCGATCGGTTGCAGGCGGAGCTGGAGGCGCTCAAGCGGGAGCATTCCGCGCTGGGCAACGAACACGCGAAGCTGAAGACCGAGTATAACGAGTGGATCGAGCTGCTCGAACAAGAATAAATAAAAAAAAGGCTATTCCCGAGCGAATCACTTGGGAATAGCCTTTTGTCGTTTTCGATTCAGGTTACGGCTAGCTTACGACAATTTTCGCTACCATTTTATTGTGTCCGTTGCCGCACATGATGTTGCACTTGATTTCGTAAGTGCCGGCCGGCAAAGTGACGACTTCGGACTTATTGCCTCTGATTTTGATATCTTGTCCGACGATTTCGATGCCGTGCGCGCCGCTCACATTTTCAAGCGTCAGCTTGACGGGAGTGTCCTTGGGTACAGCGTACTCGGCTTGGTCGAATTCCCAACTGCTTGCTTTAATGACGACTTCCTGCGAAGCGGCTTCAGCGTTGGATGGTGCGCTGTTGTTTTCTGTATTCTTGTTGTTGCCGCCGCATGCCGATAGAGCGAGCACAAGAGCGGTCAGTGTGAGAAAATAAGCGATCTTTTTTTGCATGTTCGTTTCCCTCCGTACTTGAAAATTTGCGGAAGATCATCGGCTCTCTCTATTCGAATCCATTCCTGCACGAGCAATATTGTAACATATGTATCGTCGCGTTTGCCGGGAAACCCATGACGGAACAATGACATTATCAATATCTGCCAATTCCTATTCAATAACTATGGAAACGGGAATAAACGTCAACAACCTCCCTGCTGAATGAGCAAGGAGGTTGTTGACGTCCGAAGATGGTTTTCACTGGGATCGGGTTTAGTCCCGATGCCGACGATGTCCGGCCTCGTAAGGGGTAGCGACGGGAATAAAAAGATCTATAATCCCGATCACTAGCGCGGCAAGCAAGGCACCGATCATGGTGACCTCGACGTTCCCCACGACGAATTGCGCTAACCAGATGACCAACGCGCTGGACAAGAAACCGACGATCCCGCGGCCGAACGGGGTGACCTTTTTGCCGAATATCCCTTCAATGATCCAGCCCAAGACGGCAATAACGACCGCGAGCATCAAGGCGCTCCAGAAGCCTCCCACCGAAAATTGGGGTACCAGCCATCCCACGACCATCAGTACGATGGCAGAGACGATGAAGCGAACGACCGTGCCTAAAAAATTCATTTTATCGACCTCCTTAAGCGTTAGTGTATCCTTAGATTTAAACCCTATGAGTGGAAGGTTTCGCAAGATTGATCGATTCGGCTATAATATAAGGCGAAGGAGATGAATTTCGCCGTGAACGATAAGGCATTACATACATTAGAATTCGATAAAATCATTCGCCGGCTTACGGGGCTAACTTCGACAAGCCTCGGCAAGGAAGAGGCGGAGAAGCTTGCTCCGTCCCGCGAACTCCCTATCGTGGCGCGTCGTCTAGCCGCTACCGATGAAGCGGTTCGCGTCAACATGCTCAAAGGTACTCCCCCGTTCGGAGGAATTACGGACATCCGCGCATCGCTATATAGAGCGAAGCTGCAAGGGATTTTGCAACCTCCCGAGCTAATGGAGGTGGCCCAATTCATTATGGGCTCCCGTCGGTTAAGCAGATTTATTGCCGTTGCGGGCGAGGAAACCGAGCTTCCGCTTCTTAGCGATCTCTGCGAACCGTTAACCGACTTTAAGCCGCTTGAAGACGAAATCAGAAAATGCATAGACGAGCAAGGGGAAGTGCTGGATTCCGCAAGTCCGGAGCTGGCGTCCGTTCGTCGCGATATCCGAATCAACGCAGGACGCGCCAGAGAAAAGCTTGAAAGCCTGGTTCGGTCCAACTCGGTCCAGAAAATGCTTCAGGACGCCTTGATCACGATGCGTAACGATCGGTATGTGATCCCGGTCAAGCAGGAATACCGCGCTCATTTCGGCGGAATCGTGCATGACCAATCCGGAAGCGGAGCGACGTTGTTCATTGAACCGGAAGCGGTCGTTCAGATGAATAACAAGCTGCGGGAGCTCAAGATTAAAGAGCAAAACGAGGTCGAACGCATTCTGCGCAAGCTGAGCGAACAAACGGGAGAAAAAGCCGAACTTCTTACCGGGGATGCGGAAATTCTCGGCTTGATCGATTTTATTTTCGCCAAAGCGGCGTTGGCTCATTCTTTGTCCGCGACGCTTCCAGAGATGAACGATGGAGGAAGGCTTCTTCTGAGGAAAGCTCGCCATCCGTTGATCGATATTAAACAAGCGGTTCCGTTCGATATGGAGCTGGGCGATGCTTATACATCGATTATCGTCACCGGACCTAACACCGGCGGTAAAACCGTTTCGTTGAAGACGATCGGTTTGCTTAGCTTGATGGCGATGTCGGGTTTGTTTATCCCTGCGGAGGACGGTAGCCGTCTATGCGTATTCGATGGTATCTATGCGGATATCGGCGACGAGCAGAGCATAGAGCAAAGCTTAAGCACCTTCTCCAGCCATATGACCAATCTGATCTCCATGTTAGGCCAAGTAACGGATAGAAGCCTTGTGCTTCTGGATGAGCTGGGAGCGGGAACGGATCCGGCCGAAGGATCGGCGCTGGCGATCGCGATATTGGAGCATCTGCAGAAGCGGGGATGCAGACTAATCGCGACTACTCATTATAGCGAGCTGAAGGCGTATGCCTACAATCGCGAAGGCATTATTAATGCCAGCATGGAATTCGATGTCGCCACGCTGAGGCCGACCTACCGTTTGCTTATCGGCGTTCCCGGTCGCAGCAATGCGTTCGCGATCGCGGAAAGGTTAGGATTACCGAAAAGCATTATCGACCATGCGCGGGGCGAGGTCAGCGAAGACGAGTTGAAGGTCGATTCAATGATTGCTTCCCTGGAGCAGGATCGACTGCAAGCGCAAACGGAGCGCCATGCCGCCGAGAGGTTGCGCCGGGAAGTCGAGAAGCTGCAGAAGGACATCGAGGATGAGCGATTCAAATTTCAAGAGCAGAAGGCGAAGCTATTGGAGGGAGCGCGCGAAGAAGCGCGGCTGGCGATAGCGAAAGCCAAGCGGGAAGCCGAAGAGATTATTTCCGATCTCCGTCGTCTTGCGATGGAGGAAAGTGCGTCCGTTAAGGAACATAAGCTTATTGAAGCGCGTAAACGATTAGAGGATGCGGTACCTCCGCCCGCAGCAAGACCGAATCGGACATCAGGGGCGAAGCAAGCGAAGATCGAAGTCGGAGATGAAGTGAAAGTACTTAGCCTAAGCGGGCAAAAAGGTCACGTCGTCGAATTGTCGGGAAGTTCGGAAGCCGTCGTACAGCTTGGAATCATGAAGATGAAGGTTTCGTTATCCGACTTGGAGCCGGTACGCAAAGCCGCGCAAAGCAAGCAGGTTGCGCAGGCGACCATCGTGAAGCGTTCCCGCGACGAGAACATTCGGACGGAGCTGGATTTACGTGGTATGATGCTGGATGAAGCGATCATGGAAGTGGATCATTTCCTGGACGAGGCATTTCTATCCAATCTGGGGCAGGTATACATTATTCATGGCAAAGGAACGGGAGCTTTGCGAACGGGAGTTCAGGATTTCCTTCGTCGCCATAAACATGTAAAGAGCTACCGGTTGGGCCAATTCGGGGAAGGCGGCGCGGGGGTGTCCGTAGCCGAGCTCCATTAACGGGAGGTCTTAAGTCGTGCAAGATGTGGTCGATTACTTGATGTCCCACCCCTTTTCGGCGGTGCTGGCTTATTTTTCGGTCGGCATACTCGCGCTTATCGTTTTTCTGTCCTTGTTCGAATGGGTGACGAAATACGATAGCTGGAACGAAATCCGCAAAGGTAATTTATCAGTTGCGATGGCGACGGGCGGCAAAATATTCGGAATTTGCAATATCTTCCGGTTTTCAATCGAATCCAACGATACGATCTATCAAAGCCTGCTATGGGCGGCAGTCGGATTCGTGTTGCTGCTTGTCGCGTATTTTCTGTTCGAATTCCTGACTCCGGTATTTCGGATCGACGATGAACTCGAGAAGGATAATCGTGCAGTCGGATTTCTGTCGCTGGTATTATCGGCATCCCTTTCCTATATCATAGGCGCGGCCGTTATTTAAATCGGAGGATAACAACATGAAATATTTGTGGGGAACGCTGCTTGCTCTGGCGATTATATTCATTGCGATCGGTGTCATTTACATGATGAAGGAGGTTTAAGGCGTTATGGCTTCAGTAATTTGCCCGTGGTGTCAAAGCGAAATCATTCAGGAGGAGGGGCAAGAGCCGGAGAAGTATTGTCCGGTTTGCGATAACGAGTTGGATGGTTATCGTACGTTAAAGCTCAATATCGGCGGCGCGGAAGAAGACGAGGACGAAGGGGAAGAGGAAGAAGATACCCCCGTGGTGGCAATCGACGAGTACGTTAGCTGGGAAGAGGATGAGGAGTTCATCGAAACCGATGACGAGCTGCAACAATTCGAAGAGACCGTCGAACAGTTGCTCAACGAACAAGAGCTTGTTCCGGAATGTCCGTTCTGTCGCGAATTTATGATCGAAACCGGGGAACAGCTCGTCTCGGAAGCCCAATTTCGTCCTAGGGTATCGGAAGCGTTGGGAGAGACGATACTGGCCGCTCCGTTTACGTTAACGATGTTTGCATGCCCCTCTTGTTTCACGGTGCAAAGTTTCCTAGGGGATTCCTATCGGCATCAAATCGTACGCAGATTGAGTCAAAACTCCTCTGTTAGTCATAAGGAGCCCGAAGCATGACACGAATGTACCAATCGGTTATTGAATTAATAGGCAACACCCCGGCCGTTCAATTGCAACGGTTGACTGGGCCGGAGCATGCGGACGTATTCGTAAAGTTGGAGAAAATGAATCCGAGCGGCAGCGTGAAAGATCGCGCGGCTTCCGGCTTGTTGATCGACGCGGAGGCGCGAGGCTTGATTCGTCCCGGAAGCTTGATCGTGGAGCCGACTAGCGGCAATACCGGCATCGGATTAGCAATGTATGCGGCCGCTAAAGGATATCGTTTGATTCTTGTTATGCCGGACAACATGACCGCCGAGCGAATATCTCTCCTTCGCGCATACGGCGCGGAGGTCGTATTGACGCCGGCCGCCGAACGGATGCCCGGGGCGATCGCCAAAGCGCGTCAATTGATCGAGGAGAATCCGGGCAGCTATATGCCGAACCAATTCGAGAACGGCGCGAATCCGGACATTCACCGTACGACGACTGCGCTTGAGATCATCGAGCAAACGGAAGGACGTTTGGATGCTTTCGTCGCGACGTCCGGAACGGGCGGCACGATAACGGGGACGGGGGAAGTGTTGAAAGCCAAGCTTCCTCATCTCTATGTTGCGGTCGTCGAGCCTGCCGGTTCGCCCGTATTATCGGGCGGACAACCCGGTTCGCATAAATTGGTCGGCACGAGTCCGGGATTCGTTCCCCAAATACTGAATACTTCTATATACGACGAGATCATCCAAGTGACGGACGATGATGCGCTTGAGACGACGAGGAGGCTTGCTCGGGAGGAAGGTTTGCTGGTCGGACCTTCTTCGGGGGCATCCGTGTGGGCCGCATTGCAAATCGCACGCCGATTGGGGCCTGGAAAGCGGGTTCTCTGCATAGCGCCCGATACGGGAGAACGATATCTGAGCATGGAAATTTTCTAACACGGGATAGATGGTTTGGAACGAGAACATCCGCAAGCTTGCGGATGTTCTTTATTTATTTTCCAAGCAGAAGGGAGCCGTATAAGCTTGCGGTGCATAACGAACGAACGATCATCACACAATACCATCTGATGTCTAATCGAACGTCTAGGAGGGATAACCGTTCATGATGCAAGCTATGACGGCTAAAGAACTGGAATACATCGCGGACTCCATGTCCAACGAAGACCTGCAGATTAAGCAGTGCGCGGTAGCGGCCGCTACGATGACTAACGTGCAGTTGCAGCAAGCGTGCTCCCACATGGTCGATGTGCACACGCAACATTACAACACGCTATTGAACGCCGTTCAACAGCATCAATCGATGGCGCCGGCACAACCCCAATCCTAAGGAGGATCATCATGCTAAATAAACCGACTTTAACCGACGAGGACATCGCATCGACGATTCTTTCGGATCTCAAAAGGGTAACGCGAGAATACGCGACAGCGGCAACGGAGTCCGTATGTCCGGAAATCCGGCAGATGTTTACGCAGATGCTGAACAGCACATTAACGATGCAGGGCGAGTTATATACGATAATGCAGCAAAATAATATGTACAACGCATCCTCTCCGGTTATAAAGCAAGAAGTAGATAAGCAGTTGAAACAATATCAGCAAACGCAGCAAAAAACCTCCCAGTTCGTGCAGCAAGCGCAAGCGGCTCAGAGCCCTATTCCTCCGAATTCGGCCGGTACGTCCTCGATGCCGGCCTATCAATAGCAGTCCGTTCGGCCGACAACGAGCGCGGCCCCTTCCCCGATTGGCAGCGATTGCCGATGCGGGGATTTTTCGGCGGTTCATCTGATTTACCTTTTCACGCAGCCTGTATTTGATGTATGATGAAGAGTAATTCAGGAGGGATCATGATGAACGAATTCAAATTAAGCATCTTGGATCTGCTCAAGGAAGACGCCCGTTTGTCTGCCGCTACCATCGCAACGATGTTGGGCGCAGAAGAAGCGGACGTTTCCTCCGCGATCGCGGAGATGGAGCGGGATCACGTCATCGTCAAGTATGCGACGGTTATTAACTGGAGCAAAGTAGACGACGAGAAGGTAACGGCGCTTATCGAGGTCGAGTGTACGCCGGAGCGCGGGCGCGGGTTCGAGAACATCGCGGAACGCATTTATCTGTACCCCGAGGTCAAATCGGTGTATTTAATGTCCGGAGCTTACGATCTGCTTGTCGAGATCGAAGGGAAAAACCTGAAAGAGGTTGCTTCGTTCGTCTCCAATAAGTTATCGACGATCGAGTCCGTTATTGCCACGAAGAGTTTTTTCATTCTTAAGAAATATAAACAGGATGGCATTATTTTCGAAGAATTCGAGGATGATCATCGCCTGCTCGTATCTCCATAAATAAGCAGTTCAACGAAAAGGAAGAATGCCCCATGATAAAAGACGAGGAAAAGCCGTTAATCCGTCAGGACGATCGTTCGCGGAGCGGCGGAATGCAACACCATTTGGCCGCGCATGCGCGCGAGATTCCGCCGTCCGGTATTCGGCGATTCTTTGATCTGGTCAGCGCGAGCAAAGATAAAGACATCATCACTCTGGGGGTTGGAGAGCCGGATTTCGTAACCCCATGGCGGGTTAGGGACGCGGCCGTGTATTCCCTTGAGAAAGGGAAGACGCAATATACGCCCAACGCGGGAATGCCAGAGCTGCGCGAGGCGATCGGACAATACTTATCCAACCAGTTCCATCTCACATACGATCCGGCCAAGGAAATGATCGTAACGGTCGGAGGAAGCGAAGGCATAGATCTAGCCCTTCGCGCGCTCATCGAACCGGGAGACGAGATTCTCGTGCCCGAGCCCTGCTACATTTCCTATTCTCCGATTACCACGCTAAGCGGAGGCGTCGCGGTCGGCATCGAGACGTTCGCCGAGGATCAGTTCAAGCTGACCGCGGAGAGCTTGAAAGCAGCTATTACGCCGAAGTCCAAAGTTCTCGTGTTGTGTTATCCGAGCAATCCGACGGGCGCGATCATGACGTACGAGGAAATGCTCCCGATCGCCAAGATCGTGGAAGAGAACGACCTCATCGTCATTTCCGACGAGATTTACGCGGAGCTGACGTTTAAGGGAAACCATTCCAGCTTTGCGTCTTTGCCCGGCATGAAAGACCGCACGATTCTAGTAAGCGGCTTCTCCAAGGCGTTCGCGATGACCGGCTGGCGGATGGGCTATGCTTGCGGACATCCCGATCTGATTAGCGCCATGCTGAAAATTCACCAATACACGATCATGTGCGCTCCGACGATGGGGCAGGTCGCGGCTTTGGAGGCGTTGACCAAAGGCGGATTGGAAGAGAAGGACCGCATGATGGAGTCTTACAATCAAAGACGCCGTCTCGTCGTTCAAGGTTTCCGCGAGATGGGGCTCGAGTGCCACGAGCCGCAGGGCGCCTTCTATGCGTTTCCTTCGGTCAAGTCGACGGGGATGACCTCCGAGCAGTTCGCGGAAAGATTGCTTCTGGAAGCGAAAGTCGCCGCGGTTCCCGGCCATGTGTTCGGCAAAGGCGGGGAAGGGTTCCTCCGATGCTGTTACGCGACCTCCGTTTCCCAGCTGACGGAAGCCTTGGAACGTATCGATTCGTTCCTTAGAAGTTTGGAATAAAAATGTATATTTTACAAAAGTGATGTTCAATTCGTAGATGTTTTGCTATAATAACCATGGTTTTCAACCCGCTGAGTATCGATTTTCGTCATGAGAAGGGGGAATGTACATGGCTGCGGCAGAACATAATTCCATATCTTTGTCGTCCTTACATGCCGATACACCCATCATTTCTCAGTACCCGAACAGAGTAGCGGAGTTAGTGGAAGAAATCGATCGATTGCGCAAGGCAATGACGGAAACCTTCCTGAGAGAGCGTTCATTAGTCGCCGATTCGGTCATGGAGCTTAGCCGGCAACTGGATCTTAAGATCAACGAATATATGAAACAAGTTCTCATAAGTCGGGAGGAGGTTCGGTGATTCGTCGCCGGCCTCTTTTTTTCAAGACATGAACGTTCCCTCGCCGTCCCTAGGACGACGATAGCCGTTTATGCTTAGATTCGGAAGAGGAGGGGACCGGAATTGTTATGGCTTATTACCGGAGGCATCGGCAGCGGAAAGTCCGCTTTCGCCGATGAGCTTGCCTATGTCGTAGGGCGCGAAGGTATTCGGTTGTCCTGTCCCCCTTTTCCTGAAATGCTTATCGAAGCTGCGATTAAGGGTACGGACATGGATACGGAAATGGGCTCGGACATTCGGCCGGATTTTCCTTGGACCCGCTCGGATGCGGACGAAACATTGGCGAAGAAGTTGAACGCGATTAATCTGGATTCTAATTTTTATCGGGCGGACCGTCGCGTTGTTGTTATAGATAGCCTATCAGGATGGTTGCGCGGGGTTTACCGTCGCATAGAAGCGCAATTACCGGAGGCGGAGGAGCGGATCGAAGCCGAATGGCGCGAGGCTTTAGAGGCGATACTGGCGTTTCAAGGCCGTGTTATCGTGGTCACGGAGGAGCTTTCGGCGGGTTTGTCCATGAACGTTCGTGAGCAAGGATATGCTTATAGATTGGCCAACGCAAACCGCAAGCTAATGGAATCCAGCGAGATCGTATACCGAATGACGGCCGGGATGGCAACGGAGTTAAAAGGTTATCGATTGAAAAGGGGGAGTAAAACGGATGAAAATTTATACCCGGACCGGTGACGAAGGGAAGACTTCGGTCATTGGCGGCCGAGTAATGAAAGACGATGCCCGAGTGGAAGCCTACGGGACGATCGACGAGTTAAATAGTTTTGTCGGGCAAGCCGCATCCGTCTTGGCTAGGGAATCTACTTCGGATTGGGCGGATTTGCTCGAAACGTTAACGATCGTTCAGCATGAATTGTTCGACTGCGGTTCGGATTTATGTTACGCGGTTCCGGATCCGGCTAAGATGAAGGTTACGCCCGCTATGACGGATCGCCTTGAAAGCTGGATCGATTTATATGAAGCGCAGACGCCACCGATCGAGAAATTTATTTTGCCGGGAGGAAGCGAAGCCGCATCGTTGTTTCACGTGTGCCGGACCGTTTGCCGTCGGGCGGAGAGAAGGCTTGTTACGTTGTCGGCAGAGCAGGAGTGTCCGGACGAGGTTCGCAAATATTTGAACCGCTTGTCCGACTTTTTCTTCACCGTCGCAAGGGTGGCGAATGCCAGGTTAGGGCTTCTCGACGTAGAGTACGAGCGGAGCGCCCCGGTCTTCCGGCGGAGGTCTTGATTCATGGCTAACGAGAATGAGAACGTCAACGCGGATTATTACGCTCCGATCGAATTCGTTGCGAATGCTTCCGACGAAGGGCGCAAATTGCGGGAAGTGCTTCGCAAGCGGATCGGTATTTCGCGGCGGCTGATGGTTCGCTTGAAAACCTCGGAAGAGGGGTTGTCCGTAAACGGCCTGAAAGTATGGCCGAACCATATCGTTTCCGAGGGGGATATTATTAGCCTGCGCATGGAAACGGAAGTTTCGGAGACGATCTTGCCGCAACCGATGGAATTGGATATCGTTTTCGAGGACGACCATCTGTTGGTATTGAACAAACCTGCCGGAGTTATCGTTCATCCGACGACGGGACACTATCTTAACACTCTAGCCAACGGGGTCATGCATTATTGGCAGGAGCGCGGAGAGCGGATTCGTTTCCGGCCGGTACATCGATTGGACGAGCATACTTCGGGTTTGGTCGTCATTGCGAAGCATCCGTTGGCGCAGCAACAACTATCCGCGCAGATGATGGAGGGCACGGTTACGAAACAATACCGGACGTTCGTGTACGGACGTCCTCCCGAACGGGAGGGCGAGATCAACGCGCCGATCGGAAGGCAAACGGAAGATCCCCATCGCAGAGTCGTGAGGGAGGATGGAGCGCCTTCGTTAACGTTCTATAAAGTGACGGATACCTATCACGACCAAGCTAGTGCGATCGACATCCGACTAGGTACGGGAAGAACGCATCAGATCAGGGTCCATATGACTTCGGTAGGCTGTCCGATTATCGGGGACGGCTATTATACGGACGAGAAATGGACGAGTTCGGAATGGGCGGCGAATTTGTCCGAAGTGATTGCCCGCCAAGCGCTCCATGCTGCCCTGTTAATCTTCAAGCATCCGGTAACCGGAGAAGAGATGCGGTTGGAAGCGGCTTTGCCCGAGGATATGAAACGGCTTGAACAGGAGCTTTCCAAGCTCTCGCATACTGAATAAAAGGGGTCACGGGACGTGAGCGAACAATTGAAAGTCTATCATTTGCCGACTTGCAGCACATGTAAGGGCGCGATTAAAGCTCTTAAGCAACACGGATATCGCTTGGAACTTCAGGATATCAAGACGACTCCTCCGGGAGAAGCCGAGCTGGGTGAGTTAATCGCGAAGAGCGGACTGCCGATCGGGAAATGGTTTAACGTATCCGGCGAAGTATATCGGGAAATGGGATTGAAGGATAAGCTTCCCGGAATGTCCGACGAAGAGAAAATACGGTTGTTATCGTCTAACGGCATGTTAATCAAAAGACCGATCGTTACGAACGGAAGCAAAGTATCCATCGGTTTCCGGGAACAGGACTTCGGCCCGATGTGGTACACTTTATGAAGAACGTTCGGTTTCGCTCCGATCGTCTTGACCGGTTAGGCTCCGCGATCTTCGCGGAAGTGGCGGAATGGAAAAGGGAAGCCCGCGACAAGGGATTGTCCGTGATCAATTTGGATATCGGCAGCCCGGATCAGCCTCCCGCCGAGCTTCTCCGATCCGTGTTGGCGGAAGCCAGCCTTAGATCCGATACTTATCGTTACCCGGGTACGGAAGGGACCTCGGCGTTTAGGCAGACGGTTGCCAAGTGGTTCTCTCATCGGTTCAACGTAGAGCTTGATCCCGATACGGAGGTGCTGTCGCTGATGGGCACGCAGGACGGGCTTGCCCACTTGCCGTTAGCGATTAGCAATCCCGGAGATGCCGCATTGCTTCCGGATCCGGGATATCCGGTATACGGAGCGGGTTTGGCCGTTGCCGGGGTCGAGGCCATTTCGTTGCCCTTGCTCGAGGAGAACGATTATTTGCCCGACTTCGAAGCCGTGCCGCAGGCGGTCTGGGATAAAGTTAAATTCATGATTTTGAATTATCCGAGCAATCCGTTGTCGGCAACCGCCGATTTGGCGTTCTTCGAGCGGGCGGTTCATGCCGCGCGTAAGCATGGCGTGTTGCTCGTCCACGATAACGCCTACAGCGAAATGGCATTCGATGGCATGCGTCCGCCAAGCGTGCTTGAAATTCCGCATGCTTCCGAAATCGCCATCGAGTTCCACTCGTTGTCGAAATCCTATCACTTGGCGGGCACCCGTCTAGGATTTGCGGTAGGAAACAAAGAGGTTTTGTCCGCATTGCGGGCATTAAAGAATAATATCGATTTCGGCGTGTTTCTTGGCACCCAGGAGGCCGGGATAGCCGCGCTGGAGATGGACATCCATGATCCTAAGCCGATTTCGGGCTTATACGAAGGACGCAGGAACGTTTTCGTTCAAGCGCTTCGCGAGCAAGGCTGGAGCGTTTCTATGCCTCGTGCGACGATGTTCCTCTGGGCCCGGGTGCCGGAAGGCTGGTCTTCGCGGGCATTCTCCCAGGAGTTGCTCACGTCGACGGGGGTGGCGTCTATCCCTGGCAACGCGTTCGGCGCGCGAGGAGAAGGTTATGTAAGATTGGCTCTGGTCGAATCCGAGCCGAAGCTGTTAGATGCCGCCGAGCGGATCGGAAGATTCATTCGTACCGCTCAGCCGGGGAAATGAAGGGAGAAAGTCGCAATGGCCGAGAACAAAGTGTTATTAGTGGACGGAATGGCTTTGTTATTCCGGGGATACTTCGCCAATTCTTATGGCGGCTATATTCGGAAAACGAAAGCCGGCTTGCCTACGAACGCGGTATATGGGTTCGTTAAATATTTGCTGGACGCCTGCAAAACATTTAACCCGTCGCACGTCGTCTGTTGCTGGGATATGGGAAGCAAAACCTTCCGCACGGACAAGTTCAACGACTATAAAGGGAATCGACCCGAAGCTCCGGCGGATCTGATTCCTCAATTCGATCTGGTGAAAGAAGTCGTGACCGGCTTCGGCATTCCGAATATCGGCGTTGTCGGCTATGAAGCCGACGATTGCATCGGCACCTTGTCGAAGCAGTTAAGCGCGCATATGGAAGTTTTCGTACTCACGGGAGACCATGACATGCTTCAGCTCGTCGACGAACGGGTGAAGGTCGTCATTATGAAAAAAGGACCTTCCAACTACGCGGTATACGATGCGGATAAGCTCTTAGAAGAGAAGCAACTGACGGCCAAGCAGTTCATCGATCTGAAAGGTCTTATCGGGGACACGTCGGACAACTATCCGGGCGTCAAAGGAATCGGCGAGAAAACGGCGACCAAGCTGCTCGTCGAATACCTCTCCATAGAAGGCATCTTGGAAAACTTGGCGTTATTGCCCAAAGGGGTAAAAGCTAAAATAGAAGCCGAGCTCGAGATGCTGCATCTCTGCCGAGAACTGGCCACAATTCATTGCGGAGCGCCTGTCGCCTGTACGCCGGAACAATGTCTGTGGCAACCCGATCAAGCGAAAATCGCTTCGATGTTCGAGGAGCTTGAGTTCAACAGCTTAGTGAAAGACGTCACTCGCCTTATCGCGGTATCTTAATATTTTTATATCGGAAGTAGCGACAAGAACCCGGACGCCTTTAGCGGCATCCGGTTTTTTGTTTTGTGCGGAAGGGGCGGCGAAACGGATGGATAAACGGATGGCGAAACGGACGAAAAAATATTTTTTTATGTGAACGTAGCTTTAGGGCAAAGGAATTTCATTCGTTATAGGTTGAGAGAATTGGACACTTAATTCGAAAAAATAAGTTTAGTGGTAACCGCCGAATACGTCCATCCAACCGTTCTGGATTTTCAGTTTGGATACTTCGGATTCGCGGTTCGTTCTCTGCTGCTCCACGCTCAAACCCGCGAACAGATAGAGAGGGAGTTGCTTCATCTCGCTTAAAGGATCTATTAATTTCGATTTGCGGGAAGACGTGTGATTCATCCGGTAATAAAGCGTCGAACGGCTAAGTCCAAGAAGAGCGGTTTGCGTGCGGATGGGGAGTCGGGTCTCTTCTTTATCGACGAACACGTTGCGGTCTTCCTTGGACAACCTCGATATCGTAGCTTGTTTCAGCCAATCCAACTGCAGACGCAATTGATCGATTTCCGTTTGCTTTTCTCCGATTTGCCGTTCGTAATCGCCTTTCAGTTTATCGGTTTTCTTATGATCGTTCTCGAATAGCCTGGACAGATTTTGCACGGCGTGTTTTTTCCACCGGTTCAAGACGAGGGGGTGGATGCCGTGTTCTTCGGCGAGCTCGGAAATACTGGTTTGTTCCTCGAGAAGCTTGGATATCATGTGCGCCTTCTGATGGGGAGTGAACCTTCTGCGGGTAGCAGCAGCCATATTTATATCTTCCTTTCCGTGGTCCAAATCTCAGTTCGTCCGAGGGGGAATGACTGATTTTTAACCTCATTCTAGTGTAAAAAAGGGCGATATTCAAGTATTAATCCTACTTGACACATAGGAATTAAGTGGATTAAGATTCCTATTATCCTACGGAGCCTATTCGTCGCTCCTGGAAGCAACGCTGACCAGACAAACTGGAAGAACATTGATTTTTATAGAACGCGAGCGTAGGCAAGGAGTGATGAGCAGGTGGAGGTTCTTGGACTGAGGAATGTTTCGAAAACGTACCGGAACGGAACGATAGCCGTCCAAGAGGCGAGTTTAAGCATTCATGAAGGGGAATTCGTTTCATTCGTCGGACCTTCCGGCTGCGGGAAGTCTACGATATTCCGTATGGCGGCCGGGCTGTCGAATCCCACTTCGGGAGAAATCGAAATTCTCGGCGGCACGCCGGAGCAAGCGAGGAGAAGCAACTCGATTTCCTGCGTGTTCCAAGAGGCGACCCTCTTGCCATGGGTGTCGGTCAAGGACAACATTACGCTGCCTTTGCAGCTAAGGAAACAACCGCGCAAGGAGCGGGAGGAAGAAGCGGAGCGGGTATTGCAACTGGTTGGTTTGCAAGATTACGCGAAAGCTTTGCCGCGCGAGCTTTCAGGAGGAATGAAGATGCGCGTCTCGATCGCGCGGGCACTAGTGGCCAAGCCCCGGATCTTGTTCATGGACGAACCGTTCGGCGCGTTGGACGAGATCACTAGGCAGACTCTCCAGGAAGAGCTGCTGACGATTTGGCAGAAGACCGAGCGAATGACGATCTTGTTCGTCACGCACAATGCGTTCGAAGCGGTTTACTTGTCCAACCGGATTATGGTGATGACGCCGAGGCCGGGCCGGATATCCGATGAAATTCCGATCGATATGGCTTATCCGAGAGGCGAGCGTTTTCGGGCTAATCCCGAATTCAGCCGTTTCGTTAGCCAAGTCAGCGACTCGTTAAGACATTGAACGCGAACGAAATACTTATTGAACGGAAAGGAGGCCCAACCTATGGACTTGGTTAGAAACGGCCGCTTAAGCCGCATTCTGCCTCCGTTAGCCGCTTTCGTACTGATCGTGGGCTTGTGGCAGCTGATCGTCGGGCAGGCAGGGCTTCCGGCATACTTATTGCCGAAGCCGTCGGATATCGTCGAAGCCGTCGTCTCCAACTGGAGAAGCTTGTTGGGCTCGGTCTATACGACGACGCTCGAAACGATTTTAGGATTTCTTTTCTCCGTCGTGGGAGGAGTCGTCGGCGCGATCCTGCTCGCCAGCTCCAAAATGATAGAGAGAAGCATCTATCCATACGCGATCGTCTTACAGACGATCCCGATCGTAGCGGTGGCCCCGATTATCGTCATCTGGTTCGATGCCGGACTGCGCTCCATCGTTATCATCGCCTTTCTGATTGGCTTCTGTCCGATGTTATCCAACACGTTGATCGGACTCAACTCTACGGATCAGAACTTGAAAAACCTATTCCATCTGTATAACGCGTCGAAGTGGCAGACGATGTGGAAGCTGCGCATACCCGCCGCGCTCCCGTATATCGTAGGGGGACTGAAAATCTCCTGTTCCCTCTGCGTCATTGGAGCGATCGTCGGGGAGTACGTCGCCGGCGTCGGCGGCGGACAGGGAGGCCTAGGATATGCGATCACCTACGCGGCGATGCGCATTCAAACGCCTTATCTGTTCGCTTGCGGTCTCATGGCATCGCTTCTCGGAATCGCCTTCTACCAACTCGTAAGTTACTTGTCCCGTAAATTACTCGGCTCCTGGCATGAATCCGAGCTGAGGACGGATATCGACTAAAGCTATTATTCTCCTATTCGAAAGGACAGATAAAAAATGAAAAAAACTCCGATTCAACTGCTATTCACGATGTTACTCGCAATCGTTATCGTCGCGGGATGCGGCAATAACGCGGAATCGAACGGCGCGTCGCCGACGGCATCCGAGTCGCCGAAGTCTTCGGAGGCAGCGGCCTCCCCGGAAGCGGCTTCCTCCGAAGCGGCTTCGCCGGAAGCTTCCAAGGAGCTTCGCAAAATTACCGTTCAATTAGGCTGGTTCGCGGAGCCGGAGTACGGCGGCGACTACGCGGCTTTGGTTAAAGGGTACTTCGCGGAAGAAGGCCTGGACGTTACGATAAAATCCGGGGGACCTAAAGTGAACGGAAGACAAATCGTCGCGACCGGCAACGCGGATTTCGGATTCGCGAAAGCCGACACCGTGTTGCAGAACCGCGAAGAAGGCCTGCCGATCGTCGCGGTAGCCGGCGCGCTTCAGAGCTCTCCGCAGGCTCTTATTTTCCACAAGGACCAGAACATCAAGACGTTCGAGGACCTGAACGGCCGTACGGCGTTCTTCGTTCCCGGAGTGCCCGCATACGAATACGTGAAGAAGAAATACAATCTCCAGTTGAAAGAGCAAGTGACCGACGGTACGCTCGTCCGGTTCTTGGAGGACAAGACCTCGCTCCTGCACGGATTCGCGACTTCGGAACCGATTACCCTGAAGGAGCAAGGAATAGAGGCGCAGCCGTTCTTGTTGTCCGAGTCCGGTTACGATCCGTACGAAATCACGATCATTACGTCGGAAAGCTTCCTGAAAGATAACCCGGAAGTCGTTAAAGCGTACCTGAGGGCCGTCAAGAAGGGCTGGGCGTATTATTTCGACAATGCGGAGGAAATCAACGTACGCATTCACGAGGACAACAAGGACCTCCCGATCGCCGCGATGAACGAGCAGGCGATTGCGTACAAACCCTACGTGACCGGCGGAGACGCCGCTACGGAAGGCTTCGGAATCATGAAGGAAGCGCGTTGGGAAGAGAACAAGAAACAGTTGCTGGAAGTCGGCCTGCTTAAAAAAGACGTCGACGTCAACGAAGCGTTCACGACGGAGTATTTGCCTAAATAACGAGGAAGCATGACGGAGGTAAGAGCCCATGAGTACCCTGACTACGAGAGCGAAGGAACGATATTGGATAGATTTGGCGGCCGAATTGTCCGCGCGGTTCGCGTTAACTGCGGCCGAGACGGATCGCAAGGCGGAACTGCCCAAGGATAACCTCAGACTCTTGTTCGAACGGGGCTTGGATACGGCGATACTGCCGGAAGAGAAAGGCGGAGCGGGCATCTCGTACGCGACGTTCGGGCGTATCGTCTTCGAAATCGCGCGAGGATGCCCGTCAACGGCCTGCGTATGGCTAATGAACACTTCCGCCGCGGAATCTCTCATTACGTTATCCAATCCCGAGAAATCGGATTACTATTTGCAACAATGGAAGCAAGGAAGACGCTTTGCCAATGCATTAAGCGAACCCTCCTCCGGCAACTTGTTCCTGAATCCCGTTCAGGAAGCGACGCCGCTCGGGGACGGGGATTGGAGCTTGGACGGCGCCAAAAGGTTCGTTTCCGGCTCGGAATGGGCGGACTTCTTCTTGATTAACGCCAGCATCGACGGATTGCCGGCCTTCTTCGGCGTAGAGCGCGACGAGACGGTCGAGATCCACGAAATTTGGGATGCTCTCGGCATGCGAGGAACGAGGAGCCAATTGATCGGGTTTAATCGGACCCGCCTGAAAGCGGAGAATCGGTTCGGGCTGGTCGCCTCTACCCGTCAGAATTTGATCGCGCTCGGACTTCCGTGGCTGTCGCTCGGAATCGCCCAGTCGGCTTACGATGCTCTGAAGGCGCAAGCGGAAGGAAAGAAGCTCTCGGACGGCAAGCCGTTGTCCCACGTGCAATGGATCCAATACGAAACGGCGGAAGTCTATGTCAGGCTTAAGGCCGCGAAGCTGTTGGCAGAGCACTTGCTCGATTTGGCGGATGCCGGGTCCGAGCAAACGAACGTCGTATCGATGGAAGCGAAAATATTGGCCAACCAAATCGGCAAAGACGTCGCGGATCTCGGACTTCGGGTAGGAGGGGGGCTTGCGTTCACGAGAGCTCTGCCCTTCGAACGTCATCTGCGCGATGCTCAGGCAGGCGGATTGATGGCATACTCGAGCGAGCTTTGCAAGTTGTTCGTCGGGAAGAACGAGCTCAACGTGCGGGAGCAAGGGTGATCCTATGACGAAACAAATCAGGCTTAACGCTTTCGACGTGAACGCGGCCATGCACAATTCCCATGGCCTATGGAAACATCCGGAAAGCGAGAGATACCGATACAAGGATTTGAAGTATTGGGTCGAGATGGCGCAATTGTTGGAGAAGGGCATGTTCGATGCGTTGTTCCTGGCGGACGTATACGGATTCTACGATATTTATCGGGGAAACCGGGATGCGGCACTCCGGGACGCCATCCAAGCGCCGATCAACGATCCTTCTCTGATCATTCCGACGATGGCTTACGCCACTAAGCACCTGAGCTTCGCGGTAACGGTCCCGACGACCTACGAGCAGCCCTATGCCCACGCCAGGCGAATGACGACGCTGGATCACTTGACGAACGGCAGGATCGGTTGGAACGTCGTTACCTCCTTTCTCCCGAGCGCGGCGCGCAACTTCGGGTTGGACCGGATGATCGGGCACGACGAGCGCTACGATATCGCGGACGAATACTTGGAAGTCGTGTATAAGCTATGGGAAGGCAGCTGGGAGGACGACGCGGTCATTCGGGACACGGTCAAAGGCATATACACCGACCCTGCCAAGGTTCGGGAAATCCATCACGAGGGTAAGCATTATCGCGTACCCGGGCCGCATCTTAGCGAACCTTCCCCGCAACGGACGCCGGTGTTGTATCAAGCCGGGGCATCGCCGAGAGGGAGGGCGTTCGCGGCGAAACACGCGGAATGCGTCTTCATAGACGGACATTCCTATGAGAGCATGAAGTTTTACGTAGACGATATTCGCGCCCAAGCCGTCGCTTACGGTCGGCATCCCGATGATATTAAGGTGTTCATGGCGCTTAGCACGATCGTGGGGACGACGGCTAAGGAAGCGCAAGAGAAGTTCCGCGAGTTGACCGAGTTAAGCAGCGAAGAAGGACCGCAAGCGATTTACGGGGGGTATACCGGCATCGACTTGTCGAAGGGAGATCCGAATCAGATATTGACTTACCAAGCAACCGATCACGGACAAACCGTGCTGGCTCGTTATACGAAGATGTCTCCCAAGGAGATGACTTACGGGGAAGTCATCGAATCGGTTAAGAAAATCGGAGGCAGGGCCGTCGTTCTGACCGGCTCCGCGGAGCAGGTAGCGGATCAAATGCAGGCATGGATGGAGAAAACGGGGATCGACGGGTTTAATCTCGGCCATCTCGTCACTCCGGGCAGCTTGAAGGAAGTCATCGACGGAGTGATACCGATCTTGCAGGAGCGAGGGGTATACAAAACGGAATATGAAACAGGTACGATGCGAGAGAAGTTGTTCGGGGCCGGTCGAAGCCGACTGCCCGAGCGGCATCCCGGAGCCGGTTACCGATACAAGTGAGGGATTGCGACGATGGGGAAAAAAATATTGCTGAACGCTTTCGACATGAACACCGCCATGCACAGCGCTCATGGATTGTGGAAACATCCGGCGAACCAACGCCATCGCTATAAAGATCTGAACTATTGGGTGGAATTGGCGCGATTGCTTGAGCGGGGGAAATTCGACGCCTTGTTCTTGGCGGACGTGCTTGGTTTCTACGACATATTCGGCGGCAATCGTGACGCGGCGCTGCGCGATGCGGTTCAAGCGCCGGTGAACGATCCTTCGTTGATTATTCCGACGATGGCTTATGCGACCGAGCATCTGAGCTTCGCGGTTACGATACCGACGACTTACGAGCCGCCATACGCGCACGCAAGACGGATGTCGACGCTGGATCATTTAACGGGAGGACGGGTAGGCTGGAATATTGTCACGTCTTTCTTGCCGAGCGCGGCCTTGAATTTCGGTCTGGACCGAATGGTGACCCATGACGAAAGATACGAGGTCGCGGACGAATATCTCGACGTCGTTTATAAGCTGTGGGAAGCCAGTTGGGAGGATGACGCCGTCATTCGCGATACGGCGAGAGGCATCTACACCGATCCTTCCAAAGTCCACGAGATTAATCATCAAGGCAAATACTATAACATTCCGGGTCCTCATCTGAGCGAACCTTCGCCTCAGCGTACGCCGGTTCTCTATCAAGCTGGAACGTCAGCAAGAGGCCGGGAGTTCGCGGCGAAACACGCGGAATGCGTGTTCATCGACGCCCACAATTTCGAGAGCTTGAAATTTTACGTGGACGATATCCGGGCCAAAGCGGTTTCTTACGGCCGCAAGCCGGAGGACGTTAAGGTGTTCATGGCGATCAATTCGATCGTGGGTCGCACCCGGGCCGAAGCGGAAGAAAAATATCGGGAGTATACGGCGATACGAAGCGATGAAGCGCCTCAAGTGCTCTACGGAGGCTTCAGCGGAATCGATCTGTCCAAGTACGATCGGTCGGATTACTTGTCCTACTACGCGTCCGATCATGGACAGGCGGCGGTTGCCCGGTTTACGACGATGTCGGAGAAAAAGATGAACGTAGGCGAGGTCGTGGACGAGATTACGAAGATCGGCGGCAGAAGCGCGCTGCTCTTCGGATCCGGCGAGGAAGTCGCCGATCAAATGCAGCAATGGGTGGAACGAACCGGGATCGACGGATTTAATCTCGCGCATCTCATCACTCCGGGAAGCTTGGAGGATATCATCGATTTGGTCGTTCCGGTCTTGCAGGAACGGGGATTGTACAAGACGGAGTACGAGAAGGGAACGATGCGCGAGAAGCTCTTCGGACCCGGGGAAAGCCGTCTTCCGGACAGGCATCCCGGAGCGGCTTTCCGCCGTCGCAAATGACAAAGGAGTGAATGGGTGATGCCTTCCAGAGGACAACGATTCTTGGATAGCTTAAACGACGGCCGCAACGTCTGGGTCGATAACGATAGAGTAACCGATCTTCCCACTCATCCGGCATTTTCCGGAACGCTAGGTACGATTAGCCGGTTGTTCGATTTCTTGGACGATGCCAAGTTCAGGGATCACGTGGGGTATCCGGTGAACGGGCGCGACAAATACGCGCACAGCTCGTTTCTGGTTCCCTATAGCGCGGAGGATTTGGCGAAGAGAAGCAACGCGTTCTCTTATTGGGCCAAAGAGACGAACGGCGTCATGAGCCGATTGTCCGATTACGCCCGTTCGTTGGTGACCGGGTGGTATGGCTCCCGTAAGCAGTTAGGCAAGCTGGAGTCCAAGCTGGAGTCGAAAATAGCGGCGTATTACGAAGAGGCGAGGGATAAGGATTTATTCCTGACGACTTCTCTACTGGATCCGCAGATCGACCGGTCCAAAGGGCTTGACGATCAACGAATTGCCGAAAGGTATTTGCATGTCGTCAAGGAAACGAAAGAAGGCATCGTACTGAATGGCGCGAAGATGATCGCGACGGGAGCCCCCTATACCCATGACTTTCTGATCTTCTCGTTTAACAAGCTGGATGTCCGGCACAGCAAGCACGCGCATGCCTTGATCGTACCCGCCGGGTCGAAAGGCTTGCATATCGTGTGCAGGGACTCGTTCGCCGAAGCCGGCGTTCGGGATTATCCGCTTAGCGCCCGTTATGACGAAATGGACGCCGTCCTGTTGTTCGACGAAGTGCTTATTCCCTGGGAACGGGTACTGATCAACGGCGACGCGGATGCGGTCTGGAAACTGAGAACCCATACCCCGTCCAATACGCTCGCTTTCCATCAGACGGTCGTTCGTTTCGTCGCGAAGCTGGAGTTCGTAACCGGAGTCGCTATCGCCGTAGCGGACGCGATCGGCGTCAACGGATTCCTGCACGTGCAGGAGAAGCTCGGAGAGCTGATTACGCAGATCGATACGATGAAGGCTCTCGTCATCGCTTCGGAAGCGCAGGCCAAACCCGACCCGGTCACGGGGATGTGGTTGCCGGAAGCTTCCTACATCGATACGGCGAGAAGCATCGGAACGAAGCTGTACCCAAGGGCGATCGAAATCCTCCAGCAGATCGGCGGCGGAGGTTTCGTTCAGACGCCGGCGAGGATGAGCCAGTTCGAAGGGCCGTTAAGCGACTTGCTTAACCGTTATTTCGAAGGGGTATCGTTAAACGCGGAAAACAAAGTACGGCTGTTCAAGCTGGCGTGGGACCTTATCGGCAGCCCGCTCGGTTCGAGGCATGAACTGTACGAACGATTCTACGCGGGAGATCCGGTTCGGAGTTTCGCGAATCAGTACATCGGCAGCGACAAATCCGCGTTGGTCGACCCGATATGGAAGCTTCTGCGACAATCCCGCTAGTAATAGGAAGGAGTAAATGACATGGAAGTGTTTTGGTTTATTCCGACGCATGGCGACGGCAAGTATTTGGGGACCGGACATGGGGCCCGCGCCGTCGATTTCGATTACATGACTCAGATCGCCAAGGCAGCGGACAGCTTGGGATTCGGAGGCGTCCTGCTCCCCACCGGCAAATCCTGCGAAGATCCGTGGATCGCGGCTTCGGCTTTAATACCGATGACCCAAAAGCTTAAATTTCTCGTCGCGGTACGACCCGGACTCATGTCGCCGACGATAGCGGCGAGAATGGCCTCGACGTTCGACCGGATATCCGGTGGAAGGCTGCTTATCAACGTCGTGACCGGGGGGGATCCGATAGAATTGGCCGGAGAAGGCCTCCATCTCGACCATGACGCCCGTTACGAGATGACCGACGAATTCCTTACCGTATGGCGTAAAGCGCTTCAAGGAGAGGAAATCGATCTGGACGGCGAGCATATTCGGATCAAAGGCGGCAAAGTGCTGTATCCGCCCGTTCAACAGCCGTATCCGCCTTTGTATTTCGGAGGGTCTTCGGATGCGGGGCACAAAGTGGCGGCGAATCATATCGACGTTTATCTTTCCTGGGGGGAACCCCCGGAGCAAGTGAAGGAGAAGATCGACGTCGTTCGCAAGCTCGCGGCCGAACAAGGGAGAACGGTGCGTTTCGGAATCAGGCTTCATGTGATCGTCAGGGAGAAAGAAGAAGACGCGTGGAAAGCGGCGGACGAGCTCATCAGCTATTTGGACGACGACACGATCGCGGGCGCCCAGAAAATATTGGACCGGTTCGACTCGGTCGGACAACGGCGAATGATGAATTTGCACGGAGGCAGGCGCGAGAATTTGGAGATCAGTCCGAATCTATGGGCCGGCGTCGGACTTGTCCGTGGCGGCGCGGGAACCGCGCTAGTCGGCGATCCCCGAACGGTCGCGGATCGGATGAAGGCTTATGCGGATATCGGAATCGAGACGTTTATTCTATCAGGCTATCCTCACCTGGAGGAAGCCTACCGGACGGCAGAGTTGTTGTTCCCGTTGCTGCCGCTCAGCGGCAAGCAAGAGAAACGCGCGGGGAACTCCTATATTAGCCCGTTCGGGGAAATGATCGCGAACAACGAAATCCCGAAAGCCGAAGCGAGATAAGGACATAGGCGCTAGGAGGTTTTATGATGGCGGCGAACGGGATAGACGGCCGATGGCTCGCGGATCTGCCCAAGGTGGAATTGCACGTCCATCTCGAGGGCTCGATTCCGAGCGCGGCGTTGCTTGCGCTTGCGGATAAATACGGAGCGAAGCTGCCTCGGCCGATCGATAAGCTTTACGAATTCGACGGGCTGAAGCCTTTCCTTGAATTCCTGGATTGGATTTGCGGATTGATCCGCACCGGCGAGGAATTGGAGGGGATCGCTTACGAAGTCGCCCGACGATTGTCGGAGCAACGGGTCTCCTATGCGGAAATTATCGTGAATCCAACCCATTGGCATGAACATTGGACTGTTGAGCGATTGGTTTCCTCGTTGATCGCGGGTTTCGAACGCGCGGCGGATGAGGGATTAGCGGATTGCAGTCTGCTCTTATCCCTATTAAGGACGCAGAGCGGAGAAGCGGCCGAGGAACTCGTGGATTGGATGATCGCGAATCGAAACCCTCGCATTGCGGGCTTATCTATCGACGGGAACGAACAAGCCGCAGGGAGGACGGGGCCAAGATTCGCCAAGGCATTCGCGAAGGCTAAAGCCGCGGGCTTCTTTACGACGGCACATGCGGGGGAGTCCTCGGGACCCGAAGGGGTCCGGGATGCCCTCGATCTGTTAGTCGTCGATCGCATCGACCACGGGGTAAGGGCGGCGGAGGATCCGGACTTGATAATCCGGCTTGCTAACGAAGGGATCCCTCTGAACGTGTGCCTGACCTCGAACTTGGTTCTGCTGTATCCTTCGATCGATGATCATCCTCTTCGCCGGTTGCTGGAGGCGGGGGTTCGCGTCACGGTGAATACCGATGACCCGGAGTTGCTGGGGATATCGCTAACAAGCGAATGGGAAAAGATCGGCTCGTTGTGCGAATGGACGCGCGAACATGCCGTGTCCGCTTCACGCCATGCGATTGACGCGGCTTTCTGCGACGATCGGAGGAAACGGGTGCTTCACGAGCAACTGACCGCGTTCTTGAATCGGACGAGTTAGCGCGTTAATGAAGACTTACAATCAAATAACTAAGGAAAAACGTGTTATCCCGTTAAAGCGGAAGCTCAAAGCTTCGTGCTAGAGTGGAGTGGCGGCACGTTGCACCTTGCGATAATCCCGGGCGGAAGTCCGGGTTATTTTTTTGAACGTTTTGCCGAAATGGGAGAAATTATCGAAGCCGGTTCGAGCGGCGACGTCCGTTACGGAGAGGCTGCTTTCTCTAAGCAAGCGCTGCGCTTCCTTAATTCGGGTGAGGTTCAAGTAATCGATCAAAGTAAAACCGGTAACTTCCTTAAATGCGCGACTCATGTAGTAAGGACTGATGAAAAACCGTTCGGCGAGCTGTTGGACGCGGATTTGTTCCCCGTAATTCGCGTTCAAATAACGCACGACTTCGGAGATTTTCCGGTGCAGCGGCGAAACGTAAGCGGGCTCCGGCGGGCGATTGGCTGCAACGTGACGAGAAGATAGTAGCATCAACTCCGTAACGGCTTGCCGGATTGAAATTACGTATCCCGGCGGCCGGTCTCTAAGTTCGACTAACATTCTTCCGATCGTTTGGCTAAGCCTCTCCCGGTTGTCGGACAGTAAGTTGACGATAGGACTGTCTTGGCGGAATGGACTAAGCAGCAGATCGTCGTGGGGCTTAAGTACGTCCCTGACGAATCGTTCGTCGATATGGATAACGATTCTCTCGTGAGCGGGCTCGCCTTCCTGCAAAGTTTTATGAACCTCGTTCTTATCGATGAATACAAGGTCTCCGGCAGCGATCCGATAGGTCGTGTCTTTAACGAAGTAAATTCTCGAACCGGAAAGGAGGTAGTAGATTTCGTAATACGGATGAAAATGGTTGCTCGTCATGCTGAACGGTACCGTTCGCTTCACGTAATCGAGATATAGAGGATCGGAATAAGATCCGTATATCATCGTCTCGGGCAACTTCATCGATCATCATCTCCTCTCTATGTTTATAGTATAGCAAGAAAAGCGGGGTTTTAAGAAAAAAAAGCAGAAAACACGGAGAATTAAATACTCGTTTGCGATAAATTAGTGCTAGAGGATTGACACTATCGTAAAAGGGTGATGGAAATGACTTTAAAGAAAAAATACGTACTCGTCGGTTCGGGCGGCAGGGCAGAGTTCTTCTATTCGGCGATCGCGACTTCATTTCATGAAACATCCGAATTGTTGGCGTTTTGCGACACGAACCAAACCCGCATGGATTACGCGAATCGGCAATTGACGGAGCGTTACGGTTACCAAAAGGTCAACACTTATAAAGCGGAGCAATTCGAAGAGATGATCGCTAACGAGCGTCCGGATGCGGTGATCGTGACAAGCGTGGACCGGACCCATCACTCGTACATCATTCGCGCTATGGAGCTAGGCTGCGACGTCGTTACGGAGAAGCCGATGACGGTGGACGAGATCAAATGCCAACAGATTCTTGACGCCGTCGAACGCACTCGCCGCGATGTGCGGGTAACGTTTAATTATCGTTATGCTCCCCATCATACGAAAGCCCGCGAACTGATTGAAGACGGAACGATCGGCAAGATCACTTCCGTGCACTTCGAATGGTTGTTGAATACGCAGCACGGCGCGGACTACTTCCGCAGATGGCATCGCGACAAAAGAAACAGCGGCGGATTGCTCGTGCACAAATCGACTCACCATTTCGATCTCGTCAATTTCTGGATCGGTTCCGAGCCGGACACCGTCTTCGCTTTCGGAGATTTGCTGTTCTACGGCAAAGAAAACGCGGAGGCGCGCGGCGAAACCAAGTTCTATGACCGGGCAACGGGCAACCCGAACGCGAAAGAGGATCCGTTCGCGCTTCATATGGACGAGAACGAGAATCTGAAGGGGCTTTACTTGGACGCGGAGCATGAGGACGGCTACCGCCGCGACCAGAGCGTATTCGGAGACGGCATCAATATTGAAGATACGATGGGCGTCATGGTAAAGTACAAGAATAATGCCATCATGACGTATTCGCTTAACGCGTATTTACCTTGGGAAGGTTACCGAATTGCCTTTAACGGAACGAAGGGTCGCATCGAAATGAAGGTCGTCGAGCAATCTTATGTCAATTCCGGCGGAGAGAAGTCGCAGGAAGGCGCATTGCAAGCTCAAAGCATCACGGTATTCCCGATGTTCGCGGCTCCTTACGAAGTCGAAGTAGAAGAGGGCATAGGCGGGCATGGCGGCGGCGACCCCGCACTGCTGAACGATATTTTCGGTACGCCGGTAGAGGATCGCTTCAATCGGGCGGCTAACCACATCGATGGAGCAAGATCGATTCTGACGGGAATTGCCGCGAATCGCTCCATACGGACAGGTCAACCCATAAAGGTAGATGAGCTGGTGAAATTTCACTGAAGGAGCGGGATAACGAAGTGAAAGCGTTTATGGACGATAATTTTTTGCTTCAGAATGCCGTATCGGAACGATTGTATCATGATTACGCGGCGAAACAGCCGATCATAGATTATCATTGTCATTTGAATCCCCAGGAAATATTCGAGGACAAGCGCTTTAGCAATTTGGCGGAAATCTGGCTGTACGGGGATCACTATAAGTGGCGGGCGATGAGGGCCAACGGGATTCCCGAATCCCTCGTTACCGGAGGGCCGGGCGTTAGCGATTACGATCGGTTCATGGCTTGGGTGAAGACGGTTCCCGCTACGTTAGGCAATCCGTTATACCATTGGTCGCATTTGGAGCTTCGTCGTTATTTCAATATCGAAGAGACGATTAACGAGAAGAACGGACCGATTATCTGGGAGAAAGCCAACGCGATCTTGCAATCCGAACGTTTTTCCGTTAGGCAGCTTATTCGGGAACAGCGGGTTCGCGTCATCTGCACGACAGACGATCCGACCGATACGCTCGAATACCATGAGGGAATCAAAGGATTAGCGGACTTCGATTGTCAGGTGCTTCCGTCGTTCAGACCGGACAAAGGTTTGGAAATACGCAGAGAACCGTTCGTGGCATGGGTGAAGAAGCTAGCGCAATCAGCGGGTATGCCGGTCACGAGCTACGGGCAATTCCTCGAAGCGATCGATAGCCGAATTCAACATTTCGCCAACGTCGGGTGTAAAGTATCCGATCACGCGTTAGATCAGGTGTACTACTCGGAAGCGACGCTGGACGAGGTTTCGGTTATTTTCTCCAAGGCAATGGACGGGCAACCGCTCACTTTGGAAGAAGAGCAGAAGCACAAAACCTATACGCTGATCCATCTCGGCCAGCAGTACGCGAAACGCGGTTGGACGATGCAGTTGCACATCCATGCTTCCCGGAACAACAACAGCCGCATGTTCTCGCGCTTGGGACCGGATACGGGATTCGATTCCATTCATGACGGACCGCTCGCTTATCCGTTGATGAAGCTGTTAGACGGAATCGAAGCCACGGGTACTCTGCCGCAGACGATTCTGTACTCTCTAAACCCGAAAGATTATAGCGTGTTGGGCACCGTCATGGGAAGCTTTCAGGACGGTAACGCTGTTGGGAAAATCCAATTGGGTTCGGCTTGGTGGTTCAACGATACGAAAGACGGCATGCTC
This sequence comes from Cohnella herbarum, assembly GCF_012849095.1. Classification (NCBI taxonomy): domain Bacteria; kingdom Bacillati; phylum Bacillota; class Bacilli; order Caryophanales; family Paenibacillaceae; genus Cohnella; species Cohnella herbarum. Next base: position 7,941,943 of record NZ_CP051680.1, read on the forward strand.
GAACAGATGAACGTGCTTGCCAACATGGGGCTTTTGAGCCGGTTCGTGGGGATGCTTACGGATTCTCGCAGCTTTCTCTCCTATCCGCGACATGAGTATTTCCGCAGAATCCTATGCAATATGCTCGGAGAATGGGTCGTTCGGGGCGAAGCTCCGGATGATACGGATCTTCTGGGCGGCATGGTGGAAGATATTTGTTACCGTAACGCGAAACGGTATTTCAATTTTTAATTGCGCGATCCTGCCTGCTTTGATATGCTTCGGTTATATTTAATTATCGGTCGTGAAGCACACGCCGCTTGTTCTCCTTTAGGGGGAGCAAGCGGCGTGTTGTTGTTCATGGGCATAAGGGAGGATATGGAGTGAGCGAGCAAGACTTAACGAAGGAGCAGGGCAAGAGAGAGAACATTCCTCACGATGAAGCGTTCAAGAAATTGCTGCAAACCTTTTTCGCCGAATTTATCGAGCTGTTTTTTCCACACTTGGATTTGCTATTGGATCATACCCACACGCGATTGTTAATGCAGGAGTTGCTCGTAGATATCGTTGGCGAAGAGGCAAGGAGTCTCGATTTACTCATAGAAACCAGGTATAGATCGCTTAATGCTTATATACTGATACATTTAGAGCCGCAATCGTACTGGCAAGAAAAATTCAACGAGCGAATGTTTATCTATTTCAGTCGACTCTTCGAGCGGCATCGCAAAGAGCATAGACTTATTATTCCGATTGCGATCTTTACCTCGGATGCGTGGCGAGAAGAGCCGGATACCTACTCGATGGCGATACCCGATCATGAGATCGTCCGTTTTCAGTTTTTAAAGGTGGAGCTGAAAAAGCATAATTGGAGACGATTCGTGGATTCGGATAATCCCGTAGCCGCTGCGCTGTTAGCGAAAATGGGATATAATAAGAAGGAAAAGAGAGAGATGCGTTCGGCTTACTTGCGGATGATTCTACGGATGAGAAAAAAGCTGGACGATGCGAAAATGGCTTTAATCATGTCCGTTGCGGATTTGTATTTCGAGCCCGATAGAGAACAAGATGAACAAGTACTGCGCGAGTTGCTTAACCAATATCCGGAGGAGGGCGATAACATCATGGAGCTTATGCCGGCTTGGAAACGTTGGGGATACGAGGAAGGAATAGAGGAAGGGTTGGAGAAAGGAAAAGCGGAAGAACGCAAAATGACCGTTCGCAAGCTGCTTGCCAAAGGTTTCTCCGACGAGCAGATCGCCGAAACGCTTGAAATATCTTTGGATGAAATTAAACGGCTTGCCCGTCATTAACCGATAGATAAGGGACAGGAACTTTGGCTGCTTAGCCGAAAGATGCTGTCCCTATTTCGTAATTACAACGGGTCTTCTCCCGGATAATCCCGGTCCAAACCGGCATGCAATCCGCGATTCTCATAGCCGAAACGAGCCGGAGAACGCTGGTCATCACGCCACTCCGGGGTTTTACCTAAAGTTTCCGAGATCAACGGAGAGCCGTAGGGGCCTTCGGGAAATTCTTCGGGAATCAGATCATTGCGCAGCGATTCAACCGTCGCGAGATCGGTCGTCGCTTGTTTTTTCTCCGAACGAAAGGGAAACAGGGTTGGAAACCTCCTAACTGATTAGGGTGATTTCCATTAGAGTGTCCGGGTCAACCGATTGTTAATCGGAAAGTTAATCGGTATAATTGACGGCTCCGAGTACGAGAGTCAGAAATTGGGCGAGTTCTGCCGCTTCTTCCTCGTTGATCCGAAACACCGATTCCAGCACGCCCTCTTCTTCGAGGTCGTCTGGCCCCAATACGGCGCTGCGTCCGAACATCATGTCCGTTACGAGCTTCTTGCCGTAGAAACGGTTCGTCGATAAAATCGCCAGGTCAAAGCGTTTCAGACCGGGCGTTACGAACGTGACGAACCGGGTCGTCGTTTGTTCCGTCGAATCCGATAAAAAATCGAAATCCTTCATACTCATCGGTAAAAGTCCTCCTTGGCATTCTGCTCCTCTTATTATACGGGATAGACGGGGTATTGCCTAACTTGGATATATTTGATAATCTATAGTTGTTCATGTTTGCAGGAGAGAGGAAGCACTTCTATTTTGAGGGTCTGAAAACCCAATGATATCAAGGTTTATGAATTTATTTGTGGGTATTTGCCCACGTTTTGCCCACGTGAGATAAACATTAGAGGCCATTCATTAGCTCATCGAGCTTTTGGACTGCTTCTTTTTTTCGTGTTTTTGTTACGTGTAGATATATGTCCTTCGTTACTCGATCCGACTTATGCCCTAGACGCTCCATGATGGCCTCTATGGATACACCGGCTTCGGCCATGAGTGAAGTATGGGTATGCCTCATCGAATGCGGTGAGAGGGCTGTATTCAAGCCCGCGTACTTTAACAGTGTGGTCATGCGCTTATGAACGCTGCCGCGTGAAATTGGATATCCTAGCAATGTATCTTCCCGAGCAAATACGTAATCCTTATCTAGATAAGTTTTCTTATGTTCCATTTTGAAAATGTTCTGTCGGGCTTTCAAACTTTTCAATTCTGTAACAAGCACCTTATTAATGTCGATGACACGCTTTGAGCTTATCGTCTTTGGTGGGTTTAATCCTGGATTCGCAACTCCATCCTTCTCATACAACGTTTTGTTGATATTGATTGTCTGGTTTACCAGATCGATATCCCGCCACTTTAGAGCAACCATCTCCCCGATTCGCAATCCTGTATAAGCTAATAAATAATACCTCACGAAATCATCCGGATGGCCCTTTTTAGCCTCATGGAGGAAACGGGCAAGCTCTTCCTTCTCTAAATACTTCGGAAGCTCGTTCTCATTTTCTAACTCTTCAACTGTCTTTTGAAAAGTTGGTAACTGGGCTTTTTCAGTTGGATCGGAAGCGATTATTTCAAGATCAACTGCATTGGCGAACAGTAGTTTTGCCGTCTCATGAATACTTTCAATTGTTTTCTTCGAGTAGCCTTTTCTCTTAACTTTCTTACCGACTTCTTTGTTCTTGAGCTCAATGAGCATGTCCTGATACATTTTTCGGGTAATTTTCTTAAGTGGGATTTCGGAGAAGTGAGCGGATAGGTTTTTGAGTCTAGCACGCCTAATATCGATCGTGCTGTTTCTCACTTTTCCAGTAGCTGCATAAATGTCAATCCATTGTTCTGCGAATTCCTTAAACGAAACATTTTTCTCCGATACGTATGTACCGTCAGCAACGGATACAATAGCCTTTGCATAAGCGAGCTCTGCTTCCTTCTGAGACTTGAAGCCATGTTTCTCCGTTTGCCGGCGTTTGCCCGTCTTAGGATCTGGGCCGAGCTCGAGCCGATAAGACCAGGTAGCTCCGCATTTACACTTTCCCTCGCATTTACAACTACGTTTACGTACCGTTGATTTAGCTATTGTTTTCAACTCCTCTCTTAATTCTATTTATGCTTTTTAGTCAACTACAATCAATAACGCAAACCTGCTGTATTGTGTTCAAGAGCCTTTTTAGTCACTTCATGCAACTTGTCTATTATTGGTTTTGAGCGCACTACTTCAGATACATCATTACTTATATATTTGCGTGCCCCAACACGAAGTCCCTCTTCATTCAACTTTTTAGCCACTTCCGCTACAGCACCTTCAATGGCGTACTCATGAATAATCCGCTTTTCGAGCGTATCGGGAGAATAAGACTCGATTAAAGCAATGACTTCATTCTGATGTTCAATTTCTTTCTGGAGGGCCTCCACGTATTCTTTCCTCTTCTGTAGACTGATTTTTTTCATCTTCATAGAATTGTTCCTTTCGGTTTATGAATTTTAATACATATAGGAACCGCCATGCAGCGGGGAACCTCTTTGTAAGTCGCCTGAGCCCGATAAAGCCGTTCTGAGGGCTTGTATAGGCTGGGTGGTAGTTTGTACCGGTTAACGTTGTAGTGTGCTGAAACCATGATGAATCAATACGAAATGGAGCTTAGACGGTGTGATTGATGGGGTATGTTGAACATACATCATAGGTTCATTACTAATGAGGTCATGGTTACGGTAAGTTAGCGTCCCCTTGTCAGTCATTGCGTGCTGGAGCTTAGACGGTGCATTGTCTGCATACGTCCGTAATAATCGTGTAGGGTTTACGACGCGCGTCGTATTAGTACCCGGGTGTCGACCAGTTATAGCGCGCGCTATTTTCTCTAAAGTGCACGCGAGTGCACTTTTCTTTCGACACTTCTGTCGAATCATGATCTCACTCACCAATTATGGTGAGTCCAAAATTGGACTGTCATGGGTCAGCATGGATCCGTGCGCTCCTCAATTTCGACTCAGCAATTTTGCATAGTCTCATTACATCAACGGAATGGTGGAGTTTCAACGAACGGAAATTCGCGTTGGTTACTTCTTGCCCTAAGAGATTCTTAGGGTGCGCAATTTTTCGTTCAGTTACTGCCGATCCGGGAACAACACTTTGAGCATGTCCAGGATGCGTTGGCGATCGGGAGCATTTAGTGGCTGATGTTTATACGTGACTTCTTCTTCATTGAGTAAGCTAGTAAGTTCTTTGTTCTGCGTTACTTCACCAATGGTCAACGGAAAATCTTTGAGAGCCATTTCTAGATCACGTCCAACGGTTGTTATATCTCCTAAATCGAATTTTCTTCCACTATGTTCTTCAACTACCCCCACTAACGCTTTTACAACGTCGCGAATGGTTATACGTGCTGCTTCTCTTGCTTCTTCATCGGTCATCTCTACTAAGTCCCATGTTAAATCATCGAGTTGTTTTAGTTGCATTTGGTTGCCACGTTTTTGATGGCTTCCAGTGGTAACTAATTTTGAATAATCGATATCTAATTCATGTTTTTTGGCTATTTTAATGACATCTGCATAAAGTTTCCCCATTTCATCAAAATCGTCAAGTCTCTGCATCATTTCAATTAACTCATTAGTAATGTTCGAGAAGTCGAACAATGAATCTTTCATCACTTCATCGTCAATTGTGCTTTTCATTAATTCAATTAGATCCACTTTGATCTCTTCCGGATAGTCTCCGTTAATTGACATTTGGGATAATAAATCTCGGAACGATTCAATTACCTTCGATCGATCATTGTACGCTTCTTTTAATTGTTTTTTCTTATCATCAGAGAGACCATCAAAGTAACCGGAGTATTCAAGAAGATCACCATATGGGTGATCGTAAGCTTCAGAAAGTTTCCGTAGTGTCTCTCTTGATGGTATTGGTGGCTTATTAGTTTTTCGATTGTTTCCTAATTCTAGATCGCGTATATATGTGTGACTTAGCCCGGTGAGTTTAGCAACATCTCGTAAAGTCATTTTCCCTCGTAGTTCGCGAAGTTTTTCACCAAATTTCTGATTCAATTGTTATAACTCCTTCCATCTGATCATCTTGGTTTCTATTGTAAGGTATAGACGAACAAAGATAAAGAGGAATGTTGTTTCGTACTTGACACTTTATAACATCCATAATAAAATGAATTTTGTAAAGTGTGAAACAACAAAAGAGTGAGGTGATTTTATTGAAAAATGATGTTAAGTACCTGCGTCGAAGTAAGGCTTTCGATATGACCCAGGAAGAGCTGGCTCAAATTATAGGTGTAACGAAAGCCACGATATCAGCAATAGAGAATGGGGCGAATACTTCCGCGGAGAATATGTTGAAGATTTCAAGAGTTTTCAGTAAGGATCCAAGGGAAATTTTTTTTGTTGAAGATGTTGTTTCTGAAACAACAAACGAATTAGAAATAGGAATGGGGGGATTACATGGAACCAGTAATTAAGTTTTATAATGCCAAACATTTCGTAGAACTGCTTATCCGCAAAGGACATACAGTACATTCATTTGCTGTAGTCGTTGGGATTGAAGAAGCAACCATCGAACAAATCACGAACGGGAAAGGGAACCCGAGTCCGCAAGCCGCCAAAAAAATATGTGATGCTCTCGAAGTCAAATTTGATGACATCTTTCGTATCGGATATAGCAAGTCGAAACCGAACAAGCAGCCACAATCTGCAACGAACTAATTTAATCCATCAATTAATGAAGGAGAAAGACCATGAGCATTGATTCAACGCAAAGATTCTTGGACGTAGTGTTTGAAAGACTGCTGAATGAGAATGCGAGTAGCTTAATGGCAATGAAGGCTTTGATCGTGGAAGGCACCAATGAGATTCGTAACCGCGAATCCGCAGCAACAAGTGAAGCTCCGATTATAAACGGACGCAAGAGGGTTCTAAGGGCCGAGCATTTGCCGGATGTTTGCTCGCCGCAAGTCGCGGCCGACTACTTACAAATTTCGCGTACACGTGTCTATGAATATTGCGGAATTGCCCCTGAAGCTGGCGGTATCCCGAGTTATACGATCGGCGGAAGCCGCAAAATCGATAAAGCTGATTTGCTTCGTTGGAAAGAGGCGCAAAAGGCAAGAGCAGCTGAGCGCTTCGCTCATGATTGAACTACACTTGGTCAGTTAACGGGAATTATGTTGATCATCTCCGCTTACTAGCAACTCATTAAAACTCAATCAAGGGAGCGATATTTTAATGCAGGCAAAACAGGTGATTAACTGGCGCGGTGTTTACGAAGCGAACAGCTTCGATAAGAATGTCTTTGAGCAAATCCAGAGAGGCGAAATTCCGGATTGTTTGCAAGGGCAAGGAAAAGAGGCGGAGTTTTTCATGGAAGCTGTTCGGCTAATTGCAAATGAGTCTCGCGATATGACCAATGCTGAATTTTCGGAATTTCAGCTACGATTCGATCGGGTACTGTCCATGTCGCAGGAACAAGCGATCGAAGTCGATAATCCTATCCTCACAAGGGCAGACCGTGAGCAGGTGTTTAGCGCATGCATTGTTGACGCGATTGCCGATGATGGTTCTATTCCTCTCGAATCCGTGATTGAAGGGCTCGAACGAGAAGGTTTTGACGTGTCGGAGCTCCGGGCCTTTTGTGAAGAGATTATTTCCAGAGAAGGAGTTGCTCCCAATGCCTGAGGGTTGGTTGATACAACTTATTACGGAATTATCGTTGATGCTCGACAAGAGCAGAGATGAGATAGAGTCAGTTGTTAAGCAGTGCTCGACTTTCCGTAACGACGGCAGGATTGTTTTACACCTGGAACGGATGGAGCCACTGCTCGGATTGGAAGCTGGATATTTCCGGAAAGCAGCCGGACGAAGAATATAGAAAGGAGCCAAATGATATGGCTGAATTTAATTTACAGACGCGATTACGAGCTATTGATAGTGCTGAGCACGGTCCGAGGCTGCTGGAGATCAGCGGAGAGCATGTCCGCCTAGCGAAGGAGCTTATTTGTAACACGAGCGCATACACCATGGAGCAACGTGAAGAGATGCGTGGCCGCATTGAGCAATTACGGCAGGAGCGCGATTCAATCCTATCTCTCTATGCTGATTCTGTTCAGGATCCAGAAGTGATCATGGATAGTGGTTCGCAATCGTCGGCGCCAATGTCAGGGATTTTCGGACAGGAGAGCTTCAATGCAGTGGACAGGCCTCATACATCATCTTTGAGAGTGGTGAGCGATTAAATGGCAACGATCTATTTCAACTGGATCATCATGCGTCCGCTTCTTATTCTACTGCAAGACTTGGAAGCTGAGCTAACTGCCCTTGATACGGCCGGCGTAACCGTATTGCCCCTCGAAGCACATAAATTCGAGCTGATTCATACCATTCTGGGATTATGCGGAATCGAGCGAGATGATGATGAGGTTGCATACCTCTGCGATCCCCTGTTTTCCTTCCTTGAAGGCAACATAACTATCAGACAGTGCATGGAGAAAATGGATCTAATGTTCATTGAAACCAAGAAGGAAAGGCGGGGGAGGGATGGAGCCGGTAATGAAAGAGCTCTTATCGGAACCAGTTAAATCAATGAAACGTCGATCGGCGGTGAAGTAAATATTATATGGCGAGACCAACTAAGAGTACAGTTGACTATTTCCCGCATTATATCAAAGCCGGAAGAACCTTATTCATCCTAGAAAATGACTATGGTAACGATGGTTATGCATTCTGGTTCAAGCTTCTTGAAGTGTTAGGTGACACCGAGGGAATGGCATTCCATTACGGAGATCAAGCCAATAAACGGTTCTTGTTGTCTAAGACTAGGGTTGATGAGGAGAAAGGAGTTAGCATCCTTGAGACACTCGCTCAACTGGGAACTATCGATAAGGACTTGTGGCAAGATCACCAAATCATATGGGTGCAGAACTTAGTAGACAACGTGAAGGATGCATTCAAGAAGCGCATTGGTTCATTGCCTCATAAACCCGGAAATATAGTTTCTTCCACCGGAAACCATCATATAAGAGATGTTTCTGATACCGGAAACGACGATAATGATGCGTTTCCTCCGGAAGAAATCGGGAAAGAGAAAGAGAAAGAGAAAGAGAAAGAGAAAGTAAAGAGAAATGAAATTAAAGAAGATCCTTCCTCCCGAAATAAGAAAACCGCTTATTCCGAGGACAATGTTTATTATCAAATGTCTCTATATTTTCATTCGAAAATAATGGAGCATGCAGCGATTAATAAAGTCGATCACCTTATAAGAAACGTTAATATGCAGACGTGGGCAGATGACTTTTGTAAGATCGTTGAAATAGATAAGAGAGATACGAAGGAACTGCACAAAATCATTGATTGGAGTACGTCAGATTCATTCTGGCAAAAGAACATACTTTCTCCAGATAAGCTCAGGAAGAAATATATCGACCTAGCAATAAAGATGAATTCCAACCCGAGCAATCATGGTTATCCCAAGAAGAAATCGAAGTTCGAAGATACAATGGATTTTCTTGATAAACAATTTAGAAAGGTGGAGCAGCATGAAGGAGACGGAAGTAATCAAGATTATGGCCATGATCACGACAGCTTACCCGAGCCGTGAGTGGGATGAAAAACAAACCAAGCTATGGGTTGAAATGTTAACCGGCACACCGTATTACATCGCTCAGGATAATGTCGTTGAGCACATCAAGACCAGTAAATTCCCTCCAACCATAGCTGAAGTGATTCAATACGAACCTGAGATCAGTATGGATCCAGAAATATATCACCGAAATAAGCAAATAGCCCACCAACAATGGGTAGCTGCTGGAGGTGACCCAGAGGCGTTTATTTTTGGGGCTGATAAGCTGGATAAGAAGCTGAATAATAAGCTATTGAATTAGCAAGTTGCACAGTTAACGCAATACATCACGAAAGGATGAGCACATGGCAACGAAATTGATCAAAGGACTAACTGCGGCTCAGAAAAAAGAACTTCAGCGAGTATGTGAGGACCTCTTCGAGCGCTATAGATACTTCAAATTGGTCGAGGCCGAAAATGACGCTTCTGGTAGATTAGATCTTAATGAATCGGCCTATGAGATAGAACAATCCGAACGGCGTAAAATGCTTATTCAACGCTTGGAACAAATTGTCGAGCGGCTCCCTTTGTCCGAAAAAGACATGATCAAGCTTAGATACATGGATTCAGACGAAGCAAGAGACTATCAGATTTATCAGATTGAACTTGGAATTGCGGAAGGGACATATACAAAGATTCGGACCTCAGCGTTCTTTAAGTTAGCCGGTGCTTTCAAACTAGATTTTGGAGCAGATCCTATAGAGGTTCCTAACATATAGCGAGCGGGTGAATCTATGGGGAAGAGCTCAGCGGCAGATGAACGGAAAGAGATTCAACGCATTATGGAGAGATATCTGGATACGTACCGCGAATTTAAGTATCAGAAATTTGAGCGGAAAGAAGTTCAGATTACCGGCAGTTACGAAGTTCGGTATCACGGAAACACGAATGTTACCAGTGATTCGACGGCAGATATCGCAGTATGGAACGTATTCACACAGCAACAGAGGCTAGATTACTGCGAGCGGGTTGAGAGAGTTGTCGATAAATTGTCAATCAAGGAGATGCGCCTTATCCGCTGTAGATATATGCAGCGTGAACCGATCTTGGACAAACAAGCCCAGCGGCAATTGCAAATGAGTAAATTTATTTACGCAAACAATCGAGATAGCGCATTTACAAATCTGCTTTCCAGGCTGCGCCTTGCAATTGAGGAAGTAGCTGAAATAGAGCAAGACCAAACCCAATAATGAGGGGAAGATTAATCAATGAAACAGTCTATTAAAGATCTATTCGCATCGGTCACACTTGACGGAAAACCAATATCATTTTCCCAATTCTTGAAGGACAACGCAGGTAATTATGAGCTCTACCAGGGCTACATCGGGAAGATGCTAGAGGCTGCTTCTGGACCCGACTTTCAATGGAGCGAAGTAGATGATTATGTCGGCCCGATTGCTCACGAGGTCATAAGCGAAGCATACGAGGCAGATCACGAGATATATCAGGATCTTGTGTTCGCGATTCAAGACGCTTATGACAGGCTGAAGGATAAACATCTGAAAAATCGTGGCTTCATGAACTTTGAGATTAAATTCACCGATCCGGATGCTGCCGAACAATTGGACATATTGGCAATGCATCTGCGGGATGGGTGGGTTATCGAGAAGATCAAAAACGAGTCTCCCAACGAATGCCATCAATTCATGTTAATCCGTCCTGAGATTGACGATTGAGCTTAATACCATGAAGCACGTCAGATAGCCCACCTATCTAGGTTGTTTATTAAATATTTATATAGATATCTCCTTACTTATTTAGATTCTATATAAACAGAATAGTGAAGCCTTCCTGTGGTCGATTTGAGACGTTCTAAAGATAGTCTAGTGGGGTTAATGCTTATCGAAAGATTGATTCCTGTATGGCGCTCCTAGAGCATCAGGTGATGTATCTGGAATTATGTCAGTAATGAGGGGAGGTGATATATATGGAACCAAAGCAAGGTACAGTAACACTTAACTCAGCTAATCCGCGTGAGGCGCTGAAGAACTGGATCGAGAAGAATCCTACACGTAAGGTTGTTGATCATTACTTCAGTGCAGGTATGAATCAAGTACACATCATGTGGGAGATCATTGATCCGAACAAACCGAGTGCGTCTGGTTATGAAACGATTGTAGTAACAAGTGGTAACCTGCCAGGCTGGTTGGTCTAGACTAGAGACGCGATAGCCTAAGCCATGTTAAGCGAAGCATCCAGCTAGCTATAGGTTACATTGATCAAACGATTAGAGAGGAGGTAAGCCATGTTTAGATTCCTATTGAGTTTATTTAAGAGATCTCCATTAACTCTAGGGCTATTGAAATCCAATCATCCCGATGTGTACCAAGAAGCATTCAATGAGATTACCACAAAGGAACGCGAACGGATCCGAGATATTAATTCGATGAGGTATAGCAGGGATAGAGATAGGGTAGATGTAAGTGTCAAGATAGACCGAATCTTAGATAATGCTATATATACAGGAGCGTTAGCCACTGATATATCTATCGAAATATTGAACATTGTAGTTGAATACGATAAATCAAAAGTAATAGAGGATGACCTAGTAGCCATTCAGAATCGCATATGGTTCGGGTCTTAGTCTTAGCATCACATGAAGGCATAGGTGTATGTACATCCTGTGTTGTAGTAGCGGGCGCGTGAGAGGGCGATGTGGCAGGGAAACAAGATGGTTCTGGAACAAAAAGGTACTGGGACAGCCCCAAAAGGAATGCGGGTGCGCGTGAGCCCGAAATCCCGCTAGATTTTATTTCAAAAAGATCCTTTCGCTTTCGTTGGTGGGTGTGGTACATGGGCAACTAATGAAAATCGCTTCAAATTAAGCAGTTAAACTGGATTAGGACGATCAAAGCGGAAAAAGAAAGTAACGATAACTTAAGTAACGAAACATAAACGGAAGGAAGATAAGAATGAATCATTATACAGAGCAACAACGAATTAATATGCTTGAAAGTTTTCGTACGAAAGTCAACAGCGATATGATCGATAAGGCCATTGCGAACGGGTTAAGTCCAGAAACTACAGCTATAGACATAGTGAAAGCGGGTTTACATCGTACTGAAGAAGAAATAGGTAACGAAATAGTCACAACAATGGTAGCTGAAGCGAATAGGATCATGGCGAATCGACAAAAAAAGAATCATCATGCACCTACTCCTACTGGCGATTCTGATGTGGATGCAATCATTGAAGAAGCTTACCGTCTTCGGTCTAATAATCTCTAGCTATCGGACTTAATCACCTTGAAAATTAATAATAATCGTCAAAACATTAGGAGGTATTTACCTTGAAACATACATTTCAGCAAGCCATTACAGAATTTAATAGCGCAAATACTGTAATTAATTCGAGAGTCGCAGCCTTGAACTCCGAAATTAGGAAAAAGAAATCTGAACATGTGCAAGCTACTGAACGATACAAGCAGGCCATGATTGAAGACGCAGCAGGTACGAAGGAATATACGACCACAGAACTATCCGAACTAAAACAGAAAGCGGAGAATATCGCACTCGATATTTCTACAGCGACTGAGAGACTGGAGATGCTCACTTCTGGAGCAAATTCCGGTAAAAAGGAAAAGCTACGGATCCTACTTGATGATGTAAAAACGGCATGGAAACATGAAGTGGATGGTATTAACGATGATATAGACAAGGTGCAGTCGGAAGCTCGGGAACTTAGAGCACTTCTGACTCTAAAGATCGCAGAGGCCAACGTGTTCTATAAGAAAGCTCAGCAGGTTAAACAGGAATTAAATGCGGTGGAACATTCTGCGGGGTTGTCATATCAGGAACGAACCTCTAAATCTGGTGTTCCTGATGGGCCAAAACTTAAGCAAATCATTGGCAGTTCCTATCCTGTATTGGCTGTTGGAGACGAATGTATCGTCCCACGGGAGGACGAGTTGGAAAACGCATATCTCACCGGTGGATTACCCCTTTGGATTCAGCATTACGCGAATACTGGTGAACTTGTAACCGATAAAGAAGCACGTTCGTTATTGGAGAAAATCAGTAAAACGGAGAATAAGCAGAAGGGAAAGAGCATATTAAGTCGATTGTTTCCCAATAAAACATAGTTTAGGTAAACATATAGTTTGACATTCCCCCGGAGACCTCAGTTTCCGGGATTTTCCTTTTTAACTCTTAAGTATACTGTCGGAAAATGTAGATTATCAGTCTTATAATTCCTGATTTTTCCTCGTATGATTGGAACATTACTTAACTAGGAGGCGGCTTTATAGTGAAAAAGAAAATTAGTTTTACAATTTTAGCTTTATTGGTAGTAATCACAACACTTTTTTCATCAGTCTCGTTCGCAGATTCTGCTATAGTTGGTCAACAATTACTGCAACCTGAAAGCGGCTGGAAGAGAATTGATGACTCAGATCCCTCTATTAAATATTCTTCAAACCGAGTGAGTGGAGGTACAACAGCTGCATTTAATAACACCTATAACCTTTTATTCCAAAATGAATCTGTTGAGTTTAAGTTTAAGGGAACTAAATTACGAATAATAAACATGTACTATTATGCTAATCAATCAGACAATGTGAAAGTTTTGATTGACGGGGTGGAATATACATATAGCTGTGCCGGAGATGGTAGGGAGGTATGGCAGGTACTTGCATTTGAAAAACTAAATTTAACTGACACAATACATACTGTAAAAATAACAAATGCGCATGAAAACTCAAATTATCATATTTATATGGATGCGATTGATATCGATGATTCTGGGTATGTATTAGATCCTGATTCAAATCCAACCACAGAAATTCCGGATTCAATTAGTAATTTAAGTGCTCAGTCCCATAATTCAAACATTAAACTGAGTTGGAATGCTGTCACCGGAGCAATTAGTTATATTGTTAAGAGGAGCACTACAGTTGGTGGTCCCTATACAGATATTGCAAGTAATGTAACAGGCAATATATATTCAGACACGACTGCTGTTGTCGGGACAACCTATTACTACGTGGTAGTAGCCGTAAATTCAAACGGTCAGAGCGGATTATCTAATGAAGTTTCTGCAACTTTACAACCCATTTCTAACGGTAAAGCAATTCTGACTATTACCATGACAAATGGAAGTATTAAGGAATATGATCTTTCACAGCAGCAATTAGATTCATTTATTACGTGGGTTGATGAGAAAGATAACGGTAACGGTCCTGAAAAATATAAGTTCGTTAAAACATGGAACAAAGGCCCGTTTAAGGCACGAAATGAATACGTGATATTTGATAAGATTCTTACTTTCAGTGTCGACGAGTACGATGTAGTAACTCAATAATAGGGCTTGATTAATTATTTTTGAGGGGGTCTGCAGTTTGAATAAGATAAACAAGAAAATTGTTTCAATAGTTCTTAGTGCAGTTATGTTATTCACATTTGTTTCGAATGCGAGCGCTGCTGTAGTGGGCGACGTCCTACAAAATCCTGAGACGGGTTGGACAAGATATGATGAAACGGATTACAATTTTATTTACACTGGAGAGTCTTGGGGATATACCTACGACAGTGCCTATTATGGAGGTTCAATAAAAATATTTGTTGGAACCAAGGGGAGCGTTAAGTTTAAATTTAAAGGAACGAAATTTAGGTTAATAGCTAACTACAATACGGATAGACCTAATAGTGAAAGCAACAAGGTAATAATCGATGGGGAATACGATAGTGCATTTTCTGAATTCAATAGTTTAAATCACCAAATCCTTGTGTTCGAGAAAACAGATCTTCCAGATATTGAGCACAATGTTGAGATTGATGTAAATGGTCTATTTTCACTGGATGCAATCGACATTGATGATACTGGGACAATTCTTAACCCTGAAGATCCAGAACAACCTGCTCAAGGAAATCGAGCGCTCCTCACTATAACCATGACGAACGGACTTGAAAAGGAATACGATCTATCCATGGCTGAGGTTAATGCATTCATCTCCTGGTTCGACGCTAAAGATGCCGGCAGCGGTCCCGCAAAATATAAGTTCGTAAAAACGTGGAACAAAGGGCCGTTTAAGTCACGCGCTGAGTACGTTATCTTCGATAAGATTCTTACATTCGATGTCGACGAGTACGATGTGACCTCTCCATAAAAGATTAGCCCGGGGCTTCGGCTCTCGGGCTTTTTTTATTTCCGGGATTTTCCTTTTTAACTCTTTAGTATAATGTCGAAAAAAGTAGATTATCAGTCTTATAATTCCTTATGTTTCCTCGTACAATGGGGGCATTACATATTAGGGGGTTAATAAGTGAAAAAGGTTTTATTATTTCTAATGGGATTCGCATTAATAATCGGATTAACAGCTCCAATAAAGTCTGTAAGTGCGTACTCAGAAGGATTATTGAATGGAAAGATTCTTGAAATTGGTCAGATTGACCCAATAGCCGGCGTTATCACTCCTTCAGGAAATACAACTAATTTAATTACAGATAATAGCGAAGGCACACTCTTCCAACTTTACTATGGAAACAATGCTGAAAATAAAGCGAAACAGTATGCTTGGTACACTTTTGATTCACCAGTTACACTTAACGCTTATAAAATTAAAGCCGATGGAAAGTTTTCAATAAGAGCGTTTGACGAAAATAATAATCAAATTATGAGTATTGGGACTGAATTAGCCGGTAGTAATCATCTAGTTATAGACGGAACTCAACAAAATATTGGGGCTATCACAGGAGTGAAGACCGTTTTTATTTGTGCAGGAACGGAAAATTCGAATCCAAAGATATATGAGTTTGACGTTTTCTCTCGTCCACAGGCGCCAATTAATCTTAGCGCAACCGGCGGTAATAGCGTGGTTGACTTGTCATGGACTTCTACAGTCGGTGTGACAAACTATACACTAAAAAGATCAACGTCATCAGGTGGGCCATATACAACTATTGCAACTAATGTGACTAACACATTCTATACTGACCCTAATGTTACAATCGGCACTACGTATTATTACGTTGTTGTAGCTGTTAATGTCATTGGCGAGAGCACACTATCAAATGAAGCATCTGCAACTCCCATAGCTCCGCCAAACCCCGGACGTGCACTCCTCACGGTCTACATATCCGGCGGTCAAATTAAGGAATACGATCTTAGCGCTACTGAACTTAACGCATTCATCTCATGGTATGATGCTAAAGATGCTGGTAGCGGTCCAGCTAAATACAAATTCGTGAAGACGTGGAACAAAGGACCGTTCAAAGCCCGGAGTGAATACGTGATCTTCGATAAAATCCTTACATTCGATGTGGACGAGTATGATGTTGTAAATCCATAGTAGATTAGCCCGTTGGCTTCGGCTGACGGGCTTTTTTTGCAGGGAAATCCTGTTAAACTGTCGAATATTGTTGAAACATTATCTTGTATTCTTGGAGGAATAATTTTGAATAGCATTCAAAGAACTTTAACCTTTATTAAGGATTTATGGTTTGCTCCATTTGCTGTTTTTCTTATTGGCTTCGTATTTATTCAAGGTGCATTTTCTCCCTTTTTATCAGAACAGTTTATGTTTCAGAAAATACTCACTGTAACGCCAGTGTCATACAATTTGTATATAACTAATGGTATATATCAATCTCTTGTTATTCTATTACCATTTATCCTATCTTACATCCTGGTTAAACACATTTCCCTATATCATAAACTAATAATCTGGTTTCGAAGACGCACAAGCAATAGTATTTTAGATCAGCTTAAAATGGCACTCTTTATGGCAATATACATCATTTTAATGGGAATTATATTAAGGCTTCAGTTATTATCTATGAGTGGGGACTCTATTCCTGATTCTACTCTAACAGCCGCGGTAGCTTTTTTACTTTACTTTATAGTTAGTTTACTTTTCTATAAAGCAAACGACGAAATAAATAGATATGATCGTTTCAATAATCACATGTGTGTTTTCTATATCTCAGGTGTTCTATTCATAGTTACTTTATTATCAGTGTATATATATGGACTTCAATCACAAGTTGAAACTTTCAATAAATACAATAGAGATGGAAAAAACATTGAGCTTTTAAAAGTAACTTACGAAGATGGGCTTGAGAAGATACTAATAAAAATGGATATTAACCCTGAATATATTATTGGTTATGATATGCCTGCGAAGAAAATGAATCTCATCCCCAGAGATAAAGTAAAAAAGATCGAATCATATAGAAATACATACCAAGGGGATAAAAGAAAATATCAACAAACTTTTAGTAACACTTCGTTGGAAAAAGAAAAAAAGCAAATAATAGACTTAATAAATGATTATTACGAAATCAGACTTGAGCTAAATCCTAATATTAATTCAATTAATAAATATATCTCACTTTTCACAAACGATTTTAGACATTCTTATATAAACGGAGTCTCTCCGGATATCTTACTAAAACAAATGAAACAAGAAAAATACCGCAACAAGGAACACAAGGATTTTTATGGTCTTGCTCTCTCGGACCCAGAAACTGAAGAAAGTGATAATCCCAACGTCAAAATTAGCAAAGTCTATGTTCGTGAATATTGGAAAGCCAGGAACTATGACTATTCATTTTTAATCAAATCTTACGATGGAGTAGTTTGGAACATTGATAATATAGAAGAAGCACATTTCACATTTCAAAATGATTAATACATTTGGGGATTTCGCGATGATCCCGCTTGCCACAACGCACGCCCTTTACGAAGCCGCCGCTAATCGAACGCCCGTATACTTAATTTTCGACGGGGAGACTTTCGGGCTGGCTCCGATCGAGGAGCTTACGGATTTCCATGTTAAACTAAGGATAGATAGCGTTCTAAACAATTTCGTTCGTAATAGTTGTATGTTTTACATGGCTGACGACAACACAGATAAAAAGTAGTTCTTCGTAATAATCTAGGTACACTGTTAGAGGATTTTTGCTATTTTTATATCTCAAGTTGAACTCAGTTTACAGTAACAGAGATAAAAAATCATATGGGAGTGCGGCTAACGTCAGCACTCCCTTTTCGTTTGTCTAAGGGGGTCCTGGGCTGAAGTACTACCTCGGGTATAACGGGAAACGCATCAATGTTCCGCTATCGAAAGACGAGGCAATGAAGTTACTTTTCGAAACAAAGGGGGCTATTAAGGGGTTATGTATCATGGTCTATGACGAGAACGATAAGTTCGTAAGGCAAATACCAGGCAAGCCTAAGCGATCTTGAATATACAGGTAGCTTTCAAGAAATACCCATCATTGATATAAACGGCTTCCTCGGTCTGTTCTTGGATCGGACCACCTTCATAATAAAGCTTGCCGTTTTTCCATACTGAAACGGGAGTTTGGTTATAAAGTGCAGCAGTTATTTTTTCATCGGTATCTAGTAGAAATCCAGACTTGAACATACAGCACCTCCTTTGATCATTTTTCGACATGCGGAAGGTAAATCCTTCCTGTTGTCGAAATATGTAACAATAGATTATGACATATGGAGGAACAACTTCATGCTTTTCTCTGAGTTATTTGGAATAAAAAAAATTAAAGCTGACGACTGGTTTGATCCCATTCTGACCGTTGATACGAAACTTTTTATTGATCCATTTTTACTTTTTCAATGTAAAGAAGGTTTTTTTGTAAATTCACACACTAAGATTATTGTTTTCTTTCAGAGGGCATTCGAACTTGCTGCAAAAAGTGGCGGGAATACCTTTTCATTATCCTATAACAAACTACTGAGTATATTGTCATTCCCAGAGGCAAGTGAGTTATGTTTAGGTTTTGCAGGAAGTGATACTGACGGGGCAGGATCTGGTCCAGGTTTTTCAATAAATATTGCGAGTGTAATGATTGATTCAATAGGTCTAGGAATCAGAGACATGGTACATTTTGAAGAAATGTCGTTGCTGGGTAAAGGAATAGGACGGGATAGGATAAGTGACATTGCTGCTAACATACTTAAAAGAGAGTTAATTGATTACACTCTGGAAATATGTAAAAGGCACAAGATCCCTACTCAAAGAGTACGAGTGAGAAACTCTGATTTTAACTTTGAATATCTTCGTTGGGAGAGCAATATTGTTGAACTTCCAATTAATCCGTTTACTGAAAGGCCACGTCCCATCCTGCTTGTGCCAGAAAAGGTGTTAAGACATCTTTCCACAATAAATTCTGAGGATTTTCTAACTTGGGCTTGGGAAAATGAAAATTTTACACTTAGAAATGATTTAAATTTTGAAGTTAAAAGCAAAATTAGAAAAGAAGATATTATTAATATCGCTAGAAATAATCCTAGCTTTGTCGAAAAGTATGTTGAGTTCAATGAGGGTCGAGATTCAATACCATATGATTTAGAAAAGGATATATACGGATTCTATAAATGGTATGAGCAGTCAAAGAAGTTTCGTGATTCTTTTCCATTCATTATCAATCCTATAACAGGAGAACAAGACCTACCTGGATTTGTAGAAGCTTTATTAAGAATCTTTGAAACTTTCATAATAGACAACTCAGGATATAAACTATTATGGAATGAAGGGATAGTTAAAAAACCGAAGATAGAAGAAGCCTCTCAATTATTATTTCTAGGAGTTGTAAAACACTATTGCTATGCTAACAATATTGATATTTCACGTGAAGTAGACATTGGGAGAGGTCCAGTAGATTTTAAGTTTACAGAAGGATTTCAACATCGAGTTCTCCTCGAGGTCAAAAGAGCTAGTAATAGTAAGTTTTACGATGGATTACAAAAACAATTGCTTCAATATCTCAAAGGTGAGGGTATTACCCATGGCTTCTATATGGTCATTGTCCAAAAAGATGATGAGCTCGATAAAGCGGAACGTATTAAGCAATTGGCTGAAAAAATAAGCGAAGATAACGGAGCTAAAGTTAAAGCTTTCATCATTGATGCAAGAGACAATAAACCATCAGCATCAAAATTATAAGAAGAATTGGAGGATACAAATATGAAGAGACCTTGGAAAAAGAATGTGTTTAAATTGTCTACAGACTTACTGAAAAAGGTGGAAGAGCTGGAGTCTAATGAACTAGTAGTAGGGGCTGTAAAACAAATTCCAGTATCAGAAATTAAACAGGGAGTTTATAGTCACATTGGAATAGAATTTATTAATGATTCGATTCAGATCGAGGATTCTGTATTGCCTTCTAAAGAGAATGGAAGGTATTCAAAGTATAACAAAGAAGGGAGAACGTTTGTTCGAAAGGATCTCCCTAAGATAAGTAAGACTTATTCAGCTGGCCAAGTCCCTAATTTCGGAGATTGGAGTAAAGGTTCTCACGAAATGAGTTGGACAAAACTAGTAAGACAAAAAGAGCACTGGTATGAAAAAAACATAAATATCAATCTAGAAAAGTTAGAAGAAAATGAAACAACACTAACTATAAAATTCAGTTTGGATACACAGCTAAAGAAGGATGACCCATCGTTTGAAAAGGAATTATTGTTTCATATTAACTTATTTATGGAGAACACAGGTGTAAGCAATATATTTAGTGCGGATGCTACGAATGAGCAGTACATATCAACTTTATATGTTAAGTGGGAACTGCTACCGCCTGGTCAGAAAAACATCAATTCTAACGTAGAACAAATACTTATGAGGTTAAGATCACCTTCTGAAGAAACAAAACAACTGATTATTGAACGGATTGAATTTTTTGAGTCACTGAAACCGACGCAGTACATCGTTGGTGAAAATAGATTTAGTAAATATTTTGGTGCTGTCATAAATGATAAAAAAGTTATCTTGGAAAATGTTTGGTTTGGAAATGCCATATATATTTTTAATGAAGATTGGAAAGAACTTACCCGATTGAGTCGAACACAACTGCTGAGTAGTAATGATAAAAATTTCGAAAGAGTCACACATACAGGAAATTGGAAAATCAAAGTTACTAATATTCTTGGGATGTGGGATTAATATGAATAGAGGATCATAAGTAAAACAGGTCGAGCGAATGGTTCCCGAAAGGATGGGGATCTTACTGTAAATATACATTATCCTTATCGAGGGTCTCAGGCAATCCGAAAATCCTATTTCATATTCTGTTTTTGCGTTTGCATCCTTAGTTGCATACTGGATGGCGTCAAAGGAAAAAGTAATTCTATTAGGAGATCAGTCTTATCGGCCGTGATCGTAGGTTATTCCTAAGACTCACAGCAATTGAACAAAAAATAATTAAATGCTTAGAATAGCGATCTATTCACGGATCGTTTTTCTATTGAATAGAACATTCGGATTATTACCAGAGGCTCGCAGCTAGTGATTGATGAGCAAGAGATGAGGATATCAGCAGAGTGTTATCAGTCCATTGTCTTGAGCCACTTCGTGGGTCAATTCACGTTGATGAGGTTCGGAACAAGCAGGATGAGTGCTGAATTAGAATAAAAGGAAATGCCTTCCTGCTGTCGAAGTATGACTAAGGAGGTGTTATTATGAGTTCCATATTTCACGAAGTAAAAAATTATGCAATTCTTCTGGAGAGCGTAAAACCATTTGGAGGATCGGGTACGGTAACGACTGAATGGAATTGGGAAATCAGCATATATAAACTTGGGACGGGCATTTTCAAAGCAAAGGCATCAGAAGAATCTAAGGGCAAAAGGATTCCGTGGTTCGTTATTAATCTTGATGATGAAAATGAAGCATTAAAATCAATTCTTAATGACTTACAATTGCATATGAACCAATCCTAGCACCCTCGGGTGCTTTTATTCTTATCTACTGACCTATCGGTTATCAACACAGAGATCAACAGCTTTATGCAAGTCGCAGGACAAGCAGTTTTCGAAATCGGTAAGCGGTTGAAGCATGTGAAGGAAAATGATTTAGCACATGGGCAATGGTTAAGCTGGCTTGAATCGATAGACATTCCGAAGACTACTGCTTGGAACCTAATTCAAGCGTTCAATCAATTTTCAAATGTTCCGACATCGGAACATCTTCCTAGCGGGAAATTGTTCGAAATGCTCTCTCTGCCGGAATCAATTGACCGTTCAGAGTTCCTCGGACAGGCACATGATATTCCCTCAACCGGTAAATCGAAGAAAGCTGAGGACATGACGGTCAGGGAACTGTGCGAGGTCAAGAAGGATCTTCAAACAGTTGAGTAATGCGCCTAAGAATCCGAATCCGCTAGCTGATACTTCATGCGCGCTGTCTGTAGGTTGAAATGTGTTAGCTGATCAACGTTTCTGAGTCTCCGATAGAGGTGGTATCTAACTGCCAAGCGATGCGACAGGCTCCCAGCAAGGCTATATCCGCTTCACTGAGGATTATTATGATATTCGGAGATCGAAGAGGCAGAGGGAATCCGGGAGATGTTGGAACGGTTTGGGTGGACGCAGGACAGGGTTTCAAAGGAATTCGGCAAGTCACAAAATTGGGTTAATTTAAGACTGTCTCTCCTTCAATTGGATGTGCCAATCCAACAAAAAATTATAGAGCGCTCTATAAATTCTACCCAAGCAGGACAAATCGCTAGAGCTCCTAAGAACCTACAGTCTGCAATTGCTGACAAGGTCGTCCGTGTAGAACTTTCATCTCGCGACAAAAAATTACTTGTTAAATTGGCGGATCGATCGTTGTCTGATTGGCTTGCAGAGCGTTGTGAAACTACCGAAAGGTATAGGGGTTAGCATGTCGAATAGTCACATAGTGAAGTTCATAGGAGGGTTATCATGGGAGATGAAAAGTTTATAGCTTTTTTGGATATTCTAGGGTTTAGAGACATGGTCAATAGTAATAGTCATAATGATCTTGAAAAAATAATCGAAAGCGTAATTGAAAGGAATGTTTTGAGAGCTGAGAAAAATGTAAATAAAACTTTGAGAGATCTGAAATATGATGACGTGCAAATAAGCTTTCTAACTTTATCGGACAGTATAATAATTTGGACTGGTGATAAGAATGCATTAAGTTTTGTTGGTTTTATTATGATTGTGAATATATTGAGTGCTGCACTTATGTACGATGGAGTTCCAATCAGGGGCGGCATTTCATGTGGACCTATATCAATAAAACAAGATAAAAGACAATATTTATATGGCAAGGGAATCGTTAAAGCGTATAATATCGAAAAGAAACAGGATTGGTCGGGAGTGGTTATAGACCCTGAAGTATTGAAACTAGATGAACTTTATAATTCGAAAGAAATAGAACTATTAAGAAGTCATAATCACATAGTGGATTACAAAGTTCCAAATAAGAGTGGTGAAATGTGCGAACAACCGTGTTTGAATTGGCCGACAGGATTGCAGTTATTAAGTAAGATGAATAGGTTGGAAAAAATAGATATCAGATCAAAGTTTGAAATGCATAAAAAAAGTATTAACGACTGGGGAGTCGAAAATAAGATATTGAACACGATAAGATTTTATAATTGGGTTCAAGAAAAAGAAAACTCCAGAGATTGATCTCCAGAGTGATTTGCACTTGCCCACATTTTGCCCACGCCTGCCCACAATAATGGTGATTTCATCATGTCAGTTAGAGCACAAAAACCTTGATACGTAGACATTCTTGGTTAGCATTGAATAGTCAAAACACCCCAAAATAGAAGAAGCACCTCATCGCCGTCCGGCGGGAGGTGTTTTTTTGCGTTCCGAGGCAGGCCGGCATTGCTGCTTGAACATCCATATACTATGCCGCATGGGCGGTTTAAGGAGGAAGTCAAGATGCAGGTCGTGTTTTTGAATCAGTTCGAACGGGTAACGGGTCAGGCGGAGGACAGAGCGCAAGTATTCATCGGGGAGTTGCAAGGGATTTGGAGCGCAGGGTGGAGGGCGATCCAGCTTGGAACGTCGGAAGTCGAGGACATTTGGTACGAAGGCATGAGTTGGGAGGAGTTGCTTGCCGCGTTTCGTCATGGGGTAGCGAGCAAGATGAAGTTAGGTTTTAGGCCGCTTTTGGATGGTATGTTGGAGGAAACGCCATTCTGGGAACGCCGACCGGCTTTCCCGCAACTGCTCCAATGTTATGCGGATTCGCAAGACGCGGAGACGGTGGTTGCCGATTTACGTAAGTGGAGGAGAGCCAAATCCGTCGAAGAGAAGAAATCCGCATATCTCATTGCAACGAATCGAGAGCTGCAGACGTTAGCTGTATTCTTGCCTCATACGTTAGAGGAACTTCAACAAATTCCCGGATTCGGGAAGATTAAGATCGAACGCTACGGTGACGAAATCATTTCTTTGCTTAAGGGCGTAGATAGAACCCACACTTATCCGTTGCAAGAATGGGTATCTCTAGCCGTCAGCGATGTGCAACTTTCCGAATGGATGTTCCATATGAAAGAGGATAAATACGGCAAAGCTTTAACCGTTGTAAAGGAGAAACGTTCATTGCTGAACGGCATTCGAGAAGGCCGGAATCTCGGACAACTGGAAGAAGAGCTGAAATGCCCTCGGCGTAAATTGCTGGAAAGGATCGAAAGGTTGGACGAAGAAGGTTACGACGTGCTGCCTGTAGTCGAACGGGAACTGCTTGAAGTCACTCCTGAGGAAAACGAGCAGTACGAGACGGCTATTCAGCAATTGGGAGACCGTTATTTGAAGCCGTTGCTGCAGCAAATCTACGGCGAGATCGGATCGAACGATGAAGAGGTCGAACGGCAGTACGAGAAGCTTCGCATGATGCGGATTCGTCATCGTCGCGTCAAACAATCCGCGGTATAGAAAGCTGCCAGAACGATTACGATAAATCCTCGCCTCCTCAACCGGAGTCGGGGATTTTTTTGTATTGCTTTAAATTCCTCAATCAGTAAAATTATGGTCAAAACGTATCAGAAGTTCTAATGTCCACTTCAAAATGTGAAATATTTCAAAGGAGGCACGGGATGCGAAACGATCCTGCCTATGGAAACCATGCTGACTGAACGGTTCGACCGCCTGAAAGAGGAAGGGAAACAATGGCTGCTGCCTCTCGATGAATTCCATCCTTACCCGCATGCGGAAGATCGCGATGCTTGGACGGCCGTAACGACCGAGTCCCGCCTCCGGTGGCTTTCCCTTGCGGAGAGATACATCGATTATGCTTGGCCTGCTTTGAAAGCTTCGCAATATTTGTCCTATCGCCGGGATGGAACATTCGTAGGTTATAACTACTCTTATTGGGAGAGAAGGACGATACTCGGTACTTTGGTGCTCGCGGAATGCATCGAGTACAGTGGACGGTTCTTGGATCAGATCGTAGACGGAGTCATGAGCATTTGCGAAGAAACGACTTGGATGCCGCCCCAGATGAACGGAGCGATTATTCGACCGGGATCGCAAGAGAGCTTGCACGATAGCGCAGATCATCAGGTGGAGTTGTTTAGCAGCGAGACGGCGGCTTTATTGATCTGGACGAGATACTTGCTCAAGTGCAGATTCGACGAGATCAGTCCGCGGATCTCCCTTCGTATAGAACGGGAAGTAAACGATCGCTTGTTGAAGCCCTATGCGCGGCGGGACGATTATTGGTGGATGGGGTTCGCCCCGGGTCACCGCGTAAACAATTGGAATCCTTGGTGCAACGGTAACGCGCTGATGGGTTTTCTTCTTCTGGAACGGGATTCGGAATCTCGGAACGAGGCCGTTGGCAAGATCATGCGAAGCTTGGACGTATTTCTTGAAACCTATCCGCCCGACGGCTGCTGCGATGAAGGACCGATGTATTGGGGGAAATCGGGCGGTTCCCTATACGATTGTTTGGATCTGCTGCATCAAGCTTCCGGCGGCCGGATCGATATTTTCGGGGAACGAATCGTCAAGGATATCGGGGCTTATTTGTACAAGGCACACATTGCCGGACCTTATTACGTCAATTTCGCCGATGGGGATGCGCTCGTCAGACCGGAAGGCGACGTCGTGTACGGTTTCGGTCGGGATATTCAGGATGATAATTTAATCCGGCTAGGAGCGAGTTTGCCGGAAACGGAACCGCCGCTTCATGATTGGTTTTCGATTTTCCGGCATCTGCGGAATTTGTTCCAGGAACGGGAAAGGAAGGACGCCGAAGCATCGCCGCCTAACGTTCCGGAGGCATGGATGGCCCATTCGCAAGTGATGTCCGCTCGGCAGAAGGGGGATGAAGGGTTGTTCATCGCCGCCAAAGGCGGCCATAACGCCGAATCGCATAATCATAACGATGTCGGACATTTTATCGTATACGCGGATGGCTTACCCGTACTCATCGATCTGGGAACCGAAGAATACCGGGTGCAAACGTTCAGTCCGCAGAGGTATGAGTTATGGTATCTGAAGTCGGAATATCACAATTTGCCGACGGTAAGGGGGATCGGTCAGCAAGATGGGCGGCAATTCCGAGGAGAGGATGCCGCATTTACCGGGGATGCCGGTCAGGCGGAGATGAAGTTACGAATCGAGGGAGCTTACCCCGACGAAGCAGGGATCGAAAAATGGCAGCGAACCTTCAGACTTTCGCGAGAAGGACGAGGGTACGTCGAGATTATCGACGATTTCCGGCTTCGCGATCCGGCTGCCGATCTTTATTACAGCCTGATGACGCCGTTAAAGCCGATTATCGCGGCTGATGGCGCAATCGAGCTCGAGTATGCGCCGAACAAACGAGTAACGGTTACGTACGATGCGGAAGCTTTGGTAGCTAAGAGCGAGCAGATCGAAATCGTGGATGAACGGTTGCGCGTAAACTGGGGAGATACGGTCTATCGCATTCTAATGACGATGAAGCAACCGGTAACGCAAGGCAAACACGCCGTCAAAATCATAAGGGGGAACTGACGTTTTCGGACATGAGAAAGAGGGAGTTTCCGCGAAACTGCCGGAATTCTCCCTCAGATAAATTCATCATCATCCAATGCCGATCACAACCAATCTTTCTTGCGAAAGAAGTAAAACATTCCGAACCCGATAACGGCCATGCATCCGATTAACACAACGGAGCCGAAATCGAAATGCATTCCCGGGATATAGTCGAAATTCATTCCGTAAATGCCGGTAATGAACGTTAAAGGCATGAAGATCGTCGTCAGCGCGGTGAATACGCGCATGATTTCATTGGCCCGGCTCGCAAGGCTGGATTGATAGGCTTCGCGCAAGTTCGCCATGAGATCGCGATAGGTTTCGAACGTTTCGTATATTTTGACGGCATTCTCGTGGATGTCGCCGAAATATTTCTGCAGTTCATTATCGATAAGCCGCAGGTCTTTCTTGTTTAACGTCGCGATCAGTTCGCGCTGCGGACCGAGCACTTTCTTCAGCCATAGAATCTCGCTTCGGAGTCCGATGATCTCGGTCAGGTGGGATTTCTTCGTATGCATGAGGATATCCTCCTCAAGACTCTCGATCCGGGCTTCGATTCGGTCGCCGACGGTAAGATAGTTATCGACGACAATGTCGACCAGGTGGTAGAGGAACCGATCCGCCGAATTGACCTCTTGCTCCCACAGAATCGGTTTGACGCTGCGGAGTTCGTTGATCTTCTGGCGGGTTACCGTAATTAAATAGTGGCGTCCAAGAAACATGTTCAAGGCACGCAAGAAAATTTCCTCGTCGTCGAACCGAATGCTATTGATCACGAGGAAGTATTGATTTTCGTAAATTTCGAGTTTGGGACGTTGTTCCTCTTCCATCAAGCAGTCTTCGACGGCCAAGTCGTGCAGCCCGAATAAAGGTTGAAGGACGATGAGATCGTCTACGTCCGCGTCGATCCAATAGAAGCCGCTCTTAGGCGGAATAAGCGTATCGTTAATACTGTCGATAGTCGTAAAAATGCCGTTGTTTACCAATCTGATTTTCATGGGATTTGCTCCTTTGCATGTCCGATCTGGTTCATGCAGGACGCTCTCCACGAGAAAGAAATCTTAGCCGAAGAAGCCGGACAAAGAAATAGTCCCCCCCGAAGGTTTCCATCCTGCGTTATTCATGCGATTGCCACAGGGCTTGGGTTTATCGCCTTCCATGTCCGGCTCCCCCCTTTATAATCAGATAATGATAAGTCGCTATTAACGTGTTAAGTATAATCCTCACCCCCGTACCTTTCAAGGAGAAAATATGTCGAAGCCATTGGGCGGTTCACACCTTGACTCCCTTCGGTTTTTCGGGTACATTAAGGATAGTTTTCCCCACAATCGAATAGAAATGGCCATCTTATCAAGAGCAGGCGGAGGGACTAGCCCTATGAAGCCCGGCAACCGACGTATTTTATTATACGCACGGTGCTAAATCTTGCGGAAACTTAACGTTTCTGACAGATGAGAGGGGCGCGCGTACGATCTGCTACACGACCCTATCTCATTTGGGGTCGTTTTTTGTTGTACATTTTGACGTAATCAGGAGGAATGAACATGCCGATCAAAGTACCGGATAATCTGCCGGCCAAGGAAATATTAGCAGGAGAGAATATATTCGTCATGGATGAAAGCGTCGCTTACCGTCAGGATATTCGCCCGCTGCGAATCGCGATCTTGAATTTAATGCCGACGAAGGAAACGACGGAAACCCAACTGTTGCGCTTGATCGGCAACACTCCGCTACAACTGGAAGCGGTATTGCTGCATCCGAAGACGCATCATTCCAAGAATACCTCAGCCGACCATCTGGCCAGCTTCTATAAAACGTTCGACGATATCAAAGACGAGCAATACGACGGTTTTATCATAACCGGGGCTCCCGTCGAGCATCTTCCGTTCGAGGAAGTCACTTACTGGGACGAATTGAAGGAAATCATGGATTGGACGGTCGGCAACGTCACTTCGACGTTTCATATTTGTTGGGGCGCCCAAGCGGGACTGTATCATCATTTCGGGGTGCCGAAATACGATCTGCCCGAGAAAATGTTCGGCGTATATCCGCATGGAATTTCCAAGCCGAACGTCCCTTTGCTGAGAGGCTTCGACGAGATGTTCTACGTACCGCAGTCCCGTCATACGGAAGTGCTGAAGTCGGATGTCGATAATGTCGCGGACTTGGAAATATGGTCCGAGTCCGAGGAAGCCGGCGTGTATATCGCCGCGACTTCCGACGGCAAGCAAATTTTCGTCACCGGCCATTCCGAATACGATGCCCCTTCTTTGAAATGGGAATACGATCGCGATAAAGCGAAAGGGTTGCGCATCGACGTGCCTAAGAACTATTATCCGAATAACGACCCTTCGAAAATTCCGGTTTCGACTTGGCGCGCGCACGCCAACCTGCTGTTCTCTAATTGGCTGAATTATTATGTTTATCAAGCTACGCCGTTCGAGCTTGGCAAAGCGAAGGCTAACCAGACCACGTTGCGATAGGGAGGATATGAAACACAATGAACATCGAAAGCCGTTTAGCCCAAATCGGATCGATCAACGATCCGCAAACCGGAGCGGTCAGCTTCCCGATCTACCAATCGACCGCATTCCGCCATCCCCAGCTTGGGAAAAGCACGGGATTCGATTATTCTCGCTCCAAGAGTCCGACCCGGGCCGTTCTCGAAACCGCAGCGGCCGATCTCGAAAGCGGCGACGCCGGGTTCGCGACGAGTTCGGGCATGGCAGCGCTGCAAATCATTTTCTCGCTGTTCAGCCAAGGCGACCATCTATTAGTTTCCCTTGACTTATATGGCGGTACATACCGTCTGCTCGAGCAAGTCATGTCGCGTTTCGGCGTGACGGCTTCTTACATCGATACGAACGATCTCGATGCGCTGGAGTCCCACAGGAAGCCGAACACGAAAGCGGTCCTGATCGAGACGCCGACCAACCCGTTGATGATGGTTACGGATATCGCGAAAGTAGCCGCATGGGCGAAACAAAAAGGGCTTCTCACGATCGTGGACAACACGTTGCTAACGCCGTTCTTCCAACGTCCGATAGAGCTTGGGGCGGATATCGTCATCCACAGCGCGACAAAATATTTGGGCGGCCACAACGATGTGTTGGCGGGATTGATCGTGACCAAGGGCGAGAAGTTATCGGCCGATGTCGCTTTCCTTCACAATTCGATCGGTGCCGTGCTCGGACCTCAGGATTCCTGGTTGCTGATGAGGGGAATGAAGACGCTAGCCCTTCGTATGGAGCGTCATCAATATAACGCGACTAGACTCGCGGCATGGCTGAAAATTCATCCTTCTGTGGATGAAGTCTATTATCCGGCCCTTCCTCATCATCCCGGACACGAAATACAGAACGCGCAATCTTCGGGCAACACCGGTATTTTCTCCTTCAAAATGAAAGATGCCCGCACGATCGAACCGATCCTTCGTCATATTAAGCTGATCGCTTTCGCGGAAAGCTTAGGAGGCGCGGAGTCGCTAATGACTTATCCGGCCGTGCAGACGCACGCGGATATCCCCCTTGAAATCCGCCAGGCCGTCGGAGTGGACGATCGGTTGCTTCGTTTCTCGGTAGGACTCGAGCATGTCGACGATATTATGAACGATCTCAAGCAAGCGATCGAAGCCGCTGAGCGTGAAATAAACGGATAATCCGGATCGGAGGGAAACGACGATGAAATACGATTTTGACAAAATAATCGATCGGACGGGTACGGCTTCTTATAAATGGGATCAGTCGGAGAAACTGTTCGGCCGTCCGGATATTTTGCCGCTGTGGGTTGCGGACATGGATTTCGAAGCGCCGAAGGAAGTCGTCGAGGCGATTACCCGCAGAGCGGAACAAGGTATCTATGGCTATACGGTTCGTACGCAATCGTTCTACGATGCAATTATCGGTTGGTTGTCGAGACGGCATGGCTGGACGATCGAACAGGATTGGATCAGTTCCAGTCCTGGCGTCGTTCCCGCGCTAAGCCTTATGGTGCTGGCATTTACGGAGCCGGGCGACGGTATCATTTTGCAATCGCCGGTTTACTATCCGTTCTATGACGTGATCAAAGCGAACGGACGTAACGTTGTAGACAACGCGCTGATTTTGAAAGACGGTCAATACACGATAAATTTCGATCTGTTGGAGCAGCAAGCGAAAGACGGAGCGAAGATGCTATTGTTATGCTCTCCTCATAACCCGGGCGGCCGTGTATGGAAACGCGAAGAACTGGTGCGCATCGGAGAGATTTGCACGAAATACGGTTTACTGGTCGTAGCCGACGAGATTCATCACGATCTCGTATTCTCCGGTTACAAGCATGTGCCGTACGCTTCGCTATCGGATGAATTCGCGCAGAACTCCGTCACTTGTATCGCGCCGAGCAAAACGTTTAACTTAGCCGGTCTGCAAGCCGCCTCCGTCATTATTCCTAACGAGGAAATACGGCGTAAGTATAATGCGTTGCTTAGAACGCTGTCGATCCATATGGAAAGTTATTTCGGCTTGACCGCGATCGAAAGCAGCTATACGCACGGCGAACAATGGCTAGATCAGTTACTCGTCTATTTAGAGGGAAATCTAAACGCCTTGGTGGATTTCGTCGGGAAGCATTTACCTCAAGTGAAGGTAATCAAGCCCGAGGGCACCTACTTAGTATGGTTGGACTGCACGGCGATCTCGGATAAACCTCAAGTGCTCAAGCAACTCATGTTCGAGCAAGCGGGCGTCGCGTTTTCCGATGGTTCGGTATTCGGCAAACAAGGAGAAGGTTACTTACGCATTAACCTGGCTTGTCGTCGTTCATTGTTGGTGGAAGCACTGGAGAAATTCGCCTCCGCGGCGAATTCCGCCACCGTGTCGAGTAAATAAACAGGTTGGAATGAATCGGATATCGCCGCGATCTTGTCACCTCTGAGGTGACTATCGCGGTGATTTTGTGTTACGATGGGATAAGCGGTTTAAGAGGACATAAGTCCGTAAGAAGGAGGGTCCCCAGATGAATCAAGTGGACCGGATTTTGGATGGAGCTCTGCAAGGAAAGAGACTGCAATTGGAAGATATCGTAACTTTATTCGAAAGCGATGAAATAGAAAAGCTTGGTCATACGGCGAATCAGATCATGCTGAAGAAGCATCCGGAGCCGATTACGACATTCGTGGTCGGGCGCAACGTCAATTACACGAACGTATGCGACGTGTATTGCAGGTTCTGCGCTTTCTATCGCGCTCCGGGCTCGAACGAAGGTTACGTGCTGCCGGATGAAACGATTTTCCGTAAAATCCAAGAAACGATCGACGTAGGCGGTACCGAGATTCTGATGCAAGGCGGAACGAACCCGGATTTGCCTTTCAGCTATTATTTGGATTTACTGCGGGCGATCAAACAGCGTTTCCCCGAAATCACGATGCACTCCTTCTCGCCTGCGGAAATTCGTAAAATGCAGGTCGTCGCCGGAAATATTCCGTTAGAGGACGTCGTTAGACAGCTGCATGAGGCCGGTCTGGATTCTCTTCCGGGCGGCGGAGCGGAGATTCTGGACGATCGGACCCGCAAGAAAATCAGCCGAATGAAAGGCAGTTGGCGCGATTGGATGGACGTTATGACGACCGCGCATAAGATCGGCATGAATACGACGGCGACGATGGTTATCGGCTTCGGCGAATCGATGGAAGAAAGAGCGCTGCATCTGATGCGCGTTCGCGACGCGCAAGATGAATGTTTGAACAATCAATATCCATCCCCGGGATTCCTGGCGTTCATTCCTTGGACGTTCCAGCCGGAGAACACGAACATGAAACGCGAGAAAGCGACGCCGGAAGAATATTTAAAAACGCTGGCGATCAGCCGGATCGCTTTGGACAATATCGATAATTTCCAATCTTCTTGGGTGACGATGGGCCCGGAAGTCGGGAAGCTATCGCTACAGTACGGCTGTAACGACTTCGGAAGCACGATGATCGAAGAGAACGTGGTATCGGCCGCCGGAACGACGCATAAGGTCAACATAGAACTTATTCTTAAATTAATCCGCGAATGCGGTAAAATTCCGGCCCAACGCAACACGAAATACGAAACGATCAAGATTTACCGCGAGAACGACAAAGTAGCCAAAGATTACGTCATGCAAAACTAAACGATACCTTACTTGAAGAAAGCTCCGTCTCGGATGAAGAGGCGGAGCTTTTTTGGCGTTTAACGATTCGCTGCATTTCGTATTTCACTTAGTAAATGAAGGGAAATCGAACATATGGGAGGCGCGAATACGGACAGACGGCGCGCGTCTTGCGAACCGGAGATTAAACTTCATAAAAAGTACCATAACCGGCAACCCATCGTATATCCCTTTTTGGGTCACCATATAGTAAGTATCAAGCTTGCAAGTTGGAGGTGAGGAATTGAACAGAATGGAAGTCGTCGTGGAGTACGGGAACGATCATTCATCGTTGGAACGGCTGGCCGGCATGCTGAACCGAACTTTCGTGGGCACGGACAATCCCGTGGATAGCGTGCAGTGGGAGCTTAGCCGGGAAGACGGGGTTATCCGCTGTCAATTTCCTTTAGGTCCCGGGCCGGAAGATAAAAAAAACTACTGCGACAGAGTGGGGCGCGCGCTTGCGGAATATACGCTTTCCGATCAAGAGCCTACGCTGCTTCGCGCGTTATTTCAAAATCGTTTTGGGCTTAAGGACGAATTCGAGACGGATGCGCTCATCGCGGAAGCCGTTTCCTTGCTGGACGGCGAGCCGGATGTCGATGAATCTTGGATGGGACGCGGCAGGGAACGACGGTTGCAAAAGCTGACCACTCGATTTTCACATTACTTAGAAGATCATGAACGGCTTCATTTGGACGGATTTATGCGGTTCAGGCTTGGCGATTATCGCGCCGAGGTGCAGGAGGCCGCGGAAACGGCAATCGAAGAGAGGCTCATGGAGAGACAATACCAGGAATTCATGACGCTGCTTAAATCGATGGTGGAATGGCAGGAGACCAGAACGTCCGCCGTGCACGTCTTGCATTCCGGCGGTCATGCTTTTCGTTTACTCGACGAGGAGATGCGTCCGCTGGACCAAGAGGCGCCGGAAATCGATGTTCAAGAGGAGCAGGAGGAGGAAAGCAGGGTGGTGAGCCGACTGCTAGCCGCCTCTCCGCGCCAATTGTATATCCACACTCCCGAACCGGAATCGCAGGTCATTCGTACCATCATCGGAATATTCGGCGACCGGGCGGCTGTCTATCCCGATTTACCGGCACATTAATCGGCTTTTCGCGGTCGTACTTGACTGAAACGGGGCAAGACGAGTATAATTTTTGATATCAATCCACATTTACAAGCTATGAGAAAGACATCGGCGTCTGTAAAGGACGGATCAGAGAGAGGAACCTTGGCTGCAAGTTCCTTCCGTACCGACTGACGTTGACCCCTTTCGAGCTGCGGAGATGAATTCGCGATCATTCGTGATGGCGTTAGTATTCTCGGCCGGTTCATGACCGTTAATACATGCCAGAGGATCGGTTGCCAGTTAACCGATTGATGGAGGGTGGAACCACGGGCCGCATTCAGAGCACCCGTCCCTTTCGGGACGAGGTGTTTTTTTGTTTCCCATTAAACGAAGGAGGAATTCGAATGTCTGTACAAGTGAAATTGCCCGATGGCGCGGTTCGCTCTTACGATGCCGGCATAACCATCGAAGAAATCGCGTTCTCGATCAGTCCCGGACTGAAAAAAGTAGCGGTCGCGGGTAAAGTAGACGGTAAAGTGGTGGATTTGAATACGGCTATCTCGAGCGACGTGGCATTAGAGATCCTAACGCTGGACAATGCCGACGGTCTGGAGGTCATGCGTCATAGTACCGCTCACTTATTGGCTCAAGCGCTTAAACGCGTTTATGGAGCCGACAAAGTGAAGCTTGGTATCGGACCGGTCATCGAGGATGGCTTCTATTACGATATCGATATGGAGCAGTCCGTAACTCCCGAGGATCTTGCGGCGATCGAGAAGGAAATGGACAAAATCGTGAAAGAAAACTTGCCGATCGAAAGACGGGAAGTCAGCCGCGAAGAAGCTCTGCGAATATTCGAAGAGATTTCCGATCCGTTAAAATTAGAGCTTATCCGGGACTTGCCGGAAGGCGTGGCGATTACGCTTTACGATCAAGGAGAGTTTTTCGATCTTTGCCGCGGACCGCATTTGCCGTCGACGGGGCGTATTAAGTCGTTCAAACTTCTGAGCGTCGCGGGTGCCTACTGGCGCGGCGATAGCAAGAACAAGATGCTGCAGCGGATTTACGGAACGGCGTTCGCGAAAAAAGCCGAGCTGGACGAGCATCTTCATTTCCTCGAGGAAGCCAAGAAACGGGATCACCGGAAGCTCGGCCGCGAGTTGAAAATGTTCGCTTTCAACCGCGAAGTCGGTCAAGGGCTGCCGTTGTGGCTTCCGTATGGCGCCAAGCTACGTCAAACGCTTGAGCGTTACATCGTCGATCTAGAGGAGAAGCTGGGTTACAGTCACGTGTATACCCCGGTACTAGCCAATGTAGAGCTATACAAAACATCGGGTCACTGGGAGCATTACCAAGAAGATATGTTTCCGAAGATGACGTTGGATAACGAAGAATTGGTGCTTCGTCCGATGAACTGCCCTCACCATATGATGGTGTACAAGAGCGACATGCGCAGCTACCGCGATCTTCCGGTACGTATCGCCGAGCTGGGCACCATGCATCGGTACGAGATGTCCGGAGCTTTGACGGGCTTGCACCGGGTTCGCGCGATGACGCTGAACGACGCTCATATATTCTGTCGCGTGGATCAAATCAAGGAAGAGTTCACCCGGGTCGTTAACTTGATCCGCCAGGTGTACGAGGACTTCGGCATTAAAGATTACCGTTTCCGTCTTTCTTACCGGGATCCTAAGGATACCGAGAAATATTGGCCGGACGACGAAATGTGGGAAAATTCCCAGCGTATGCTTCGCGAAGTCGTGGAAGAGCTAGGCTTACCGTTCTTCGAGGCGGAAGGAGAAGCGGCTTTCTACGGTCCTAAGCTGGACGTGCAAATCAAGACGGCTCTCGGCAAGGAAGAAACGTTATCGACCGCGCAACTTGACGTACTGCTACCGGAACGCTTCCAACTGGAATACACCGGAGATGACGGCAAGAAACATCGCCCGGTCGTTATCCATCGGGGCATTATCAGTACGATGGAACGCATGACCGCGTTCTTGCTGGAAAATTTCGCGGGTGCGCTGCCGCTATGGCTATCCCCCGTACAAGCGAAGCTTATTCCCGTAAACCCGATCTACGAGCCTTACGTGAAGGAAGTAGAAGAGAAGCTTCAACGCGCCGGCGTCCGTGTCGAGTCGGATCTGCGTAACGAGAAGCTGGGTTATAAAATTCGCGAAGCCCAGTTGGAGAAAATCCCTTATATGCTCGTAATCGGCGAGAACGAATCGTTGAACGGAACCGTTTCCGTTCGTCGTCGCGGCGAAGGGGATTTGGGTGCTCAATCGGTGGACGAATTCGTTTCCCGCATTACGGGCGAGATTGCTTCCAAACGGATTGACTAGAGTTAGGCTAACTGGAATACGATAGGAGGAAGCCCTTATGCATATCGTGCTTAAGGGCTTCCTTTTTTCGTGAAAATTGAGCAGTTTCGCGTCATGTCGCATATCTTCTATTAAATGGTAATTATTCTCTTTTTATCGCGTTTATGATAGAATAAGAATACTTCAAATAAGCATCCTTTTAGGAGTGGCTGGATACATGAACTTCCTCCGTGATTCAAATTTACCGGAATCGTTCTGGTCGGAAGATGAAGTACTGGGCGAGCTTTATTCGCAAATGCTGAAGGTCGTTCGTCATAAGCTATGGCACAAGAACGACGCGGGCGACGTGGTGCAAGAAGCCTGGGTGCGTATTCTAGAGAAGAGATCTACGCTGCGGAACGAGGAGAAGCTCATTCCATGGGCCAAGGCGATTGCTTCTAACCTAGCTTCGAACGCTAACCGGGCAAGGCGTCACGAGAGTATCGATGATCACCTGGAGCATGAAATTGCCGGTACGAGATCTAACTTCGATCCAGAATCGATGATGGAGCTGTCCGATCTGTTGGGACAGTTGGATCCTGTTACAAGAACGCTGCTTCTGTATAAGTTTTATTACGGTTTGAAGGATGCCGAGATTGCGACCGCGTTGCAGTTGCCGGTTGGTACGGTTAAGGCGCGGATTCATCGCGGCAAAGCGAGATTAAAAACGCAAGTAGAAGACGAAGATCGACATACATAAACCAATTCCTTGCTGTCCATGCTATGTTGTGGAGGTGAGGTAGACAGTGGCAAAGAACAAGAAGCAGAAAATCGGCAATGCAAACGCAAACGATTATCAAGCCGAGTTTGCGTCTGAGACGAATGTCGGCAACAACACGCAAAATAAAGCTGCCCAGAAAAATTCGAACCAGTCCAATAGGTAGTTTTAGCTTGCGCGTTAATTGCGCGTCATGTTTTTGTGTGAAGATTCCATAAATAAACAAGCTTTTTTGGAGAGGGACCCTTAAGGGTCCCTTTCTTTTTGTCAAAAATCGTAATATAATGTTAGGAAAACTAACGTAAAACGACAAATGACTTGTTGGAGTGATGAGAGATGGCACTATGGCAACGTTGGTTAAGGAGAAATGGCAACGGGATGGACAAGCCGCGTTTTTCTCGGCCCGATCAGGCAAACGTTGCCTCGCGGAATGAGGAGTCGACCGCGGAAGCGAAGCCGGAAGCTCTTCGACACATGATAGAGGAAGCCGTCGTTATCGCGGATCGGCTTCAGGCGGCCGTATCCGAAGTAGATTCGAGCATAAGCCAACTGGACGCGATCGCCGACAGAACGACGGAGCATGAAGAGAAGCTTCGTCGGAATAGCCAGACGGCTATGATTCGTTTGGAAGAAGCGTTTTCCTCGCTTCAGGAAGTGTCTGCGGCTTCGCAGGAAATTCGCGGCGTCACGGAACAGTTGAACGCTCAGAGTCAACGGACGAAGGACGTAGTCGTGGAGGTATGTCGTTCTCTTAATCACACCGATGAAGTCATGAACGATTTGTCGACGAATCATGGGACGATGGAGGAAAGGGTGAACGGATTGATCGCCCAAGCTTCGAAAATCGGGGAGATCAACGAATTAATCCAAGAAATCGTCGCTCAGACGTCGTTGCTGGCGCTGAATGCGGCGATAGAAGCGGCGCACGCGGGAGAGCATGGGCGCGGTTTCTCGATTGTCGCGCAAGAGATCAGGAAACTTGCCGAACAGAGCGGACAAGCGGTCAAGCGATCGACGAGCATCGTGCACAATATCGAGTCCGGCATTCGCCAGGTCGTTAGCTCGGTTGAACGCGAGAAGGAGTCCGTCGCACTCGGTTTAACCGAGATGTCGCGGACGCGCGAGAAGATGGATATCATATTCAATTCGTTCTTGAAGGTTGACGAGCACGTCGGCAAGACGCTTGAGTTTGCGGTGGAGCAGGCGGACCGGACGTCCTCGACGAATGCCATGCTGGAGGATGTCGTGGAATCCGTCGGGTTGACCATGAGTAGCGTAGACGACACTTTGGCGCAGAATAAGCGGCAAAGGACCGAAATCAACAATCTCGGCCGGGTGTCCGAAGAGCTGAACGAATCGGCGGATGAACTCGTCGTAGCCGTTCAGAATGCCGGAGGTAGGGTGTGGAGCGGCGCGGTAGCCGCGGATACGGCGCATTGGACGAATTTGTTGCGGACGCTTACGTTGGATCCTGCTCTGGCTGGGATGGCGGAGGAAGTCCATCGCGAGGTGCTGGGGAATTGGTTGAAGCGCTCGTCGGGTATGGAAGCTATCTGGTCTAATCGCAGCGATGGTTCTTTCGTCTTCTCCGCCCCGGAAGCGGGACTATTAAATGCCAGAGGGCGCGAGTGGTGGAAAAGGGCGATGGCGGGAGAAACCTTCGTATCGGAAGTTTATGTTTCCGCTATTACGAAGAAGCCGTGTTTAACGGTATCGATGCCGCTGATGAGGATTGATGGAACGGCCTTCGGGGTTGTCGGGATAGATATTGTGATTTCTTGACAAATAAATGGCCATAAACGGTTCTCAAAAACGAAAAAATCCAGTATGATATAGTTAATGTTATGAAAGTTAACGAGAATAGGGTAGGTGACCTATCATGACGGAGCCTTCGGTACCGATTTCCGCGACGAATATACCGCGGCGTAAAGCTGCAGAGGTGCATTCCTTACTTGAAGCGCTCATTTCTAAACGGGAGCAGGAAATATCCGACATCGAACAGATGGTGGAACGTTACGAACGGAGATTAAGGCTGGAGGAGCAGGCCTATCGATCGATGTCGACGTTACGTCGAATCCTATCGGGCAAGAAACCGGATCATCATTTGGCGCTTGAATACATTCATTACGTGAAGAAGCCAATGGAGAAAGTCCGTATGCTTCGTCTTGAGGTGGCCAACTATCAAGCGATGCTGGCGGGCAACATTCCCGCGGATGTCACAGCTCTTAACACTTGAAATGTATTGAGCGTAATAAAGAAGGAAGGTTGGGCGGCGAATGCAGCCCAACCTTCCTTTTCGTCTATCGATCGGCAGATTGGCTTCTCAACTGATCCACGTCAAGGAAGTCGTGATCTTGACTATAGGCCGGGACGCCGTGAATGCCGATATCAAGACCGATCAGTTCTTCGTCGCGAGTTACGCGGACGGGCTTGAATAGTTGAATGAGTTTCAGGACGAGCCAAGTCAGGGAAAATCCCCAGATGGCGACGACGGCCAATCCGAGTGCCTGCACTCCGAATAGATACCATCCTCCGCCATAGAAGAGGCCGGTATGGGCGGCTGTTCCCGGCATGGCGAACAGGCCGACGGCGAGTGTTCCGATACTGCCGCTGATGCCATGGACGGCGAATGCTCCGACGGGGTCGTCTACTTTGCGTTTTTCAAGCCATTCGCTTCCTAATACCATGACGATCCCTGAGAGCGCGCCAATGAATATGGCGGCGGCGCTGGAGACGAAGGCGCATCCCGCGGTAATTCCGACTAATCCGGCTAACGCTCCGTTAATGACCATGGGAGGATCGGCTTTGCGATATCTTAGCATCGTGAAGAGGATACATGCGGCGCAACCAGCGGCGGATGCGAGCATTGTGGTCAGCGCGATATGGCCGATGCTCTCGTTCGTTGCGCTTAACGTGCTTCCGGAATTGAATCCGAACCAACCGAACCAGAGAATAAATGCGCCGACGGAAGCTAACGGCAGATTGGAAGGGGGTACGATGTTGATTTTGCCATCCGCTCCGAATCTGCCTAGACGTGGGCCGATGAATAAGGCTGCCGCTAACGCCGCGAAGCCGCCGAGCGCATGAATGGCTGCGGAACCGGCGAAGTCTATCATCCCTAATTGAGCTAACCAACCGTTAGGGGACCAGATCCAGTGACCGGAAATGGGGTAAATAAGTCCCGTCATGAATATCGTGTAGATAATGTATGCGCGGAAATGAATTCTTTCGGCTACCGCACCGGAAACGATGGATATTACGGCAATAACGAAAGCGCATTGGAACAGCCAGTAGGTGTCGTAAGAAATATTGAGCGAAAGATGTGTTAGATCGCCTTCCATGAAGAAGCCGGTCGTGCCGATCCATCCCCCTGCGTCCTTGCCGTACATTAGGGCGAAACCGATAGCGAAAAAGACGAGAGCGCCGAACGCGATATCCACGAAAACCTTCATAATTATGCTGACGGCATTTTTCTGTCGTACGAATCCGGCTTCAAGCAGCGCAAATCCGCCTTCCATCAATAAAATCATCGCGGCCGTCAATACGACCCAGATTGTGTCTAGGCCTCTTGATAATTGCTCGAGTTCCATTGCTTCAACTCCTAATAGCTTTATGAATACCTTACATATCACATAGAAATTCGAACTCATTATATAGTGGAGAGTCACCTAAGTCAACGGATAATGTAATGATATGTGACACTTAAAGAGGCACAAGATACGGATACTCAGTCTCGAGACCGAGGAGAGTTTACTACCTACGCCGCTGTTGATACGCGTGCTTGTTTCGTTATACTGAGAACATATATTTCGATACGCATCTATTGGAGGACGGGATTATGCAAACATCGACCGCGCACCGCTTGCTGTGGGGGATCGTCGTAGTGACGATCGGAGTTGTCTTCTTATTGAACCAAGTCGGGATGATTTCGTTGGATATCGGGGAGCTAATCGGGACGTATTGGCCGGTGTTGCTCATTGTATTCGGATTGCAAGGGCTGCTTTTGCAACACGGCGGGGGGTTCTGGTGGAATTCGTTGACGGTGATCATCGGGGGGTACTTTCTCGGTCGGAACTTGGGTTTGTTGGAATGGGGAGTATCCGATATGATACGCATTCTTGTTCCGATCGCGATTATTCTGTTCGGGATTAACTTGATATTCAGAAGTAACCGTCCGACGTGCAAGAAACAAAAAGATTACAAGGGCGGACAATGGAATCCGATTCACCCTACGACTCCTCCGATTCCGCCTGTGCCGCCTATGCCCCCGGGACCGCCTCCCGTTCCGCCGGAGTTGGAGGAATTCGAACGGCGTAATCCCGTGGATTTATCCAAGAAGGCTCGGAATGACTTCGAATCCTCTCATTACGCTAATCGGGAGGACAAAGCCCGAGAGCGCAGCGACGATTCGGAATACGATGGTTGGAATCAAGGGCATGAGCATAAGGATTGGTGGAAAAACCACGATTGGAAACGTTACGGAAAAAACCACGATTGGAAACGTTACGCAAGAGACAACCACAGTAGATTTATTGGAGATATGCATTTCGGAAACGGTTATTGGGAACTTCGCCCAATGAATATTTCGAATTTCATCGGAGATACGACGTTGGACTTGACGAAAGCGCAGATTTCACTCGGAGAAACCCGGGTTTACGTTTCTTCCTTTATAGGCGACGTGAAAGTATTCGTGCCCAACGACCTTTCGGTCGGACTGAAGGTGGAATCCAGCTGTCTGATCGGCGACGTGAAAGTGTTGGATCAAAAACGCGGCGGCTTGTTCAATCAAATGTCGGTGGAAACTCCGAATTATATGGATTCCGATAAACGCGTCGTTCTGATCGTAAGCAGCTTAATCGGCGATGTTCGAGTAACGAAGGTAGGCTAAATCAATGGTAAAACGGGTTCGGACGAGCAAATGGGCCTCTTCGATTTACGCCGGCTTGACGACGATGGTCGTCATGACGCTGCTCTACTGCGGGGTGGTCATCTTCACGGACAGCATTCCAAGTCTGGAAACTTGGCTAACTTGGGCCGGCGTGCTTGCTGCCGTGCAGATGGCCATTACTTATCGCGGCGGTCAAAGAACGCAGAGGATGATCGATCAATTGCAGCTTGCGATGAAGCAAGCGTCCGCAGGGAGCTGGAATACGCGCTTGCCAGAGATCGAAGGAGACGCCTTCTCGGGAGTGTTTCGAGAAATGAACGCGATGATGGGTCATTTGGAAGGACGCATCAAACTTCTTCAGCAGCTTGGGGAAAAAGAGGTCATGGAAGAAGTTTCCTCGCATGAAGACGCGGTGTTGGAAGAAAGAAAACGGTTAGCCCGCGACCTTCATGATACCGTAAGCCAACAATTATTCGCGCTTCATATGTCGGCATCATCGTTACCTAAACTGCTGGAACGCGATAGGGAACATGCGGAGAAAGTGATGGAGCAGCTTATCGCCATGTCTTCGACGGCGCAACGCCAAATGCGCGGGCTGATCGCGCAACTGAGGCCGATGGAACTGCAAGGCAGGACATTGGAAGAAGCTTTAGAGCGATGGTTCCCGG
Organism: Cohnella herbarum; assembly: GCF_012849095.1. NCBI lineage: Bacteria > Bacillati > Bacillota > Bacilli > Caryophanales > Paenibacillaceae > Cohnella > Cohnella herbarum. The sequence goes on from NZ_CP051680.1 coordinate 7,984,490, forward strand.
ATTATTGTCGGCAAAACGGGCTCCAGGGCAAGCTTGAAATACAAATGAAAGGCCGAATATCGGACGCGAAGGAGCATCAACTGTTCTTGATCATTCAAGAAGCGATGGCGAATGTGGTCAAACATGCGGAAGCGTTAAGCGTTCGTTTATATCTTGGCGAAACGGACCGGCAGATTTCCCTGTCTATAGAAGACGACGGGGCGGGCTTTAAGAACGAGCAGGTGAGGTCGGGCACCTATGGCTTGTCGACGATGAATGAACGCGCGCAGAAGCTGGGCGGAGAAGCGGAGATCGTAACGAAACCGGGTTCCGGCACGCGAGTGCGGGTATGGTTTCCGAAATTCGAATAGGAGCGGATGAAGATGACGGAGCCTGCAGGTTCCCCTTGGAAAGTACTTATCGTAGACGACCACGAGATGGTTAGAATGGGCTTGCGTACTTATTTAATGTTGGATTCGAGATTCGAAGTCATCGGCGAAGCCGGCGGAGGGAAAGAAGCGATCGAGAAACTCGCGAACGGGGGATTTCAGGGCAAATTACCGCAGATCGTTCTAATGGATTTGATGATGCCGGACATGGATGGGGTCGAGACGACGCGAGCGTTGTTAAGCCAGTATCCGGATTTTCGAATCATCATCTTGACCAGCTTCTTGGAAGACGGGAAAGTCGTCGAAGCTATTGAAGCGGGAGCGGTCAGCTATGTGCTAAAAACCGTATCGGCCGACGAATTGATCTACGCGATGCAAGGAGCGATCAAGAACATGCCCGTCATGAGCACGGACGTGTCCCAGGCTCTTACCCGCGGACTTCGCAAGCGTTCCGTCAGCAATGACGTCGAGGGGTTAACGGAGCGGGAACGCGAAGTTCTGCTTCTTATTGCGGAAGGACGGAATAATAAAGATATCGGCGACGAGCTGCATATCAGCATCAAAACCGTCAAAACCCATGTCAGTAACTTGCTGATGAAATGCGAACTGGAAGATCGAACGCAGCTTGCCATATATGCGCATCGAAAAGGCTGGGTAAAGGAAGCATAATTTATTAACCTTGGGATACTCTACTAAGAAAAAAAGGGGGTTCCCTCAAGGTGCATGCCCTTCCGTCTGCCCTGACTTCTAAAGTTCGGGATTACGTCGTATCGAGAGAAGCATTATCGGAGCAAGGATTTACGTTAGGCGGGAATTGGGATTACGATCATGGCTCCTTCGATTGCGCATTGGATGAAGCGAATAAAGTATGGTTGCGTTTGCCGTTCGATGTAACGGTCGGCAATCTAGATGGCGAGTCGGACGACAACGATACCGAAATCCGGTTCGGCCAGCCGTACGTACTTAAACATGTCTATAATGAAGGTTTGGATAGGGAAGCGCAGCCTGGCGTGATGGGGGCCGTCTTGAACCAGTTTTCGGATCCATTGGATCCCGACGATAAGATCGAATCCGAATGGATAGAGAAAGCCGAGCGGAAGCTGCGCGAAGCGGAAGCCATATATCCAGGTTGAAGAAGCGGAAACGGCACGCGAGTGCCGTTTCTTTGTGGTAATAGAGGTTGTCAAAAAGTCCAATTTTGATCACGAAGCCTAACTAGAAGCGTACTCGACATCGAATCTTGAATTCAACTTCTTTTAACCTTCTCGGTGCTGAAAACCGGACTTTTTGAACTCGAATTGATAAGGATTTTTCTAGGCTTTTACTTCGTATTCATTTCCGTTTAAGATAGTTTTAAGGAAACTCGTATAATATACAATCAAGAAGTCTAGAACGGCGTCTGCCTAACGCGGCGCGAGGAGGAAAATGAAAATGGATGATCAGAACAAAAAACCGGAAGAGCAAGGATTCACATATGAGCCTGAAAAAAGAGACGATCCCTACGCGGATGTCCGGAGAGAGTCGGAGCCGTATACGTTCGGACCTTTCGGGACTACTCCTTCTTACGGAGCGAGCGAGCAACCGAATTCCGAACAATCCAGAACGTTGGACGTTACCCCGACTTCTTCGAAGGAGTATCGCCCCTTCACCGTATCCGGGGGGCCGGCGCGAAATGATTGGGGTGCCAAACCTCCGCGAAGAACTTCGTTCAGGGCGATGTTCGCCTCGTTCCTTGTAGGGGTAGTAGTGGTCGGAGGATTAATGTTCACCGCCGATCGGCAAAATTGGTTTTCCGACCAAGCGTTCGGGGGTTCGTCGCAAGTACAGGAAACGACGGCGAAGACGGTTAATAATCCGGTAAGCAATACGGAAGACGCAGTCCGCCCGAACAATATCGCCAAAATTTTCGAGCAATCTTCCCCGGCAGTCGTTAAGATCGAGACGTATGCGGCGGAGCAACAAGGCGGCGGACTGCTGGAAGACGATTTCTTCCGTCAATTTTTCGGTGACGATTTCGGAGGCGGGGACACCGGCGGAAAAGGCGAATTGCAGCCGAGCGGGATGGGATCCGGGTTTATTTTCGACTCGACGGGATATATCTTGACCAACCAACACGTGGTAGGCGGCGCCAGCGAAATTAAAGTAACGATCGAAGGCCATGAGAAGCCTTATACGGCCAAACTTCTCGGCTCGAGCTACGAGTTGGATCTGGCGGTATTGAAAATCGAAGGAAATGATTTCCCGACCTTGAAGCTTGGCGATTCCGGCAGCTTGAATATGGGCGATTGGGTCGTCGCGATCGGAAATCCATACGGTTTCGAACACACGATCACCGTAGGGGTTCTTAGCTCTAACGAACGTGAAATCAGCATTCCCGATTCCAACGGAACACGGAATTATAAGCACTTGCTGCAGACGGACGCTTCCATTAACCCGGGTAACTCCGGCGGTCCGTTGCTTAATCTGAAGGGCGAAGTCATCGGGATCAATACCGCGGTGAGCTCCCAAGCGCAAGGGATCGGCTTCGCGATTCCGACGAGCACGATTACCGAAGTGTTGGATAATTTGAAGAGCAATACTAAAATTCCGCAAAAGCCGGTACCATTCATTGGAGCGACTCTAATGGACATGACCGCGGATATCGCTCAACGTCTTGGCATTGACGAGAATATTAAGGGTGCTTTCGTCAGGGAGATCGTGTTTAATACTCCTGCCTATAAAGCCGACTTGCGGCAATACGACGTTATCACGGCGTTAGACGGCACGACATACAAAAACAAAGAAGAGCTGATTGCCGCGATCCAGAAAAAAGCGGTCGGAGACAAAGTCAAATTGGACGTACTTCGCGGAGATAAAAAGGTAGAAATCGTCGTCGAGATCGGCGATAAAAACGAGTATAATACTCAACAGCAGTAACGTTATATCGCACTCGCAAGGAATGAGACCGAATGGAGCGGGAAACCGAAAGAGGGTTGTCCCGCTCTTTGTTGTCAGAGGAGGACGAGCCCTATGAGACCCCATATCGCGGTTATTGACGACGATGAGAAGATTACGGCCCTGTTAAGGCGCAGCTTGGCATTCGAAGGGTATGAAATCACGACGGCGCCTGACGGAGCGGAAGGATTAAGAGTGCTTGGCCAACGCCAAGTCGATCTGATTATTTTGGACGTAATGATGCCGAAAATGGACGGCTGGGAAGTATGCCGCCGTTTGCGGGAGGCGGGGATTACTTCGCCTGTCCTTCTTCTTACGGCAAAAGACGAAGTGTCGGATCGGGTTAAAGGGCTTGACTTAGGCGCGGACGACTACTTGGTCAAACCTTTCGCCCTCGAAGAACTAATGGCCCGCGTTCGGGCGCTTCTTCGCAGACGCCCCGACAAAACGGAAGAAAGCGGACATTTTCGTTACGAAGATCTGTTGCTTGACGTAGACGGCAGGGAGACGCTAAGGGGCGATCGTCGCATCGACCTGACGGCGAAGGAGTTCGATCTGCTTCATCTTTTTATGCAGAATCCGAAACGGGTGCTTTCCAGGGATCTGATCATGGAGCGGATATGGGGCTACGATTATAGCGGTGAATCCAACGTGCTTGAGGTATATGTCGCCATGCTCAGGCAGAAGCTGGAGGAGAGCGGGGAGAAGAGACTGATCCAGACCGTTAGGGGAGCCGGATACGTTCTGAAGGGAGATAGCTGATCACATGTCCATCCGGCTGCGGTTGACGCTGTGGTATTCGGGACTTCTTGCGGTGGCGCTGGTCGCGTTTGGGGTCATCATTTACGGTATCGTTCGGAGTAACACGATGTCCGATATTAAGGTTAATATGAAGAGGATTGCGGCCGAAACGAGAGTGGGGGTCACTTGGAATATTAATTTACGCGTTATTCCTCGCGGGATAGATAACAACATTTATCTTCAATTGATTAACTATAATAAATCGGTTATCGGAACCGTGGATGACAAAACAGAAAACATGATGCCGAGTCTGCAGAGGGACGAATTAACATTTCCGTTTCCCAAGCAAAGTGAAATCAAACACGAGATCAGGTTCGTTTCGAAAGATGTGAACGGGGCGCCATTCCTAATTCTTGAAGAACCATTGTTAAATGAAGATGATAGCGTCGTTGCCTTATTGCAAGTCGGCTCATACATTGGGCGGGAAGAGGGGTTCCTTGCCCAGCTAAGAAACATTTTGTGGTTATCGGGCGTTGCGGGCGTAATAGCCGCCTTCTTCCTAGGAATGTTCTTGTCCCGCAAAGCGCTAATGCCCATCAACCGCGTGACGGAAGCGGCGGAACGGATCCAAAGCGGTTCGGGGCTTGGCTTAAGAATTCCGAGGGAGAAGCCGAATGATGAGATCGGACGTTTAACCGATACTTTGAACGGAATGCTCTCTGGGCTAGAGCGGGCTTACAAAACCTTGGAGGACTCGAATGCCGCGCAAAGGCGGTTCGTTTCCGACGCTTCGCATGAATTGCGCACGCCTCTGACGACGATTCGCGGTAACGTGGACCTTCTGGAGAAAATTTGGATTAGCGATAAGATGAGCCGTCAGGACGATGGGGACGACGGATACGCCTCGATGGAGCAATCGGCTTTGTCGGCGCTCGACAAACAGCAGATGTCGCTGGAATCGATTCGCGATATCGCGGACGAAGCCCGGCGGATGAGCGGTTTGGTTAACGACTTGCTATCGTTGGCTAGAGCGGATGCGGGTTATGCTATGGAAATGGAAGAAATTACATTGCGCGCACTAGCGGAAGAGGCTTCCCGTCGAGCCGCCTTCCTGCCGCGGAAGGCGGAATGGGCCGTCGGTCCTCTAGAAGCGCTTGACGGGGTCGAAGTTCGGGGGAACCGCGATTATTTGCTCCAGTTGCTATTTATTCTTATCGAGAACGGATTTAAGTACACCCCGAAGGGCGTCGTACGATTATATGCGCAAAAAAGCGAGGGTTATGTGGGATTGTCCGTGGCCGATACGGGAATCGGAATACATGCCGAAGAAGTCCCACATATTTTCGAACGTTTCTATCGCGTGGACGTGTCTCGCGGGGAAACGGCCGGCACCGGTCTAGGACTGTCGATAGCCAAATGGATAGCCGACATGCACCATGCCAAATTCGAAGTGCGGACGCAGCCCGGGGAAGGTACGGTCATCACCTTGTGGCTTCCGATCGCACAGTCCGAATCATCGTTGGAATGACTTATAGGGGAAGGCGACGACACCGAATCTTCACGATTAGGCGTCGTCGCCTTTCGCCGTTCGTGTCGCCTTTCACCGATACGACTAATAAGCTATAATAGATAAAGAGTCGGTACGCCCATCGCACTCAGAAGAAGTTCTATTCCGGGCGAGAAAGCAGGCGTTCATGTTGCAAGTCGTAAAAATTTCCCCGAGGGGCTATTGTTACGGAGTCGTGGATGCAATGGTTCTGGCGTTGCAAACGGCGCGTAACCTTGATCTTCCGCGACCTATCTATATATTGGGAATGATTGTTCATAATAGCCATGTGACCGAAGCGTTTAAGGAAGAAGGAATCATTACGCTGGACGGCAACGACCGTCTGGAAATATTGGAGAAGGTCGAGGAGGGCACCGTGATTTTCACGGCGCACGGCGTATCTCCGGAAGTTCGTAGAAGAGCTAAGGAGAAAGGATTAACCTTAGTGGACGCCACTTGTCCGGATGTAACCAAGACCCACGATTTGATCCGGGAGAAAGTCAGCGAAGGGTACGAGGTTATCTATATCGGCAAGAAGAACCACCCAGAACCGGAAGGGGCCATCGGGATTGCTCCGGGTCACGTCCACCTTATCGAACGGGAAGAGGACATTGAGAAGTTAACCCTGACGAACGACCGGATTATTATCACGAATCAGACGACGATGTCCCAGTGGGACATTAAACATCTTATGGCACTTCTGCTTGCTGCGTTTCCGACGGCGGAAATCCATAACGAGATCTGTCTCGCTACGCAGGTTCGTCAAGAAGCAGTAGCCGATCAAGCCGGGGAAGCCCAATTATGCATCGTCGTGGGCGATCCGCGCAGCAATAACTCCAATCGCTTAGCTCAAGTATCCCAAGAGATCGCCGGAGTACCAGCTTATCGGGTCGCGGACGTTTCCGAGATTAAGCAAGAATGGTTATTAGGTCTTGAACGGGTTGCGGTTACTTCGGGAGCGTCGACGCCGACGGCTCTTACCAAAGAAGTCATCGCCTACTTGGAACAATTCGATTCCGACAAACCGGACACCTGGCCCATTCATCGGACAGTTAATCCGAATAAATTATTGCCGAACGTTAAAATTAAGGCGGTAGGAGCGAACGCTTAAAGAGTCTACGGTGGTAGGTCTGTTTGCGTCACCCAATGGGAGGAGCTATCCATGCATCGACTTCAACAGATACGCCGTTGGTTGAAATACAAATACATGATGTTGATCCGGGCTAAGGGCGGAGCCTCCATCGTCGCAATGGGTTTCGCTATCGGACTCGCCATTGAGATGTTTACGTTGCCTACGCTAGGTTTTGCTTTCGTTCTCATCTTTCCGCTATGTTACTTGCTTAAAGGGAATATGCCTGCCGCTTTAATTGGTTTCGTCGTCGGTAAAGTCATATACATCCCGATGATGTATCCCAATTCCAAAGTCGGAGGGTGGATACTGCCCAAGAATCTAAGTTTCCATCTGGCTATTTTCCCCGAGTGGTTTAATCATCTGTTGCTCACGAATCTGAAGCTTATCGTCGGCGGCATGGTGGATGGCGCGATCTTGGGAATGATCTGTTATTTCCCGATCAAGATGAGCTTAAACGCGTATAAGTTGAAACGCAAAGATAAGAGGAAGATGATCAGAACGAAAGTCGAAGCCAGTTCCTAATAGAAGCGGCGAAAATGTCCTTTGATCAACCCGATCGTAATGAAAGGGGGTTGACACGGGACATTTTTTAATCTATATTTACTTTAGTGCTTAAAAGCGTATAAGCGTCGAAGCGTATACGCGTTAAATCAACCCAGGAGCGTGAATGCCATGATCGTCATTACTTCCCCTAATATTGCCGAAGAGCGCATAGCGGAGATCGTCCGTCATATTGAACAAACCGGAGTACAAGCGCACGTCTCGCGCGGAACGGATCGCACGGTCATCGGAATTATCGGCAAGGCGGAGCCTTCTCTTGCCGAACATATCCGTTCGATGAAAGGCGTAGAGAACGTGATCAAGATTTCCAAGTCGTATAAGCTGGCTAGCCGCGACTTCCATCCGGACGACACGGTTATCGAAGTGAAGGGCGTCAAGATCGGCGGAGATAATCTTGTAGTCATGGGCGGACCATGCGCCGTAGAAACGCCGGAGCAAATCGACGAGATCGCGCGCTTAGTCAAAGCGGCAGGCGGACAGGTGTTGCGCGGCGGAGCGTTTAAGCCCCGTACGGGTCCATATAGCTTCCAAGGGATTGGAGTGGAAGGACTAAAGTGGATGAAGGAAGCAGGCGATAAATACGGCTTGCTGACGATAACCGAAGTCATGGCTCCCGAGTTCGTTGACGTTTGCGCGGAATACGCAGATATTATGCAGGTAGGTACGCGGAATATGCAGAACTTCGATCTGCTTCGCAAGTTAGGAACGATTAAAAATCCGGTTCTGCTTAAGCGCGGGTTCAGCTCGACCTACGATGAGTGGTTAAACGCGGCGGAGTACATTCTGGCCGGAGGAAATCCTAACGTTATGTTATGCGAACGCGGAATTCGTACGTTCGAGACGTACACGCGGAATACGTTCGACTTAACCGCTATTCCGGTCATTCAACAGCTCTCGCATCTTCCTGTTATCGCGGATCCTAGCCACGCTACCGGACGTCGCGAATTAGTCGAGACGATGACCAAGGCGTCTTTGGCCGCCGGGGCGAACGGCCTTATTATCGAGATGCATACCGATCCCGACAATTCGGCAACCGGAGACGGCGTTCAATCGCTCTTCCCGGACCAGTTCGCGAATTTGCTTAAGGAGCTTGAGCAGCTTGCGCCATTGCTCGGCAAGAAGTTCGATACGGATAAGGCTCCAGCCGAAGCCTTCGAATCTTGGATTAAGTAGTAGCCGGCCGTAATCCACATTCCAATTAAACCGCACCGTTCGTTTATCGGATAGCCGATGATCGAACGGTGCGTTTTTTTAACTTTATGACGATCGATCAGTCGATTACTCGAACCGTACCGCTGTCAAAAACGGATGCATCGGCTTAGCGGACCTGGTCCTGTGCCGTTATCCCTTCCACAAATGAGATTCTTACTCGAATAACGGAAGAGAATGCCATGATCTTATCTCTCGGTGACAGTTGGGAGTTGGGGTGCTTGAGTGGCTATTCGTTCGGAAACCAAGTATATTTCAAAATCATCTTTCATGTCAGGTTTTGCCTTGAAAATCTCGAAAGCGCATACAAAACATCTGCTATCGATACGGCGAATTTGGTAGGGATGGAAGATATAAGAGGGGAGGCTAGAGGAGTTGTAGAAAAACATTTGAATAAGTTGTGAGCAATGCTCACACAAGCGCAAAAAATACCTTACATAAGTATTGACGCTCTTAGGGCAGAGTTTTATAATAACTTCATAAGTTCGGTGAAAACTTGAACAATAGATCGGTTTCACACACTTAATGTTCGGAAATGGGGAGGAAATTCAAATGTCAGTTCAACAAGTCTTAGATTTAATCAAGGAAAAAAACATCGAGTTCGTAGATTTCCGTTTTATTGACCTTGCAGGTCGCGCTCATCACATTACATTGCCAGCTACCGAAGTTGATGCGGAAACGTTCGTTAACGGGGTAGCATTCGACGGTTCCTCTATCACGGGTTTCCGTGGTATCGAAGAGTCCGATATGGTTATGATGCCGGATACGAATTCCGTATACGTGGATCCTTTCACCGCCCATTCGACATTAATCGTAATTTGTAACATCCATACGCCAGACGGCGCGCGTTACGAGCGTGATCCTCGCTCTATCGCACATAAAGCCGAGGAATTCCTTCAAAAGTCCGGCGTAGGCACGACAGCATTTTTCGCGCCTGAATCCGAATTTTTCATTTTCGACGACGTTCGTTATGAGTCCACAATGAATTCCTCTTCTTTCTTCGTAGACTCCGAAGAAGCGGCTTGGAACACGAACCGCAAAGAAGAAGGCGGAAACCTTGGTTTCAAAATCGGCGTCAAAGGCGGATACGTTCCGGTTGCTCCCGTTGATTCCCAACAAGATATCCGTAGCGAAATGGTACGTCTGATGCAAGAAGCTGGTCTTCGCATCGAACGTCATCACCACGAAGTAGCGACAGCCGGCCAAGCGGAGATCAACTTCCGTTTCGACACGCTGACAACGACTGCAGACAATTTGATGAAATACAAATATATTGTTCACAACGTAGCTCGCCAATACGGCAAAGTCGCAACGTTCATGCCTAAGCCATTGTTCGGAGATAACGGTAGCGGAATGCACGTTCACTCGTCTATCTTCAACGGCAGCGAGCCTTTGTTCTACGAAAAAGGCGCTTACGCTAATCTGAGCGAATTGGCATTGCATTACATCGGCGGTATTCTCCACCATGCGCCTGCTTTGATCGCAATCACGAACCCGTCCACGAACTCGTTCAAACGTCTCGTTCCTGGTTACGAAGCGCCGGTTAATCTCGTTTACTCCAAAGGTAACCGTTCCGCGGCAGTTCGTATTCCGGTTGCGGCTGTTACGCCTAAGGGCTGCCGTATCGAGTTCCGTACGCCGGATTCCACGGCTAACCCATACCTTGCTTTCGCGGCGATGTTGATGGCGGGATTGGACGGAATCAAACGCAAAATCGATCCATCCGCTCTTGGTTATGGACCTTTCGACACGAACATCTACGAATTGTCCGACGAGCAAAAGAAAGAAATCCGCAGCGTTCCAGGTACACTGGACGAGGCGCTTGACGCTCTGGAAGCCGACAGCGAGTTCTTGACTGAAGGCGGCGTGTTCACGAAAGAATTCATCGAGAACTACGTTAACGTTAAACGTGCCGAAGCGAAAGCGGTAGCCATCCGCATTCATCCTCATGAGTATGGCCTCTACTTCGATTGCTAATTCATTAAGCATAATGCTTGTTACGGTGCAGCCTTCATCCATCCGGATGGGGCTGCATTTTCGTTGCGCTGAGTTGATAAAGCGAGATTTCCATATTCGTGATGTGCTAAAGTTAAAAGCCGAAAATTCCAATGCAATGATACCGCTTTCGTTCGGAAATAAGACATATTATTGATGTTTTTGCACGGATAATTGTTGCTCTTCAACCTAAAGCTTTGTTATGATAAGCCTATTATGAATTTTAAATAAGGTGGGGACAAGATGGCTAACCGCGCTTATAATTTCAACGCAGGTCCTGCTGCATTGCCGCTAGAGGTTCTGCAGAAGGTTCAAGAACAATTTGTCGATTTCGAGAATAGCGGAATGTCCTTGATGGAGATGTCCCATAGAGGCGCTATTTACGAGAAGGTTCACTTCGAAGCCGAGGCGCTGCTACGCGAGCTTCTTTCGATCCCCGAAGGTTACAAAGTATTGTTCGTACAAGGCGGAGCTAGCACGCAATTCGCCATGATTCCGATGAATTTGCTTCGTCCGGGCACGACGGCTGCTTTCGTAGCAACGGGCAGTTGGGCGACGAAGGCGATTCAAGAGGCGAAGCTGTTCGGAGAAATCGCGATCGCCGCTTCTTCGGAGGCGGATTCGTATAAGCGGATTCCTGCGATCGGCGAACTGAACTACGCCTCCGATGCGGCCTACCTTCACTTGACTTCGAACGAGACGATCGAGGGTACCCAGTGGGCGGAATTTCCGGATACCGGCGATGTTACTTTGATCGGGGATATGTCGAGCGATATTTTGTGCCGTCCAGTCGATGTGTCGAAATTCGGCGTCATCTATGCGGGAGCTCAGAAAAACCTTGGACCATCCGGCGTAACTATCGTGATTATTCGAGAGGATCTTATCTCGAAACCATCTGCTCCCGTTCCAACGATGCTTCGTTTCGATACCCATGCCAAAGCCGATTCCTTGTACAACACCCCTCCAACGTTCGCGATCTATATGATGAACGAAGTGCTGAAATGGATTAAAGCAAACGGCGGAGCGGCGGGTATGGAAGCGCGCAATAGCGAGAAAGCGGGCTTGATCTACGATGCGATCGACGGAAGCAATGGGTTCTACCGAGGTTTCGCGGAGGCGGGCAGCCGTTCGTTGATGAACGTAACGTTCACGCTGGCGAACGAAGAGCTGGAAAAGAAATTCGTTAAGGAATCAGAAGCGAATGGCTTCGTCGGCTTGAAAGGGCACCGCAGCGTAGGAGGTTTACGGGCGTCGATCTACAATGCGGTTCCTGTCGAAAGCGTAAAGGCTCTTGTAGAGTTCATGCGCGACTTTCAGAGCCGTAACGGTTAATTCGCTCGTCGTATACGCACGATAACATGAAGAATAGCGGTAATCTGCCGCTATTTTTCGATTTTCACCGATCTGAAGTGAGGAGGGATTTGCCGTGGCATTCCATATTGTGCTCGTAAATCCGGAAATACCCGCGAATACGGGAAACATCGCAAGAACGTGCGCAGCCACCGGTACTCATCTTCATCTTGTCCGGCCGCTAGGCTTCTCGACGGATGACCGGGTGTTGAAAAGGGCGGGATTGGATTATTGGCATGCCGTAAACATCACCTATTACGATTCGTTCGAGGAAGTCGAAGCCGCGAATGCCGGAGCGAGGTTTTTTTTCGCGAGTACCCGGGTTAAAAATAGGTATACGGATTTTCAGTTTCGCGACGGAGATTTTTTCGTCTTCGGGAAAGAAACGGCCGGATTGCCGCAAAGTTTGCTGGATGCCCATACGGAGACGTGCATGACGATCCCGATGACGGATAAAGTCCGCTCGTTGAACTTAGCGAACTCGGCAGCGATAGTCGTATTCGAGGCTTTAAGGCAAAATGATTTTCCTTTAAAGTAATTACAAAGTTCGACAAAATCTGTTTTAATACGATTTATTATGTCGAATTATTGCACTATTTTAAGCAAATTGAAATTGGGGAAGGTTATTTGCTTTCCGTATAGAACGCTATAGAGTGGCTAAAAGGTTTCGTGATAACTAGCTAGAATAGCGTATGAATGGAGGAACTGCATTGAAACCTGCAGGCGTGGTTCGTAAAGTGGATCAATTAGGAAGAATCGTATTACCGAAATCGTTGCGTAAACGATACCAAATGAATGAAGGGGATCCTGTAGAAATACTGGTCCAAGGCGATCATATCATTCTGGAACGTTATCGGCCTCGTTGCGTGTTCTGTTCTTCGATGGAAGGCGTCGGAGAATTCAAGGAGCGTTATGTGTGCGCTTCTTGCGTGAAGGATATGCACGGGCTGTAAACATAACCGCACAAAGAAACCGCCCCTCAGAGGGGCGGTTTCTTTGTGGTAGGGTGCATTTAAACGAAAAAGCCGGACCCATCTCCGTTAGGATGCGAGTCCGGCTTTTGGATTGGCTTACAGCCCTTTGGTTTTATCTTCGTTATAAGAAGACGTAAGGATCGCCGTGAGGAACAGAACCAGAACGAGGATAATAATCCAGAACCGGTTGGTCATTCCAAACAACTGAAATTGCTCGGCTGCTTTTGCAGCTGTTTCCGCTAGAAACATGTTCCACACCTCCAATTCACTCTCCATATTATAACCAACCCTTAGGAAAAAGAAAACGCAAAATGTTGTGAACAAAGTGAATCATGGGTTGTCCATCCCGAAACGGGCATATAAATGAACCATGGCCAACATCGTCATGGGAGGGGAACGCCTTGAGCTTGATCATTAACTGGATGGGCGGATGGCCTAAGGAAGGCTTGGTCTCTTCGTCGGACTGGGAAGAGCGCGTAGAAGAAGCGGCTACAATTGTCGCGACTCAGCAACTAGGGGGTGTGGAAAGCAAAACGGATCCTTTTGGGTCGGAGAAGCTTAGGGACCAATTGGCGAATGGATTGTTAAAGGGAAAGACGGGGGGCAATCCTAACCGGATTATGGTGACGCGAGGTGCGGATGGCGCTCTTGCTTGGATATTGGAACGGAAGTTAGTACCCGGAGATACGATATTGACAGAAAGGCTGACATCGCGCTCCGCATTGCAAGCCTTTCGCAAAGCCGGGTTAAAGGTTGAAGCGGTCGATGGCGATCGTAGAGGGATGGATCCCGAAGCATTAACGACGGCGTTATTCCGGTATCGTCCGAAAATGGTTTACGTCTCGCCCTCCTGTACGGATCCGGAAGGCGGGTGCTGGAGCGCGGACAATCGTACGGCGGTCCAGATTCGTTGCAAGGAAGCAGGCGTATTGCTGGTAATGGACGATCGGCAAGAAATGTTGCTCTACGAGCCAACCGGTTATCCGTCGTCCAAGAGGCTCGAGCCTGGCGTTCTCTCCATCGGGCAGCTTCCTCCGGGTTTGGTCGCGGGTTCGAGGATCGGATGGATCGCGGGGACGTCGGAGCAGCTAAGCTCCATAAGGAACGGATATGAATCCCGAAATGAAAAGTTGGCTAATCCGGTCGAGCAAAAGGCTTTGTCTCGGCTTATCGACGAACAGCCGTTAGAACCGTTGTTTGAAATGCTCCGAATACAGTGCGGAGAACGAATGAGAGTGATGACGGAGCTATTGGCGCGTAAAGAAATCGAAGGATTGAGTTGGGTAGAGCCCAAGGGAGGGCTTCACCTCTGGGTCGTACTGCCTTCGGGACTGGATGGCGAAGCCTTGCTGCGCGGAGCATGGCTGAAGGGGCTGATCTTCCAGCCTGGCAGCCCTTACTTCGTGAAGGACGCCCGGATCAATACGCTAAGAATGACGCACGCGTTCGCGGATGAACGTCAAATGAGGCAAGGTATTGCAAGGCTTGCGGAGAGTATTGAAGAGTTCACGGGGCGATGGTCGAGAAGTTGACGAGGGGCGGTAAGCGATTAGTAATTCTCGCCTACCGCATATAGCCGATCGTCACGCAGGATAACTTTACGTTCCATAAGCCGTTCGTCGGAATCGTTTAGGCAAACGCCTGTCTCCGCATGAAATGTCCAGAAATGAAGCGGACAGAAGAGGACATCGTTAAGCGGTCGAATTTCTCCTCCCGCGTGCGGACAAATAGCCAATAACAGCCGGAATCCCCCTTCGGACGTCCGGACAAGCCAATAAGGGTTATGCTCCAACGTAATTTCAACCGGCAGTTCCGTAAAGGTATCCACCGGACCGAGTTCGATCTCTTCACCGTTCATTAGGTCGTTACTCCTTCTTCTAGCTCGTTAAGGGAATGCAAGTAATTCGTTGCCCAGGAAAATCGCGTTGCCCATACCTTCGTAACGTCGGAGTATTGCCGTAAAGCGGCGCGGCCGGATGGAGTCAGCTCGTAAACGCCCTTTGAGATTCTCTTGAACCAACCGTAATGATTGTCCCTAAGCATCGAGCCGGCGGTTGGACAGTGGGTCCAATCCCTTACCTGCCGGGGAGCGGAAGGGCCGTGGCACTCGAGCGCCAACGCGCACTGGATCGCTTTCTCCCTAAAAGCGGTTATCAGCTTGCGTTTCGTGCTTCCTCCTACGTTGTAGTCTCCGCTACGGGCATTAAATTCTTTCAGTAGCTTAGCTGCCTTAGCTTTGCGACGTCCTCCCGTAGAGAGCTGATATGGAGCGGGAGACTCGGCGGCAAGAGCCTGGGGACCATGCTTTGCGGCGGCGGGAATAGCTAAGCTAACGGCAGGCTCGCACCATACGTCGATGACGGCGGATTTCGTCTTGTAGAAGGTCACAGTAAGAAAACCGAGGTTTAATCGGCGACACAACGACGTGATTTCCGCGAACCTCTGGTTGTGGGCGCCTTTTTTCGTACGATTGCGTTCAACGGCCAACCAGACCGTCGCTCCGGTTTTCTGGCGATCTATGCCTTGAAGCAACAAAGGTAACGTAAAAGTTTTTTTCATCTCGACGATAGTAAGCTCATCTTGATCGGCTCGGCAAGCAACGAGGTCGCACCCTCGGACTTCCGCCTTGACCTCGTAACCTCTCTCGGTAAAAAAGCCTTTGACCGGCGGGTAAAGCTCGGTTTCTAATTGGACTGCCACCGGATTTCCCTCCTGCATGCTAAACGCGTTATTTCTAAATTACCGCAATTATATCACACCGTTTTCAAATGAAATGCGTAATGTAAAAGCAATGTCAGGTCAAATTCGTCCGTTTCCTCGCATAAGTATGTATTACGTCAGGTCAAGAGTAGAGAAAGTTGCGAGGAGGAAGCGGCATGGACATCTTCAGTCGGATCTCAGAGTATCGGGCCGAGAGTGAGAAATTAGGCTGGTCGGGCACTTTTCGGGAGTACATCGATCTACTTCGCCGCGATAACACTCCGGCGATGACCGCTCATGCCCGGGTTTACGATATGATCGTTTCCCACGGCGTCGAGGAGCGGGGCGGTAGTAAAAAATATAATTTTTTTAACTCCGAGATTTTCGGACTGGACCAGACGATGGAGAAGCTGGTGGAGGAGTACTTCCATTCCGCTGCAAGACGGCTTGACGTTCGCAAAAGGATATTGTTGTTGATGGGACCGGTAAGCGGAGGAAAGTCTACTATCGTTACATTACTTAAGAAAGGCTTGGAGCAATATTCGCGTACGGCCCGAGGCGCCGTCTATGCCATTAAGGGCTGTCCGATGCAGGAGGATCCCCTCCATCTCATTCCGAGCGAGCTTCGCCCGGAAGTAGAGAAAGAGCTAGGCGTGCGAATTGAAGGCGATCTGTGTCCTTCGTGCCAGATGCGCTTGAAGACGGAATTCGAGAACGACATCGAGAGAGTACCGATCGAACGGGTTCTGATCTCGGAAAAAAATCGCGTCGGAATCGGAACGTTCAGTCCCTCCGATCCGAAATCCCAGGATATCGCGGATTTAACCGGAAGCATCGACTTCTCGACGATAACGGAGTACGGTTCGGAATCCGATCCGAGGGCATACCGCTTCGATGGGGAGCTGAACAAGGCTAACCGAGGGCTGATGGAGTTTCAAGAAATGCTAAAGTGCGACGAGAAGTTTTTGTGGAATCTTCTTTCCCTGACGCAAGAGGGGAACTTCAAAGCAGGCCGTTTCGCGTTGATTAGCGCGGACGAATTAATCGTCGCCCATACGAACGAATCGGAGTATAAATCGTTTATCTCGAACAAGAAAAACGAAGCGCTTCAGTCGCGCATGATCGTCATGCCGATTCCGTATAACCTCAGGGTGTCGGACGAGGAGAAGATCTACACGAAGCTCATCGGTCAATCGGATATGAGCCATGTTCATATCGCTCCCCATGCCTTGCGCGCCGCCGCGATTTTCTCGATTCTGACCAGACTGAAGGAATCGAAGAAACAAGGGATGGATCTGGTCAAGAAAATGCGGATGTACGATGGCGAAGAGGTAGAAGGCTATAAGGAAGCCGATCTGAAGGAGATGCAGAACGAATTTGTCGAGGAGGGCATGGCCGGAATCGATCCTCGTTATGTCATCAATCGAATCTCAAGCGCATTGATCAAGCAAGATTTGCCGTGTATTAACGCGCTGGACGTACTCCGCGCGTTAAAAGACGGGCTCGATCAACATCCTTCGATCACGAGGGAAGAGCGGGAGAAATATCTAAACTTCATCTCCGTAGCGCGCAAGGAATACGACAATCTGGCGAAAAAGGAAATTCAGAAGGCGTTCGTCTATTCGTTCGAAGAGTCGGCGCGCACGCTGTTCGAGAATTATCTCGACAATATCGAAGCCTATTGCAACTGGTCGAAGATCAAAGACCCGCTGACGGGCGAAGAGATGGATCCGGATGAACGCTTAATGCGTTCTATCGAGGAGCAAATCGGCGTCTCCGAGAATGCCAAGAAGGCGTTCCGCGAGGAAATTCTTATCCGAATCTCGGCTTACTCGCGGAAAGGGAAGAAGTTCGATTACAGCATGCACGATAGACTGCGGGAAGCGATCGAGAAGAAGCTGTTCACCGATCTGAAGGATATCGTGAAAATCACGACCTCTACGAAGACGCCTGACGAGAGCCAATTGAAGCGAATTAACGAGGTAACCAAGCGGCTTATCGACGAGCACAGCTATTGCCCGGTCTGCGCGAACGAGTTGCTGCGGTACGTGGGGAGCTTATTGAATCGGTGAATGAAAAAGGGCGGACAGGAAGCCAAGGCTCCTGCACCGCCCTTTTATTCGGTTCTGAACGTTGTAAAGCGCGATCAAACATATAGCCATTTTACCGTAAGGAGTTCGTAAGCTTATCCAGCAACGTTTGGTTAAAGTCCTGGCTTAATTCCCACAACATCGCTCCGCCTAGTCCTTTGGATTTGATGTAACCTGCTTTGTAAGCAATCGATTCAGGATCTTCGTAGCTTACGAACGTACCCGTTGATTTCTTGTATAGCCATGGGACTTTGGCGCTTTCGTTCCAATAGCGGACAAAGCCGTTGCCGTTGATCCAACCCTGCTTCTCCAAATTTCCGTATTCATGTATACCGTCTGCGATAACGCCCGGGGCAACCCCTTTGCAAGCTTGATATAGCCCTTGATTCGTCTCGCCGCAGCTTGTCCAACTCCGTCCGTACATGGGAATGCCTAAGACGAGTTTATTCGCGGGCACTTTAGCGTTCAAATAAGTCGCGACGGTGTCGTTGATGCTGCTTTTGGCATTGTTCGGATCGGCGGAATCCGCATACAGCGGAGCATTATGATTGCTTCTATTTTCCCAATTGCCATGGTAGTCATAGGTCATGAGATTAATCCAATCCACGGAGGCCGCTACCTTGGGCATTTCCGTATTGGTCACATAAGCGGGAAAAGCGCCTGCGGCGATCGTTAACAGATAGGTTTTGCCGTCTTGAGTCTGAGCATCGTTAAGTTTCTGGCGAAGGGTCTGAAGGAGCAACGTGAAATTCGTCTTGTCGACCGCTCTGGCGCGATTCGTCGCCAATCCTCCGGCAACCGGATACTCCCAATCCAAATCGATCCCGTCGAAACCGTTGTTGCGCATGAATTGCACGGCGCTGACGGCGAATCTCTTCCGGGCATCGTCGGTTAGGGCAATGTCGGAAAATTGTCCCGACCAAGTCCATCCTCCGATGCTAATGAGCGTCTTCAGCTTCGGATTGGCTTGTTTAAGCTGTTTGAGCTGCGGGAAATTCACTTGGTCCGCCCAATAATCTCCGTTCACGACCACGCCTTCTTTGACGTTAGCGAAAGCATAGTTGATATGCGTCAGGTTAGATGCGGCAATTTGAGAGACTTTGAAGTTTTGATAGGTTGCCCAATGCGGGTAATAGGCTACGACTTTGTACGAGTTCGTCGGAGGCGTAGGAGTGACATTATTGCCTGGCTGACCGGTAATCTCTATTGTATTGGATGTAGTCGTCCAATTTAGATTTAGTCCCATTAAGGAAGCGACCGGACGCAAAGGCAGAAATAAAGTCGAACCGTCTAAAAGCGGAGCGGCTGCCAACGTGACAAGCTTGTTGTTATTCAAATAAGCGGTTTTGCTGTTGACCTGCATATCGATAACGAGATCGGCTTTAGTGAGCTTGAATTTGGTTTTGGTCACCCAGTCGACTCGAACGCCGAGCGGTTTCAAAAACGGCCGCGTTTCCACGAAGGTAGTGCCGTTTTTCGCGAATGGCTGCTTCTGGAATTCGATTCTGTTCTTGTTATATGTAACTTTGATTTCATTGCCGGCATGGCTAGAAGGCATAGGTATGGTAGCGAGGCCCGCTATGATAAACAGAAGGATGATGCGGAGTCGGATTGTATAGCTTTTCATTCGTCACTCCTCCTACGAGAATAAGGTGTTTCTACTTATTCTCGGGGAGCGGTCGATTCTAGTAAACCCAAACAATATGGGAGTAGAGGAGATATTATGCAGACTGTTTCGGCAAGGAAATTCGGAACTCCGTCGTTTTGATGCTCTCGTCGGAATGGACGTCGAGCTTGCCTCGATAGTGCTTGACCCGTTCGAGAACGATCGCCAATCCGAGACCGGAGTGGCCTTCTCCCTTGGTCGTGTAACCGGGCACGAATATGCGTTCTTTCTCCTCGGGCAATATCGTTCGCCCGCTGTTGGTTACTTGGATCTGGATCGTTTTATCGTCCGAGATCAGAATGGATGCGTGGACATGACGTTCGTTCTGAGGAAGAAGTCCCGTTTCATCGAACGCGTTATCGACGAGATTTCCCATGATTTTAATGATATCGATCATTTTAATGGTCGTATCTTCGGCCTCCCAGTTACCCGGCAATTCATAGGTGAAAGAGATTCCTTTGCCGACCGCAACGGTAATCTTAGCTTGGACGAACGCAGCCAATGCCGGCGAACAGTGCTGGACGATCTCGCTGACGTCTTGCGTCTCCTTGACCAAGTCCGCCACGTACGTTTTCAATTGCTCGGTTCTGCCCATTTGAACCATCGTGTGGATGACCTGGACGTGGTTAAGAAAATCATGCCTTTGACCGCGTATCGACGTAAACATGTCGTTGATTTCCTCCACGTACACCTCTTGCGTCATGCGTGCTGCTTGCTCTCGGGTGCGGATTAGCAGGCGGATGATCGAGACTAGGGCTAAGAGGCTTATTAAGATAAGAACGTAAATCAGGATTGTATTGATCAAGGGATGGATATTTTGATTTTTGAACAGAGTGAATTGAAGTACTCCCAGAAGCACAAATTGAAAGCAAATGAGGGAAATCACTGAATTTAAGCCTTTTCGTTCGTTTTCTAGGACAATGGAGAAAAAACGCTTCGCCGAAAAGAGATTTCGCTTACGGATAAACCAAGAAGCAATGACGAGAACGATTAACTCTGGATAGATTATTGTGAGTACTTGAAACAAATGGTCCCTGATCATGTCGGAATGGGAGTCAATTCCCATTACATATATAGCTATGCTACCTGTTATTAGATCCATAATAATAATGATAATGAGTGAAAAGAGCATTAGATATAATTTTTTCTTTACGCTGATTTCTTTGAAAATAACAAATAGGAGTATGCATCCTGCTAATATGGAGTTAATGAGATGTAAGTGTAGCGGAATAATCAAAATTAATATATCGGTATAGATCGAATGAATAAATGATAGAATGAAAATTCTTTTGAATAATTTTGGCGGAGTAGGGTCTAAGAAAGAAAAACAAAATAACCAAAAAACGAACGTTTGAGGTTGGGAGGCGAGGATATTCAGTTTAAGAAAATCGAATACAATATCCATATCGCGTGCGCCTCACCAATATTTTTCAATGTAATACTACATTTATACCACTTTGTTTAGGTCATTTGGTATGTATAATAAATAAATTCGGATATATCATGAAAATATTGATGCGTTTTCTTCAATATTTGATAAAATAATGAGAGGTGCTTACTAGTTTAGAGGGGATTTATACCTAATGACTTTTTTCTTATTTATTATATTCTCGACTCTGGAATATTTGTCATCGCTTACATTAATGCTCGTACTTTTTAGATTTAATGTGAAAGAACATTTTATTAAGTTTCTTGTTTCATCAATTTTACTCTCTTTTATTTCAAATACACTTATTCAACAAAATTTGGATTCTGTATCTCCATTGGTACAACTTCTTGTTTTTATTTTTTTGGTTAACATTATTTTGAGAGTTTCGATTTTTAACTCCATTATTATGGTTTTTACCATATATTTTATATTCGGGCTCGTCCAATCCACTTTAGTAACGATTTTAACTCATTTTGGTGTTGTTCAAGAAATTGAAATATACTCGAATACAGCCTTTCTGGTCCAAGTCTCATCAGCTTTCTACATGTTCTTGTTTGCATTGATCATTTACTTCAAGCACGGCGGTTTTAGTTTTGTGGATCATAGAAGTACCAATAGAAAAACGTTGATATTTAACAGATCCAATCGTGTTTTCTTTATTGTACTTGTTGTAGCGCTGATAGTTTTTATATTTGTCAACATGTTGTATTTCATCTCGGATCATCCTCCTTATTTATTAATCTCTATCATTTTTTTACTTATGTTGCTCACATTGCTCTATCTTGCTTTGAAGAGGGATGATAATCATAATTGATAAGTGGGCATTAAATGCGGCAACTTGGATTAAACAACAAAATCCAGATCAGACTGCAAGTATAGCAGTATTACAGTTTGCGTTAATTGGAATACTTAACAGCCTGCTGATTTTTATTATTATTATTTTCATTGGTGCTATTAGCGGACATTTGTGGGATAGTTTTCTGGCTTCACTATTTTTTGTTTTCTTGCACTTTTTTTCAGGAGGACATCACTTCAAGTCGGCGCTTATGTGTACAATCTTTTCGTCATGCGTGATTATTGTATCTTTTAGTGTTCCTATTAATAATGACGTATTGTTAGCTATTACAATATTTACTATACTAATATTATTCGTATTTGCACCTTCAAATATCGAAAATCATGCAAGAATTCCTAAATCGTACTTTCCTGTACTGAAGATGATTTCAATTATTATCGTTATAGCGAATTTATTTTTACTGAATTCAGCAGTGGCGTTGGCATTATTATTTCAATCATTACTTGTTATACCCTATTCAAAACTGATGTTGAAAAGGGGGTGGAAATGAATGAAGAAGAAAATTGCATTATTCGTCGGGAAAGGTCTAGCGGTATTTGCTGTCATTTTTGTAAGTACGGCAAGTATGCTTTGGTTTCACCGTCCTGAAATTCCAGAAGAATTGTAGATTTGAAAGTATTTATTTGACAGGAGGGATGAAATCATGACTGAACAAATCCGCTTATTGGACCGTGATGGGAATCCGTGTACCGTGAATATCGAAGATTTGATCGCGATTAAACCGACGGCGGACGGTCCCGAGTTTTATACGAAGGACAGCATGTATTTCTATCCCACGACACTCGACGAGCTTCTGCTGTTATTTAAGAACTTGGGTTTTGAGCGTTTGGATCGGACGAATTTGGTCAATCTAAACCACGTCAAGGCTTTTGATCCAAAGGCTCGAAAGGTTTACTTTGAGCATCCGTGGAGTAAGGACAGCAAGTTTGCTACCGTTTCGGAAGCAAATGTGAGTAAAGTAGAGCATCTGGCGCAGGAAGAAAGCGCACCGTACAAGGCAATTCCAAGGCCGTCGTTGTTCTGGAAGAAGTGAACGTGTAAAGCCATACGGAATACAAGAGCCAAGCCGCCGAGGTTTGGTTTTTTTTGTTTTTTAGGGATTAATAATCGAAATGGATAACTCGTTGATGGTGCGATTGTGCTAAAAAGTAATGCTGTTGCGCTGACTCTGAACAAGGATGGTGCGATAGTGTCAGAAAGTAATGCTACATCGTGGAATCCGAGCACGATTGGTGCGATAGTACTAAAAAGTAACGCTGTAGCACCGACTTTGACCGCAGACGGGGCAATAATGCCAAAAAGTAACACTAGCCTAAGTGTAGCCAATTAGTCCGCTAGTAGCGGTTTACGTTCCTGTTAACCAACGATGCGTTTCAGGCTCGAATTTTCAAAAGATATTACGCCGCGTAAAACTTTGTTCGATGCTACGGAATCTAGTTCCTGAGCAAAGTACGCATATCGAATCGGTCATGGGTTGTGCAGATATGTGCAGTTTACTCAGGTAGTCGGAATGAGAGGGGGGTGGAATAACTAATCCGTAAAAATAATCCATGCGGACTTAATCTTGACGCTACCCTCGAGCTTCTTCCCCCCTTATAAATCTGTACTATTTTTAGCATAGAATCTTCGAAAATATCGCAAAAAGATAAAATCTGTATGTTTTTTCATACAGATTCATCCGCTTTTCTATTTCCAAGCAAAATCTATATGATTTTTCACATATCATCGTCCGAATCCAACAATCAACCCATCTTGAACATATAATCAACTTAATGTGACTCATAAATATGAACTTTTTATTAAATAATGGTCATAATGTATTGATTTATTATTTAATTAGACCTATATTGTAAATATAATAACTCAGGGGTGAGCATATTGCGCGTAGGATTGAGCGGAACAGGACGTATAGGACGCCTATTACTAAGGAAGGTGTTCTCGACGGAACAGTCGGCAGTCGAAGTAGGCGTCATAAATTCACTTAGCAGTCCGGAAACGATAGCTCATCTGCTTAAATATGACTCTGTTCATGGGAAATGGGATGGCGAGGCCGAGGTGGACGGGAATGATTTGATTCTCAATGGCAGACGAGTCGCGGTTACTTCTCAAGCAGCACCTGAATTGTTGCCATGGCGAGAATACGAAGTCGAGATGGCAATTGACGCTACGGGTAAGTTTAATGACCGCGATGGCGCCTCTCGTCATCTAAAGGCCGGAGCGGAGAAAGTATTGATTACCGCACCGGGATCGGGCGTTGATTTGACCGTTGTGATGGGGGTCAACGACAGTCAGTACGACCCGCGCAAGCATCGGATTATTTCCGCGGCATCCTGTACGACGAATTGCCTAGCTCCCGTACTTCATGTCGTGGATAAAGCTTTCGGCGTGGAACAGGGGTGGATGACCACGATTCATTCCTACACGAACGATCAGAATCATCTCGACAACTCCCATAAGGATTTGAGAAGGGCCCGCGCCTGCACAAGTTCCATTATTCCCACGTCTACCGGGGTCGGCAAAGCGTTGAAGGAGGTTATTCCGCACTTATCTTCCGTCATCGAAGGCATTTCGATGCGAGTACCTACGCAAAATGTCTCCATGCTGGATCTATCCTTGCAGCTTAAACGTAAGGCAACTTTAAATGAGGTCCGGGAGGTTTTCCTAGAAGCGGTATCCGGACCACAGACGAAGGTAATGGAATACAACGAATTGCCGTTGGTCTCAACGGACTATATCGGGAACGAGAAATCCGCAATTATCGATGGTCTTAGCACGATGGTGAGAGGCGATCAACTAAAACTCTTCGCTTGGTATGACAATGAGTGGGCATATGCCAGCCGTGTTTACGATTTGGCGATGCATGTAAGCAACGCACATCATTCATTAGAAACAAGGAGTGTTGTAAGCGTATGAACAACGAAACCATTAACGGCGCGCAAGACAACCACATGAACGATCTGGGGCTCATTATCTGTAAAATATGCTATCAAGTGGTGGGCTCTCTCCCGACGAACGGATACAAGAAAATGTACGTCATCTGCGATAACGAAAACTGCATCGCCATCAAGGGGGAAATAATAAATGAATAACAAACAAGTATTCGATTTTCAAGAAGGAAACGCGGGAATGAAAACCCTTCTCGGGGGTAAAGGAGCGCATCTTGCGGAGATGACGCGCGCAGGTCTCCCGGTACCTCCGGGGTTCACGATTTCGACCGAAGCTTGTTTATCGTATTTCAAAGCCGACAATCGAATGTCGGATGAATTGCAATCCGAAATCGTAGCGGCCCTTCACCGTCTTGAGACGCTGAAAGGCCAGAAGTTCGGTAATCCTGCCGATCCGCTTCTCGTCTCCGTCAGATCCGGATCGGTCACGTCGATGCCGGGCATGATGGATACGATCTTAAACCTGGGTCTTAACGACGAGACAGTGGAAGGCTTGGCGGCTAAAACGAATAATGCTAGGTTTGCGTACGATTGTTACCGGAGGCTGCTGCAGATGTTCGGGAACGTCGTTCTGGATATTGGTGGGCATCACTTCGAGAAAATCGTTCATCGGCTGAAACAAGAAGAAGGGGTTTCGCAGGATCAGGATCTAACACCGGACGCATTACTTCGTTTGATCGCCGATTTCAAGCACTGTATCCAGTTGCAAGCCGGTCGTCCTTTTCCGCAAGATGTACGTGAACAGCTCACGTTGGCGGTTGAAGCGGTATTTCAGTCCTGGAACAACTCGAGAGCGAAAATATATCGTAAAATTAACCGGATTCCCGATGACCAGGGGACTGCGGTAAATATCCAAAGCATGGTTTTCGGCAATCGGGGCCAGGATTGCGGAACGGGTGTCGTGTTCACGAGAAATCCTTCGACCGGCGCTACCGAATTGTTCGGAGAATACTTAATCAATGCCCAAGGCGAAGACGTAGTCGCAGGAACGCGCACGCCGCAGCCGGTAGCTTCGCTTAGCGACGAAATGCCAGCCGTCTTCGAACAATTGGTTCGTCTAGCGAAACAGCTTGAACAGCATTACCGCGATATGCAGGATATCGAATTCACCGTCGAACAGGGGCGGTTATATATTCTCCAAACGCGCAACGGAAAGAGAAACGCGCAAGCGGCCGTTACGATTGCGGCGAATTTGGTGAAAGAGGGTACGATCGCGAAGGAAGACGCGCTTCAACGGATTGAGGTCTCCCATCTCGATAAATTGCTGCATAGAGGAATCGACGAGAGCGTAGCGACCGAAGTGTTTGCGATCGGATTGCCTGCTTCCCCGGGAGCGGCGGTCGGGCAGGTCGCGTTCGATGCGGACGTGGCCATGGAATGGAGCCAAGCGGGCAAGAAAGTCATTCTTGCGCGACCGGAAACGACGCCCGAAGATATCCAAGGTGTGCTTGTATCCGAGGGAATTATTACTAGCAGAGGCGGGATGACAAGCCACGCCGCGGTTGTCGCCCGGGGCATGGGCAAGCCGTGCGTATGCGGATGCGAGACCATTAAGATCGATGAAGAACAACGTCAAATGTCCGTTGGCTCACGCCTTGTGCAAGAGGGAGACTGGATTACGATAGACGGGGCCAGCGGCAGAGTGATCATTGGAGAGGTTCCGCTGCGTGAAGCGGAGATTACGGAAGAGTTGTCGGAGTTGCTGGAATGGGCCGATTCCATTCGTAAGCTTAAAGTCAGAGCGAACGCGGATAATCCTCATGACGCGAGCGTTGCGAAACAATTCGGCGCCGAAGGAATCGGTTTGTGCCGGACGGAGCATATGTTTTTCTCGGCTGAACGCCTTCCCGTCGTGCAACGGATGATTTTAGCGGACGATATCGAGGAACGGCACCAGGCTCTGGAGCAGCTTCTACCGATGCAACAAGCGGACTTCGAAGCGATGCTTACGAATATGGACGGTCATCCCGTCAATATTCGGTTGTTAGATCCGCCATTACACGAGTTTCTGCCCAAGGAGAAGGAGCTAAGGAAGAAGCTGGACGATCTCGATCGCGCAGGCGGCGACAACGAGTCGGAGAAGAAGGCCGTTCTATCTTTGATTCGCAAGGTGCAAGCCCTCGAAGAAGTGAATCCGATGCTTGGGCAACGGGGCTGCAGATTAGGGATCGTTTACCCTGAAATTTACGATATGCAGATTGAAGCGATATTCAGGGCTGCGTCTCGTTGTATAGATAAGGGAACGAAGGTAACGCTCGAGATCATGGTTCCGCTCGTAGGACATGTGAATGAGCTGGCTATGCTTCGGGAACGGATCGATACGATCGGTGAACGAATCTTAGGTCGGGAAATTCTAGAACGCGGCATCTATCAAGTCGGAACGATGATCGAGGTGCCTAGGGCGGCTCTGACTGCGGCTCAAATCGCTCCGATCGCGGATTTCTTCTCCTTCGGAACGAACGATCTAACGCAAATGACCTTCGGCTATAGCCGAGACGATGCGGAAGGAAAGTTCCTGTCCCACTACGTGGATCAGAAGATCTTGCCGCATAATCCATTCCAAGTGCTGGACACCGAGGGAGTAGGGCTGCTCATCGAGTGGGCGACGACATCGGGCAGGTCGATTAAACCGAACTTGAAGACCGGCATTTGCGGAGAACACGGCGGCGACAAGGATTCGATCTTTTTCTGCCATCGCACGGGGTTGGATTATGTTAGTTGTTCGCCATTCCGGCTGCCTATGGCTCGAATCGCAGCAGCGCAAGCGGCCATTGCTTACGGATACGAGAAAACAATGAAATCATCCTTACCCATATCATAGATGAAGCGCGTTTGATAAAATGGTGGGATGATAGGTAGACGAGGAGTGGATGACCATCGAACTCACATCCCGCCAGCAAGACATCTTGACGATCGTGACGAATCAGCAGCCCATATCGGGAGAGTATATCGCGGAGCAGTTAGGGACGACGCGTCCGGCCATTCGATCGGATTTAGCCTTATTAGTCATGCTGAAATTGCTCGAAGCCAAACCCAAGGTAGGGTATACGTTAAGCAGCGCCTCGAATCAACAAGAGCTGGCATTAGAGCGATTGTTGACGATGCAGGTCAAGGAGTTTCAATCGGCACCGGTCGTGCTGAGGGAAACGGCGTCCGTGAGCGACGCGGTCGTCGCGATGTTTCTGGACAATGTGGGAAGCTTGATTATCGGCGACGCGGACGGTCATCTTGCGGGCATCGTATCGAGGAAAGATTTGCTCAAGGTGACTCTAGGGAATAGCGCGGCTGCTGCTATGCCGGTTAGCTTGATTATGACCCGCCATCCGAATATCGTGACGATCACTCCTGAAGAGTCCATCGTCGCGGCAGCGAAAAAAATGATTTCGCATGAGGTGGACAGCTTGCCGGTCGTTCTGGAATTACGGTCGGAGGATAGTCTGCAGAGGGCAGAGGTCATTGGAAGAATTACGAAGACGGCGATGACGAAGGTGCTGCTGGAATTGGCTTTTGGCCATTAGTTGGGGGGAGCAAGCTTGAAAGAGAAGGAGCGCACCGTATTTGTTTGCTCCGATTCCGTAGGAGAAACGGCAGAGATGGTCGTACTGGCGACGATTCGGCAATTTAACGCATACCAAACCGGTATTAGAAGATATTCGCACGTGAAGAGCGAGGAAGAGATAAGCGCATTAATGGAGGAAGCGGCTAGACAGGGTTCATTCGTCGCTTATACCTTGGTGCTCCCGGAGCTCAGAGAAATGATCAGACTCGAGGGCATAAGGCTCCAGGTGATCACCGTGGATATTATGGGTCCCGTTATGCAGGCCTTTATCGATGTTTTTAATGATTCGCCCAAGAGGAAAGCCGGACTGCTCCATCAATTGGATGATGAATATTATCGTCGGGTGGAAGCGATCGAATTTACCGTCAAATGCGATGATGGCAAGGACATGAACGCCATGCATCAGGCGGATCTGGTACTGCTGGGAGTGTCCCGAACATCCAAAACGCCCCTAAGTATTTACTTGGCGCATAAAGGCTTCAAAGTTTGCAATTACCCGATCGTCCCTGAAGTCATGCCGCCCCTGGATATTTTGCTGAAAAATAAAGCGAAGCTGGTCGGCTTGACGATGGATGCGGGACATTTGGCGAAAATCAGGTTCGAACGTCTGAAAGCGATGGGACTGCCTAACGGAGCGAAGTACGCTTCCATAGAACGCGTCGTGCACGAGTTGGAGTTTGCTCTGGAGCTGTACAAAAAGTTAGGCTGTACGGTTATTGACGTTACGGAAAGCGCGATTGAGGAAACAGCCGGGTTGATTATGGAATCTTGTTTCCGCTCATGAATCGAATGGTTATCGAAAGAGGCTGAACCCCTAAGGTGACTTAGGTGTTCAGCCTCTTCATAGTCAAATTCTATAAAGTACATAGTTTTTATATATTTCAACTATAGCAATGCGTATGATATAACTTAGCTATCATAATCAGTCGAGGAGAGGATCAGACATGGCTAATCGGAATAAGGAGCAAAAAATCCATTGGAACGCTAACGGCTACGATGAATCGATGAGTTTCGTTTCCAAGTATGGCGAGGATATCGTGAAGTGGCTTAACCCCAAACCTGATGAAAGGATAGTTGACTTCGGCTGCGGTACCGGCGATCTGGCCGCTAAGATCGCCGCGCATGGATCGAAGGTAATCGGAGTGGATATTTCCCCGGAAATGGTCGAAAAGGCACAGGCCAAATATCCCGAAATTCACTTCGAATGCGCGGACGGAATGCGCTGGGAATCCGAACATAAATACGATGCCGTATTTAGCAATGCGGCTTTGCATTGGATGAGAGAGCCGGAGGGAGCTATTGAAAGTATGACTTCTGCGCTTCGTCCCGGAGGTAGATTAATCGCGGAATTCGGAGGTTACGGGAACGTAGCAACGATTATATCGGCAGTAAAAGAAACTTTGAAAGGTTGCGGCAAAGAAGAGGTATTCCTCATGCCTTGGTATTTTCCAACGATAGGAGAATATTCCATCTTGCTCGAGCGGTATGGTATGGAAGTTTGCAGCGCGAACTTGTTCGACCGTCCGACACGGCTGGAGAATGGACCGGATGGGATGACGGTGTGGTTACGGATGTTCGGTACGGCGATGTTTCCGAACGCAAGCGAAGCGGAAGTTGCTCAGTGGATCGACGAATCCGTGCAAATTTTGAAACAATCGACGCTCTTCGATCAAGGATCATGGACGGCCGATTATAGAAGATTGCGGATTTCAGCGGTAAAACGCGGATAGAAATTGAGCACAAAGGGATAAAAATAAAACCTTATCGTTCATTGACTTAAAGATGCTTCTCGGAGAAAATGAGGACATCTTAACAAGCGGGGACGGTTTAACATCATGAAACTTTTCAAAAGCTGGTATGGCATTCTCATGCTGGCGCTCCCATCCTTATTCGCGTTCGCTACTCAAACGCTAACCGGTACGGTCAACCTGATCTTGGTCGGCGATCTCGGATTTGTGGTTATAGCCGTTGTCGGCGTATCCAACATTATTATGTATAACGTGTTCGCTATCTTTTCCGGAATCGGCCATTCGGTCAATTACCTCGTCGCGCAGAACTTCGGAGCGCAAGAAATGCGCAAAGGGATGCAGAGGACTTATCTCGCCCTGATGGTAAGCTTGGGAGTGGGGATTTTCATTGCCATAGCCGGTTGGTTAGCGAGCGGTGCGGTCTTAAAGCTGACGGGCGGTTCCGCGGACCTCATCTCAACGGGCGGCGATTATCTGGAGTTACGCTTTTACGCGATGTCGTTCGGAATTATAAGCTTCGTGTTTCATGGTTTCTTCCGCGGGGTGGGCGATACTCGTACGTCGATGATTGTATCGATCGTAGCGAACGTCTTGATGGTCGGACTCACTTATGGTCTCACCTATGGCCACTGGGGATTGCCGAATATGGGGATTATTGGAGCGGGTTACGCTCTATTAATCGGAGAAGCGGTACAGTTGCTAGTTTGTTTGATCGTGTTCTGGGGGCCTATGCATAAGCGGTACCAGACAAGGAAGCTGCAACAGCCGGATTGGAAGGAACTGAAGTTGATTTCCCAGGAAAGCGGAAAGCTTGGGCTGCAGGAATTCTCGATGAGCGTCTCTATGTATATCTTTACGATATTCGTCCTGAAGTTAGGGGATATGGCTGCTGCGGCGAACGAAGTAGCGCTAAGCGTAATGTCGTTCGGATTCATGCCGGCTTTCGCGTTCGGATCTACGGCGACGATACTCGTCGGACAAGAAATCGGACAGCGAAGACCGGATTTGGCGAAAAAAGCAGGTACGAACACGGCCATCTTGGGTACGATATTCTTGATCTTGCTAGGAACGGCGGAGCTAATCTGGGCAGAACCGATAGCTCGAATGTACAGCGATGATCCGGGTGTATACGAGTTGGCAGCGTATTTGATAACGGTATCCGCCTACTTGCAAATTTTCGACGGATTCTACAATTTCTATGCGGGCGGGTTAAGAGGAATCGGTGATACGACGTTCTTGATGAGAGCATCGTTCGTGCTAAGCATATTCATGTTCATCCCATTGACTTATCTTTTCGTAATGGTTTTAGATTGGGGAAGCATCGGCGCTTGGTTGGCGCTGTATTCGTTCCTCGTTGCTCTTGGATCGGCGGTCATGATTCGTTATTACCGGACGGATTTCAACTCGGTGCAACTAAAAGAAGCACACGGGTAAACTTATACAATAAAGTCGGGCCGTTCTCCACATGGGGAACGGCCTGACTGCTGCGATGGAGACATTAACCGTTTACGATTTCTCCGCCATTGATATGCAGCACTTGTCCAGCCATATAAGACGAATCCTCGCTCGCGAGAAACACATATGCGGGAGCAAGCTCATCGGGTTGTCCCGCCCGTTTCATAGGGGTGTCCGCTCCGAATTTGGAAACCTTCTGCGCGTCGAAGGTGGACGGAATTAACGGAGTCCATATCGGACCTGGCGCTACGGCATTTACGCGAATGCCTTGGCCGACGACGTTCATTGCCAAGGATCGAGTGAACGAAACGATTGCTCCCTTAGTAGAGGAATAATCGAGCAAAGCCGGGCTTCCGCGATAAGCCGTGATGGAAGCGGTATTGATGATGGTGGAACCCGCGGACAAGCGGGGCATCGCTGCTTGCGACAGATAGAACATGCCGAAGACGTTCGTGCGGAACGTTCTCTCGAGCTGTTGAGGGGTAATCTGTTCGAGCTTATCTTGCGGATGCTGTTCCGCGGCGTTATTAACGACGATATCCAAGCGCCCTAAATTCGAGACCGTCTGTTCAACCGCTTGTTTGCAGAAGGCAGGATCACCGATATCGCCTCGGATAAGAATGCATCGTCGACCTTCGGCTTCGATCTGCCTTTTGGTTTCCTCGGCATCTGCATCTTCGTTTAAGTAAAGAACGGCTACGTCGGCGCCTTCCTTGGCATAGACGATCGATACCGAGCGCCCGATGCCGCTATCTCCCCCGCTAACGATGGCGACTTTGCCCATCAATTTGCCCGCCGGACGATAAACGGGTGACTCGGCTTCGGGAAGGGGGTTCATATTCTGCTGAATGCCTGGCTGTTGATTCTGATGCTGCGGGGGAAAAGAAGTCGGACGTTGCGGCGTACCGTTGTCGGTTTGCGTTCCCGATAATGAGGTCATCATGTTATCTCTCCTTAGCTTGTGCGAAAGGATTTTAATCCGATCGACAGTCGTTATAAGGATAGGTTAAACAAAATCATCGGTTTTTAAGCTATTAAAAGCAATTATTCATTTTCTTTACATACCGTATGGGGTTTATTCACATTAACTGGTATTTTGTCGATATAAGTCGTATCGCTTAAGGTGGAGGGTCATCCAATGATAAAAAGAAAAATGAAATTTTCGCTGACTATTAAATTCGTGGCGTTGCTAATCGTGATTCTATGTTGCGTATTCGCGATTATGGTCCAACTGAATCTCAATAATCTAAAAAGCATCAGCGTCTCCAAAGGCGAGTATGAAGCGAAATACGTCGGCCAAGAGTTCGGAAACGACTTCGAAAAAAAGCTGTCGGCGCTAAAAGCGGAGCTTGATATGCTTGCTTTAGTTTTGTTTAATGCCAAGGATACGAACTCCTTTACGCGCGAGCAAGTCGTAACGCTATTACAGGAAACGCTTAAGGCAAATCCGGATATTATCGGCACGTACACGTTATGGGAACCGAATGCTTTCGACGGGAAAGATGCGGCTTATGCGGGCAAGTCGCTTTATGACGATCAAACCGGACGGTTGATTCCTTACGCGGTGCGAAACGGCGAAGACGTCCTGGTTGAACCCCTCAAGAACTATGAAACCCAAGGGGACGGGGATTATTATCAAATTCCTAAGACAACCAAGAAAGTAACCTTAATGGAGCCGTATGCATACGAAGTTGCCGGAAAATCCGTGCAGATGACGTCTTTAATCGTCCCCATTCTAGATAAGCAGAACCGCTTCCTCGGGATCGTGGGAATGGATTTTACTTTGGATTCCTTGCAGCAGGAAGCTTCGAAATATGCTCCGCTGGGCGGATATGTAACGATGGTTTCGGGCAAAGGCAACTACATTGCGAATCCTGTTCATCCTGACTTGATCTCGAAGGCATACGGGAACGATGAAGACAAGGCGGAACTCTTCTCGAAAGTATCGGCTGGCGAAGTCGCGGAAGGTTATGCGCAAGATGTTTCGGGCGAAAATGTATTGAGGGTATTTCAGCCTATACGCATAACAGGCAGCGATGACGTTATGTACGCGGAAACCGTAATCCCTAAGAAGAAGATTATGGAGTCTTACAATAAGGGCAAATCCGAAACCCAGTTAATAAGCGGATTGGCATTGTTCGTTCTGTACTTCGTGCTTGCGGTCGCGATTAGGCTGTTAATTATACGCAATATCCATGTATTCGTCAGAAGCGTGAAAAGAATGGCGGAAGGGGATTTGACTCAGAAGGTTGAAGTGAAAAGCAAGGATGAGTTCGGACAGCTCGCGGAAGACTTTAACCATATGTCCGACGAGTTGCGTAGAATGTTTATTCTCGTTCAGGATCTCTCGATGTCCGTCGGGGCAACCTCCGAGCAATTAACGGCAAGCGCCGAACAAACGAGCCTGGCGTCCGAAACGATTACGCGTTCGATCGAGCAAGTGGCTTCGGGTTCGGAAACTCAAAATCTGTATACGAGAGAAACGGCATTGGCGATGAGCGAGATGTCGGCGGGCATACAGAGAATCGCGGATTCTTCTTCCGCGGTGTCCGCATCCTCGCAGGAAGTTCAATCGCAAACCGAATTGGGCAACGAACGGTTGCGCGAAGCCGGCGAACAGATGGCGCGGGTTAAGAGTACGGTCTCCGAAGCCGAACGTATGATCGAGCAATTAGGCGAACGTTCCAAGGAAATCGGGGGAATCGTAAGTCTGATTTCCCAGATAAGCTATCAAACGAACTTGCTCGCGCTGAACGCCTCCATCGAAGCCGCGAGGGCCGGAGAGCATGGCCGCGGATTCGCCGTCGTTGCCGGAGAAGTTCGCAAGCTTGCGGATCAGACCTTCAAAGCTACCGAGCAGATTTCGGGGTTAATTGAGACCATTCAGGAAGAAACGGCTAAAGCGTCATCCGCGATGAAGGTTGGAACGACGGAAGTCAATGTCGGAGAACAGAAAGTAATCGAATGCGCGACGCTATTCGAAGTCGTTGCTAACGAAATGTTAAGGGTAGGCGAACAGATTCAGGAGGTATCCGCGACATCCGAGCAAATGAATGCCAGCTCGGAACAAGTAAATGCCTCGATCGAGGAATTGTCTCGTATTGCGGGTGAAGCAGCCGGCAATTCGCAAAGCGTAGCATCGGCCTCGGAGGAACAGTTAGCCTCAATGGAGGAAATTTCTTCGGCTTCGGCAGCGCTCAGCCATAACGTTCAAGAGCTTCTTGTGAAGCTATCGTACTTCAAGATTTAATAGAGAAGGGCAGCACGCGGTTGTGGCGTGCTGCCCTTCTAAATCTTTATGCGCTTTTCCGAGTCGTCTTCTTCCCGTCGCAAGTGAACACGATCTTCTTGTCATCCGCTACCGTTTCGAGATGGACTTGTTTGCCCCATAGTTGAACTAAATAGGGAAGCGTCCGCTCCACGTACTTGATATCGAGCTCTGTCCCTTCGTATCGATGCGTAACGTATAGCTCGCCGCTGCGAAGATAGTCTCCGTCCGTCACTTCCAAGTAGGGGAATCCGCCGTTAACCCGGGAATAGACAAGTTGATCGCGAATCGTTTCCCACATTTTATCGGTAATTTTCCACTCTTGGCCCTTCTTCTCGAAGATGTACAGATCTAGCTCCTCCGTCAATTCTTTGGTTAAGTAATTACGAAGGAAAGAGGGATCGGAGTCGAGCTCGCGCACTTCGAATATTTTTTCTTGCCCGAAGCGTTTCTCGATGTTTTCGAAAATCTTAAGTCCTAGGTAATAAGGGTTTAAAGAATGGCGAGACGGTTGGACGACGGCGGAATTAAGCTTGGCATATTCGATCGTCTCCTCGCTCGTAAGCGGGAGCTCGCGCATAATCTTCTGATGCCAGTAGGAAGCCCAGCCTTCGTTCATGATTTTCGTCTCGATCTGCGGCCAGAAATATAACATTTCTTCGCGTAGAATGCTCATAATATCCCGTTGCCAGTCCTCTAAGTTCGGGGAAAATTCCTGGATGAACCAAACGATATCCTTCTCCGGATTAACTGGGAATTTGTGAGGGTCGACAGTCTCTTCGGAAGGGCTTTTCCCCCGATTAGCATCTTCGAAGCTCTCCAGGTCCCATAGATCCGCATAAGGCGATGAGGGGCGTGGAGAACTTCGGTCCTTGAACTTGTCTCGCCGCTGCTGGGACTCCAAGTAATGTTTCTTGTCTAGTCCGTATGGCTTGTGAATAACGGGGTCGACATGTTCCTGAACGGCCATCACCGCATCCAGAAAACGTTCGACTTGAACGGTACCCACTTCGATCTCGTATTGGCTGATTCTCTCCGCGGCGGCGGACATGCTCTCGACCATATTCCGATTGGACCTCGAGAAGCGCGCGTTATTCTTGAAGAAGTCGCAGTGAGCGAGCACGTGGGCAACGATCAGCTTGTTCTGAACGAGGGAATTACCGTCGAGCAGGAAGGCGTAACAAGGATTCGAATTGATAACAAGCTCGTAAATTTTGCTTAAGCCGAGATCGTACTGCATCTTCATTCGGTTAAACGTCTTTCCGAAGCTCCAGTGGCTGAAGCGGGTTGGCATCCCGTAGGCTCCGAAGGTATAGATAATATCCGACGGGCATATCTCGTAGCGCATCGGGTAGAAATCGAGGCCGAAACGCTCCGCGATCTCCGTAATTTCCGTTATGGCTTCTTCCAACTCCTGTTGTTCCTCTTCGCGCATCATGTTAAGCCAAGCCCCCTGTCCTCAACAAAGATTCCACCACGATATGTATATGTGGGAACAAGCGGGAGTGTGTTGACAATTTCGGAGTTCCGAAGTAAGATGTTTTACATACCCCATAGGGTATATTATTTTGGAGTAAAATATACCCCATAGGGTATATGATAAAAGGAGGAACCATCACTCATGACTCAACGCATCAGCGCGAATCAAGTATTGGACTGCAAAGGGTTAGCTTGCCCGATGCCGATCGTCAGAACGAAGAAGTCGATAGATACTTTAATGCCGGGCGAAGTGATCGAAGTGCAGGCGACGGACAAGGGTTCGTTAGCCGACATTCAAGGCTGGGCCAAAAACACGGGACATCAATATTTAGGCACTTTGCATGAAGGCGAGGTTCTGAGACATTTTGTGCGCAAAGCTTTCTTGGACGAGGAAAAAGAAGATCAGACTTATCCGAATACGATAACTAACGAAACCGTAATGAACAAGCTCGACGCTAAGGAATCTCTCGTTATCGTTGACGTACGCGAACCGGCAGAGTATGCGTTTAACCATATTCCGGGGGCGAAATCGATTCCTTTAGGAGAATTGGATAAGCGCTTGGACGAAATAAGCATGAGCGACGATATTTACGTGATATGCCGAACGGGAAGAAGGAGCGGTTATGCATGCCAGCTCCTGAACGAGAAGGGATATCGCGTAACGAACGTTGAACCGGGCATGTCGGAATGGACAGGACCTATGGAGCAAACAGGTCGCTAAACATACTTGAGGAGGGAATTACACCATGACGAAAACGACCGAACAACCGATCAATATGACGGCTCAAAAAGTCACGCGAGCAATCATCGACCGGCAGCCTTTGTTTATTCTAGACGTTCGCAATACCGCGGATTATGAGGACTGGAAAATCGAAGGCGGCAGCATTGAGGACATGAACGTGCCCTATTTCGATCTCCTTGACGGGGTCGATAAGGTACTGCCGCTGCTCCCCGCGAATCGGAAAGTCCTTGTCGTCTGCGCCAAAGAAGGCTCTTCGCAATTCGTGGCCGAACAGCTCGTCGAAGCAGGCCGTACGGATATTCATTACCTCCAAGGCGGAATGAAAGCATGGAGCGAACACCTCGAACCGGTAAAGATCGGAGGGCTTCATAACGGCGGAGAGCTGTACCAATTCGTAAGAATGGGCAAAGGCTGTTTATCGTACATGATCCTGTCGGAAGGCGAGGCGGTAGTCGTCGATCCGCTTCGAATGACGAAGGTGTTCGAGGATTTCGCGCAACAACGCGGCGTTCGAATCCGACATGCGCTGGACACGCATCTTCATGCGGATCATATTTCCGGAGGGCGAATGCTGGCGGAGAACAATGGAGCGATTTATTGGCTTCCGCCAAAAGATGCAGAGGAAGTGACCTTTGCCTATGAAGCTTTGGAAGAAGGCAAGGAAATTAAGATCGGGAACGCCAGGATCAAGATTCAGCCGATATACTCCCCGGGGCATACGATCGGCAGCACCTCGATTATCGTTGACGATCAGTATTTGCTAAGCGGCGACATCCTATTCGTCGAATCCATCGGACGGCCGGACTTGGCGGGTAGCGCCGGCGATTGGGCGGAAGACTTGCGAAGCACGCTTTACGATAAATACTCGATATTGTCCGAGGATCTGATCGTCTTACCCGCTCATTTCGGCAAGATTAATGAGCTTGGGAAGGACGGCAGCGTATCGGCTAGACTAGGAGATCTTTTCGCTAATAATCCCGGTCTAAACATAGATAACCAAGATACTTTTCGCCAAGCCGTAACGACGAATTTGCCTGCGCAACCTAACGCTTATCAAGAAATCCGAAAAACGAACATGGGTATCATTCAACCGGACGACGAAGAGAAGCGCGAGATGGAAATCGGACCGAATCGCTGCGCAATCCACGATAAATAAGGAGGACATACGCAATGAAAATCGATGTTCAAGTTGATACGAAAGGGCTAGCTTGCCCGATGCCGATCGTGAAGGGGAAGAAAGCTTTGGATAATATGCAACCCGGTCAACTCATGGAACTGCTTTCTACGGACAAGGGGGCGTTGAACGATTTTCAGGCTTGGGTCAAGCAGTCTAAGAACGAATGGGTATCCCACGAGGAAATGAACGGCGTACACAGATTTATCATTAGAAAAGGATAAGGAGCAACCAGAGCCCCTCACCTGTATGGAGGTGCAACCGCATTGGATTTGAATATCGGATTATTGTTGCTGTTATTCGCGATCGGGTTTGTTGGCTCGATGATATCGGGAATGGTGGGCATCGGCGGTTCCATCATTAAGTACCCTATGCTGCTCTATATCCCGCCAGCGCTTGGTTATGCGGCATATTCCGCTCAGGAGGTATCGGCGATCAGCGCGGTTCAAGTTTTTTTCGCGACTTTCGCGGGAATGTTCGCTTTTCGTAAAGGCGGTCTCATTAATCGTTCGCTCGTGCTGTACATGGGGATCGCTATCGTCATCGGGAGTTTCGCGGGCGGATACGGCTCAAAGTTTCTGGAGGATTCGGCGATTAACGTGACTTACGCGGTCTTGGCGTTCATTGCGGCTGTCATGATGTTCCTCCCGAAACGCGGGGATGAAGGAGGAGAGTGCGCTAAGCTTACGTTTAATAAAACGCTGGCGTTCGCGCTTGCCGCGATAATCGGCGTCGTCTCCGGCATCGTAGGCGCTGCGGGCGCGTTCATTACGGTTCCGGTGATGCTCGTCATTCTGAAGATTCCGACTAGGGTGGCGATCGCCTCGTCGCTGGCGATTACTTTTATTTCGTCGATCGGCTCGACGGTAGGCAAAGCGATGGGCGGACACATGCTGCTCTATCCCTCGATCGCGATGGTGATCGCAAGCCTGATCGCGGCTCCCCTTGGCGCGATGATCAGCAAGAAAATCAACACCAAAGCGCTTCAATGGATTCTGATTGCATTAATCGCGGCGACGGTAGTGAAAATTTGGTCGGATCTTATTTTATAAACAAGGGAGGCTCGTAAAGAATGGAAAAAGAAAAAACAACGATCGTACTGTTCAGCGGAGATTTGGATAAAGCCATTGCGGCTTTTATTATTGCCAATGGCGCCGCCGCATACGACCATGACGTTACGATATTTTTCACGTTCTGGGGTTTGAATACGATGCGCAAGGATGAAGTCGTCAAGACGAATAAAGGCTTGCTGGAGAAAGCGTTCGGCTGGATGATGCCGCGCGGCGCGAACAAACTAGGGTTGTCCAAAATGAATATGCTAGGCATGGGGCCGAAAATGATCAAACACGTCATTAAGAAGCACAACGCGCTAACCCTGCCTCAGCTGATCGAGTTGGCTCAAGAGCAAGGAGTTAAGCTTGTGGCTTGCACGATGACGATGGACTTGCTAGGATTGCAAGAAAAGGAGTTAATCGATGGGATGGAATATGCCGGAGTTGCGGCCTATCTCGGGGATGCGACGAATGCCAGAGTGAACTTGTTCATTTAATCGAGCTTGATCGGGAAGTGGAACGGCTTTATTTTTTGGACTATAATATACCCGTACAGGTATATCGAACTGAGTCGAGGAGGCATAAAGCTATGGCATACGAATACAACGATGATCTCAAAGTGAGACTGAGACGGCTGGAGGGGCAGGTTCGCGGAGTTCTTCGCTTGATGGAGGAGAGGAAAAACTGCAAGGATGTCATTACCCAACTGTCGGCCGTGCGCAGCGCGGCGGATAAAGCGATCGCCACCATCGTCGCCGAAAATTTAGAGCAGTGCATTCTGGAGGAACAAGCGGCGGGCGGAGATACGAAGAAGATCGTGAAGGAAGCGATCGAACTATTGGTGAAGAGCCGTTAATCGTGGTGATTTTGCGCAGTCATGGATTCGATAAGACCGGGGATTTTCATCCTTGGTCTTTTTTTAGTTGAGCCGATTTCTGTAACGGAATTGGAATAATGAACATCATTTTTGTTTTTTTCACAAAATTATGTAAGTTAAATTGACGTATATATGACGTAAATATATATTCCATATAAGAATAATAGTCGAAATCAGCCCATGATATCGGTTGGGTAGAGCGACGTAGAGAAATCACAAGGATAGAGAGGAGAAATGCATATGTTAAAAAAGGGTTGGTTACTCGTTCTATCTGTATTCATGGTGCTTGCGGTCGCTTGTTCCAATAAGGAGGAGGCTTCACCTTCAGCCAGCTCGAGCGAAGCTGCGTCGAGCGAACCGGCGGCAAGCAGCGCCTCGGCTTCGCCAGCAGCCTCTCCATCGGCTTCGGCTTCGGAGAAACCGTTGCCGAAGGTCGCGTTCGTCTATATCGGAGTACCCGGAGACGGGGGTTGGACCTATCAGCACGATCTCGGCCGCTTGGAGATGGAAAAAGAGTTCGGAATTCAATCGACGGTCGTGGAGAACGTTCCCGAAGGGCCGGATGCGGAGCGGGTTTTCGAGAATCTGGCTCAAGAGAACGACATTATTATCGGGACCAGCTTCGGCTATATGGATTCGATGGTCGCCGTTGCCGCGAAGCACCCGAATAAAATTTTCCTCCATAATACCGGGTACAAGACCGCCGATAATTTAGGCACCTACATGGGGCGCGAGTATCAGAGCGGATACCTTGTCGGCATGACCGCGGGGAAAATGACGAAGAACAAAAAAATCGGTTACGTCGCGGCATTCCCGATTCCGGAAGTGATCTACACGATAAATGCATTTACATTGGGCGCGCAAAGCGTAAACCCTGATATCGAGGTGTCCGTCGTTTGGAGCAACACTTGGTATGATCCGGCGGTAGAACGCCAAGCGGCCGTAAGCTTGCTGGATAAAGGCGTTGACGTGTTAGCCGCTTACCAGGATTCGCCCGCTAGCATCCAAGCCGCAGGAGAGAAGAACGTATGGGGAATCGGAAACGATTCGGACATGAGCAAATACGCGCCGGAGACGTATTTAACGAACCCGGTTTGGGATTGGGGTCCTTATTACATCGATACGGTTAAGAAGTATATGGACGGGACATGGAAAAGCGAAGCATACTGGGGCCATATGAACACGGGAATTACCGATATCGCTCCGTTCGGCAAGAACGTTCCGCAGGACGTTCGCGATCTGGTCGAAGCGAAGAAGAAGGAAATCGTCGACGGAACGTTCGAAGTGTTCACTGGACCGATTACCGATCAAGCCGGCAAAGTCCACGGAGAAGCGGGCAAACCGCTCGCGGATGAAGAGGTTCTCTCGACGAACTGGTTCGTGAAGGGCGTTACCGGTACGATTCCGCAATAACGAAAGGAAGATCGCGATGATAGACGATTTGTCTCCCGAATTGCTGGACGAATGGTATCCGGCCTTACTTTCTACTGAACTGCTAGACAAACCGGTTCCGGCTACGCTGCTCGGGAAACAAATCGTTTTCTTCAGAACGAGCGCGGGCGTGCATGCTTTCAAGGATCTATGCATTCATCGGGGAGTTCCGCTTTCCTTGGGCCGAGTGGAGAACGATGAACTGATATGCGCCTATCACGGGTGGAGGTATGACGGATGCGGGAATTGCGTGAGGATTCCTTCCCTGCCGGCGGAACGAGCAATTCCCGACAAGGCCAAAGCTAACGCTTACGCGTGCATCGAACGGTACGGACTCGTTTGGGTAAGCTTGGGGACTCCTAAGGGAAGCGAGCCTTTCTTTTTCCGGAATTTACGTCAACAAGATAACAAAGTCGTCCTTATGGGGCCATACGAGCTTGCCGCGGCAGGTCCGCGCATCGTGGAAAACTTCCTGGACGTCTCGCATCTGATGTTCGTTCATGAAGGGCTGCTCGGAGACAGCCGGTTTCCGGAAATTCCGGACTACAGGGTTAACGAGGACGATCAAGGTCATCTTCGCACCGACGAGATCGTCGTATTCCAGCCGGATGCGGACGGTCGGGGCACGAGCATGGATAGTCATTATATCTATGAAGTATACGGGCCGTTCACGGCTGCTCTGATCAAGAGCAATCCGGATAACGGCGAGAGATTTCATCTGTTCTTGATGGTGCAGCCGATTACGGAACAGGGAAGCAGGGCATACATGCTTAAGGCGAGGAATTACGATATAGAAGCTCCCGACGATGCTTTTATTGCCTTTCAGAATACTTTGATCGAGCAGGATCGGGTGATGGTGGAAAATCAGAAACCCGAACTGTTGCCGCTTGATCTGCAGGCGGAGCTGCATCTGAAATGCGATCGGATGAGCATCGCATATCGGCAAAGGCTGAAATTTTGGGGAGTTACGTTCGGAACGGCATAATGGTCGGCGCTAGACAGAAATGGCGACGTTGGGGAGTTTATCCCCGCGTCGCCATTTTTCGATTCCGGTCATTCGCCTCATTTTCAAACGGATGGGCGGGGGAAAACCTCCCGACTTAACTTGCGGGACATCCTCATTTCTATGTAACGAATCGGTAAGCGATTTTTCCGATGTAAGGTTGCACTCGGTTGATGAGCGTGATACAACATAGAATACGAAGGTTTTACTTGGGAGTTGAGGAATGTGGTAAACGAGCCGAATTCGCCTCGCGACGAGGAAGAGAAGCGGTTGTTGGTCGTGCTGGAGCAGGTGAGCAGGCGGATGCGCAAGGAGCTGGCGCTGCTCGGAGACCGGCGCGAAGACGTTGTCGGAATACGCCAAGAGTTCTGGGACGACGTAAGAATGAACTTCTCCGATTCGACCGAAGTCGGCGAGACTTGGAGCAGTATCGTTCAGCAAGCCGAACTGCTAGCGGAACGGGAACGTAGCCATAGGGTAGCTTCGGAAGCCGTCGAACGGTTGACGAAGCAGTTCGATTCGCCGTATTTCGCGCGAATCGATTTTGCTGAGAAGGGTTACGATGCCGAAGTCATCTATATCGGGCGCGCGTCTCTCGTAGGGGAAGACGGGGAGACTTTCTACGTTTACGATTGGCGTGCGCCCGTGTCCAGTTTATTTTACGATCATGAGCCAGGTCCCGCTACTTACCGGGTTCCGGATGGGGAAATGATCGGAGAATTGCTGCTCAAGCGACAGTTCGTCATTCGCGGCGGTCAGATGAAGTTCATGTTCGACACGTCCGAGACGGTCGGAGACGAAATTTTGCAGGCCGTACTGTCGGAAGGCTCGGATACGTCGATGAAGAGCATCGTTGCCACCATTCAGAAGGAGCAAAACGGGATTATTAGGGACGAGAAGCACAAATTGCTTGTCGTTCAGGGTGCCGCAGGCAGCGGAAAGACGTCCGCGGCTTTGCAGAGAATCGCGTATTTGCTGTATCGGTACCGGGAGTCGCTTGCTCCGGATCAGATCATTTTATTTTCCCCGAATCCGGTATTCAAGGGGTACATCTCTCGCGTATTGCCGGACTTGGGTGAAGCGAATATGCGGCAGATGACGTTCAGGGAATTGATCGAAGCCCGGTTAGGTCGCAGGTTCGAGGTGGAAGATCTGTTCTCGCAGACGGAAGCGTTGGCGGCGGACGATGGAAGCCCGGCCGGTGAGAGCAGGGAGCGATCGGTAAGATATAAGGGTTCGGAGCATTTTTTCGTCACGGTAGAAAATTATTTGAAACGGTTGGAGCAAGAGGGCGTCCGTTTCCATCCTCTAAGATTTCGCAGCATGACGATCGCGTCGGCGGAAGAGATGTCCGAGCGATTTTACGGCATTCAAGCTTCCGACGGATTCGGCACCCGCGCGGCGGGCGTTCGGCGGTGGTTGCTTGAACGGCTCCAATCCTGGGTGGATTCCCAGATGGATGAGGCTTGGGTGGAGGAGGCGGCCGAATCGGCCAGCTCCGAGGATATACAGCGCGCTTACGTCGAGGTTCGCCGGAGCGGCGGGTTTCATGACGAGGCTTTCGAAGACGAGGACCATATGAGCGCCATTATTCGAAGGCGCGTCGCGGAGAATGCCGTTGCTCCGCTGGTGAAAGCGGTTCGGAACTATCGCTTCCTGGATGCCGTCGCGACATATCGGGAACTGTTCGAGAGCCGTTCGCTGTTTGCGGCGTGCGCCCCCGACGGCAAGCTGCCGCTCGGTTGGGAATGGATGCTGCAACGCGCGGAGGAGACGTTCGGGCGCAAGCTCGTCGATCATGAAGACGCGACTCCGCTCATGTACGTTTCGGAAGCTTTGGAAGGTTTTCGGAGAGTGGAAGGCGATATTCTTCACGTGTTCGTGGACGAAGCGCAGGATTATTCCCCTTTCCAAGCGGCCTATCTTCGTAGGCGTTACCCGCGCGCTCGAATGACCGTGCTTGGGGACTTTAACCAAGCGATCTACCTTCAGTCGCAGGATAGCGGCGGGTTCGGCGGATGGATTCGGTTG
Source organism: Cohnella herbarum (assembly GCF_012849095.1). Taxonomy (NCBI): domain Bacteria; kingdom Bacillati; phylum Bacillota; class Bacilli; order Caryophanales; family Paenibacillaceae; genus Cohnella; species Cohnella herbarum. The sequence continues at coordinate 8,028,805 of NZ_CP051680.1, forward strand.
ATGTCGCCGGAAGTTACATCCGTGCTAAGATTGACGACCAGCTATCGATCCACGGAACAGATCGTGGATTTTACCAAAGCCATTCTGACAGCCGAAGACGCCAAGGGCATTACTCCTTTTAACCGAAAGGGAGAACCGCCGAAGGTTGTTGCCTGTAAAGACGGCGGACAGTTAGGGGAAAAGATCGCGGCGGACATCGAAGATTTGCTGGGGAAAGGCTATGGAACGATCGGCGTCATCACGAAGACGGCGCACGAAACCGGCAACGCGTCGGCAGTTCTGAAGGAGCTTCTGCCGAACGACGTTTCGATTGCGCTCGTCACGGGCGGTTCCGCGGAGCTTCCTAGAGGCGTGTCGGTGTTGCCGTCCTATTTGGCCAAAGGCATCGAGTTCGACGCCGTCCTCGTATGGGATGCTTCGGACGATCTTTACGGCAAGGATAAGGATCGGAAGCTGCTTTATACGGTTTGTACCCGCGCGCTTCATGTTCTGCACGTTTATCATACCGGAGAAGCTTCACCTTGGCTTCCGAGACAGGGAGGCCGAAAATGAATCCAGCGGCAATTGATGCATTACGAACGTACTACGGGTATGACCGCTTTCGCGCGGGACAGTCGACGTTGATCGAAGCCATATTGGACGGCAAAGACGTGCTCGGCATTATGCCGACGGGAGCGGGAAAGTCGATCTGTTATCAGATACCGGCGATCTTGCTTCCGGGGGTGACGTTGGTCATTTCCCCGTTGATTTCCCTCATGAAGGATCAAGTCGATTCTTTGAACACGGCGGGCATCGAAGCTACTTATATCAATAGCTCGCTCTCCGTGAAAGAGACGAACGAGAGAATGCGGGACGTGGCGGCCGGTCATTACAAGCTGCTGTACGTAGCGCCGGAAAGGTTGGAATCCGAGTATTTCCGGGAGCTTATCCGAGGGTTGGAAGTGCCGCTGATCGCGGTGGACGAGGCGCACTGCGTATCCCAGTGGGGACATGATTTCCGTCCGAGCTATATGACGATCGTGCGGTTGCTGCGGGATATCGAGCCGCGCCCGGTAATGGCGGCGTTCACGGCGACCGCGACGGACGTCGTCAAGGAAGATATCGTGGAGCGGCTTAAACTGCGCGAACCGGCAAGGGTGACGACGGGTTACGCCCGGAGCAATCTGGCGATGTCGGTCGTCCGCAATGCGGACAAGCGGGATTATGTCGCTAGATACGTGAAGGAGCATTCGGACCAAGCCGGGATTATTTATGCCTCGACCCGTCGAGAGGTGGAGAGCGTCTACTCGTTCGTTCATTCGCTAGGCGTACCGGTCGGCAAATATCATGCCGGACTAAGCGAAGAGGACCGCGCGCGTACTCAGGATGCTTTTCAGCGGGACGATGTGCAAATTATCGTGGCGACGAACGCTTTCGGCATGGGGATCGACAAGTCGAACGTTCGCTTCGTTATCCATAACAATATGCCGAAAAACTTGGAAGCCTATTATCAGGAAGCGGGGCGCGCCGGACGCGACGGCGATCCGGGAGAGTGCGTGTTGTTATTTTCGCCTCAGGACGTCGTGACTCAAAAGTTTTTTATCGATCAAAGCGAGGCAAGCGATGAGAGAAAACGGAACGATTATCGTTTGTTGAACGATATGGTGCAATATTCGCATACGGGAGATTGCCTACAGCTGACGATCGTCCGATATTTCGGCGAGGAGAACGGGGAACCATGCGGGACTTGCGCCAATTGCACCGATACGCGTGAACAGAAAGACGTGACCGAGGATGCGAAGATGATTTTCGCCTGCATCTCGGAGATGAAGCAACGCTTCGGCGTTACGCTAACGGCCAAGGTGCTTCGGGGAGCTAACGACGCGAAGATCAGGCAGTTCAACTTCGATCGCCTAAGATCTTACGGCAGATTAAAGCATATGGCAGAGAAACCGCTCGTGCAGCTCATTCACGCGCTTGTGGCCGACGGATATTTGCGAATGTCGGATACCGCTTATCCGGTCGTTCAGTTAATGGAGCCTGTCCTAGAAGTCATGCGAGGAGAGTCTCGCGTGTATCACAAGGCAGAACCGGAAGCGCCTCCGGTATCGCGGACAAGCGGAAGATCCGGTTCTTCCCGCAGCGGCGGCTCTTCGGCGCCGGTGGCGAACGCGGAGTTGTTCAACGCCTTGCGCCAGCTTCGTAAGCGGATCGCCGATGGGGAAGGGCTGCCGCCTTTCGTTATTTTCCACGATGCGACCCTTCGGGAGATGTGCGAGGCGATGCCTGCAAACGAGAGAGCGATGCGTTCGGTTAAAGGCGTCGGAGCGGCTAAATACGAGAAGTATGGACAAGCGTTTTTGGATCTCATTAGACATCATTCGGATTGATAACGGGGGCAGTCTATCGGTGTATTTCGCTTGGGCTTGGGCCGCTAAAAGTACGGATCCCCTATCAAAGTACCTCTTGGTTCGTCGATTGGGCTTATAGTGCCAGAATATGATACTATGATGCCTCCATCGATTAACCAAACCTGCTCTCATAGTCGGAAAAAGCGACTATGGCGAGGCAAAACTACCCAACCCTGCTCTCATAGTTGGAAAAAGCGACTATGGCGAGGCAAAACTACCCAACCCTGCTCTCATAGTCGGAAAAAGCGACTATGGCAAGGCAAAACTACCCAAACCTGCTCTCATAGTCGGAAAAAGCGACTATGGGAGGCAACCAACCCCACCCTGCTCTCATAGTCGGAAAAAGCGACGATGGCGAGGCAAACCCACCCAATCCCGCTTTCATTGTCGCAAAACGTGACAATAAGAGCGGGATTGGGTGTGCGGGTCTCTAAATCCGCCCGGAGAGCCGAATTGGTTCTTTTCGCGGATTCCCGCCTATTTATGTATCCATGCTCCATTGCCCTCGCTGCTATGCGTACTTGATCTCGATCGGTACGAGACTCGCCTGCTCGGGACGCCACTTGGGCATGCCGAATTTCTTCATGTAACCGAGCACGTTCAGATCGTTTTCCACGCTTTGCTCCGCGTTCATTCTCTCAAGCAGCTTCCAGCAGGCGATGACATCGTTAAGGGAACGATGCGCGCCTTCCAAGACGATGCCGTAGCGATCGCACATTTCTTTCAGGTTATGCGGATATGTATGACGTGCCCGGGATATCGTGAGCGTGTCCAGAAATGAATTGTTGAACGACCGTTTCGCGAAGCGATGCAACGCGTGATGGAGGAAGCTCAAGTCGAACATGGCGTTATGGGCGACGAGAATACTATCTCCGATAATTCGGTTGAGGATGCGAAAGGCCGTTTCCTCGTCCATCCCATGTACCAAATCCGCGGACGTAATCCCGGTAATCTCCGTAATTTTCGGCGGCAGCGCGCCTTCGAACCGGACCAGCGTCTGAAATTGGCTAACGATTTCTCCACCATAGCAACGGATAGCCGCTATTTCGATGACGCGGTCGCGGGCCGGGTCCAGTCCGCTGGTCTCGAAGTCCAGCACGGTAATATTGTCCAGCTTCATGCCTGTTTCTCCTTCGATAGTTAGTAGATTCGATAAACGTAAGGGTCTTCGGGTGCAGGTATCGGCTTCCAGGAAGTAACCTTTAGCACGGGAATCTTCTGTTTGAACGGTTGATAGAGCTCAGATGTCAGTGTGCCGGTCACGTGTACCCAATCGTCGTTTTCCAGATCCGTCCCTTTCGGAAAATCGACCAGCATCCCGAACACGCCAGAATCAGCCGCGCAGTGGATGAAGCCGAATCGGAAAACGAAGTAATGATCCCCGTCCACTTGCTCGCCTTTGTAAGCGAAACCGTTGAACGATATCTTTCTCCCCATGAAGTTGCCGGGGAAATTATAGATGACTTCCATTCCTTTCATGTACGTTTGATCGTTCAACTCGATCTCGCGAAGGTTTAGGAAATCAGCAAGTTCTTTATTCTTAATCGTTTCATACCCTTCTTTGCCATAGAAGACGCTGGAATCCGGTTTAAGGAATTGATGCTGGCCCGGATTTTTGTCCGACATCGTGCCTTCCGCCGAAGGAAAGGAGAAGCCTTTGGCTTTCACGAAGCTCGAGTCGAGCGTCTGTACCGGCAGGAAGATCCCCGTGAATATCGGGAAACTCAGGATCAAATATCCGATCGTCCGTTTCCATCGAGAAGGCGATTCGTGGGTGTGGCCGAAAGGGCTGTCATGCGCATGCTCGTGCTCGTGGGTGTGTCCATGATCGGGATGCTCTTCATTGTGATCATGATTGTGATCATGATCGTGCGTATGTCCGGATTCGAGATCATGCCGTTCCTGTTCAAGCTTCCGCTCGGCGGCTTCCGTTCTTCTTTTCTCCGCTTGCTCCAGCCGATACATTCTCGCTACCTCGACAATGCAGAGCAACGATAGAATAACGATCGCGGTGATGGAGAGGTAAGCGTACTTCGTATTTATGTATTTGTTGAGCTGATCTTGGTAGTGTATGAGCGAGAACATGAACGCGAAGCCGAACAGAATATAAAAGCGAATCATCAAATAATCCTCCCTACGATCAAGGATCCGGTCAGCGTAAATACGGAGACTAGCGCAATGAGCGCGAGAACGAACTTACCCCGGAACGTTCCTAGCAGCATTAAGGTATTTTTGATATCGATCATCGGACCGAAGACGAGAAATGCGGACAAAGCGCCCATCGAGAAGGTGCTTCGGAAAGAAGAAGCGATGAAAGCATCCGCTTCGGAGCAGAGCGACATCGTAAAGGCAAGTCCCATCATGACCAGGGAAGCCGTCAGCGGATTGTTGCCTAACTGAAGCAAAGACGATGTCGGGATGAACGTTTGCATGCATGCCGCGATGAAAGCTCCGAGCACCAAATATTTGCCAACGGAGAAAAATTCGTCTACGGCATGAGAGAGCACGTGGCCGATTCGCGGGAAGATCGGCTGCTTGACGGATTTGACTAACGGTTGCTCCGATGTGGCGGCGACTTGTTGCCCGTAATTCTTAAGCGGCATCACCGGAAATAATAGCGCAATGGTCATCGAAACGGCCAATGCCACCGCGAAAGCCATGCCTGCGCGGATGGCCACGACTCTCCAATCGTTGCCGAACGCGATATATGTAGAGAATAGGACGATCGGATTAATGATCGGTCCCGTAAGCATGAAGGCGATTCCCGCGTTAAGCGGAACGCCTTTGCCCAACAGTCGGCGAGTGATAGGCACGATCCCGCATTCGCATGACGGAAACAGAATTCCGACGCTGCAGCCGAATAAGGAAGCAAGGAAACGATTTCGGGGCATAATCCGGGCAATCCAACGTTCGGTGATAAAGGATTGGATGAGCCCAGAGATTAACACGCCGATGAGAACGAACGGGATCGCTTCCATGATCATGCTTAAGAATATGGTGTTCATTTGTAAAAATGTCGTCAAGGTACACCTTCTGAATATAATAGAGTAGTAGCGATGAACCTAGATTAACATATCGCGTCTATGAAAACCTTAATTTTTTGATGCGATTCCTATAGAACAGAACTGCCGCAGCATAAAGAAAACTCCCGCAAGCGAACGAAGTCGTTCGCTTGCGGGAGTTTCTTTACGTTTGAGCAGCATGTTTATTTCTTAGGTTCAGCGTCTTCCTTGTCGTTGGACAGCCGCGTGATCTCGAACAGCTTGAACAACAGACTGAATACGATCGCGACGACGGTGGCGAGAGCCATACCCGACATCTCGAAATTGCCCGACGAGATTTTGACTCCGCTCAGGCCCGTAACGAGTACGATCGTGGTCAGGAACAGGTTCGTCGGCTTGCCGTAATCGACTTTAGATTCTACGAGCATCCGCAAGCCGGAAGCCGCGATGACGCCGAATAGCAGTAACGAGATACCGCCCATGACCGGAACCGGAATATGGGAGACGAGAGACGAGAATTTGCCGAGGAACGACAGCAAGATCGCGAATACGGCGGCGCCGCCGATGACGAACGTCGAGTACACGCGTGTGATCGCGAGCACGCCGATATTCTCGCCGTAGGTCGTATTCGGCGTGGAACCGACGAAACCGGAGATCATCGTCGAGATGCCGTTGCCGAGCAAGGAACGATGAAGACCGGGATCCTTGGACAAATCTTTATCCACGATATTGCCTGTGACGATGAGATGCCCGATATGCTCAACGATAACGACGAGCGCTGCCGGAACGATGACCAAGATAGCCGTCCATTCGAATGCGGGAGTCGTAAACGTCGGAGTGTCGAACCAATCCACTTGATCCAGGAACCCGAATTTGATCATTCCCATCAGATAAGCGAGCACGTAACCGAAAATGATTCCGATCAGAATCGGAATGATCCGCATAAATCCGCGGAATAGCACGTTGCCCAATATCGTAACGAGCATCGTCGAGATCGACAGAATGACCGTATTCGTATCCATTTTCCAGTCGGCGACGTCACCCGGGTTAATCCAACCTGCCATTCGCGCCGCAACCGGAATGAGCTCGAGGCCGATAACGGCAACGATTGCGCCCATGGCCGCGGGAGGGAAGACGACGTTAATCCAGCCGGTGCCGGCGTATTGGATGATAATCGCAAGCAAGGTGAAGATCAATCCCGCGATAATGAAGCCTCCGAGCGCGGCGGCATAGCCGTCTCCGTCGGAGGCATACGTGCCGATTACCGCGCCGGCCGGAGCGATGAAGGCGAAGCTGGAGCCGAGGTAGGCGGGTATTTTTCCTTTGCAAATCCAGAGATAGAGCAGCGTGCCGATCCCGTTCATGAGCAAGCAAACGGCAGGATCGACGTGAAGCAGGTTCGGTACGAGCACCGTCGAGCCGAACATGGCGAACAAATGCTGCAGGCTTAGCGTAAGGCTAAGTCCAAGGGGGGGTCTCTCGTGTACCCCGATTTCACGTCTCATAGCTTCTTTTTCCTCCACAAAGTCATTGATCTTGTACGACAATTTCCTTGTTGATTCTACAAAGGAGTTCATGGTTTTGGCAAGCGCTTTCTCAGAAAAAAGAAATATTGACTCCAAGCTCGCATGATGATACAGTTGCTACTGCTCTTTCGCTCGTTATGGGATATAATAAGGGACAGCGAGCTTTTTATAGTCATGAGGAGGATTTACCTTGAACCAAACGATTACGATCAATAAAAAAGACGTGGCGGTCACCTTCACCAACTATTACGATTCCGAGTTGGGCGAGTTTTTGTTCAAACAGGTGATGTGCGACGTGTATATGCCGGGCAACGAAGTGGTTCCTATCGATATCGAGAAGCAGCAGATCAAGCGCGTGATCGAGGGCTTCAAGAAGCGCAAAGAACTATACGACGAGATTCCCAAGGAAAATATCAAAGGTAAATCCTACTATATTATTAATTCGAGAATGCGCTACGATCTCGACTGGATGAAGGGCAATAAGCCCGAGAGACCGATGTCGCTGAAGGAAGCCGAACAGTTGAAGGCGGACGAAGCCCGGGGAATCAAACGTCCCGCGAAAATCGAGCCCGAGGAAGCGCCGGAACCGGTTGAGTCGATCGTCGCGGAACCTAAAGCGCCGGAGTATAAGGACAGTCGCCGGAAATTTCTGCTGTCCAAAGGATTCAAGATCAACCTCGTTACGAACAATTGGGAGATTAAAGATATCCGATTCCCCGATTCCAAGATCGATAAATCTCCTTCGGACGCGGAGTTCGAGGAAGGCATGAACCGTTTGCTGGAAGCTTCGTATCAGAATCATCTGAAACGGAGATCCAAGCCTAAAGCCTAATCCTAACGCTAATCCCGATAGGACCGTAAACAGGAATGAACCGTTTCTCTTAGCCGACTAAGAGCAGCGGTTTTTATTTTTTCCTATTGGCGCAAGGAACTCAAGGACACAAGGGACATCCTGGCAGGGTAGACGCCTCCGGCGATTCAAGGTATCATCAACAAGTGCGCTTGAGCAATCGCAGAAGGAGTTTCGAACATGTTGCAACGATTAAAAACGACTTGGTTTTCAAACATAAGAGCGGACGTATTGGCCGGGATTACGACGGTTCTGGCATTGATTCCGGATTCGCTTGCTTTCGCATTCATTGCGGGCGTTAATCCGATGGTAAGCATTTATTCGACGATATGCATTCTTGTTCTCATCTCGATATTCGGAGGCAGACCGGCAATGGTCTCGTCCACGGCCGGATCGATGGCGGTATTGATGACCGCGCTCGTCGCCCAGCATGGGGTGGAGTACCTATTCGCGGCAACGATTCTCACGGGAATTATTCAGCTCGCGATGGGGCTGTTCAAGCTAGGCAGATGGATGAGTTTCGTGCCGCATTCGGTCATAACGGGATTCATTAATTCCCTGGCGATCCTCATTTTTATTTCGCAGCTTCGATATTTCGAAGGCCAATCGTGGCTGATGTATGCGATGGTTCTCGCGACGCTGGCAATCATCTATATTTTGCCTAAATTTACTAAGGCGATACCTTCTCCCCTCGTAGCGGTTGGCTTCATGACCCTTATCGTCGTTTTCATGCATATGAACCTGAATACGGTTGGAGACTTGGCGACCATAGAGCCGACGATTCCGTTCCTGCATATCCCGAGCATCCCGTTTACGTTGGAGACGTTGTGGATTTTGTTGCCGACCGCATTCTCGCTAGCAATCGTGGGCTACTCGGAAACGCTTCTTACCCAAACGATCATCGACGAGCTGACGGAAGAGAAGACGAGCAAGGACAAGGAAATGAAGGGACAGGGGATCGCGAACACGGTTACGGGTTTCTTCGGAGGCATGGCGGGGTGCGCGCTGATCGCGGAATCGGCGATCAACGTCAAGGTCGGAGGAAGAGGAAGATTATCTACGTTAGTCGCCGGTATCGTTCTGTTCGTGCTCGTGTTCGTGCTGGACGACGTGCTGAACAGCATTCCGATCGCGGCGCTTGTAGGCGTCATGATGATGGTGTGCATCGAAATATTCGATTGGAGTTACTTCCGCGATATTCGCGGTAAGCCGCTCGCGCATACGCTAATCATGCTTACGACCGTAGCGATCGTACTCGTTACGCACGATCTGGCCATCGGCGTCATCGCCGGCGTCGTTCTAAGCGTTCTTGTATACGCCTATCGATCGGCAACCCAGCTTCACGTTCACGAAGAAACGAACGGGGACGAAAAAATATATCGCGTGCGGGGGCAACTGTTCTTCGTCTCGAGCGATACGTTGCTCGACCGAATCGACTTTAACGACGCTTCGGAGAACGTATGCCTCGATCTTACCGCTGCCCACGTATGGGATCATACGGCTGCGAAAACACTGGACAAGATCGTCGTACGGTTACAGGGCAAAGGGAAATCAGTGCGCGTATTGCGACAAGCCGGCGAGCCGTCATCGAAGACGGCTTAATCCATGCCCTCTACTATGTTCGATACCGTGCTTGAATGCGGTATTCCGTCGGGCTGCAGCTGCTTTCCTTGCGGAATGCTTTGGCGAAATGAGTCGTATCCGGATACCCGACCCGTTCCGCGACTTCTTTAACCGTAAGCGAAGTCGAGCCGAGCAGCTCCTTCGCTTTTTGCATTCTTTTGCGATTCAAGTATTTAAGCGGCGATACGCCGAAATGCTTGTTGAAATAACGGACGACGTAATTCGGATGAAGATGAATCGATTTGGCGATCTGCTCCAGCGTAACGGGCTCGGACAGATGATCTCCGACGAATTGTTCGATCCGGTTTAATCGTTCCATATCCGCGAGCCGTCCCGTCACGACGCGGATGTTGCCCTCCGCTTCCGTAAGGAAGACGGCAATGATCTCGAGCAGCACGGCTTTCTCGCGAATGCGCGAGATGAAAGCCTCGCTCATATGCAGCTCCGCGAGTTCTTGAAATAATCCCGTTAGCTGCTCGTTATTCCGGATATCGACGCAATAAGGGACGTCCAGCCATTGGAACAAATCCAACTCCCCCACCGAAGCGGTAAAATGGCACCAATATTTACGATAAGTGTTATCGTTGACGACGGAATAGGATTGTTCGACGTGAGCGGGCATTAAGCAAAGTTGACCGGGAAGAGGAGAATATTCCTTGCCGTTAATTTTTAACCAGCCTTCGCCTTCGCGGATCCAGTAAAACTTGTTGTAAGCCGGTATGTAATCGAGTTCTTTCCATTCCGGCAAGCAGTGTGTGAAATGGGCTTCCACCGGATGAACTTGTAAGTTTAACAGCAGGTTGCTTATGAAAGCCGAGCCAGGATTAGGCTGCAACGCGATTCACCTCAACAAAGTTGACTTTATCCTTAAGCAAGCTATTGCTTGCCATTTGATTATAGCAAATGGTTGCCGGAATCGGATATCGTAATAGATGTAACAATTGCTTTCGCTTGAACCGGGTCTCGTAGTCATCATCTTCGTTTTTCTTGCGATCATAATCAGTCCTCCTGAATCTTTCCCTAGGGAAAGATTTTGTTGCTAAGGAAAGAAACCTGACCTATACTAATGCATAGAATATATACGGATGAGGCTCATTATTGCCTCGAAAGTTGCCCAAGGTAAACACTGTGTCTCTAGCGAAAGTGAGGGAACTCTGATGTCTATAGCTGAAAAACAGCTGTCCCAAGCCAAGACCGGAAGCGTCATCCGGCTAAGCCGAATTGAAGTTCAAGGCGTGTTGCGCAGAAGATTGCTCGATTTGGGCTTTGTGCCCGGAAATATCGTTGAAGTGCTGCAGACAAGTCCGCTGGGCGATCCGGTCGCATTCCGGGTAAATCATACTACGATTGCTTTGCGTAGGGAGGAAAGTTCCATGATATACGGGATTGATGAGGGAGGCCAAATGAAATGAAGCGATATACGGTCGCTTTGGCGGGCAATCCCAATACCGGGAAAAGCACGTTGTTCAATACGCTGACAGGGATGCGTCAGCATACGGGCAATTGGGCCGGCAAGACGGTGGATATGGCCGAGGGGGAGCTTGTGCACAAAGGCTCGATTTTTCGGATGATCGACTTGCCCGGAACGTATTCGTTGTATTCGAATTCTGCCGACGAGGAAGTGGCCAGAGATTATATCGTTTTTGAGCAGCCGGATGTTTCCATCGTTGTATTGGATGCAACCTCGCTGGAACGAAATTTGAATCTCGCGTTGCAGGTGCTGGAAATAACGAGCCGCGTCGTGGTGTGCATCAATCTGATCGATGAGGCTAACCGGCTCGGCATTGTAATCGACACTGCCCTGTTGAGCCAGAAGCTTGGCGTTCCTGTGGTAGCGATCTCCGCTCGCAGCAAGGTCGGAATCGATGATTTGCTCAATCAAATGGAGCAAATAGCCCACGGCTTCACAGAAACGAAGCCGCTGCAAATTGCATACGGCGACAGCATCGAGCGTAAAATTACCGAGCTTGAACCGCTTATTCGCGAACAACTGGGCGTCCGTTTCCCCACAAGATGGCTTGCGCTGCGGCTGCTGGACGGAGATCAAGGCTTGCTGGAATCGATCAAGGCAAGATTAAACGGGACAACTGGAGCCAAACCTAGACAGGAGGTCGTCGACTATGGCCGTACCGCTTGCCACTAATTCGCCGGACCCGCTGAATACACTGCTTAGCGCAGCCCAAAAAGCTGCAGACGGTCACAATATCCGCGACGGGATCGTTAGCGACATTTACCGCACAACGCGGGATATTTGTAATGCTGCCGTTCATTATGAGGATAAGCGCAAGCTGGCCGAGACCTACAGTCTGGACAAAATAGCTACTTCTAAAGTATGGGGCTTCCCGATCATGCTAGGGATTTTGGGCGTGGTGTTCTGGATTACGATCGCGGGGGCAAACTACCCTTCCGGCTGGCTCGCCAGCTTGTTCGGTATGGTTGAAAGTTATCTCACCGACGCCTTTCAAGCTATGCACGCGCCCGTTTGGCTGCACGGAGTGCTGGTTCTCGGTTTTTTTCGCGGTACCGCCTGGGTCGTCAGCGTTATGCTTCCACCGATGGCTATTTTCTTTCCTGTTTTCGCTTTGCTGGAAAACTTCGGGTATTTGCCGCGGGTTGCTTTCAATATGGATCGATTGTTCAAAAAATCGGGCGGTCATGGCAAGCAGGCGCTAACGATGTCCATGGGCTTCGGTTGCAATGCCGCTGCGATTTTGTCGACGCGGATAATTGAATCGCCTCGGGAACGAATGCTCGCGATTTTGACGAATAACTTCGTGCCGTGCAACGGCCGTTGGCCAACGTTAATTTTGCTCTCGACCCTGTTCATGGCAGTCGGTGCATCCGGCGGACTGCAAACTATCTCTACTGCGCTTGTCGTTATGGGTATGGTGTTATTCGGTATTGTGATCACTCTGATTGTGTCCTGGACGCTGTCCAAAACGGCGCTACGCGGCGTCCCGACTCACTATACGTTGGAGCTGCCGCCATACCGTCGCCCGCAAATCTGGAAAACGATTCTGCTTTCTTCGCGGGACAAATCGTTAAACGTGCTCACCCGCGCGGTGTTGATCGCTGCTCCGGCAGGAATCATCACCTGGATATTGGGCAATATTTTTGTTGGCGGCGACAGCGTATTGAATCATATGGCCGCCTTTTTTGACCCCTTCGCTCACCTAATCGGGCTGGACGGATTTATTTTGATGGCCTTCATTTTGGGGCTGCCGGCCAACGAGATCGTGCTGCCTATTTTATTGATGGGCTACTTGTCTTCCGGTGCACTGGTGGATGCGGCTGGACTTGACAATATTAAAGATGTCCTCCTGCAGCACGGCTGGACTTGGTTGACAGCTCTTAATATGATGCTGTTTTCGCTGCTGCATTACCCGTGTGGAACAACGCTTTTCAACATTTACAAGGAGACCAAGAGCTTGAAATGGGCCTTCCTTTCAGCCGCGATCCCACTGGCGATAGCATTAGCCGTCACTTTTGCGGTTGCGCAAGCGGCACGGGCGTTCGGCTGGGTATGAGTTGGCTGAAGTCATAGCGAACACCAAATGCGACGAAATATCAAAGACAACAAGTAAGAAGGAGTTATCCCGCTTTGTTCAGGGGAAAGCTCCTTCTTTTGCTGCTGCTTCGATTACGAGACTACGACTGAACCCATCCTTTTCCCGACGGCACAATGAAAAATTCCCGAGGAATTCCCGACATGATCAGGAAATATTCCCTTGTTAGAGGGATAAAAGGGATATTACGATAATATAAGGAATTTTATACCAATTTGAGCAGGGGGTTACAGAGTCGCTCCGATATGAAATCGCCATAACAGCATACAGGCTTGTAGCAAAGGAGGACGATTAATGAAAACAAACGAAGACTCAAACAAGGATAAGAGCCAAAATACAGTAGCCGCTCCGTCGATTTCGCTTCCCAAAGGGGGCGGGGCGATCCGAGGCATCGGCGAGAAATTTGCCGCCAACCCGGTGACCGGCACCGGGTCCTTAACCGTACCGTTAGCCGTAAGTCCAAGCCGTAATCATTTTGGCCCGAAGCTTGCCCTAAGCTACGATTCCGGTACGGGCAACGGGCCGTTCGGGTTCGGATGGAACTTGTCTCTTCCAGCCATCGTCCGGAAGACGGACAAAGGATTGCCGCAATACCGCGACGCGGAGGAATCCGACGTCTATATGATTTCGGGTGCCGAGGATCTTGTTCCGGTATCCGGGACGGACGGCAACGGCACGACTTCCAAGAACAATGCGGCAACGACGGCATACCGGATCGATCGTTATCGGCCGAGAAACGAAGGGGCGTTCGCGCGCATCGAACGTTGGACCGACCAAGCTACGGGAATGATCCATTGGCGCTCCATTTCCCGGGACAACGTTACGTCCTTTTACGGCAAGACGGAACAGAGCCGAATCGCCGATCCGCGCGACCCCGCCCGGCGCGTATATTCGTGGCTGATCTGCGAAAGCTTCGACGACAAAGGCAACGCCATCGTATACGAATACGCGGAGGAGAACGGCCAGAACGTCGATGAGACGATGGCAAGCGAACGAAGTCGGGAGCGGGTCGCCAATCGTTACGTGAAACGAATCAAATACGGCAACCGCGTATCGCGATTGACCGAGCCCGATCTGACCCGTGCGGAGTGGATGTTCGAAGCGGTGTTCGATTACGACGAAGGTCATTGCGAAGCGTTCGATCCCCAGCCGCATTTGCCGGAGTCCGACAAGCACAAATATGTTCGGGCTGCAATCGAGGAAGGACGCGTTTGGTCGAAACGGATCGACCCGTTCTCCTCCTATCGGGCCGGATTCGAGGTGCGTACTTACCGGCGTTGCCGCCGTTTGCTCATGTTCCACCGTTTCGCCGAGCTTGGAAGCCGGCCTTGTCTCGTTCGTTCTACCGAGTTTACTTATGGAGATTTTGATTATACCGAACCTTATCGCGTCGAGAACGAGCTCTCTCATCGGGGCAGCAGCCGAATGGCTTCGTTTATCCAAACCGTCACGCAGTCGGGGTACGTTCGGCAGCCGCAATTGGAGCAGGCCGGGGACCGGAGCTGCGTATATATGCAAAAGTCTCTGCCGCCGCTGGAATTTACGTACAGCAAAGCGGGTATCCAGGAAGAAATCCGCGAGTTGGATTTCGATACGTTAGCCAACTTGCCCGTCGGGTTGGACGGATCGGCGTATCGGTGGGTCGATCTGGAGGGCGAAGGGCTTTCGGGCATCTTGACGGAACAGGGTGGAGCCTGGTTTTACAAGCCTAACTTGGGAAGCGGAACGTTCGGAACGTTGAAGACGGTCACCGGCAAACCTTCCATGGCCACGTTGGGCGGAAGAAACGAGCAACTGTTTGATCTCGACGGGGACGGCCGTCTCGAATGGGTAAGCTTGTCCGGCGCTTATTCGGGATATGCCGCGCATGACGGGGACGGGCAGTGGGGGCCTTATCAAACGTTTAGCCAAATGCCGAACGTGGCATGGGACGATCCCCATTTGCGGTTTATCGATTTGAACGGCGACGGACAGGCCGATGCGTTGATTACTGCCGATGACGTCTTCACGTGGTATCCGTCGCTCGGCGCAGAGGGCTTCGGTTCCGCTCACCAAGTCGACCAGCCCGCCGACGAGGAGAACGGCCCGAGCTGGTTTTGGACGATGGGACGTTATCGGTTTACGTCGCGGACATGTCCGGCGATGGTCTCGCGGATCTTGTGCGAATCCGCAACGGCGAAATTTGTTATTGGCCTAACTTGGGCTTTGGCCGTTTCGGAGCCAAGGTCGTCATGGACGACGCCCCGAGCTTCGATCATCCCGATCAGTATAACGAACGGCAGCTGCTGCTTGCCGACCTCGACGGATCCGGGGTTACCGACATCGTCTACATGAGCCGGGACGGCGCTGCCTTGTATTTCAATCAGTCCGGTAACCGCTGGAGCAAACCTCGCCGGATTTCAAACTTTCCGCAAGTCGACAGATCAGCTTCGTTCACGGCCGTCGATCTGCTGGGTAACGGAACGGCTTGTTTGGTGTGGTCTTCTCCGCTCGCCGGCTCCGCGCACAGTCCGCTTCGTTACATGGACCTGATGGGCGGACAGAAACCGAATTTGCTGATCGGCTCCGTCAACAACCTAGGGGCGGAAACGAAAGTTCATTATGCGCCTTCTACGAAATTTTATTTGGCGGACAAGAGCGCGGGCAATCCTTGGCATACGAAGCTTCCGTTTCCCGTTCACGTCGTCGAACGCGTCGAAACGTACGATCGGATCAGCGGCAACCGTTTCGTAAACCGGTATGCGTATCATCACGGATATTACGACGGTCAGGAGCGCGAATTTCGCGGCTTCGGCCTTGTAGAGCAGTGGGATACGGAGACGCTCGCTTCGTTAGGAGCGAACGGCGCGTTTCCTGCCGGGACGAACGTCGACGAGCATTCTCATGTTCCTCCGGCACTGACGCGAACATGGTACTATACCGGTGCCGAATCGGATGGCCAGTCTTTGCAGATGCTGGACGATACCGCTATACCGGCGGAGTGGACGGAGGAAGAGCGGCGGGAAGGCTACCGCGCGCTCCGAGGTTCCATGCTTCGCCAGGCAGTATACGCCCTCGACGGGACGGAAAAGCAATTTCGCCCGTATGCGGTATCCGAACAGAACTTCACGATCCGCATGCTGCAGCCGAAGGGCGGCAACCGCCACGGCGTGTTTCTCGCCCACGTTCGCGAATCGATCGCCAGTCAAGACGAACGCGAAGGGGGCGAGCCGCGAATATCTCATTCGTTGACGCTCGCCGCGGATCTTTACGGCAACGTCTTGAAATCCGCTGCCATTGCTTACGGGCGTCGCGCTCCGGACCCCGAGCTTTCACTGCGAGACCAGGAGAAGCAAAGCAAGCTCAATTTCGTTTATACGGAAAACGACTATACGAACCCGATATCAAACGACGATGATTATCGCACGCCCCTTCCGTTCCAAACACGAAATTACGAAGTGAGCGGATTGTCGCTTGGCCAAGGTCGGGATCGCCTGAAATTTTACGAAGCGGAGGAAGCGTGCGTCGCAGCCTCGGCTATCGCTTATGAGTGCAGCCCGACCGCAGGCATAGTGCAGAAACGGCTCATCGGGCATGAACGAACGCGCTATCGCCGCGACGACCTGAGCGGGCCGTTGGCGTTCGGGTTTGCGGAAGCGCTGGCTTTGCCTTACGAGAGCTATAAGCTCGCTATAACGCCCGGACTGCTGGAGCAAACATACGGCGAACGGTTGACGGAACGGGTGATCGTCGAGGAAGGGCGGTACATCCGCTTCGAAGCCGGGGGAGATTGGTGGATTCCTTCCGGGACGATGTTCTATTCTCCAGGCGGGCAAGATACGCCAACCGAGGAACGGGCGGCCGCAAGAGCCCATTTCTATTTGCCGAGACGTTATCGAAGCCCGTTTCATGCCGATTCGGCTAAAGCGGAAACGCACGTCGCATACGACAAATACGATCTGATCGTCGTCGAGACATGCGACGCGCTCGGCAACCGAATCGCGGTCCAAGACAACGATTACCGCGTCGTTCAGCCTACGCTCGTGTCCGAGCCAAACGGTAACCGGTCGGCGGTCGTCTTCGACGCGCTCGGTATGGCCGCAGCCACCGCTATTATGGGCAAGACCGGTGAAGCGCTTAAGCGCGGCGATTCCCTCGACGGGTTCGTACCGGACTTGACCGAAAATCAAATCATCGGCTATATGAGCCAGCCGCTCGCGGAGCCGCACGTCTTGTTGGCGCGGGCGACGACTCGCCTCATCTACGATCCGTTCGCTTACTATCGGACGAGAAACGAACCGACGCCGCAGCCCGCCGTCGTCTCTACGTTGGCGCGTGAAACGCACGACGCCGATCTCGCGCCGGGAGGGCGCGCGGACGTCCGGCAAAGCTTTATGTATTCAGACGGCTTCGGACGCGAAATTCAGGCGAAGGTGCAGGCGGAGCCCGGACCGGTGCCGATGCGGGATGCTACTACCGGACGAATCATCGTTACAGACGGGCAGCCGGTCATGACGGATGGCGCTGCGGCGCGTTGGTCTGGCAGCAGTTGGACGATATTTAACAACAAGGGCAACCCGGTTCGGAAGTACGAACCGTTCTTTACCGATACGCATCGGTTCGAATCCGACGCGCGGATCGGCATCAGTCCGGTGCTGATCTACGATCCGATCGGGCGCGTTGTCGCCACTCTTCATCCAAACCATACTTGGGAGAAGGTCCAGTTCGATGCTTGGCGGCAGCGAACGTGGAATGCAAATGACACTGTTCTGATCGCCGATCCTAGGCTTGATGCCGATGTCGGAGGTTTCTTCCGCCGGCTGACGGACGACTTGTACATGCCGTCATGGTACGAGCGGCGAATCGGCGGCGGCATGGGCCTTTACGAGCAGGATGCCGCGCGCAAAGCGGCCGAGCACGCCGATACGCCGTCGACCGTTTATTTCGATTCGCTTGGCCGCTCGTATCTCGCGGTCGCTTGCAACAAGTACAAGAGAAGCGACGCTCCGGCAGAGGAGCCGCCGATAGAAGTTTATTACCGGACGCGCAACGTATACGACATTGAAGGAAACAGACGCGAAGCGATCGACGCTGAGGATCGGATCGTCATGCGTTGCACTTATGATTTGCTAGGCACTGCCTTATATCAGGACAACATGGAGTCCGGAGAGCGCTGGACGCTATACGACATCGCCGGTAAACCGGTCCGGTCGTGGAACGTCCGAGGATACGAAAGCCGTAACGTCTACGATGCGCTGCAGAGGCCTATCGCAACTTACGTGCGCGAGGGGGATAGTTCCGAGAAGTTGGTCGGACGTACCGTATACGGGGAGTCTTGGCCCAATGCCGCGTTGCGTAATTTGCTCGGGAAGACGGTGCAAACGTACGATCAGGCGGGCGTCGTCACGAGCGACGAGTATGACTTTAAGGGGAACTCCCTCAGCAGCAGACGCCAGCTTGCGCAAGAATACAAGGCGACGCTGAATTGGTCCGGCGACGTCCCGTTGGAAGAACGCATTCATGCGAGCCATACGGTTTACGATGCACTTAACCGTCCGACGGAGTTGACGTCGCCGGATTCCAGCGTCATTCGGCTCGGCTATAACGAAGCGAGCTTACTCGAAGCCGTAAAAGCGAACGTGCGGGGCGAACGAACGGCGGACGGCCAACCGGTCTGGACTTCGTTCGTAGACCGAATCGATTACGATGCGAAAGGGCAGCGGACGAAAATTGAATACGGCAACGGAACGGTCACGACTTACGGATACGATCGATGGACGTACCGCTTGTCTCATATGGCGACCCGAAGAGAGACGACGCGCTTTCCGGAAGATTGTCCGCAGCTTCCCCCGCCCGGCTGGCCGGGATGCGGCTTGCAAAATTTGCGATACACCTATGACGCTGCGGGTAACGTTACCCATATTCAGGACGATGCGCAACAGACGGTGTATTTCCGCAACAAAAGGGTGGAGCCGGGCGCGGATTACACGTATGACGCGCTAGGCCGACTGATCGAGGCGTCGGGGAGGGAGCATCTGGGACAAACGCAAGACCAGCAGAATTCGCCTGCGGCGCCCGATGCTTTCGGCGATTTTCATTCCCGCCTGGCGCAAGCGGGCAACGGCAACGCGATGGGGACGTACATCGAGCGTTACGCATACGATGCCGCCGGCAATCTTCTGACGATGCAGCATCGCGGCAATGATCCGGCCAGCCCGGGTTGGACCCGCCACGGCGCGTACGCTGACGACAGCAACAAATTGCTGAGCGCAGGCCAATTTCTCGATCAGGAGCATTACGAATACGACGTTCATGGCAATATGACGCGGATGTCGCATCTTTCCGCTATGCAATGGGACTTTCGCGACCAGCTTCAAGCGACGGCAAGGCAAGCGGTAGGCGGCGGGGGAACGCCGGAGACGACGTGGTACGTCTACGATGCCGCAGGTATTCGCGTTCGTAAAGTGACCGAACGGCATGCCGCAGCCGGCGTAGCCTCGACTCGAATGAAGGAAAGAGTTTATCTCGGCATTTTCGAGATTTACCGGGAATACGGCGGGGACGGCCGGACGATCGATCTGGAGCGGGAGACGCTGCACATCCAGGATGATCGCAAGCGAATCGCGCTTGTGGAGACGAGAACGCTAGGAACCGATCGCGCTCCGCAGCAGCTTGTTCGGTTCCAGTTCGGCAACCATTTGGGTTCCGCCAGTCTGGATCTGGATCAAGAGGGGCAAATAATCTCTTACGAGGAATATTATCCATACGGTAGCACTTCGTATCAGGCGGTTCGGTCGCAGACGGAAACGCCGAAGCGGTACCGCTATTCGGGCAAGGAGCGGGACGAAGAGAACGGGATGTATTACAACGGTGCCCGGTATTACAGTCCTCAGCTATGCCGCTGGATTAACCCCGATCCGGCCGGTATTCAAGACGGGATGAATCAGTATGTCGCTTTCCATAACAACCCGGTTCTATATGTCGACCCTTCGGGTCTTACGGCGGAACCCACTAATATCATTGCAGAAGTCTTGGATCTAAAAACCGGATATCAACATATGAAAACTTTGGGGCAGTACACGGAAAAAGAGATCGGATTAGCGCTGGATCTTAAAACCAACAGACTGCTGTTATTAGAAGGGGGGGATTCAATTAACTTTGGAAATTTTGTTCAATTAGGTCATACGCATACATCTCTGGGCGATTTGAATGCCAATCCATCAAATGCCGACATTTTACAAATGCAGAGTAGAAACATATTAGAGCACTGGATTTACGGCGAAAAGGGAGGATGGGGTCGCATTGTTTACAATCAAGCGAATTCTTCTTATGAATATACAAGGTATAATGAAGGCCAAGTTATTCAATACGAAATAACTGCTAACAAGGAAGCGCATTTATATGAAGATCCCTTGGTAAGGGAGAAGGCTAGTTTTAAATTTAGTAAGCCCGTACCTGTAAATGACACCCAATTTGAAAAGCAGGTAGCCTACTTAGAAGGCGTTATGGAAAAGAAAAATTCGACTCCGCCCGCATCGGGGCTCCAATCGTCGCCCGGCGAACAGCCCAAATTTCCGGCAGGAGAGACTCTTAAAGGAGCGGCTGAGATCGAGCTTCCGAAAGGAACTGCGCCCGGAAAGTCCTCCCTGACGACCACTGTTACTTCTGTTGCCAAACGCTATGGTCCGGCTCTAGGACATGCGGTCGGAGCTTTGGCAACCGCATATGAGGTGCACCAAATTGCGACCGCCACTGCGGCCACCGCATCCGAGCAAGGCGGATTAATGGGAGTGGCCCAGGCTGGCAAATCCGGCGCCAAAAGTTTGGCTTCCTCTTTGTGGTTCATTGGCGGCGCCGCATTAGCCGTGGCCATTGTCGCGGCTAGCGGGGGCGTAGGGGCGCCGATCGCCGTCGGAATAGTTGCTGCAACGATCGGCTCTACTGTTGCGATTGGGGGCACGAAAGCAACCCATGACCTGATCGATTACGTTACGCCCGGACTTAGATAACGTTCGCCGGTGCCCTTCAAACATAAGAAATTCCCCCACGCTATTAAGGCGGGGGGATTTCTTATGTTTGATTATGTTATTAGCTTATACCCATGTCTCGGCTTACGTTTCGTATCGATTTCGTTGGGCGGTCGCAACAATATGAAGCTGTTCCCGATATTTCGTCACCGCACATCTCGCGGACGGCCCTTGCTCGCAGAATTCGCGTCTCATTCGCAAGCACATCGAAGGGGCTGAAACCGAAGAGGAGTAACCCCTTTTTCCGCGGCAATGTCGAACAGACGGTTAACCAATAGGCACCCACCGGTTCGCTTCTTAATAAAGTATGGGAAGAGAAGCGAACGGGAGGGCTTTTGCATGACGACTAGCGGATTCGATAACCGGACGGCCATCTTTCTTGCGGCTGTATGTAGTCAGGCTTACACGCAATTTAATGACCCGGAAGGCAATTTCGTTGTCCCGTATTCCTATGAGCAAGTCGCCGAAATTCGCGCGAGATCGCTGACCGGCGTTTCCGAAATATTCGGCTTCATTATTCAATCCGAGAGTCACGTCATAATCGCTTTCCGCGGTACGAGCACGACGACGGATTGGATTTCCGATGCGATGGCAAGCCAAGTGAAGTACAAATTCGCGGATAATGCCGGTCAAACCCATCGCGGGTTCACGAATATATACTGTTCGGCGAGGAAATCGATATTGTCCGTGTTAGAAGATATGTCCCCGGATAAGATTCTAACGATTACGGGGCATAGTCTCGGAGGCGCGTTAGCAACGCTGTGCGCGTTGGACGCAGCCGATAATTCCCCGTTCGGTCAACCGGTCGCTTATACGTACGGATCGCCTAGAGTAGGCGATCCGACATTCGCGCGGTCATTCGATAAACGAGTAGCGGACAGCTTTCGCGTTCAGAACCGCTTCGACGTCGTCACGCATCTGCCGCCGGAGAACTTCAAGCTTCCGAGGAGAGATAAGACTTTCTACTATGATCACGTGTGCCAACGGGTCGGTCTTTCTTTTCACAACGGGTCGGTTCCGGGCAATCACGTAATCTCCGGTTACTACGATGATCTGGCTAAGAGAGATCCGTTGTTCGCGGAGCGATTAGGCGCGCTGAATCCCGGCCTGTGTCCGGAATCGTCCAGATACGTATTCAATCCGCCCGAAGCCATCCCGAGCAGTAGTTAGAGTGAAAGTTTTTACTTTACAACCTCATAATTCCGAGTTATCCTATTGGATATATTAGAGACATCGGGACGTAGTCCGGAGGGGGTGTTTTTTGTTAATATAGAAAACATCGAAGCCTTCGTATACGTCATCCATTGCGGAAGTTTCAATAAAGCGGCGGAAGCGTTATACTTATCCCAACCGTCGGTGACTGCCCGCATTCAAACGCTTGAACGCGAGCTCGACTGCAGGCTGTTCGACCGGCTAGGCAAGCAAATCCAAATAACCGAGGAAGGCAAACGATTCCTGCCTTACGCGCAGCAACTGCTGTTGACCTACCAGAAGGGCAAGCTGCACGTGAATCGGAAGAAGTCGTTGCCGGAGGAGTTCAGGATTGGTTGCACGGTATCGGTATCGAATTATATCATCCCGGAATTGCTTCCTCGCTTGAAGCTTAAATTTCCGAATACCCACTATAAATTCGTGACGGGGATTACCGATGATATCGTAAACAAGGTACTGAACAAGGAAGTCGATATCGGGTTTGTTCGCAAGGTTAATCATCCGAATCTTCAATCGGTTAAATTCTATGAAGATCCGATTTCCTTGTATGCTTACGAGGATCATCCGTTCATTGGGGCGGAGAGCCTTACGGTAGAGAAGATCGCCGAGCAGCCGTTCGTATTTTTCGAATGCGGAGCGTTGGACTGGCTTAGAATCCACAGAGTGTTCGAGAGCCTCGATCGGTCGCCCAACATCCAGATTCAGACGGACAATTCGGAGATGGCCAAGAAATTGGTCATTCGGAAGGCAGGCATTTCTTTTCTTCCGGGCTTAAGCGTACGCCAAGAGGTCGCGGCCGGGCAGTTATTTCCCCTTCGCGTTCCGGAAACGGAAGGGATTTCCCTGCAAACGAATCTGATATCCTGCCTAGGGGAACACACGCAATTTCTTAACGAGATCATTGAAATCGGCAAACAATTAAACGACTAATAGGAGGAGTTACGCATGAGTCATATCGTTATTATTTCCGGTAGTCCGACGCCGGGATCAAGGTTGAACGGTCTAATCGAGAGAGTAGAAAGCAGATGGAACGAGAAAGGCGTGAAAGTAAGCCATATCCGGGTTGCAGAGCTTCCCGCGGAGGCGTTGCTTCATGCGAATTTCAAAGACGAGCAGATTTTGGCCGCATTGGCTCTAGTAGAGTCCGCAACTGGCGTCGTCATTGCTAGTCCGGTTTATAAAGCATCGTTCACGGGCGTTCTGAAGGCGTTCTTGGACTTGCTCCCGCAAACGGGCCTTAAAGGCAAAGTCACGTTGCCGCTCTTCATCGGGGGGACGATCGCCCACTTGTTAAGCTTGGATTATGCTCTTAAGCCGGTTATCTCCGTGCTCGGCGGCAGAAATATTATCGGCGGAGTGTACGCGATCGATCCGTGGGTACAAAGGTTGGAAAACGGCGGGTTCGAGCTGTCCGAGGAGCTGCAGGAGCGGTTGGATCGTTCCGCCGAAGAGCTATCCGAGGAAATCACGTGGTTGGGAATTCGCGCGAAAGAGAAAATCCAAATCTCTTAATTCGTATCCTCTTCAAGATAGGCTGGTCTATGTCAACGAGACGTGGATCAGCCTTTTGCTTACCTTTTTTTGCACGGAAAAGCTTATCGTTTTTTTGTATCGTCCTATAGAAAATCTCTATTATCCTTCGCATTGACGATCAAGCAAGATGGATGATAAGGTTAATGCAATTATAAATCTTACTTTTCCTGTAGGAATTATTAGTTTAATAAAAAACGATAACTGGAGGAAATCGAAATGAAAAAACGGGCCGTCTTATCTCTTGTAATGGCAGTAGGATTTACGCTTCTTGCGGGCTGCGGCGACAAAAACAATAACGCCGCAAGCTCGCCATCCGCAAGCGCGACGTCGAGCTCCTCGGCTCAGGAAGCTCCAAGCGAGTCCTCAAGCGAATCCGCAAGCGAGTCTGCTGCGGCAAGCACCGAAGCTCCGGTCGAAGCGAAGAAAATTATCGTCGGAACGTCGAGTCTATTCCCGCAAGTGTGCTTCTTGGATGAGAACGGCAAATTAACGGGATACGATATCGAGCTCGTCAGAGAAATCGACAAGCGGTTGCCGGAATACGATTTCGAGTTCCAATTGCTCGATTCCATGCCTAGCTTGCTCTTGAGCCTCGAAACGAAGAAGGTCGATTTCGTCGCCCATGAGATCGAGAAAAACCCGGAAAGAACGGAAAAGTATTTGTTCAATAAAGTCCCTTACGCACACTGGAAAAATAAAATCGTCGTCTCCGCCTCCAACAACGATCCGATCGAAACGCTGGCGGATTTGAAAGGCAAGAAAATCATCACGCACGCTTCGAGCGCTGCCGATCAAATCCTTAAAAATTACGACAAGGAAAACCCCGGAACTATCAAAATCGTGTACCAAAGCGGCGCCGCCAACGATACCGTTCAGCAAATCGATTCGGGACGCGTAACGGCAACGGTGGCGGCAGACTTCTCGCTTAGCTTGATCGATCCGGAGAAAAAGCTGAAAACCGTCGGCAAGGCTCTTAGTACGGCCGATATTCTCTTCTTATTCCGCAAGAACGATTCGGATGCGCAAGTACTTGCCGATGCGATCGACAAGGTTCTGCTCGACGTGAAAGCGGACGGCACTCTGAGTGCACTGAGCAAGCAATGGCTCGGCCAAGATTTCACTTCGTTGGAATAGCGTCAATACGTCAATGGAAAGGGTGACATCGTAATATGGGCGCGAAATTCGATATCACCAACGTATTCGAATACTTCGTCAAGTTACTCCCGTTCATTCAGATTTCATTGCTGATCGTTGCCGGTTCAATCCTCGTGGGGCTTGGCGTCGGGTTTCTCGTCGCCCTTCCCCGGCTTTATCGCATTCCGGTATTGCAGCGGATATCGCAAGTATACGCCTCCTTCTTCAGAGGGACGCCGATCCTTATTCAGCTATTCCTGTTCTACTACGGGCTGCCGGAAATTCTGAAAGCCGTCAACATAGACGTATCCCGAATCTCCGTCATGTACTTCGTTATTTTAACCTACGGCTTACACAGCGCGGCGTACGTATCGGAAGGAATACGCGCGGCCGTAACGGCCGTCGACCGCGGACAGATCGAAGCCGCCTATTCCGCCGGGATGACCGGGTTTCAAGCTTTTACGAGAATCGTATTTCCTCAGGCTCTAGCGGTCGCCATCCCGATATTAGGCAACGTCATTATCGCAACGCTGAAGGATACTTCTCTCGCCTTCACGCTCGGGGTGATGGAGTTAACCTCGAAAGCTCAGTCTCTGGGGCAATTGAACAGGCATTTTATCGAGTCGTATATCGCGCTTGCGCTTATCTACCTCTTAATGAGCCTAGTATTGGAGCAAATCTTCCTAGCCATCGAAAGAAGACTTCTGCGTCATGAGAGTCGGGACGGAGTATTCGAGAAAATACCTCTGGGCAGGAAATGGCTGAAACGAAGATTCGCTTCGAATATTCGATTGGATAAGGGAGGCTCGGGAGTATGACACTGGATCCGTCGTTTATCTGGACTGCGTTCGTTCAAATTTTGCCGGCCATTCCGGTAACGTTACAAATCACGGTCGTTTCCATGGTTTTCGGTCTAGTGATCGGCACGATCGTAGCTTTGATCAGAATTTACAAAGTCCCGGTGCTTCATCCGATCGCGGCGGGTTACGTGACGCTAATCCGGGGAACTCCGATGATCACGCATCTGCTGTTGATCTACTTCGGATTACAAATGTTGATCGACGGTTTGGCGGAATCGTTCGGATGGTCCTTCAACTCGGTATCGATCCCGATGATCGGATTCGCGTATATTTCCTTCTCGGTTACGGCGGGAGCATACATGTCGGAAGTGGTGCGCTCGGGAATGATCGCGGTCGACAAGGGGCAGATCGAAGCCGCGCATGCGGTCGGAATGACTACGGTTCAAGCGTTGCGACGCATCGTGTTGCCGCAAGCGTTAGCCGCGAGCTTGCCGAACCTGTCCAACGGAGCGATCGGCATGCTGCACGGTTCCACGCTTGCGTTCACCGTATCCGTTGTCGATCTGAACGCGAAAGCCCAAATCGTCGCATCGACCAACTGGAAGTTTTTCGAGGCATACGTTGCGGCGGCATTGATATTCTGGGGACTCACGATCGTGATCGAGAGGCTGACGGCGCTAATCGAGAAGCGTATCGGCTTATACAACCGCGGAGGTGTAGCATGATTAAGCTGAAACGCATATCCAAGTCGTTCGGACGCAACGAGGTATTGAAAGGGATCGACCTTACGGTGGATAAAGGCGAGGTCGTAGCGATTCTTGGGCCGAGCGGTTCCGGCAAAACGACGCTGCTGAGATGCATTAATTATTTGGAGAAGCCGAGCGACGGGGAAATCTCGATAGACGAGTTCACCGTAAATTGCCGAAAACCGGTGAAGAAGGATATTCATACCCTTCGCCGGAAAACCGCGATGGTGTTTCAGCAATACAATCTGTTCCGGCATAAGACGGCCATAGAGAACGTGATGGAAGGGCTCGTCATCGTGAAGAAGCTACCGAAAGCGGAAGCTCGAAAGATAAGCGTCGAGCTGTTGGAGAAGGTCGGTCTCGGAAACAAGCTGGATGCTTACCCGAGCCAATTGTCCGGAGGACAGCAGCAGAGAGTCGGCATTGCCCGCGCGTTGGCGCTGAACCCCGAGGTCATTCTGTTCGACGAACCGACTTCGGCCCTCGATCCCGAGCTCGTCGGAGAAGTGCTTGCCGTTATTCGCAAGATCGCCAAGGAAGGCATCACGATGATTATCGTTACGCATGAAATGGGTTTCGCCCAGGAAGTCGCGAACCATGTCGTGTTCATGGACGGGGGCGTTATCGTCGAGGAGGGGCCCCCTAAAGTGATTTTTCAATCGCCTAAGGAGGAAAGGACGAAACAATTTCTGGCGAGAATTACCCCGGAAAGCGCCTATTCGATTTAATTCTTAGTGAGGTGTGATTTGAGATGACGCTTAAATTCGGTATATTGGATCAAAGCATCGTATTTCCGGGTCAATCCCCGGCAGAAGCGCTAGGCAACACGATCAAATTGGCGCAGCTGGCGGAGTCTCTCGGATACGAACGTTTCTGGGTATCGGAGCATCACGACTCCCCGCAGATGGCAGGCTCGTCTCCGGAGGTGCTGATCTCTCATTTGTTGGCGCGTACGAACTCCATTCGCATCGGTTCCGGAGGCGTGATGCTTCAGCATTACAGTCCGTACAAGGTAGCCGAGAACTTTAACGTTCTTGCGGCATTGGCGCCCGGACGGGTAGATCTGGGCATCGGACGCGCGCCGGGCGGACTGCCCCGTTCGACGAAAGCGTTGCAGCAAGGGCTTTCCGAACCGGAGTCGCTCGATCATAAGCTTGCCGAATTGGATCATTTTCTGCAAGGTACGCTAGGCGAGGATCATCCGTTGCCGGGTTTGCAAGCGAATCCCGTGCCCGATCGGCCGGCAGAGATTTATTTGCTAGGAACGAGCGTATCCAGCGCGCGATTGGCGGCGGAGAGAGGATATCCTTACGCGTTCGCGTTCTTCATCAACAGCGATCCGGATGCGGCTCAAGCCGCTTTCGATACTTATCGGAAACATTTCAACAGAGAGAAAGGAACCGAACCTAGAACGATTTTGGGCTTGTCCGTCATCGCGGCGGATACGGAAGAGGAAGCGGCGGAGTTGGCCGGTCAGTTCAAGAACGTACGGGTGACGCTGGCAAGCGGCAAAACCGTGAACGTCGGATCGCTGGAGCAGGCGGAACAATTCGCGAAGCAAGCCGGAGAGACGTTCACCGCCGAAGTCCGCGACGCGGACATTACGAAGGGGACGAAAGCGATCGTTCGCCAACGGTTGACGGAGCTGCGCGACAGGTACGATGTGGATGAGTTGATCTTTACGACAATCGTCCCCGATTTCGACAAACGGGTTCGCTCGTTTCGGTTGCTGAAGGAAGCATTCGAAGAACAAACGGTTTAGAATAGGGTTAAGAATTGGAATGGAAGGGAGAGACCACGATGAAGGAGTTGACGGCAGAGCCGTTCGCGGAGCGATTAATCGCTTACCGGCGACATCTCCATGCCAATCCGGAGCTGTCCTACGAGGAATTCGAGACGACGGAGACGATCCGGTCTTGGCTACTCGAAGCGGGCATTCGCATCGCGGATTATCCGCTTAAGACTGGGCTGGTCGCCGAAGTCGGAGGATTGCGCGGAGGGCCGATTATTGCCCTTCGAGCGGATATCGATGCCCTGCCGATTCAGGAGGAAACGGGCTTGCCGTTCGCTTCGCGGGTTCCCGGCAAGATGCACGCTTGCGGGCATGATTTTCACGCGGCGGCTTTGTTGGGCGCAGCGCTGCTCTTGAAGAGGCGGGAGAAGGAGTTGGAGGGAACGGTCAGATTTCTGTTCCAACCTGCCGAGGAGAAAGCCAAGGGCGCATCGCTGGTAATCGCCAGCGGAGCGTTGGAAGGGGTGCAAGCGGTATTCGGCTTGCATAACAAGCCCGATCTGCCTGTCGGGACGATCGGCATTAAAGCCGGACCGATCATGGCCGCCGCGGACGGCTTCATCGTCGAAGTCGACGGACGCGGAACCCATGCCGCCGTCCCGGAAGCGGGCATAGATCCCATCATAGCTTCCGCGCACATCATTACCGCCTTGCAATCGATCGTGAGCCGCAACGTGAGCGCGCTGGACAGCGCGGTCATTAGCGTCACGCGGCTGAACAGCGGAACGGCATGGAACGTGATCGCGGACAAAGCCGTATTCGACGGGACGTTGCGGACATTCGATCAAGGGGTACGATTCAAGGTGCGCGAACGGTTCGAGCAAGTCGTGACCGGAGTCGGAGCGGCGCTCGGAGCCGAAGCGAAGGTGAAATGGCTGGACGGTCCGCCGGCCGTAGTGAACGATGCGAAGTGGGCGGAACAAGCGACGCGGACAGCCGAATCGCTTGGGCTAACGGTCGTCGAGCCGTTGCCTTCGCCAGCCGGAGAAGACTTCTCCTTCTATTTGCAGCAGACGCCGGGCATTTTCTTCTTCTTGGGTACTTCGGGTCCGGAAGAGTGGCATCATCCCGCATTCGACATCGATGAGCGAGCTCTTCCGGTCGGCGCTTCGTTCTTCGCCGCATTAGCGATCGACGCGTTGACGCGGTTGACAGGACCGTCCCTAAATTAGGAGGTATCCCTATTCGAAAAACATACGATGTCATCATAGTCGGCGCCGGCTCGATGGGAATGAGCGCGGGATACGAATTATCCCGAAGAGGGTTAAAGACGCTGCTCATCGATGCTTTCGATCCCCCGCATCCGAACGGAAGCCATCATGGCGAACCTCGTTTGATCAGGCATGCGTATAGCGGAGGTCCCGCTTACGTGAAGCTGGCTCTTCGCGCGGATGAACTATGGCGAGAGCTGGAGGAAGCAACGGGCGAGAAGCTGTTGGAGCGGGCGGGCGTACTGAATATCGCGGACCCCGACGTCTATTCCTACGCGGGCAGATTTCAGGATGCGGCAGATCATGGGGTTCGGATCGAAGACCTCGACGCCGATCAGATCCGCTTCCGCTGGCCGGACGTTCGAATTCCCGACCATTATCGCGCGATGTTCGAACCGAACGCCGGGTATCTCTATAGCGAGAAATGCGTAGCCGCATATAAGAAGCTTGCTTTACACTCCGGCGCGTCGTTGTTGCCGAATACGTTCGTGAAGCGAATTCAGGCGGAGAGATCGTTCGTATCCGTATTCACGAATACGGAACATTTCATTGCGAACCATGTCATTCTCAGCGCCGGAGCTTGGTTTAAGACATTGGAGCCGTTCGTACGGTTACCGATTCGCTCCGTTCGCAAGGTCGTCGGCTGGTTCGAGCCGAGCGTGTCGTCCTTCGAAGCGGGAACGTTCCCCGGTTTTACTTTCGCGAGCAGCCTCGGAAGTTACTACGGTTTTCCGGACATCGCGGGTGCGGGAGTGAAGATCGGCCGGCACGAAACCGGAGAGGAATGGCAACCGGGAGAAGATCTCGTTCCGTTCGGTGCTTATTCGGAAGACGAGGGGGACTTGCGCAAGGCATTGGAAGCTTATATGCCTGATGCCGCGGGCAAGCTCCTCAAGAGCGCGGTATGTAAATACGAGCATACGCCGGACGACCATTTTATTATCGATACCCATCCCGAGCACTCGAACGTCATTCTCGCGGGGGGATTTTCCGGTCACGGGTTTAAGTTCGCCAGCGTCGTCGGGGAAATTCTCGCGAATCAAATCGAGCTTGGCCATTGGGGCAGGGATGTCGGATTGTTCTCCGCCGCCCGGTTCTCGCCAATTAGCCCTTAGGAGGTATTACTCATGAGCCAATCGCCCGTGGATATCGATACTTATTTGCACACATACGAACAGCTTCAAGAGGCGATCGAAGGATTATCCGAGGAACAGCTGAAATGGAAAGCGGCGGAGGCGCAATGGAGCGTAACGGAAGTGCTTACCCATCTCGCCGATCATAATATCGTCGTGTCGTTCCGCATTCGCGAAGTATTGTCGGGTTCGGAGGTTCGGTTACCGGCATTCAGCCAGGATCCTTGGGTGTCGGGCCAGAAGGCGAACGAAGGTCAAGCGTCGGACGTTCTGGATCTTTTCCGAAATCTGCTTATCTATAATAGCTTGCTCTTCCGCCGGTTAACTCCGGAGGACTGGAATAAATCCGGGGTGAACTTCAAAGGGGAAACCGTAACGGTATCCGCCATCGTGCAATCCTTCGTCGCGCACGTTCAAGGCCATCTCAAGCAGATTGAGAGAATCAAGCAGGGGGAAGTCGGCTCGCGCAAATGAATCCAAGAAAGCAGGTGAAAGTATGCCGGAAGTGAAAGTCGTCGTTCGCCATGCCGAGGAACGCGACCGAAACGCGATTAAAGACGTGCTCCAGGCCTCTTATCAGCAATATGAGCTTACGCTCTCGAAGGAACGCTGGGAGCAATACAAAGCGAACATCCTGGAATCAGTGGATTCGTCGACGACCAAAGCCAGGCTGGTTGCCGAATTGGACGGGGAAATCGTAGGCAGCGTGTTTCTGTACGAATCGGCCGAGACGGCGTACGGAGCACCGCAATTGGAAATCCATAACCCGATCCTTCGATTGTTGGGCGTCTCGCCCAAAGCGCGAGGGCTCGGGGTGGCGACGGAATTGATCCGGTCAAGCGCAAGGCTGTCGCTGGAATGGGGAGCGGAAACGATTCATCTTCATACGTCAGACGTCATGGACTCGGCGGTGCGATTATACGAACGCTTGGGTTTCGAAAGAGCCTACGATAAAGAATTCAATAACGGGGAAGTTCTCGTTAAGAGCTACCGGCTCCAATTGAAGGAATCCGAACTGCTGCAAGCTTAGTCGAGAGAGGCCGGCAAGGGGATTGGCGTAGAGAATCGCATAAGGATTGGCATAGGGGACATACCGAAACGGCAACCATTATGGGGAGGAATTAGGATGGGAAAAAGAAAACAATTGAAACTCGGAGCCATCATTCATGGCGTCGGCGGCAATGTTTCCGCGTGGAGGCATCCCGAGGTGCCCGTCGACGCCAGCGTTAATTTCAGATTTTATACGAAGCAGGCCCAGATCGCGGAAGAGGGCAAATTCGATCTTGTTTTCATCGCCGACGGATTGTATATCAACGAGAAGTCGATTCCTCATTTCCTTAACCGATTCGAGCCGTTGACGATCTTGTCGGCGCTTGCCGCGGTCACGACAAAAATCGGTCTCGTCGGTACGTTATCCAGTTCTTATAGCGAGCCTTTTACCGTCTCTAGACAATTCGGCTCGCTCGATCATATTAGCGGAGGGCGCGCGGGATGGAACGTCGTCACTTCCCCTCTCGAAGGTTCCGCTCTGAACTATGGCAAACCGGAGCATCCTTCTCACGACGAGCGATACAAAATCGCCGAAGAGTTTCTGGATGTCGCGCGCGGGTTATGGGATTCTTGGGAGGATGACGCATTCATCCGCGACAAGGAATCCGGCGTGTTTTTCGATCCCTCGAAATTGCATAGGCTGAACCATAAAGGGAAGTATTTTTCGGTACAAGGCCCGCTCAACATCGCGCGCTCCAAGCAGGGGCATCCGGTTATATTCCAAGCCGGCTCTTCCGAAAGCGGCAAAGCCTTAGCGGCCAAAGGGGCGGATGCCGTCTTTACGGGGCACGAGAATATCGAAGAGGCGAAGAGGTTCTATAAGGACGTGAAGGATCGCGCGGTTGCTAACGGCCGTTCGAGAGACGATATCGCCATCCTTCCAGGAGTCGGTCCGATCGTCGGGAAGACGGAAGAGGAAGCGGAGCGCAAATATTTGGAATTCGCTAATCTGGTTACGATCGACAAGGCGCTCGAATATTTAGGCCGTTTTTTCGAACATCATGATTTCTCACAGTACCCTCTGGACGAACCGTTCCCCGAACTGGGCGACTTAGGCTCCAACAGCTTCCGTAGCGGAACGGACAAAATCAAGCAAACCGCGAAAGAGCAAAATTTGACGCTTCGGCAAGTAGCCATACGTACGGCAACCCCTCGCAGCGAATTCATCGGCACGCCGGAGAAAATCGCGAATCTTCTCCAGCAATGGCACGAAGAAGAGGCGGCCGACGGATTTATCATCTATTCTTCAACGCCTGAAGCCTTGCGCGATTTCGTAGAGGAGGTTGTCCCGATCCTTCAGGAGCGTGGAATCTATCGCACGGAATACGAGGCGGACACGCTGCGCGGAAATTTGGGTTTGCCGATTCCCGTAAACCGCTATGCCGTCGCGGAAGTGCGCGGTTAAACGACGAAGCTAAGCGAAATAATCATTTCCCAACGTCAAAAGGGCGGTGCAGAGATTTGTCTGCGCCGCTATTTTCGTCCTATTAGATTACACAAAACGAATTTGTCACGAAAATTGCGCAAAAATTAAACAGCAGTGTTGAAAAAAGATACAGCTAACAGGCTGAAGTTGCCATTGTCGGTTATCGGGCGCGGGGTGTACAATTCATTTATGAAAATGACGCGCAAGTTCCTGTTGGTGTTCGTGTTGATTCTTATTTTACCGACCGTGGCTATCCACCAAGGCATCATTCGGTATTCGGAACGGGTCATGCAGAAGAACATCATTGAAAATAACGAAATTATGGCGGAGCTCATCGTTAATCGGGTGAACAGCGAGATGAACGACGTCGTTTCCCAGCTGCAACTCGTTGCCGGTTTATCGGATCAACACGAGTTGAACCTTCCGGCGATGTACGCGAGAGCGAAGCAGGCGATCTCGAAGAGCACGATTATCCAGTCGATTTATTTTCTGGATACGGATCGCAATATGAAGTTCGAGGCTCCTTTCCGGCCTAATTTACAAGATACTCCGTATGACTACGCGAAATTCGACCACGTCAAATGGAGTTACACGTATGTCGTATCCGGACTCGTTTCCAACGTGAGAACCGAGAAGACGGCAACGGTCGCGATTCCGGTGTTCTACGACGATCGTAAGTTTCTAGGCGTATTAGTAGCGGAACTCAGCCGCAACTTCCTATCCAACATTCTACGTAGCACGAGCGAAACCCGCGAAGGCTTCAGCTTCATTACCGACAGCGAAGGCAAAGTGATCGCGTCTACCCGCGATCAGGATTGGAACTTGGATTTCTCGGAAGAGCCGATCGTCCGATTGTTGATGAAAGGCGATTCGGGCTCGGTGCAGGAGGATTACCGGGGAACGCCAAGCGTGATGACTTATCAGACGATGCGCGAAAATTGGGGGTTGGCGCTCGGCGTTCCGGAGAAATTCGCGTTCACGTCCGTGCAAACGCTTTCGAAGGCGCTTACTTACAGTTATTTAGGGTTCTTTGCTCTTATTATCTGTCTGATTCTGGTCGGCGGCCGGCAAATTCTCGTTCCGATCTTGAAGCTGACCAAGTTCGCGCAGCGTATTCAGAGCCAGAAAGCGCCTTCGCCTCTTCCCGAACCGATGATGAAGCGCAAGGACGAGATCGGGGAGTTGATCCGGTCGCTTCAGGACATGAACGACCGCGTCGCTCGCAGCCATCGTTTTCTTCAGGATATCGTGGAAGGGATCCCGTATGCGCTGATTACATTGAACGAGGCGGGCGAAGTGACCCGCGTGAATCGGAAATGGGTCGATCTGTTCGGTCTATCGGAAGAAGAATGGGAAGCAAAAAGGTTGAAAGAGCTGCCGAAGTATGGATTCTTGACGATGGACGCGAGCTCGGGAGACAAGGAAGTGACTTGGGCGGACGAAGATGGGGTTTCCCGTATACTGAAAGTAGTGACCGCCGCTTTCTCCGAGGGGGTACTTGCCGTCGTTCAGGATATTTCGCAAATTCGCATG
Organism: Cohnella herbarum; assembly: GCF_012849095.1. NCBI lineage: Bacteria > Bacillati > Bacillota > Bacilli > Caryophanales > Paenibacillaceae > Cohnella > Cohnella herbarum. The sequence continues at coordinate 8,063,338 of NZ_CP051680.1, forward strand.
CTGGAGTCGCATGTCAAACAAAGCGAGCAGCTTGCTTTGATCGGGCAGATCACGACCGGAATCGCGCACGAATTAAAAAATCCCCTCGCGGTGTTATCGAGCTCGTCCGAGTTGCTAAGGGAGGAGATCGAGCTGAATCCCGACTCGGAATGGGTACCTACTCTCGTGCAAGACATCGATAGCGAGATCGCCAGAATGACTTCGATCGTTAACGAGTTTCTCACCTTGGCGAAGACGAAGAAGGAAGCAACGGTTCCCGTTCATCTGGATCAATTGCTCAATCGCGTTCTCCATTTGCTGCGGATTAAGTTTAATGAACTCGGCATTACGGTGGAACGAAACTTCGCGGAGCACGTCCCGACGATTCCCGGCAAGACGAACAAATTGATTCAGGTCTTTCTGAATTTACTCGTCAATAGCATGGAGGCTATGCCGCACGGAGGAACGATCGACATTCGAATCGGAGTATTGCCGCATGAAGTATGGGTCGAGATCGCGGACGAAGGCGAAGGGATCTCGGAGGAGCATCTGCAGTGGCTGTTTAATCCTTTCTTTTCGACCAAAGAGACGGGCAACGGTCTCGGTCTCTCGATCGCGCAGGATATTATGAAGGAACATGGCGGCAGCCTGGAAATGAACAATGCTAGAAATAAAGGGACGGCGGTCAAATGCCGGTTTTCCCTGCGTATGGAGGAGGTAAACGAATGACGACGCCCGGCGTACTGATCGTAGACGACGAGATCAAGCTTTGCCGTAATATCGCGCTTAAGCTGAAGCGGGAAGGTTATGTCACTTACGAAGCCTATGACGGCAAATCGGCGATTCGTAAAATCCAACAGCAGCCGATCCGGGTCGTGATCCTCGACTTTATGCTTACGGACATGACGGGGCTCGAGGTGCTGAAGAAAATCAAGGAGCTTTCCCCCGAGACGAAAGTATTTATGCTGACCGCTTACGGCAACGTGGAGAATGCCGTGTTGGCGATCAAATGGGGAGCTTCCGACTATTTGAATAAGCCGTTCGACTTGAAACAGTTGGCGGATATCGTAAGGGAAGCTTACCGTTCGTTCGACGAGCTATCGGGCGACGTCGTCTTTAAGAGTCCGAAGATGCAGGAAGTAAGAGGGATTCTGGACCGAATCACGATGACGGACGCCCCGGTGCTGCTCTTCGGGGAAAGCGGCGTGGGCAAGACGACGCTGGCCAAGTGGATTCACGATCGCAGCCGAAGGAAGGAGCAGCCGTTTCTCTACGTCAATTGCAGCTCCATGCCGGAAGCGATGTTGGAGCGGGAACTGTTCGGAGCCTCGGGCAAAGCGGTCGCCGCCGACGGGGGAACGCTGTTTCTGGAGGAGATCGGAAATTTGACTCCGCTTAATCAGGCCCATTTGTACCGTCTCATGGAAGAGAAAAGCATGATCTGCCCGGATACGCAGCAGCGGATAACGGTGAACGTGCGGCTCGTAACGTCGACGGGGCAACCGTTGAAGCAGCTCGTGAAGGAAAGCCGTTTTCGCGACGATCTGTATTACCTGCTGAATCTAGTGGAGTTGGAGCTTCCCCCGCTCAGGGAGCGGAAAGAGGATATTCCGCTGCTCGTCGGTCAGAAACTGGATCGACTGAATGCCAAGTACGGCAAGCCGCTCACGGTTTCCGACGAACTGATGCAACTGATGGTGGATTGGCCGTGGCAAGGGAATATTAGCGAACTGATGAATTTGATCGAACGGATGCATCTGCTGAAAGTGAACGGAGCGTTAGACGTGGAAGATCTCCCCTCGTCGTTGGTCGGTCAATACGCGAAATCGAACGATGACCTGCAGCTTCAAGGAAAGCTGTACGACGTATTGGAAGAAGTGGAAGGTCGGATGATCACGGGCGCGCTGGAAAAAACCGGAGGAAACCAGAGCAAAGCCGCCGAACTGCTCGGAATATCCCGCAATGCCTTGATCTACAAGATGAAGAGGATCGAGAGATGAGGCGGCTCCTGCTCGTGATTACCGTATTGTTTATCCTCTCCGCCTGCCAATCGGGGAAGGATTCGCGGGAGCAGGATCCGATTGCCCCGGCTTCCCGGGGGGAAGTCACGATCGGGTCCAAATCGATTACCGAACAATATTTGCTGATGAAAATGAGCGCGTTGCTTCTCAAGGACAGAGGGTATAAGGTTAACGAAATGGTGTTTCTCGACAGTCAGGCGGTCCGAACCGCCATGGAGGCGGGAGTCGCCGATATGTACTGGGAATACACGACGACGGCGAGAATTTATTATCACAAGAAGTCTTCGCTATACGACCCGGAACAAGCCTATCGCGAAGTTTCCCGCACCGATGCGGCGAAAGGGATCGTATGGCTTTCGAAGAGTCGATTCAACAGCAGCTGGACGCTTCTGATGCGTAAGGATATTTCCGAGCAACTCCACATCTACAGAATCAGCGATCTTGCCGAATATATTCGCACCGGTAACACCAAAATGAAGTTCGCCACGAACAGCGAATATTTGCAACGGGAAGACGGGCTTGAGCGGTTGAAAAAAATTTACGATTTCTCGCTATCGACCGATCAGGTCGTTGCGATCGAATCCGATTTATTGTCCCAGACGGTCAAGGATGGTCGCGTAGACGTCGCGGTAGGTATGGGCTCGGACCCGCGCATTAAGAAGAATGATCTTATTATTCTGGAGGATGACCGGAAAGTGTTCCCTCCTTACGATGCGGCTCCGGTTATTTTGGAACAAACGATGCAACGTTACCCCGACATTCGCGAGACGCTGGAAAGCTTGACGCCGTATATTACGAACGACAACATGTTGGACTTAATGTACCGGGTCGATATTTTGCAGAAGGATATCACGAAGACTTCGCGGGATTTCCTTGTGAAAAATAAGCTGTTGGCTCCTTAGCGGAGAAACGGCGAACAGAGAACAGAACAATCCCCGCTGGATTAACTAGCGGGGATTGCTTTATTTTACGAATTGTAATAATTCATATCGCGTTCCGAAGAAAGTTAAAAGGATTAAGCGGAGCGGCAACGAAATGGTTAACATTCGTCATAGCCATACAGAAGGAGCATGCCCGGTGATCCCTAAGATTGTGCACAGCCTGTTAAACCGCGCGCTTAACAAGAAGAGCATTCAATTTCAGATGTTCTTTACCTTCATGATCATTACGCTTATCCCGATCGTCATCGTCGGTTACATTACCTTTCGGGTATCCTCGGCGACGATCGCGCAGGAGGTCAAGAACAGCAACGAACAATTGATGGAGGAAATCGTCAGCAACTACGAGCTGTACTTCCACAATATCGAGATCGATGCCAATAAGTTCGCTTCGCAGATGGTGAACAACAATATCCGATTGAACGAAAAGGTATACTTCTTCGATACGTTCATCGTGGAGAACATCATGGAAATCAACGATTATTTGCACAGCACGTTCGAAGCGACGGGAAACTTTCTCAGCATTCGCGTGTTCTCGGATAACGGGCATTTCATTAGCAGCGCTTTTAACAAAGAAACCTACGAAGTGTATTCGTACAATTCCGAAGCCGATCTGATTTGGCGCAACGCCATGCTGAACAATCGGGAGGACAAGCTAATCTTCGACGTCCATCCGATCAATCGCGAAGGCTTGATGAGTCTAGTCGCATCCAAACCGGTTATTAATCCTTTCAGCGGCAAAAGAATGGGTTACATCAGCTTCGATAAGGAGCTGGAATCCTTCGCTTCCTTGTTCCAACCGTTCGAGAAGCGGGACGGCAGCACGATTCAGCTCATCTCGAAGGAAGGTAAAATTCTGTACCATACCGACCGCGCCCAGATCGGAAAGATCGCGAGTCCGGCTTGGCTCGCGAAGACGACGGCATCGCTGACTTCCACGGGGGAGGAAGACTTAGAGACGGTCGACCGAGATAATATGGTATTGACGAGCATGATGCCGAACAAGGACGCATATATGGTTAGCTCCGTTCCGCTATCGATCATCAATAGCCAAGTCGATTCCATTCGCAATATTACGATCTCGATTATGCTGCTATCGATCCTGCTTGTTTTCGGCTTGTCGTTCGTGCTGTCGCTCTACATTTCCCGGCCGATCAAGCAATTAAGCAAAGCGATGCAGCAGGTAGAACGAGGCCGATTGACGACGAACATCCCGATCAGCGAATCGAATCTCGAAACGTGGCTGCTCAGCAAAAGCTTCGAGTCCATGCTCGGCCGGATCAAACAACTGGTGAAGACGCAATACGAGATGGAGCTGCATAAGAAAGACGCCGAATTGAAGGCTCTTATGATGCAGATTAATCCTCATTTCCTGTACAACACGCTGGAGGTCATTAGCGGCATCGCGGATTACGAGCGGGTGACGCAAATCTCGGACATTACCCAATCGCTCAGTAAAATGCTGCGTTACAACATCGATTTGAAATCGGAAGAAGTTCGCATTGCGGAGGAAATCGATAACTGCAATAACTTCTTCCTGATCTTGAAGAGCCGATTCGAGGACAAGCTTCAAGTCGAGCAGGACATAGACCGGGAGGCGCTCCCGTTCAAAATATTAAAAATCACGCTTCAGCCGCTCATAGAAAACGCGGTTAAACACGGAGTCGAGAAGAAGCTGGGGCAAGCGACCGTGCGTCTCGATGTGAGGAAAGAGAAGGATGAGATCGTCATTCGGATCGTCGACAACGGCACCGGATTCGATCCGGAAGCATTAGAGGAATTCGAGCGTTTCAAGCATCAGTCGGATACGACCTTCTATGAACCTGCGGGCGGAAGGAAGGTCGGATTAAAGAACGTATATATGAGGCTCAAAATTTTATTCGGAGACCAGTTGGATTTCGCCATTCGCAGCGTTGAGGGAGAAGGGACGGCTATTACGATCCGTTTTCCCGCTATACCGGCAAAATGATGGAGGGTTCAGACATGCAACAGCATTTCGCGGTAAGGATATTGGTAGTAGAGGATGAAATCGGAGTCAGGCGCAGCTTGATCGGGAAGCTGCGCGGCGTCGAGCTCCCGATCGAAATCTCGGGAGAGGCGGAGAACGCGGAGCAGGCGCTAGAGATGATGAAGAAGGACATGCCCGACATCGTACTATTGGACATGAGAATGCCGGGAATGGGGGGGTATCGTTTTCTTCCGATCCTGAGCGAGCAATTTCCGAAAGTTAGAGTCATCATTCTAAGCGGCTACTCCGATTTCGAATACGTTCTGCAATCTCTGCGGAACGGAGCGGAAGATTACTTGCTTAAGCCCGTCATTAAGGAAGATCTGGAGAAGGCGCTTCGCAAGACGATTCAATCGATTCGTTACGAGCTTGAACAGAATAGCCGGAACATCTCTAACGGCATGCTGCTCAACCAAGCGGTTCCCTTGCTTAAACATCAATTCATGAACAGACTGTTGAAGCCGCAATCGGCTCTGCAGGCCGCGGAGAAATTAGGTCATTTGGGAATTTCCCTTGATTACCCCGGTTACTTGATGATCTTGGTGCGCGTCTTGGATTACGCGAAGACGAAATCCCGATTCTTGGAGGAGCCGGAGCTGGTTTTCTTCGTGTTCGAGAATATCGTTAGCGATACGTTGCCGAAGCCGATTCATTGTTTCCCTCATGAGCACAAGGAAGGGGAGTACGTTTGCTTGATCGGCATGCCGGAGGCGGAAAATTCGCAAAGCGAGATCGCCGACTTGAAAGTTCTCTTGGAGTGCCTGCTAGACAATATGAGGCAATTCGGTAAAATTCAAGTTCAGTTGCTCGTGACCCAAATGTTTCAATCGCTACGATCCGTCGGACTCGTATACCGGCAAGCGGTGGAACAAGCCGACATTGCGGGAGCGAAGGCGCAAGTAAATTACATGGGAGATAACGAGGATGACGACTGGGTGACGGAAGTCGCTTCGGAACTTGACTTGGATTCGCTGGTTACGGCGATCGAGGATCGGAACGTCAAGGAGCTGACGGGGCTCATTCAAGCCTTGTTCGATAGATGGAAGTCTCCGAGGCAAGCGGCGGCCGTCGCTTATTACGCGCTGGAACAAAGCTTGGATAAGCTGTTCGTGGATCCCGAGTCCATGAGGCAGAGAATGCCCGGACTTTCCCGGCTGCTTGAGCGCGTATCGGATTCGGTCGGACTTGGGAAGGAAATGCTCGTTCTTGCGGTGCAGATCGGAGAAGCCGCATCCAAACGCAATCAGGGAGAATCGAGGCAGATGATTTCCCAGGCGCTGAAGTATATCGAGCAGTATTATTTCGAGGACATTACGCTGGAATCGATATCGAAGAAATTTTTCTTGAACCGTACTTATTTCAGCGAGTTGTTCAAGAACGAGACCGGATGGACGTTCAAGAAATACGTGAATCACATTCGCACGGAGAAGGCGAAAAAACTGTTGGTCGATCATGAACTACGCCCATCCGTCGTCGCCGAGCTGGTCGGCATCAAGGACCCCGTTTATTTTACGGTGCTGTTCAAGAAGATGACGGGCCTGCCGCCGGGGGAATACCAGAAGACGAAAGGCGGCTGACCGGAAAGTAAGCCCAAAGCCGGATTAGCGGATGGCGCTGAAGTAATCGACGTTTTCTTGGGTCACTAGCCGGTAGGGGATAAAATAGCTTTTCGCCACTTGGCCGTTCTGCGCGATGTTAATCGCCAGGTTAACGGCCATTTTGGCTTGCCCGAGAGCGTCTTGGAACACGGTTGCCGTCAGCTCTCCGTCTTTGACCGCCTGCAAGGCGTCGGGTATCGCATCCACGCCGATGACAGGTATCCGGATTCCGGCCTCCTTCAAGTAATCCAGCGCGCCGAGCGCCATTCCGTCGTTATGGGAAACGACGGCGTCGATCTTGGAACCGTATTGTTCGTGCCACTTTTTCATGAGTTCATAAGCGTCGTTCCTTGACCATTTAGCCGTTTCGTCTTCGAGTACGCGGATATTCGGGTATTTATCGAGGACGTTCAGAATCCCCCTGGCCCGCTGGATTTGGGACGATTGCTCCGGCAAGCCCCTTAGAATGACGATGTTTCCTTCCCCGCCCAAGCTCTCCGCAATGAATTGCATTTGAATTTCCCCGGCTTGAATATCGTTGGATCCTACGTAGGTCGTAAGAAGATCGGTATCCGGAATCGTGTTGATTCCGACGACGGGGATACCTGCGTCCACGGCCATCTTAACCGCGACGTCGGACTTCGCGGCGTTAACCGGATTCAGGATGATGACGTCGACGTCCTTGGCGATCATATCTTTGACGTCCGCAAGCTGCTGCTCCGCGTTCGCTTGACCCTCGTAAGAGAACAATACGATATTTTCCCGCGAAGCGACTTCCGCCTCTAATTTGTCTTTAATCATATCCGTAAACTCGAAGCTGCCGAGTACCGTAAAGCCTAGCCTGATCGGACGAGTCGTCGCTTGCTCCGCGGGAACGCTCGCTACGGGCGTCGGACCGGCTGTGGATGCATCGTTCCTTGTTCCGCCGAAGCAAGCGGGAAGCAGCAATAAGCTCATGATCGTCCATACAATAGATGCCTTCCGCATGTTCCTCGCACCTCCGCGATAGTTGCCGTACTTGAATAGGGTATCACATTTTCACGGGCGCGCCAGTATCTAACCTTGAATCCCGACAAAAACGAAAGCAACGTCCAAAAAGATAAATAGAGTTAGCCGAACGGAAAACGCATCAGACAAAAATAGAACGACAATCGGAAGAAATCGAAATGTAATCGGGAGGCGCCGGATATAAGATTCGTTTAGGCAAGCAAGCGGGCTATGCCGAATCCGTTCCAGACAGGGTGATGCGAACATGGGTGCCGACTTGAACGTGTTGGAGATGAACAATATCTCGAAAACTTTTCCGGGCGTTCATGCATTGAAAAACGTAAACCTCGCGGTTAAAAAAGGAACCGTTCACGCTCTGATGGGGGAGAACGGCGCCGGGAAGTCCACGTTGATGAAAATATTGATCGGAATGTACACGCAATACGACGGCGAGATCATTTTCAAAGGGGAACGGCTGGCGCATTCCAATATCAAAAGCGCGATCGACGCGGGCATCTCGATGATTCATCAAGAATTGTCCTACGTGCCTAACATGACCGTATCCGAGAACTTGTTCCTCGGCAACGAACCTAAAAACAGGTGGGGAGTCGTCGACCGGAAGAAGCTTCGCGAAGACACGCAAAGTTATTTGAATCTGATCGGGGTTAAGCTCGATCCCGGTACGCTCATGAAGGATTTGAGCGTCTCCGAGAGGCAGATGGTCGAAATCGCCAAAGCGATCTCTTATAAGTCGGACGTCATCATTATGGATGAGCCGACTTCGGCGATCTCCGACCGGGAGGTCGAACGCCTCTTCAAGATTATCGAAGGGCTGAAGATGAGGGGCGTCGCGATTATTTACATCTCCCATAAGATGGACGAGATCTTCCGCATCGCCGACGAATTTACGGTTTTGCGGGACGGGACATTCGTAGGCACGCAACCGATCGAAGGCGCGAATATCGACCAGATGATCGCGATGATGGTCGGGCGGCGATTGACCGACTTGTTCCCTCGGCGAACGCCGGAGTACGGTGCGGCCGTCCTCGCCGTTCGGAATCTGACGAAACGGGGCGTATTCGAGAATATTTCCTTCGAGGTCCGCAAAGGGGAAATTCTCGGTATCGCAGGCTTGATGGGCTCGGGTCGAACGGAGGTCGTCAACTGCATCTACGGTTTGGACCGAAGCGACAGCGGCGAGATTCGGATTCGCGATTCCGCCGCTACGATCCGTAACCCGAAGGACGGCATGCGGCAAGGGATCGGGCTTGTCAGCGAGGATCGCAAGACGCTCGGGCTAGTGCTGCAGTTATCGGTGAAGGAGAACATCATGCTTCCCAATTTTCGGCTGTGCACGCGTTATCAGATTGTCTCGGACGCGAAAGAGAAGACGATCGCCGACGGCATCATTAAGGATCTTGCGATCAAGACGCCGACGCGCGATCAGAAAGCGGGCAATCTGAGCGGTGGCAACCAACAGAAGATCGTTATCGGCAAAGTGCTGCTGGGCAATCCCGAGCTGTTGATTCTCGACGAACCGACGAGAGGTATCGACATCGGCGCGAAATCGGAAATTTATAAGCTGATCTCGCAGCTTGCGGAGCAAGGGAAAGCGATTATCGTCGTCTCTTCCGAGCTTCCGGAGATTATGGGCTTGAGCGACAGAATCGTCGTTCTGCACGAAGGGAAAATCACGGGCGAACTCACGCGGGAAGAGGCAAGCGAAGAAAAAATCATGGCGCACGCCTTCGGCAAGTAAACGCGTCCGAGAAGCAAAAGTAAGGGAGTCGTTCATATGGGCCAAACGATTAAAGCAACTTTCACAGGCGATCTGTTAAGAAAATACGGGTTATTGCTCGCATTGGTGCTCTTATGTGCCGTATTCGCCTCCATGTCTCCAGTGTTCATGACCGAACGTAATCTGCTCAACGTGCTTAACCAAGTTTCCATTAATGCCATTCTAGCCATCGGCGTAACCTTCGTCATTCTCATCGGGGGCATCGATCTCGGTCTCGGCTCCTACGTCGCGTTAACCGGATGTTTAGCCGCCTTATTCGCCAGTTCGGGGGACGGCTTGTTCATCCCGATCCTGCTCGGTATTCTGGGTGGGCTGCTTATCGGGTTCGTGAACGGAATTATGGTAACCAAAGGAAAACTCGCCCCGTTCATCGTCACCTTGGGCATGATGACGATCGCGAGAGGAGGCGCGCTCGTCGTCAGCGACGGCCGGCCGATTTCCAATCTTTCTCCGTCTTTTAACGCAATCGGCGGCACATTCCTAGGCATTCAGATCCCGGTTCTTATCGTATTGGTTATTTTCCTCATTTCCTTGTTCGTCTTGAACAAGACGGTGTTCGGCCGATACGTGTACGCGGTTGGCGGCAACGAAGAAGCGGCCAGGGCGTCGGGCATCAGCGTTCATCGAATCAAGCTATACGTGTACATTCTGTGCGGGGCATTGGCAGGCGTTGCCGGCATTATCCAAACGGCTCGCATCGAGACCGGCCAGCCGAACATCGGCGTCGGTTACGAGCTTGACGCGATCGCGGCGGTCGTTATCGGCGGAACGAGCTTGTCGGGCGGTTCGGGAAGAATCACGGGCACGATCATCGGCGCGCTCATTATAGGGGTCATTAACAACGGCTTGGATTTGCTCAACGTTCCTTCCTATTACCAACAGATCATCAAAGGTTTGATTATCGTCGGAGCGTTGCTGATCGACCGGAAATCTTGAGGAATCGGCGCTTGATTAAGCTTGGGAGGTGTTGACGGGAGTTTGCCGGTCCATTGGCCGGAGTAAGGCATCCAGAGTCGTCGCTTCAGACTCGGAGTCTCATCGTTTCAACCTAAATCAAACCACTTATCGGAGGTCATGAAAATGAAAAAGAGTTTAAGTTTGATGTTGGTATTATTGCTGGCATTCATGCTGGCGGCTTGCGGCAACGATAAAGACAATTCTGGCGGTAACGCGTCCGGCTCCCCTGCTGACGAAGGCGGCAACGGCAAAAAAATCGTCATCGGCGTCAGTATTCTGAACTTGGCGAACGAATTTACGGCAACGCTGGCTAAAGGAATCGAAGAGAAGGGAAAGGAATTGGGCGTCAAGATTATCATCAATGACGGACAGAAAGATCCGAACAAACAAATTCAGCAAGTGGAAACTTTTATCGCGCAGAAGGTAGATGCCATTATTTTTAACCCGATCGAAGCCGAAGCTTCGTCTCCGGCGGTGGATAAGGCGAAAGAGGCGGGCATTCCGATCATTAACGTCAACTCGGTAACGAAATCCGCGCCGGACGCGTTCGTCGGATCCAGAGACCAAGAGTCCGCGAAAATGGCGATCGATTATCTCGCCGAGAGACTCGGTTCCAAAGGCAATATCGTGATGATGCACGGCCATCTAGGCCAATCGGCGGAAATCGATCGGACGGAAGGCGCGGTTGAATCTCTGAAAACGTACCCCGACATGAAGCTGATCGCGGAGCAGACCGCCGAGTGGAACCGCGATAAGGCGCTGACTTTGATGCAGAACTGGCTTCAAGCGCACGACGGTCAAATTCAAGGCGTATTCGCTCAGAACGACGAGATGGGCATGGGCGCGTTGAAGGCGCTGGAAGACGCGGGCGTTAAGAAAGACATCGTTCTCGTCAGCGTGGACGCGATCGCGGATGCCCTGCAAGCGGTGAAAGACGGACGACTGGACGCGACGGTATTCCAGAACGCGGCGGCGCAAGGCGGCGGAGCGCTGGAGACGGCTCTGAAAATCATCAACAAAGAAACGTTCGAGAAAGAAGTGTTCGTACCGTTCGAGCTCGTGACCAAAGACAACGTAGATCAATACTTGAAGTAAGGAAGGATTACGGCGCATGAGAATCAACGACAAGTTCCGTCTAGACGGCCGGGTATCTCTCGTAACCGGCGGCGGCGCCGGATTAGGCAAAGCGATGGCGCAGGGGTTAGCCCAAGCGGGATCCCGCCTTGTCATCGCCGACATCGATTCGGACGCAGCTCGCCGAACCGCGGAGGAATTCACGAGGGAAGGCGTCGAGGCGATTGCCGTCCAAGCGGATGTGACCGATCAGGGTCACGTCCGTCGGATGGTCGCGAAGGCGATGGACCGCTTCGGGCGTATCGATGTTCTATTCAATAACGCGGGTATCAGCATCCACGTTCCCTTAGAAGAGATGCGCTACGAGGATTGGCAGAAAATCATGAACGTTAACCTGAACAGCGTGTTCCTTGTCTCGCAAGAGGTCGGCAAGGTCATGATCGCCCAGAATAGCGGCGTTATCGTCAATATCTCGTCCATGTCGGGGCTCGTGTCCAACGTTCCCCAATATCAAGCGGCATACAACACGTCCAAAGCCGCCGTCATCATGCTGACGAAGAGCATGGCGTCGGAATGGGCGAAATACAACATCAGAGTGAATACGATCGCGCCGGGTTATATGAGGACGGAAATGACCGCTCCCTATTTCGAAGAGAACGGCCCCATGGTGCAAGAGTGGATGAAGCTGACCCCGATGCATCGGCCTGGAACCCCCGACGAACTGCAGGGCATCGCCGTATTTCTGGCGTCCGATGCTTCGACTTATGCGACCGGAGGCGTGTTCGTCATCGATGGCGGCTATACCATTTTGTAAACTCGGGAGGAAACGACAACATGAGAGACACGTTAAGGAATAAAACCGCGATCGTCACCGGCGCGAGCCGGGGGCTCGGACGGGTAGTGTGCACCCACTTCGCGAGCTTGGGCATGAAAGTGGCCGCAATCGCCCGCAATGAAGACGAGCTCAAGAACTTGCGGGAAGAAATCAGCGGGATGGGCACGGAATGCATGACGTTTGCTTTGAACATCACCGATTATGACGGGATCGCCAAAGCGGTGGAAGAGGTTCAGCGGGCATGGGGGTCTATCGACGTTCTCGTCAACAACGCGGGAGCGGGAGTAGATACTTCGTTCGAGGAGATTACGAAAGAGGACATCGATATGACGATCGACGTTAATCTCAAAGGCGTCATCTATGCCTCCAAACACGTCGCTCCTTATATGATCAAGCAGCAACAAGGCCATATTATCAACATTTCGTCCATTGCCGGTACGCGCGGGCTCAACACGAAAAATAACAACAACGGCATCTACACCGCGACGAAATTCGGCGTGAACGGCTTCGGCGACGCCATCTCCAAATATTTAATGAAGGATAACATTCATGTCGTGACTTTATGCCCCGGCGGCATCGATACAAGCTGGTGGGATCGCTGGACTTGGCTGCACGAGAAGGACGCGCTCATCAAGCCGCATGATATCGCCTCGTTGATCGAGTTCATCCTGAAAGCTCCGAACAACATTTTGTACAAACAAATTTTATTCCATCCGACCGTCGAGGTCGATTCTTGGTAAGCGAGGAGATAGGGCGTATGAGCAAACAAATCGGCGCGACGGCGTGGATCATTCCCGACGGGTTTACCCCCGTGCGGAGCTCGGGCTTGCTGGAAAGCCACGAAGCGATCTGCATCGTCAATTGCACGGCGAACAGAGCAACGGTGAACGTGACGGTATATTTCGAAGACGAGAATCCGATCGAAAATATAGAGTTCGTAGTCGAGGGCCAGCGAACGAAACATGTCCGCACGGATACGCTGGAGAAGCAAGGCTCGAAGATCCCGAAAGGCGTTCCTTATGCGATGAAAGTAGAAAGCGACATTCCTATCGTCGTTCAGTATAGCCGTATGGATGCGACGCAAGCGGAGAACACGCTAATGACGACGATGGCTTATCCGGTCTAAGAGAGGTGCGATTACGATGAGTTCGAATTCATTGATAGAGAAGCTGCTGGAAGAAGGCAAAGGCGTACTGAGACTGGCTCCGGCATGGGTTCCAAGATCGTTCTGCCGCCCCGGCAAACGGATCAAGCTGCATCCGCAAGATTATTTCGTGCTAGGATTGGCTCGCGGAGGGATTGACGAGCGTTGGTTCTCGTCGACGACTCACGCGGAGAACGGACCGGGGACGCCGGAGGACGAGGGAATGAGCTATGTCGTTTCCGCGGATGGTTTAGAGCGAGTGTTGCTGAAGGACGTCGTGAACGAGTTGAAGGGCGCGGCGATCGGAGACGATATTTGGAGCAAATACAAAGGCTGGCCGATCTACTCGAAGCTGTTCGACAACTTGAATCCGTTGCCGCATCACGTGCATCACGACGACGAAGCGGCGGCGCGCGTCGGGCAGAAGGGCAAGCACGAGATGTACTTCTACCCGTCGCAGTTGAACAACCATGGCGGAGAATTCCCGTATACGTTTTTCGGATTTAATCCGGGCGTCACCAAGGAACAAGTGAAGGAAACGCTAATGAACTTCACTAAGGGCGACAATCAGATCACGAATCTATCGCGCGCTTACAAGCTGACTTTGGATACCGGATTCGACGTTCCTCCCGGCATCCTTCACGCGCCCGGCAGCTTGTGCACGTACGAACCGCAATTCGCTTCGGACGTGTACGCGATGTATCAGTCGGTGTTGCACGGCGAGCATGCGGTGCCCGAATCGTTGCTATGGAAAGATACTCCGCCGGAAGAAGTCGGCAACTACGATTACTTGATGGATATTCTCGATTGGGAGACGAATACGGATCCGGATTTCTATCAACGGTTCTTCATGTCTCCGAAGCCCGTCCGTCCGATCGAAGAAATGGAAGCGGAAGGTTACGTGGAGGAGTGGATCTGCTACAAGAGCAAGCTCGTCTCCGCGAAACGCCTGACGGTGCTGCCGGGAGCGACAGTGACGATACGGGACGGCGCCGCTTACGGTTTGTACATGTTGCAAGGCCACGGCAAGCTTGGAGTCTGGGACATCGAGACGCCCGCGTTGATCCGATACGGAGAGCTTACCCACGACGAGTATTTCGTGACGGCGCCCGCCGCCAAATCAGGCATCACGATCACGAACGCGTCCAAGACCGATCCGATCGTGCTTTTGAAGCATTTCTCCGAAAATCCGGATTTAATTTAAATTTGTTTTTCTGTAATCCGCCAATTCCCTTTGGCGGATTTTTTCCATTTACAACTATGCAGACCAATTCACTACCCATTTCACGACAAAGTATGACTTGCAACCGTTGGAGGCGGAATGATTTCGAATATTCCTCCCCATTCCCACGTTCCCGCCAGAATTAGTCGATTATTTCGAGTAATTCCTCCTAAGTCTCAGGTTCCCGCCAGAATTAGTCGATTACTTCGAGTAATTCCATCCCATTAAAGTTAGTCGATTATTTCGAGTAATTCCTCCTAAGTCTCAGGTTCCCGCCAGAATTAGTCGATTATTTCGAGTAATTCCTCCCCATTCCCACGTTCCCGCCAGAATTAGTCGATTATTTCGAGCAATTCCTCCTAAGTCCCACGTTCCCGCCAGAGCTAGTCGATTATCTCGAGTAATTCATTTACGTATCCTCCTGTGCACTCACCGAGTGCGTTGCACGGTAATAGGCCAGTCGAATTTAACAACTTCATATACAGATGTATGCGCTTTCGTAAAGAGGGTGGAATGCACAATTTTTTTACACCTTTTTGCCTAATCTTTGCGCAATGGACCGTCTGTGCAGGGCGCTTGCGGCACCCCATAATGAGAATCGTAAAGCTCACAGCGAGGTGAAGAGATGAAAATCAGCGCAATCGAAATCAAGCATTATTTACTGCCGTTGGATCCTCCTTTCAAAGCGGCGTGGGATCCGAATCCGCGCAAGAAGTTCGCCTCTACCGTCGTGCAAGTCCACACGGACGAAGGGATTACGGGCATCGGCTCCGGCGACCTGATGACGGGATTCGAAGGCCACGAGCATCTGTTCATCGGCCAAGACCCGTTCGACATCGAGCGGCATTCGCAGATCATCGACAACATCGATTTTCATTACGGAAGATGCTGGCCGCTTGATCTGGCCTTGTGGGACCTGATGGGCAAAGCGACGGGACAGCCGGCGTATAAGCTGCTCGGGGCACGCAACGATAAGATTCTTGCATACGCTTCCACGGGGGAGATGGTCACTCCGGAGGTTCGAGCCGATAGAGCTAAGCTGCTGCTGGAGCAAGGCTTCAAGGCGATGAAGATCCGCTTCCATCACAAGGACGTAAGGGACGACATTAAGGTCGTCGAAGCCGTCCGCAAGGCCGTCGGCGACAAGCTGGAGATCATGGTTGACGCGAACCAAGGCTGGAAGATGCCATGGGATACGGAACCGACGTGGGATTTGAAAAAAGCGTACCAGGTCGCGAAGGAATTGGAACGGTTAGGCGTGTTCTGGCTCGAAGAGCCGCTCCAAAGCCACGATTTCCGCGGGCTGGCGAAGTTAAGGGAAATGGTCGGCGGCATTCGAATCGCAGGAGGGGAAATGAACCGCAGGATGCACGA
Organism: Cohnella herbarum; assembly: GCF_012849095.1. Classification (NCBI taxonomy): domain Bacteria; kingdom Bacillati; phylum Bacillota; class Bacilli; order Caryophanales; family Paenibacillaceae; genus Cohnella; species Cohnella herbarum. The sequence goes on from NZ_CP051680.1 coordinate 8,079,273, forward strand.
TTTCCGGGAAATGAATTTCCTCGGATCGCTCGACGTGTACCAGCCCGACGTCGCCCTGACCGGCGGAATTACGCAGGTAAGGAAAATCGCCGACATGGTGCAGGCGAGCGGCGCATGGTTCAGCCCGCATACGTGGACGAACGGAATCGGCGTCATGGCCAATCTTCACCTGGCCGCGGCGATCAGCCACTGTCCGTATTTAGAGCTTCCGTACGATCCGCCGTCTTGGACTCCGGAGCGCAGGGACTTCATTCAGCAAAACAAACTGAATATCGATTCCGACGGATATCTGCATTTGCCTCAGTCGCCCGGACTGGGCGTCGAGCTGGATTTGGAAGCCGTCGAGCGCTACGCCTACGACAAGGTGTACGTGGGTGAGTCGACATGAGTTACCTGTTCGACAATCCCGACAAGGTGATGCCGTTCTTCTGGGAGCATTTGTCGTTGACGTTCACCTCCTTGCTGATCGCGCTCTGCATCGCGTTGCCGCTAGGCTTCCTGGCCGCCAAGATCAAGAAGGTGCAGGCGCCCGTGACGAGCGTGCTCGGCATCATCTACACGATTCCGAGCATGGCGCTCTACGCGGCGCTCATTCCATACACGGGGCTGGGGGTTACGACGGCAACGATCGGATTGGTCGCTTACGCCCAAATGATTCTCGTCCGCAACGTCATCGCCGCCCTTCAAGGCATCGACCCGATGATGATCGAAGCGGCCAAGGGGATGGGCATGAGCAAGCGGCAAATTATTCTCAAGATCGAGATTCCGCTGGCCATCCCGGTCGTCATCGCCGGAATCCGCGTCGCTACCGTCTCCATTATTTCCATCGGAACGGTAGCGGCATGGATCGGAGCCGGCGGTTTAGGCAGATTGATCTTCCAAGGTTTGAATCACGATCACACCGGGAAAATCATTGCCGGAACAATCACCATAGCGATCCTTGCGATCGGGGCCGATTTGTTGTTCCGGGTCATTGAAAGATTCCTCAGTCCGAGAACGAACTAACGGAGGTGTGAACCGTGAAAGTCATTGATCAAATCCGCGAATATTTCGAGGGGAACACTCCGGTATTCCTCGCGAACATGAAAACGCACGTATGGCTAAGCTCCTTCTCGATGATCGCGGCGATGCTGATCTGCATTCCTCTCGGGATCTGGATATCGAGAAGGCTCAAGCTCGCGAATTACATCATTAACGCGATCAATATTTTCCGGGTCATCCCAAGTCTGGCCATTCTCGCGCTCGCCATGCCGTTGCTCGGAGTTGGGTTCGCTCCGGCAGCCGTAGCGTTAACCGTATTGGCCGGTCCGCCGATCCTCATCAACACGTACGTCGCGTTCCGGGATATTAATCCCGCGGTCAAGGAAGCGGCGAGAGGCATGGGCATGACGCCGTTGCAGACGATTTGGAAGATCGAGCTTCCGCTCGCTTTACCGGTCATGCTGGCGGGCATTCGGACCGCTTCGGTCGAGATTATCGCAAGCGCTACGCTGGCCGTCCTGATCGGAGGCGGGGGACTCGGGAGCTATATCATCAACGGAGTTAGCATGATGTCTAAAAGCTATCTGCTTATCGGTGCCGTGCCCGTTGCCTTGCTCGCCATCCTGAGCGAGATCGTATTCAGCTTCTTGCAAAGAAAAACAAACTATTCGCACTAGGAAAAGGGAGAGGTTATCAATGAAAAAACGTCCATGGTTATCCCTGCTTGTCATTACGGCGCTTGCAACGTCGCTCGCCGCTTGCGGTAACGACAAAGGCGGCAAGTCCGACCTGAAAATCACGGTCGGCTCGAAAGACAACACCGAGAATCACCTGATCGGAGAAATGTATGCGCTTATTTTGGAAGACATGGGGATCGACGTGAAGCGCCAACTAAGTCTTGGCGGAACGGCTCCGACGTTCGAAGCGCTCAAGAAAGGCGATCTCGACATTTATCCGGAATATACGGGCACCGGGCTTGGCGTCATGCTGGAGCAGAAGGAGCCGGAGAAGGATTCGGCCAAGGCGCTCGAGAAAGTGCGCGAAGGGTTCAAAAAATGGAACATGGAATGGCTCGATCCGGCTTCCGAGAACGCCACTTACGGCTTCGCCATGAAAAAAGAAACGGCTGAAAAATACGGAATCAAGACGTACACCGATCTGGCGAAAAACAGCAAAGAGCTCGTTCTCTCTTATCCGCAGGAATTCGACGTTCGCGAAGACGGCTTGCCGGGCTTGCAGAAAATATTCGCCGATCAAGGCGGTTTCGCCTTCAAAAAGCAATTCCAGATCGACTACAGCCTTCGTTATAAACCGCTTGAGAACAATGAATCCGACGTAACGGTATCCGTTGGAACGGATGGACAAATCGCGGGCATGGGGCTGCAATTGCTGCAAGACGACGTCGGTTTCTTCCCGGTATACAACGTTGCGCCTCTCATTCGCAAAGAAAAGCTGGATGCCGAGCCTAAAATCAAGGAGAAGCTGAACGCGTTGGCGCCTCTATTGACGGATGCCGCCGTTCAAACGATGAACTGGAAAGTCGACGGTCCGGACAAAGCGGAAATCGAAGACGTGGCGAAACAATTCCTGATCGACAACAAACTCATCGCGGAGTAACCCGGAGGCTAATATGACAGAGATCAGAAACCAGCTGTTCATTAACGGCGATTGGACCGAGGCTCGTTCGAGCCTTCGGTCCGCTCTTTTCAATCCGGCGACGGGCGAGCAAATTACGACCGTTCCCGTCGGCGGCGCAGAAGATGCCAAGGCGGCAATCGAAGCGGCTTACGGGGCTTTTCCCGGTTGGTCGCGAACTTCAGCGGAAGAGCGTTCCGTCTACTTGCGCCGGATTTACGATTTGATCGTGGCGAACGCGGATCGCTTGGCCGAAATCATGACGCTCGAGCAAGGCAAACCGGTGAAGGAGGCGAAGGGCGAAGTGCTGTGGGGCGCGGATTTCTTCCTCTGGTATTCGGAAGAAGCGAAGCGGATCAACGGGGAGATCATCCCGTCCTCGCGGACGACCCAGCGCATTCTCGTGCAGCGCCAACCGATCGGAGTCGTGGCGGCGATTACGCCGTGGAACTTCCCTTCCTCGATGATTACGCGCAAAGTCGCGCCGGCTCTCGCGGCGGGCTGTACCGTCGTCGTCAAGCCGGCTCCGGAGACGCCTTTGTCGGCGATCGCGCTGTTCGAGATTTTCGAGCAAGTCGGATTGCCCGCGGGAGTCGCCAATATCGTCGTCGGGAACGCGCAAGAGATCGGTCGGGAGTTGCTCGACAACGACAAGGTACGCAAGATCAGCTTCACCGGCTCGACGCCGGTCGGCAAGTATTTGTTGGAGCAATCGGCGAAGCAGGTCAAGAAAGTGTCTCTCGAGCTAGGAGGCCATGCGCCGTTTATCGTGTTCGCGGATGCCGATCTGGAAGCGGCGGCGGAAGGATTGCTCTACAACAAATTCCAGAACAACGGGCAAACGTGCATTTGCGCGAACCGGATTTTCGTTCACGAGTCCATCGAAGCCGAATTCACGGAGCTGTTCGCGAAGAAGCTCAAGAGCATCACGGTGGGCAACGGAATGAAAGACGTGAATGTCGGTCCGCTGATTCACGACCGGGCGTTGGCCAAGGTCCATGGACATGTGCAGGATGCCGTAGCCAAAGGAGCAAAAATCGTCGCGGGCGGCGAGAAGCTGTCCGGCGGCGAATACGATAACGGTTCCTATTATGCACCTACTTTGCTATCGGGCGTAACGTCGGAAATGGACGTATTCCGGGAGGAAACTTTCGGGCCTGTCGCTCCGTTCATTGCTTTCCGGACGGAAGAAGAAGCGATCCGCATGGCTAACGATACGCCGTTCGGTCTCGCCTCTTACATCTACACCCGAGACTTGGCAACGACGATGCGGGTAGCCGATAAGCTCGAATACGGCATGGTCGGCATAAACGAGTCCGCGCTCGGCTACGTGCAAGCGCCGTTCGGCGGCATTAAGCAGAGCGGAATGGGCCGCGAGGGCGGGCAGCATGGCGTAGACGATTTTCTGGAGTACAAATATTTGAATTTGAATTTCTGATAAGGGGGAATCGGCATGGGCATTGTTTTCAAAAACGTAGTGAAGCAGTATCCGAACACCGCTTCCCCGGCGGTGGACAACGTCTCGCTCGACATCCGCGAAGGCGAATTCATCGTCTTCCTCGGCCCTTCGGGGTGCGGCAAGACAACGTTGCTCAAGATGGTGAACAAGCTTTACGATACGACGTCCGGAACGATCGAGATCGACGGTGTCGATATCCGCAAAGTCCAGACGGAGCAGCTTCGCAGAGGGATCGGTTACGTCATCCAGCAGAACGGTTTGTTCCCGCATATGACGATCGAATCGAATATCGCGGTCGTTCCAAGGCTTCTCAAATGGGACGAAGCGAAGATCGATCAACGTATAGACGAACTGCTCGAGATGGTGCATTTGGATCCGAAAATCTACCGTAAAAGGCGTCCGAGCCAGTTGTCCGGCGGACAGCAGCAACGCGTCGGCATTGCCCGCGCCATGGCGGCCGCGCCGAAAATCCTGCTCATGGACGAACCGTTCGGCGCGATCGACGCCATTACGCGCACGAGCTTGCAGGATGAGCTTCATCGGATACAGCGGCTATTGAAGAAAACGATTTTGTTCGTCACGCACGACGTGGACGAAGCGCTTCGGTTGGCGGACCGAATTATCATCATGCAAGCCGGCAAAGTCGTTCAATTCGCCACTCCGTACGAGATCGTGACGAATCCGGCCAACGATTTCATCCGCCAGCTTGTCGGGGAGAAGGACGTCTATCGCAAGATGGGTTTTCTGCGGGTCGAGGACGTATACGCTTCGGGAGAGCGGGAGACCGCTGCGGGTTCGAGCGGCGGAGTCGCGTTAACGGACGATTTGAAGCTGGTGTTCAACCGGATGGTGGAAGAGCAGGTTCGAGAATATCCGGTCGTCGATACGAACAATCGCCGTGTCGGGACAGTGACGATGGATACCATCCTGACGAAATTGGCGAACTAGGGAGAGATGATGTTGTCACGGTTCGAAGAGGATGCTTTCGGGAGAGTCGAGCTGCCGGATGAAGCCTTATATGGAGTTCAAACGCTGCGAAGCGTAGAGAACTTATCTTTCTCCGGTCGGACTATCGCGGATTATCCGGATTACGTCGCCGCGCTAGCCGAAGTCAAACAATCGGCAGCCAGAGCGAACGAACGGGCGGGCCATCTGACGCGGTCGATAACCCAAGCGATCGAAGAAGCTTGCGAGGAAATTAAGCAAGGCTGCCATCGCGATCAATTTATCGTCGATCCCTATCACGGGGGAGGAAGCATCGGCAGCAACATGAACATGAACGAGGTCGTCGCCAATCTGGCGAACGAGATCCTAGGCGGACAACCGGGCGACTACAAGCCGGTGCATCCGGCCGATCACGTCAACGCCTCGCAATCGACGTCGGACGCCTGCCATACGGCTTTACGAATCTCCGTCGTCAGGAGCGGAACGAGACTGGTCGCGGAATTGAAACGGCTTGTTGAATCGATAGAGCTTCAAAGCGCCGGGCTCATGCGGGTTCCGACCATTACGAGAACCTGTCTGCAGGACGGCATGCAAGATACGCTCGGAACGATGTTCGCTGGATACGCTCATGGATTGCGCCGTAGAATGGGGCAACTGAGCGCAGCCGTGAATTCGTTGCATGCGGTTAACTTGGGCGGCACCGTGATCGGGTCGGGCGTCGGAGCTTCCGATGGTTACCGCGCCCGCATCATGGATGCCTTAAACGAGGTGACCGGCTTAACGCTCCGCCATCGCGACAATCTGTACGACGCGGCGCAGAACATGGACGATCTGGCGGCGGTATCGTCCGAGCTTCAGCTTCTTTCGGGATTGCTAATTAAGATCGCGAAGGATTTCCGATTGCTGTCGTCCGGCCCGGATGCGGGTTTCGGGGAGCTTAGATTGCCGGCCGTGCAGGCGGGTTCGTCGTTTTTCCCGGGCAAGATTAACCCCGTCGTTCCGGAAACGCTGATCCAGTGTTGTTTCCAAGTCATCGGGCTAGATAGATCCGTTCAAGCCTCGCTCGAGCATGGGGAGCTTAACTTGAATGTCTGGGAAGGGCTCGCGGGCTTTAACGTGCTGGATATGATGAGCATGTTGGAGCGGGCGATCGGGAAATTCACGGACAGATGCGTCAGCGGCATCGAAGCGGACGCGGACAGATGCCGCGAGCTATCTCGAACGTTTATCCCCGCGGTCGTCGCGCTTAAGGAGAAATACGGTTACTCGCAGGTCGGGCAATGGCTGAAGATGAGATCGAAGGAACAGATTCGAGCAGCATACGAAAGAGAGGTAGAGCAAAATGAAAGCTCCCCAACTGGAATGGGCGGCCGAATGGCTGAAGGAAACGAAAACCCTCTATATTAACGGATCATGGATATCCGGAACTTCCGGCAAAACGATAGAAACGATCAATCCCGCGACCGGGAAAACGATAGGCGGCTTTACCGGCGCTTCCAAGGAAGATATCGACTCGGCGGTTCGAGCGGCGAGAGCCGCATTCGAGGCGGGCGAGTGGAGAGAGATGTCCCGTAAGGAAAGGGGCAAAAGGCTGCATCGGATATCGGCGCTCATTCGCGAACATCAAGCCGAGCTTGCGACTCTCGAGGCGTTGGACAACGGCAAACTTTACAAAGAAGCCTACAAAGACGACGTGGAGGAATCCGCCGATCTTTTCGAATATTACGCAGGTTGGACCGACAAGTATTACGGGGAAGTCAACCCGGTGGAAGGCAATTTCACGAGTTGGACGACCCGTGATCCGGTCGGCGTCTGCGGCCAGATCGTCCCGTGGAATTTCCCGATCGACATGGCCGTATGGAAGCTTGCTCCCGCGCTCGCCATGGGCAACACGGTGCTGCTCAAGCCGTCTAGCGTGACGTCGTTATCGGCGATACGCTTGTTCGAGATCATTCACGAATCGGGAGTGTTGCCGCCGGGAGTCGTTAATCTCATTCTGGGCGAAGGGCGCATCGGCACCCATATTACGACGCATATGGATATCGACAAGGTTTCGTTCACGGGCAGCACGCAAGTCGGGAAGAAGCTCGTCCACGATTCGGCGGATTCGAATTTGAAAACGGTCACGCTGGAGCTCGGCGGCAAATCGCCGAATATTATTTTCGCGGACGCTCCGGATTTGGACGCTGCCATCGAGCGCTCCTTCTACGGCTTGTTCACCCACAAAGGGGAAAAATGCAGCGCGCCGACTCGCCTAATTGTTCAACGTCCGGTTTACGAACGGGTCGTGGACGAGATCGCGAAATATGCCGACGGTTACAAGTGCGGAGATCCGTTCGATCCGGAGAGCGACCAAGGGCCGCAAGTGTCGCAAGCCCATATGGAAAGCATTCTCCGTTACATCGAGATCGGCAAGGAGCAAGGCGCTCGCATAGTGGCGGGCGGTAGTCGCGATACGGAAGGAACGAACGCGGAAGGCTTCTACGTTCGCCCGACGATCTTCGCGGACGTGTCCAACGACATGACGATCGCGCAGGAGGAAATTTTCGGTCCGGTATTGTGCGTGATCCCGTTCGATACGGAAGAGGAAGCGATTCGGATCGCTAACGACTCGATCTACGGATTGGCGGCGGGTTTATGGACGAACGACGTGGCGCGCGCGCACCGGGTGGCGAAGAAGCTCGAAGCCGGCCAAGTGTTCGTTAACCGTTACGGTTGTTATGACTTCGCCAGTCCGTTCGGCGGATTTAAGCAATCCGGTTGGGGCAAGGAATACGCCATTCACAGCCTGGCATCGTACACGAAAATGAAGGCGATCTGGATAGCCCATTGAGGCAGGGGGAACGGGGAAAATGAACATGTTAGCGGCGGTAATGAAAGGAATCGATCAACCGCTTTCGATAGAGACGGTAGAGCTTGCCGCGCCTAAAGCCGGCGAGGTGCTCGTTAAGGTGCTTGCGACGGGCGTATGCCATAGCGATCTTAACGCGATGGAAGACGAAACGACGCCCGTCCCGACGATTCTCGGTCACGAAGGGGCCGGAATCGTCATGGAGGTCGGCCCGAACGTGAGGACGGTGAAGGTTGGAGACAAAGTGGCTCTGAGCTGGGTTCCGTTCTGCGGCACTTGCGAATTTTGCCAGACGGGGCAAGTAAACTTGTGCGAATCCGCTTTCGGCCCGATGTTCGCCGGTACGCTGCTGGACGGGACATCGAGACTTAGCCTGAACGGCGCCCGAATCTATCACAATTCCCTGTTAAGCACGTTCGCGGAATATACGGTCGTGCCGGAGATGAGCTGCGTCAAAATTCCGGAAGAGATGCCGATGGCTCAGGCGTCTCTCATCGGTTGCGGAGTAGCGACCGGCTACGGAGCGGCCGTAAGGGCCGCGCAGGTGAAGCCCGGTTCTACGGTAGCCGTATTCGGCATCGGCGGCGTCGGGGTGAACGCGATCCAAGGCGCGCGGATCGCGGGAGCTAGCCGCATTATCGCTTGCGATCTTAAGGCGCAAAACCTCGAGATCGCCAAGAAATTCGGCGCGACGGACGTCGTCAACGTAGGCGAAGTCGACGCTGCGGAAGCGCTCAAGGAACTGACCGGCGGCTTCGGCGTCCATTACGCGATCGATTGCTCGGGAAATACGATGGCTTCCCAATCGGCATGGAAAGGGACGCGCAAAGGCGGAACGACGGTCGTCGTCGGCGCCTTTAACCCGAAGAAGGAGCTTTCGCTTCCGGCCGGGGGATTTCATCGCGTCGGCAAAATCCTGAAAGGAAGCTTCTACGGTGACGTTCACCCGTTTCGCGACTTCCCGATCATCGCCCAGTTATATTTAGACGGCAAGTTCCAGCTTGACGAGTTGGTGTTGGATCGGATTTCGCTTCAAGACATCAACAAAGCGGTAGATGCTTTCCATGATCCCTGCTGCGTGAACGTCGGGCGGACGGTCGTTGAATTCGGAGGTGTTTAACAGTGAGCGAATTCGATTTTCAAACGCGTACCCGCGTCGTATACGGCGTCGGACGTTCCAAGCAGATCGCGGAAGATGTTCGTAACGTTAGCGGAGGGGATCGCGCCGTTCTGATCACGGATCCGGGGTTGGTCAAAGTAGGCGTCGCGGACGAGATCATGTCCGCGCTGCGTTCCCATGGCATAGAAGTGACACTGTTCTCCGACGTGCAGAGCGATCCGACGAGCGCGTCCATCGACGAAGCGTCGGCCGTTATCCGGGCGTCGGCTGCACCTTGCGTCATCGGTTTGGGAGGAGGTTCGGCGATGGACGTCGCCAAGCTTGCTTCGCTGGTGGCGGGCGCCGAGCATCCGACGGATCATTATGCGCTTATGGCCAATCCGTTCTCGCCAAAGCGGACGAAGACGATCATGATCCCCACCACATCGGGGACCGGGGCGGAGATGACGAGCACGGTCGTCTTCTCGAACAAGGAAAAGCGCAAAGTATGGGGCTGGGATTACGAGCTCTCGCCGGATCTCGCCATCCTCGATCCGACGCTTACCGTCGCCTTGCCGCCCCATTTGACCGCCGCGACCGGATTGGATGCGCTCGTTCACGCGCTGGAGGCGGTTGCCGGCAAACGCGGCAACGCCATGATTCAGGCCGTCGGCCTGCAAGCGATCCGGATGATTTCGGGCAGCTTGCTGCGCGCGGTTCGCAATCCCGCGGATCTGGAAGCGCGAGGACAATTAAGCATCGGCTCGATGCTGGCGGGCATGGCGATCGAGCAAGGCGGCACGGGCATCGCCCATTGCATCGGCCATGCGCTTGGCACTTTGGCTCGCGTTCATCACGGGAGAGCGGTAGCGATCGCGCTCTACCATACGTACGAATGGAACATAGAAGGAAACGAGCCGATCCATGCGGAAATCGCCAGAGCTATGGGAGCAGTGGAGAGGTTATCCTCTCCGATCGAAGAGCAAGCTCGAGCCGGATCGGCTTTCTATCGCGGTTTGGTAGAGCAATCGGGAATGCAGCTGTCTTTGGCAGCGGAAGGGTTATCTCCGGCGGATGCGCAGCGCCTGGCGGAAACGATGGCTTCCGGAGAGAACGCTCCTATGCGCAATAACAATTGCCGTTATGCCGCGGATAATGATCTAGCCCGCTTTGCGGGACAATTGCTGGGGTGAGCCCGAGCGCGGAAGGCGTTGATGTTCATTCGTCAACGCCTTCCGCGAAACTGAAATTTGAGCGATAGATCAGACCTGCATGGGTGCAGCCGGAGAATGGGGCAATTCTCGCAATTTTAGGGTTGGAAACTCTAACGGAAACCACGAAGCTGTCTATTAACTGGGGATAACCTGATTCACACTCCGCGTCAAATCGATTTTTGTTTGAGGTCAGCCGTCTCTTAATAAGAAAATCGCTATCAATTGATCTGGCAGCCACTTTTAAATAGACAGCAATATAGAATCCGTCACCTTCTATAGCAAGACAGGCTCAAAATCGAAATCAGTGCTTGTCCATTATTGTTAAGTACCTTATCTTCATCGGATGGTGGGTATGGGAGAGTTGGTGCACAGGATAGAGTGCTCTGAGGGGTCAAATTGGTCGGATACCGAGGGGGAGTGAGCTGTAAGTCGCTGAATTCCTGGCACTATAGCCCCATCCGTGTCCGGAGTCAGCGCTATAGCGTTACTCTTTGGCACTATAGCCCCATCCGTGCCCGGAGTCAGCGCTATATCGTTACTTTTTGGCACTATAGCCCCATCCGTGCCCGGAGTCAGCGCTATATCGTTACTTTTTGGCACTATAGCCCCATCCGTGCTTGAGAGCGTACTCAGAGTAATGTAATGGATTCATTTTTGCCATCTATATAGGATAGATCCTTGATCCGAAATGAGTTATAAACATTAAATCGACAGCCTCGTGGGCTCCATTAGAATTATGAAATTACTTCGTAAGCGATTGCCCTGCGTTCACCCGCCATCCCTATGGATGGCGGTAGCTGTTTATGCTTGTCAGACGAGGCTAGGGGGTGCGGAATGACGGTCATTCTTTCCATAATGGCTTTGCAGATTACGTACGTAAGCATGCTGTCCATCCGTTTCATCCTAATGGTGAAAGGCGTCCGTTACGTCGCCTCGATGATGAGCGCCGTCGAGATCGGCATCTACGTTATCGGTTTTAAGCTTGTGTTGGACAATCTGGACAACCCTTTGAACTTGGTTATTTATTGTTTAAGCTACGGGGCGGGTGTGTTACTTGGCATTAAGATCGAGGAACGGCTGGCTATCGGGTATATTACGGTGCAAATCACGACCAAGGAACAATACGGAGAGCTCGCTACCTTGCTAAGGGAGCAAGGGTACGGGGTGACCCGTTGGGCGGGAGATGGAAGAGAAGGACCGCGATGGGTACACAACGTCGTCCTGCCCCGCAAGCACCAAAATAATTTATACGAGCAGGTGCTGGCGGTAGATCCGAGCTGTTTTATCGTCAGCTACGAGCCCAAAGCGTTTCACGGAGGGTTCCTGACAAGGCGTATGTAACATGCATGGAAGAGGGGGATGGAGATGGGACAGAAGCAGCAAAAAGACTTGGGCGGCAACAGCGTCATCATTCGTCTGGAAATACGAGGAGATCGGATGAATTTCGGGCTCGTCGCTAATATCGTATCCAGTCTCGGCGGGGATATTATCGCGATAGATACGATCCATATCGGTAATGACAGCAGCATACGGGACATGACGGTTAACGTCGCGGACGCGACGGCCGTCATTCTGATTACGGATGCCATTGGCAAAATCCCGGGCATTCGCGTCGTCAATACGTCGGACCGAACGTTCCTGCTCCATCTGGGCGGAAAAATCGAAGTGACGCCGAAGGTGACGATTCAGAACCGCGACGATTTATCGCGCGTATATACGCCGGACGTTGCGCGGGTGTGCGCCGCTATTCAAGAGGATCCGATCAAGGCATTCTCCTTGACGATCAAGCGAAATACAGTTGCGGTGATCTCCGATGGCACCGCCGTTCTAGGGCTAGGGAACATCGGCTCGAGGGCGGCGATGCCGGTCATGGAAGGGAAGGCTATGCTGTTCAAGCAGTTCGCCGGCGTCGATGCGTTCCCGATCTGCTTGGACACGGTCGATACGGAGGAGATCATCCGTACCGTCAAGGCCATATCTCCGGCGTTCGGCGGCATTAATCTGGAGGACATCGCTTCTCCGCGCTGTTTCGAGATCGAGGAACGTCTGCGCGAGGAGCTCGATATTCCCGTTTTCCATGACGATCAGCATGGAACGGCCGTCGTTACTTACGCGGGTTTGATCAACGCGCTGAAAGTCGCGGGCAAATCGCTCTCCGAAGCAACGGTCGTCGTCTGCGGCATCGGAGCGGCAGGGGTGGCGATCAGCAAGATTCTGTTATCCGCCGGGGTTATGGAATTGATCGGCGTCGACAAGGAAGGCATTCTCGTGCAGGGAGAAGATTACGCGAATCCGATCAAGACGAGCTATGCCGGTTATACGAACCCGAATCGCAGAACGGGAACCCTCAGGGATGCCATTAAGGGCGCGGACGTGTTCATCGGCGTTTCCGCGGGAGGGATGTTAATCCGGGAGGATGTCATGGAGATGGCCTCTCAGCCGATCGTGTTCGCGATGGCCAATCCGCATCCGGAAATATTGCCGGGCGATATCGACGATATCGTTGCGGTAGCGGCCACCGGGCGATCGGATTATCCGAACCAGATCAATAACGTGCTCTGTTTTCCCGGCATCTTCCGGGCGGCGCTCGATTGCCGGGCATCCGCGATCAACGAAGAGATGAAGCTTGCCGCATCGGAAGCGATCGCTTCCGTCATCGCCGACGACAAGCTAAGCAAACACTACATCGTTCCGAGCGTCTTCGACCAATCGGTCGTGGAACGAATACGGGATCGCGTCATCCGCGCGGCGATCGACAGCGGCGTGGCGCGAAGAATTCCTAAGGAGTATAGGTGACCGGAGGCCAGATGCCTCGTAGCGTATCGTCCATCACAATGGAATATGAAGTTCCGAAGCGGTTTTTCTGATGTAATCGGATGCCCGTCGATAATCTTCGTTGGTCGGCAAATGTTCGATGATGAGAGCAATATCGGGGTGCAGCTTGTTTAATTCTGTCAGGAAAGTTCTATAATCCAGATTCCCTTGACCGGGTATAACCTCATCGAGATGAACGGTTAATTGCCCCTTCAATAGAATGTCCTTTGCGTGGCAGTTTCGTATATATGGACCAAGCTTTTGAAAAAAATCACGAATCATGTCGCTATTTCGGTAATAAAGCCGAGGGCTGCAGATGATGTTTACCGGATCGAAGTGTACGCCAAACCCTTTCCTGTCGATGGCCTTTAACAACGAAAGGTAGGAGTCCGAAGAATCGGGGAACACCCACGGCATCATTTCCAACGCAAATGTCGTGCGCTCCGGTTTTACGGCATCGATGATTTCCCGCGTGGTTTCGACAATGAGTTCGAACGTTTCGTTACTGAAGTTGTCCGGATCCGGGCCGTCCCATTGTTCGCCTCGCGAACCGGCGATATTGACGCAGCATTGAGCGCCAATCCGCTCGGCAAGTTCAAGCCTGTTGATACAGTAGTTTATGGCTTTGCGTCTTGCGTCTTCATTCTTGCTTATCGGATTGCTCCATGCGCCGACCTCGGAGATCAAGATATCGTTTTGCTTCGCCGCCTTCAAATAATCGTCAAGTTGATCGATGTCCTCATCTCCGCTTATGGGGCAGGTTGTTGCGCGAAAACCTGCCCTCTTGAGCGCATCCGCCCAATTCTCCGGATTCTTTTGATCCAAAAATACCTGACCGCCAAGCCTCATGCTGATCTCATCCTTTGCCCATTGTTTTTAGCGAACGGATTATTCCTATTGTGCAAGTATATCATAAACACGCGTTTATGATATAATGGCTTTCTGATGCGAACAAAAAAAATTTGATTTTTACTGGAAATAAAAGATTGACAGCGCTTTGAATCGCTTTGTATTATGAGTACATAAACGCGCGTTTACGAAAGAGGTTAAACATCATTGAAAAACTCAAAAATGAAAAGCGAGGAGATAGCCCGGATTGCCGGGGTATCCAGAAGTACGGTCAGCAGGGTTATCAATAATTATTCGAACGTTCCGGCTGAAACGCGTGACAAAGTCATGAAAGTGATTCGAGATTACAATTACTTCCCGTCTGTGTCTGCTCAAGTGCTTGCAGGTAAACCAGTGCGCACGCTCGGGCTCTTTCTCATCGAACCCGGCAACGTTTCCAGCGATAGCCTGACGAATATGTTGCTCGTAAGCGTTATAGAGAATGCATCCGAACTCGGCTACTACATCTTGACCAACATCATTCGAGACATCACAAATACGGATACCGTATCAAGCGTAAAAGAAATGTTTATCCAAAACAGGATTGACGGCGGCATCTTTATTGGCGCAGCAATCAGAGAACCGCTTATCGACGAGTTGACGGCAGAAGGATACATAGTCGGCGTTTTTGATCAAAGGCAGTTGGAATATTCTCAGCCTAACCGAATCGTTGCCAATTTTAATAATGATTCGGGCATGAAACAGTCTTTGGCGTATTTGACGGGACTAGGCCACACTAGGATCGGTGTCATCAATGGGGATATGAAACGTCTGTCCGGTCAAACGAAATACGAAGGTTTCCAAAAAGCAATGAGAATGTGCAATTTGGATATAAATCCGGACTGGGTGTTGCCGGGCGATTTTCATGAAAGAGGCGGCTACGTTGCGATGAATACGCTTTTGAACAAAACAAGCGACCTGCCTACAGCAATTATCGCAGCCAACGACAGCGTAGCTTTCGGTGCAATACGCGCAATTAAGGAACACGGGATGAATGTGCCGGAGGATATGTCCATCATCGGTTTCGACGATCATTTACTAAGTGAAAAGTACCATCCGGCTCTTACCACAATTCGTATCGATTTCAATGAGATGCTGCGGAAACTGACCACTGACGTGATCGTTAAGATCGAAAAGGGTACAACGGATGTTATTGAAATCACGATTGAATGCAGTTTGATTGTCAGGGACTCGTGCAGAAGGATTTAAGTTTTAATGCCTGAACCCGCGTAATCATTAAGCTTAGGCGGTTTCAGGTTCCTTCTAGCGAAAAATAAACGCGCGTTTATGGGGCGTGATTTAGGGAGAGGGGGGATGCGCCTGTCGTCCGTAGCTTAACAGTAGCAAAAATAAGGGAGGAAAAAGTACATGAGAAAGATGAAACCCAGAAGAGGTTTATTTCTCGCTCTAACGGCTATACTGATGGTTTTTTATATTGGCGCTTGTGCAAACGCTTCCAATGATTCCGGAAACCCAACCGTTGAAGCTACGACATCCCCCGGAAATTCCGCCAATGAACCGATTTCGATGTCGTGGGCTGTCCAAACTGCGGCAGCGTCAAAACTTCTGGATGGGGATACTTGGGAAAATAATCGTTGGAGCCGACTGATCAAAGAGAAATTAAACATCGACCTCAAGGTTGCCTTCTCAGCGGATAGCAGCACCGACGCGTACAAAAACAAGCTCAACGCCATCATAGCGTCAGGCGACTTGCCGGATGTATTCAAAACCCAAGACTCCAATGTGTTTTTGCAGTTAGCGGAAAACGGACAACTAGCGGATCTCACGGATGCCTTTAACAAATACGCATCCGACTCGCTTAAGGAATACCAGAAAAGATTCGCGGATTCGTTCAAAGGTGCCACGATAGACGGCAAGCTTTACGCCATCCCGCGCATGAACGACAACTTCCATGAGGCGCCATTCCTCTGGATACGTGAAGATTGGCTCAAGAACACGAATTCTCAGCCCCCGAAAACGATCGAGGAAATGGTCGCTCTCGCAGAGAAGTTCGCTACCGGCGATCCTGACGGTAACGGCGTAAACGGCGACACCTACGGACTTGCCCTCAATAAGGACCTCATCAGGCAAAACCACGGCAGCATTCTCGGTTTGGTGTCCGCATTTGCCGTTCCCGGACGTGATGAAAGCATGTTCTACCGCGACGAGAATGGCAAAATGACGTTTGCTTGGATTCAGCCGAACATGAAAGAAGCGCTAGCTCTTTTGGCGGATATGTACAAGAAAGGCCTCATCAACAAGGAATTTACCGCCAAAAACGAATCCGCATTGATCGAAGACATTACGAGCGGCAAGATTGGTATGGCTTACGGAAGCAACTGGGGCACATGGTACCCTTACAATAACGTTTACAAAAAGGATGGCGTTATCGTACATCCGTATGCCATCCCTACCAAGTCGGGTTACGATTACAAAATGGGTATCGAGAGCAACGCGGTAGGCCAGATGACGATGGTCAGTGCGAAATATAAACATCCCGAAGCGGTCATCAAGATTCTCAATCTGTACGATCAGACCGTCAATTATTCAACGAAAGAAGACTATTTGAAATACTGGGCGGACGAGCAGTACAGACTCTCTCCGATCTATATCGATCAACCGGGCGAAGTATACGCTGCCGATTTGCTGAAAGCTATCGATAAAGGCTCCTCAGACGGGCTCGCTCCAGCCGCAAAGCCGCTCTATGATTATATTAAGGGGTTTGAGGATGGCTCTCTTAAAAATGACGACAATGCCTTCGGTACCTGGGGCCAAATGTCTAAATCAGGCTCCTTGCCGATTGTATTGAACAAATACATTCCCGATAACGCGATCGTTCAGAGCATACTCGGCATCGAAAGACCAGAAGCATGGCTGACTAACGTTTCTTCGTTGGATACGCTCACGATCACAACCTTTACCAATATTATTATCGGTGCAAAGCCGGTAGATGAATTCGACAGCTTCGTGAAGAAATGGCTGCAGGCGGGAGGCCAGCAGACTCTCGACGAACTTGACAAAATGTATCCCAAAGAGTAAGTCTCAATCTCGTACATGGATTGCGGCGGGTTTATTCCCGTCGCGGTTCATTCCGTGCTTTCGTCTCCTTATCTATTCGAACTGCTAAATCATTCACGGGTGGTGGGAACCTAATGTTTGCAGGTTTGGAGCGCAAAGATAAGCTTATGAGAGAGCTTCCGTTGTATTTCATGTTACTTCCTGCGGTCGTACTCGTGGCCATATACAGCTATGGCTCGATGGCTGGCGTTGTGATCGCATTCCAAAAATTCATTCCGGCTAAAGGGCTGTTTGGACAACAACAATGGGTAGGTTTCCGAAACTTCGAAACATTGTTTTCCATGCCTAATATAGGGTCGGTTGTTAAAAATACGGTCATCATTGCGATTTCAAAGATGATTGCAGGCGTTATCACTCCGGTCGCGTTCGCGCTGCTGCTCAACGAAGTCAGGAGTCTGTTGACCAAGCGCATTTTCCAGACGATGGTGTATTTGCCGCACTTCCTGTCATGGGTTATCTTATCGGGTATCCTTATCAACCTATTGTCGCCAAGCGAGGGGATCGTAAATCTTCTTCTTTCCAAAATTGGAATGGAGCCGATTTTCTTTCTTGGCGACCCGGATGTGTTTCCGGCTACGATGGTGGCGACCGATATCTGGAAAACTTTCGGGTTCGCATCGGTTATTTACCTTGCCGCGCTTACAAGCATAGACCCCTCGCTATATGAAGCCGCGGTTATCGATGGCGCAAACCGTTGGCGGCAAACTTGGCATATTACCTTGCCTGGCATTTCATCAATCGTCGTGCTAATGAGCGTATTGGGTTTAGCCAATATTCTGAACGGCGGTTTCGATCAGATTTACAATATGTACAGCCCAGTCGTCTATTCCACCGGTGATATATTGGATACCTTTGTGTTCCGGCTGGGCATCGAACAGGCTCAGTATGCGCTTTCAACGGCAGCCGGCCTGTTTAAATCAGGCGTTTCGTTGATTTTTATCGTGGTATCTTATTACTTAGCTGACAAATTAACAGGATATAGAGTCTTCTAGGGAGGATCGGACAATGAGAATCAAATCTTCGACCTCGCGCAAAATATTCCTAGTAAGCAATACGATATTTCTTCTCCTTGTTGCATTTGTATGCATAGCGCCGTTTATAAACCTGCTGGCCGTATCTTTTTCCGATAAGACTGCCGTCGCCGCGGGAGAGGTTACTTTTTTTCCGGTAGGCTTTACTACCATCTCGTACCAATTCATTACGAATACTTCCAAATTTTTGGTGTCCGTGTTGGTCTCGCTGCAGCGGACGGCCATCGGAGTGCCTATCAATCTGCTGCTCATCATTCTGACAGCTTATCCGCTCTCTAAATCTAGAGAGGATTTTAGGGCGCGCAATATTTTCTCCTGGTTCTTTGTCGTGACTTTGCTTTTCAATGCAGGATTGATCCCTACCTATATGGTGGTGAAGACGACCGGGCTGATCGACTCCATTTGGTCGCTTATTTTGCCGGGCGCGATCCCGATTTTCAGCATGTTGGTCGTAATGAACTATATGCGCAGCTTGCCAAAGGAATTGTTGGAAGCGGCGTATATCGACGGAGCCAATCATCTGCAGACTCTGATCCGGGTCGTTTTGCCGGTTTCGGCTCCCACGATAGCAACAGTAACGTTATTTTCGTTCGTGGATCATTGGAATAGCTGGTTCGATGGCATGATTTACATGAACGCCATTCAAAACTATCCTTTGCAGACATACCTGCAAACCGTTGTCGTGAATCCAGAGGAATTTATGCGCAACAACACGGATCTCAGCGGCAATTTATCTAAATATCTCTCTATGGTCAGCGCCCGAACAACAGGCGCGGCTCAAATGTTCTTGGCGATCATACCGATTCTGATCATCTATCCTTTTCTGCAAAAATATTTTACGACCGGGCTTGTGATGGGAAGCGTGAAGGAATGAAGGAAGAGGGGAAAGCATGGCGGATTTTTCAATCGGTTCGTGGTCGTTCCATTCGTTGCATCGTTTGGGAAAAATGAACCTGTTCGGCTATATGGAAAGCATGAAGTTTCGCTATCGGCTCGATCATGTTGATATTTGGAACGGAATGATGCTCTCCACTGAGAATGACTACATCCAGAGCGTCAAGGACACGTTGGTTGAGGATGAATTGACTGTCGCGAACCTCGCGGTGGATGGCGCCGACGTCTGGCATGACGATTCAGCCGTTCGTGAACGAAATCGTGAAAAGGCGTTCCTGTACTTCGACATTGCACGGCGTTGGGGAGTTCGAAACGTGCGAATCGATATGGGGGTAACGACGGTTGACATGACCGATGAACAGTACGAGTTTTGCGTCAACAGATATAGGGAATACGCGCGAGTCGCCTATGATAACGGTTTTCGGGTAGGCCCGCAGACGCATCAACCGGCTTCGTGCTCCCCGAAAAACCTGGTGCGGATGTCTAACGATATTTCTGCGCCGGGGTTTGGAATTATACTCAATGTCAATCGTTGGCTATCGGACAAGGAAACCGGTGACGAGATAACAGCTCCTTTGACTTGCCATGTCCAGTTTGATCGTGCATTCGTGGATTTTACGGGACCGGAGTTGATTCAAAAGATTCAACTGTTGCGTCAAGCCGGGTACCGAGGATGCTGGTCTATGGAATTCCGGGGCGGCATTAATGAATATCAGGAAGTCGAGCGGGATTTACAAACCATACGACAAGCGGTTAAGTTGGCGGCTCGCCAAGCTTAGGCTCGGGAGAAAACAAGATAAGGGAGATTCATCATGAATACGTTAAAGGGACCCCGCAAGGCAGAAGGAAGAAACGTAATGAGTATTCTAGAAACGGTCGATGTAGTTAGCGGCGAACGCTGCATTCTGGCCGAATTCGATTTTCTGATCGAGGCACCCAATTGGACCCTCGACGGCAAGCATCTCGTGTATAACAGCATTGGCCGATTATACACTTTTAACTTAGATACGCGGGAAAGTATGCCTATAGAATCCGCTTATGCGATCCATTGCAATAACGATCACGTGCTTTCTCCGGATAACTCGCATGTCGCTGTAAGTCATCATACTTACGAGGACGGGCAGTCTCGTATTTATATTTTTCCTCTGCAGGGAGGACAGCCGGTTCTGATTACACCCATGGCTCCCAGCTATTTGCACGGGTGGTCACCGGACGGAAAGACGCTCGCTTATTGCGCGGAGCGCAACGGCGAGTACGATATCTACACCATTCCCGTTAACGGAGGCATAGAGACCAAGCTAACGGATACGACGGGATTAAACGATGGACCCGAATACTCGCCGGATGGTCGTCATATTTGGTTCAATTCGGTCCGAACGGGGCTTATGCAATTATGGCGAATGAATGCCGACGGCAGCGAACAGGTCCGGATGACAAATGATGAGAGCAATAATTGGTTTCCGCATGTGTCCCCTGACGGAAAAATGGTGGCCTATATCGCTTATCGCAAGGGCGATGTCGCACCCGGCGACCATCCTGCGAACAAAAACGTAGAAATTCGCCTAATGTCTAGCTCCGGCGGCGAATTCCGTACGCTGGTCAAATTGTTCGGAGGACAAGGCACTCTTAACGTCAATTCCTGGTCGCCCGACAGCAAGCGTTTGGCTTTTGTCAGTTACATGCTGAAGCCATAAAGAGATGGATAAATGAGTAACAAGATCAGCCTCGAAAAAAAGGAGAAGAGAAAATGGAAAACAATATTCTCGGAACAAACCTCGTATGTCAAATTGCAATGATCGTCCGTGACGTAGAAAAGGCGACTCTCCGCTTCTCCAAGCTTTTAGGTGTACCTGCCCCTGCCATTATCTTAGCAAATGAAGATGGGAGCGATACGGTGACCTACATGGGGGAGCCTACGAAAGGAAGGGTAAAGCTGTCCTTCTTTAATATGGAGAATACGGTGATAGAGTTCATCGAACCTACCGAGGACCCCACGACATGGAAGGAATTTCTCGATACGAAAGGTCCCGGGGTTCATCACATCGCGTTTAAGGCGAAGAATAGAATGCTTGAAAAGGCGGCGGAGTTGGAAAAGTTCGGCTTTCCCCTTATTCAGAACGGCGATAAATATGCTTATTTGGAAAGTACGGAGGATTTAGGCGTCATTCTCGAACTTCTCGATATTGATTAAGAAATACGAACGATTGATGAAACGGGGGAACTAATCGAATGAAGGTCGTGATTATAGGTGCCTCGCGTGGACTTGGATTGGAACTTACGCGAAAGTTTCTGGAAGAGGGACATACAGTGGCGGCAGGCTTCCGTAATCATCCGTCGCATGCTTTGGAGGAACTGAGTGTACAGTACAGCGATAAGGCGATGCTGTTCTCGTCCGATGTGAAGAATGAGGAGGAGATCCGGAAGGGGGCAGAACGGTGCGCCGGGTTTTTACAGGAAGCGGACGCGCTTTGCAACGCGGCCGGCGTTCTGCTGCCGGGCGATCGGGTGAATTTACTTCATCAAAGCAGCGTGGACGAGTTACGCGAAACTTTTGAAGTCAACACCATTGGCGCCGTCATCGTGGCGAAAAACTTTTATCCCGTCATCAAAAAAGGCGGCAAACTCCTTACGGTTACTTCCGAGGGTCCCGCCATAAAAAATTGCGGCACATGGGTTCCCTGTTACGCCCTATCCAAAACGGCCGCCACCAAAGTTTCCGGCATATTCAATCGCTCAATAGAGGATGTGGATTTTTATTCGGTGCATCCCGGCCGGATGAATACCGACATGGGAAGAACGACCGCGCAGATAGAGCCGCAAGAAGCGGCGGAGGGCTTTTACAGACTGATGACCGGGGAGACGCCGATGTCGCGCGACGAGTGGTACATCAACTATAAAGGCGAACCCATGGATGCTTGACAGGCGTTGCGAGAGGCTGGATTTATTTGCCATAACAGCTTCCTGTAGTCAGCCCGTCCGATAGGCTCTATAATGAATTTCATTCGTCATCATAGGGAGACTATCGCATGAAATCGTCCACGGAGAAAATATTCACGCATCCGCTAGGCATAATGGCTGCCGCGGCGGGGGCTACTTTTTTATGGGGAAGCGCGTTTCCGATTATTAAGCTTAGCTATGAAGAGCTTGGCATCGGCAAGGAGCACCTGTACGAGCAAATTTTATTCGCCGGCTATCGATTCACATTGGCCGCGCTATTGATCTTGCTATTCATGAAATTAATGGGCAGAAGCATCGCTTACCAACCGGGAACGCTGATCGGCGTCGGGAAGATCGGATTGTTCCAGACGTTGCTGCAATACTTATTATTCTATTACGGAATGAGCGGTTCTACGGGCGTGCAAGGCTCCATTATCGCGGGGACGACTTCTTTCTTTCAAATTTTGGTGGCGCACTACATGTATGCTTCCGATCGGATTACGACGCGGAAAACAATGGGTTTGCTAGTCGGATTCGGGGGAGTCGTTCTCGTCGGCTTATCGAAAGGCGCGTCTACCGTACAGTTCGGCTTACCCGAAATTTGTTTGCTGCTCGCGATGTTCTTCGGCGGACTCGGAAACGTATTGTCGAAGAAACAATCGGAACGGCTGGACATTCTGTACATGACCTCTTACCAGATGCTGTTCGGGGGAGTGGCGCTGACGGTCATCGGCGCTGCGGGAGCGGGCTTGCAGCCGTTCGCGTTTATTTGGAGCTCGGCGGCGATGCTGTTGTATCTTGCCGTATTATCGTCCGTCGGTTTCGTATTGTGGAACACGGTTATGAAATACAACAAGGTCGGAAGCATCTCGATGTACTTATTCCTCATCCCGGTATTCGGCGTCTTCTTGTCGGCCGCTTTGCTGAATGAAGAGCTGCACCTGATCGTCTGGGCGGCGCTCGCGTTGGTTGTCGCGGGGATCGTTGTCGTTAACGGAGGCAAGAAGAAAGCTTGATGTTCAATTTGATTAATCTATCCGCTTTTCGCCAAACAGGCTGTTACGCATAGGGAGCAGCCTGTTTGGCGTTGGTAAAAGACGACAACATTTCATTGCTAAATTCGGGGGTGCTTTGTATACTAGAAATAATACTAGAAATCGATTACTTGAAGGTGGGTAACTCGTGAAAAAACCAATTACCATACATGATATCGCCAAAATAGCCAACGTTTCTTCGGCAACCGTTTCCCGCGTTCTCAGCAATAGCGATTATCCGGTCAGCAAAGCTTTAAGAGAAAAGATACAGCGCATCGCGAAAGAGGAAAATTATATTCCGAATCTGTTGGGCAAACAATTGAAGACGAACTCCAGCATGACGTTGGGCGTTATTATTCCCTCTATTAGCAATCCATTCTATTCTTCGGTGATGCTAGGGATAGAAGAAGCCGCCCGAAAGAAAAATTTTCACGTTATTCTGTGCAACTCCCTGCAAAATCCGGAGCTTGAGGACGAGTATTTGAAAACGATCGTCGAAAAGCAGGTGAAGGGATTAATTATTTCTTCGATCTCCAAGGACAAGAAGTTGTTGAAAAGCTTTATTAAGACAGGACTCAACGTAGTCGCCATGGATCAAAAAATCGATGAAGAGAATCTCTGCCAGATCGAGTTCGACTACCGCAAAGGCGGTTATTTGGCTACCAAACATTTAATCGCCAAAGGCCATCGGCGCATAGGTTACGTGACATCGCTATTGGACCGTCCAAGCCGTAGAAGCATTTTCCAAGGTTACAGCGACGCGATGTCCGAATCCGGACTGGAAGCTCGCATCGAAGAAGCGGAGTCCGAGGAAGTGTATAAAGGCATTTACGAATTCGACAGCGGCAAAAAGCTGACGGGAAATTTGCTCTCGGATCCTAACCCTCCGACGGCTATTTTCGCATGCAACGATATTATGGCTTTCGGAGTCATTAACGAACTGACGCTTCGGGGAATTCAAGTGCCGGACGACATATCGGTCATGGGATTCGACGGAATCGATTTCGGCCAGATGATTCATCCCCCGTTGACTACCATTAAGCAGCCGGATTACGAAATGGGGAAATTGGCTTGCACGATGCTGCTTGAAATGATGGGAGGAGACAGTTCCGATTCGCTTAATATCATGTTGCAGCCGAAGCTTGTTGAAAGGGAATCGGTTCGGGAAAGAAGTTAACGGTAGGTCGATGAGGTTGCGAAGTGTTATTTTCCTGTTGTGATTTCAGATATCGATTACTTTTTGAGATGCCAAACCATTTGATTCTATCCTCAATAAAGTGGTTATATAGTAATATTGCCTTAAATTAGAAATAATTAATACGAATAAAGCCTTATATTCTATACATTTTTTATAAAACGGTCTGTTCGTACTTTAAAACATATGCTATATTATGAAAAGTAATCGATTACTGTAATGGATTCAGATGGATTGCTTGAGGGGGAGAGGCGGGAAAGACGGCTCAACGAAATGCCGTTAGGCACCATTCTTACAACGCTTCAGTCTGCTAGGCCTGCATTTCCTCAAAAATCGCGAAAAGGGGTAATCAAAACTATGAAAAGGCTTACACTCTCGATTGTCGTCCTACTGTTGTGCACGGTTGTCTTGGCGGCATGTTCTTCCTCCAACGACAAATCGGAACCGAGCGGCACTCCAAGCGCGGGAGCGAGCGCCACGTCGGCTCCGTCCGAATCGGCGCCCGCCGCTAAGTCGGCTAAACTAAAGATCGGTCTTCCCGGCGCTTACGATGTAACGAGTAAAGAAATCATCGATGGCTTCATCGCCAAATTTCCTAACATCAAAGTCGAATTACAGGACGCGCCATGGGGCGATTTCACTTCGAAGATCGCGACGCAAATCGCCGGGGGAACTAGTCCCGACGTATGGCTGCAGGAAAACGCGGTCATTCTTGGATACGGCAAACGCGGAGTCGCCGAAGATTTAGCTCCTTATATCCAACGCGATCTGCAGGATGGCAATTATATAGATACTTTGTTTGCCGCGAAAACGCCGGAAGGCAACGTCTGGGGAGTGCCGCACGGCACGAATCCGATCGCGCTGGCTTACAACAAAAAAGTGTTCGACGACGCGGGCATTCCTTATCCGACCGACGATTGGACTTATGACGATCTGATCGAAACTTCTAAGAAGCTAACTAAGAAAGACGATAAAGGCAACGTGCAAATTTACGGATTCGTAGGCTCCATTTCGATTACGCAAGGCTGGTTTCCTTGGATCAAGCAAGCGGGCGGCCAGGCGCTTGACGAAACGAAGACGAAATCGATGTTCTCCGATCCGAAAACGGTTGCGGGTCTGCAATCGCTCGTAAACGGGATTAACGACGGTTACTTTACGAACGGGGATTTCTTGACCGCTAACGGCGGCGACGTTCAAAGCTTCGCGGAAGGCAAAGCGGCGATGTATTTCCTTCAATACGGGAACCAAGTTTCGATTAACGGCAACTTCCCGGATACGAATTGGGACGTCGTGAAAATACCGAAAGGCGCGGAAGGCAAACGTTATGTTCCGACGGTTACGAACGCATGGTTGATTTCCTCCAAAGCTTCTCAGGATTCTAAAGACGCTGCGTGGGAATTCCTGAAATATTACTTAAGCGACGAAGCCCAAGCGATCGTGGCTAAGAGCGGTTCGACGCTGCCGGTCAATAAAACGGCGCTGCAAGTGCTTGACGGCGATACTTCCAAACCGCTGAACAAGAAAGCATTTACGGACGGCATCGCGGAAGCCGGCGTCACGCTTGACGAGAACGCGACTTGGAACGAATGGCGCATCGTGGTCCAGCAAGTCGTGAATGAAATCGTCGACGGAAACATGACGGTGGAAGAAGGCGTCAAAGAAATCGACGCTAAAGTCCAACCGATACTGGATGGCAAGTCGTAATATTGCCGTAAAACGATGAGGGGGCCGCCCGAATCCGGGCGGCCTGGTCTCAAACAACTCGTCTCCGGAGAAAGGCGGCGTCCGCATGCAAAAGCAAGGATACTGGGGTTACTTATTTACGGCGCCATTCGTCATTAACATTATTTTGTTTATCGCTTTTCCGATTTTTTTCTCGGCATACATCTCTTTTACCCATTGGGACTTATTCAATCCGCCGGAATGGGTCGGTTTGGACAACTGGGTTCGCCTCTTTAAACAAGATTCATTTTGGGTTTCCTTACGCAACGTGCTATTTTTCGCCTTGATCTTCGTTCCCTTGCAGACCATTCTGGCTTTCGTGGTCGCTTACATGCTGAATCAATCGCTACGCGGCAGCACCGTGTTCCGCTTGTTGTATTTCATGCCGGTCGTTACGCCGTGGATCGCGAGCGCCTTGTTATGGGCATGGCTCTATAACTACAAGTTCGGAATGATCAACTGGTTACTGGAAAGCCTCGGCGTAGATCCGGTGAAATGGCTGGACAGCAAGTATTGGTGGCTTACGATCGGCAGCGTCGCCATCGTGAACGTCTGGAAAGGCATCGGCGATTCCATGATCGCGATGCTGGCCGGAATGCAGAACGTGCCTAAAGAAGTTCTGGAGTCGGCTGAAATAGACGGCGCGAATAAATGGAAGCAATTGACGAAAATCGTGTTCCCGCTCGTATCTCCGATGATTTATCTCGTCATGCTGCTCTCGACGATCGCCGCTTTCCAAGCGTTCGACGCTTTCCTCGGCATGTACGGCGCCTTGGATGCGGGGAGCGTTCAGGAGAGGAACATGGTTCCTAACCTGCTGATCTACCGCGACGCTTTCTTGTTGACCAAGATGGGTCCGGCTTCCGCAATGGCTTGGGCATTGTTCGTGATCATATTGGCCTTCACGCTTTTCCAAAGATACTTTGAGAAAAGGTGGGTTCATTATGACTAATCGAAGCCCGGTCAGCAAGACGGTCATCTACGTTCTCTTGACTCTCGGGGCGGTAATGATGGCGTTCCCGTTCTTCTGGATGTTATCGACCTCATTCAAAACCGTTGGCGGAGTGTCGCAATTGCCGCCGCAATTAATACCGAATCCATTCAAATGGGAAAATTACGTGACGGTCTGGGAGAAAGTCAACTTCGGTCGTTATACGCTCAATAGCACGATCATCGTCGTTTTGGATTTGGCGGGTACGCTGCTTTCTTGCTCGATGGTGGCGTTCGGTTTGGCCATGTTCAGGTTCAAACTGCGCAAGCCGATCTACATCGTCATGTTGGCCACGCTGATGATGCCATCGCAAGTTACGTTAATTCCGAGTTATTTTATCTGGAAAACGTTCGGTACGCTGAATACGTATTACCCGCTTATCTTGCCTAGTTTCCTCGGCGGCGCGTTCGGGATTTTCCTGATCCATCAGTTCATGAAGAGCTTGCCGGGAGAGCTGTACGAAGCGGCCGTTATCGACGGATACAATCCGTTGCAGATCTTAATCAAAATCTATATCCCTTTGTGCAAACCGGCTCTTGCGGCGCTGAGCGTCTTTACGTTCATGGGATCTTGGAACAATACGCTGGGTCCTCTGATTTACTTGCAGGATAAGAGTCTCTATACGCTTCCTCTCGGACTGCTGTATTTGAGATCGAATACGGATGCCAATACCGCCCTGCTGATGGCCGGAGCCGTTATTATTACCACGCCTGTCGTAATCGTCTATTTGATTGCGCAGAAGCAATTCGTTCAAGGGATTGCGTTCACCGGACTAAAAGGGTAGGAGGCAACTAGGATGAAGAGATACGCGCTTGTGGGCGCAGGGATGAGAGCTCTGCATATGTTCGCCAGACCGATGGCGACGGAGTTGAAAGACGATCTGGTTTTCTGCGGAGTATACGACAAAAATCCGGTACGCGCCAAGTTGTTAAGCGAAGATTGCGGCGGGATTCCGGTGTTCGATCATTTCGGGCGAATGCTGAAGGAAGCCCGGCCGGACGTCGTTGTCGTCGCCAGCACGGACAATACCCATCATTATTACATTATCGAGGCCATGGAAGCAGGCTGCGACGTGATCTCCGAGAAGCCGATGACGATAGATGCGGACAAGGCCGCATTGATCTTGGAGGCGGAGAAGAGAACGGGACGCACGTTGACCGTCACCTTTAATCTGCGGTTCGCGCCGTATTTCGCTAGGGTTAAGCAACTTCTGGCGGAAGGAGCGATCGGGGAAATCGATCATATTTCGTTGGATTGGTACTTGGATCGGGTACACGGCGCGGAATATTTTCGCAGATGGCATGCGGAGTTGGCGAACAGCGGAGGGTTGCTCGTCCATAAGTCGACGCATCACTTCGATATCGTCAACTGGTGGATGGACAGCCATCCGAGCGAAGTGCACGCGTTCGGTTCCCGCCGCTTCTACGGACCGACCCGAGCGGAACGCGGCGAACGCTGCCTGACTTGCGAACATAAATCGACTTGCGAGTTTTATTACGATTTAACGGCGGATCCGATCATGGACAGCTTTTACTTGCAAGCGGAATCGGAAGACGGCTATTATCGCGACCAATGCGTGTTCGGCGGACGAATCGATATTTACGACAATATGTCGGTGAACGCCCGTTACGAAAGCGGTGCGTTGCTCACCTATTCTCTAGTGGCTTACAGTCCGTACGAGGGCTGGAAGGCGACGATCAACGGTCGCGACGGCAGAATGGAATTGGAGAACCGCTACGGCAACTTCGATATGAGTCAATCTTCGAACAGCGTCATTCGCATCGTTAAGCCCGACGGAGAGGTCATTACGGTAGAAGTTCCAAGTCATGCGGACGGCCATGGCGGCGGCGACCAAAAGCTGAGAAGAATGCTGTTCAAGGGCGACGTCGCGGATCCGCTGGGCCAGCAAGCGGGAAGCTTGGCGGGCGCGATGTCGCTGATGATCGGGGATGCCGCGAACCGGTCGATTCAGACGGGTTCTTCGGTTGACATCGATGCCAAAGCGTTCGCTTAAAGGGATCATCAGCACTCACCGTCTGGAGGGCAAAGCATGACAGCGATATCCGATCTGGAAAAGTACAGATGTACATTGTTCGATACGAGGGACCAGTTGAAGCGATTTATATTCGACCGCTCGGACGAGGCGTTCGCCCGAGGAGACGAAACGCGCGACCGGTTACGCGATATCGCTCAAGTTGAACAACGCGCGGCGGAGATGCGGGAGAAGCTGATCGCTTCGTTCGGAGGGTTGCCTTCTAGCGATTCTCCTCTGAATTCCCGCGTAACGGGAGTCGTCGTACGTCCGGGTTTTCGGATCGAGAAAGTGATTTTCGAGTCGAGGCCCGGTCATTACGTCACTTCGAATCTTTATATTCCGGAAGGTACGACCGCTCCCGGCGCTGCCGTTCTGTTCCTGTGCGGACATGAACGGGAAGCCAAACACGGCGAGTATTATCAGCGGGTTTGCCAGACGATCGCGCTAGCCGGATTAGCGGTGTTTGCCATCGATCCGATCGGTCAAGGAGAGAGACTGAGCTATTCTCGATCCGGTGATTCGCAGCCGGCAATCGGCTGGGGGACTCATGAGCATGAGCACGCGGGAATCCAATGCTTGCCGTTAGGCGATGGTCTTGCCCGCTATTTCGTTCACGATGCGATGCGGGCCGTCGATTACTTGTGCACGCGGGAAGAAGTCGATCCGCTTCGGATCGGAGTGACGGGTCATTCCGGAGGCGGCACGCAGACATCGCTGCTCATGATATGCGACGAACGAATCGCCGCCGCGGCTCCGGGCACCTTCATCATGAACAGGCAGATGTATATGCATGCCGGAGGGGTGCAGGATTCGGAGCAGGTTTGGCCCGGAATGAGCGGATTGGGATTCGACCACGAGGATATTCTGATCTGTTTCGCGCCGAAGCCGCTTCAAGTGCTTGCCGTTCAATACGATTTTTTCCCGATCGAAGCAACCCGGCGCACGGTCGGTCGATGCAGGAGATTCTGGGAGATGCACGGGAAAAGCGACAATCTTCTGTTGACCGAAGACGCTTCGTTGCATCGGTACACGGATCGGCTCGCCGAGGCCGCCGCTGCTTTCTTCCGTAAACATTTGCTTCAACATGAACAGGAAAGCCCGGACAACAACCGACTTAGCCTGTTGCCGCCGCAAGAACTGTGGTGTACGCGAACCGGGTACGTGAGCGAAGAGTTGGACGATTCGAGAATCGTTTTGGACGAAAATATTGTCAAAGCCGACGAACTGACTTTCAAACGCGCGAGTGCTTCGAATGAGCATCGACGGGATAAGGCGCTGAGTTGGTTGCGTTCGAAAGTGATAGACCCCCGATCGCCGCACGATCCGAATCCCCGTATCGTCCCGGTAGGCGTGACGGACGGATTACATGTCGAATACGTCATGTGGTGGTCGCAATCGGGGATTATGAACAGCGCCTTCGTCTTACGGGGCGAAGCGCCTTCGGAAGAGTACGTTTGGCCTGTTTCCCTTGCCGTATGGGAGGGGGGCACGACCCGAATCGGCAAGCATTGGGATTGGATACGGCAAACCTGCGAGTCGGGCAAAGCGGCGTTCGTCTTGAATGTCTCGGGAGTAGGGCCGCATGCTCCGTATCCGATATTCGACAAGCCGTCGTTGGCTTTCTTCGGCGTCGTGCATAAGCTGGCCGATGATCTGCTCTGGTTGGGAGATAGTTTGGCAGCCTTGCGAACTTACGACGTCATCCGTTGCCTCGATCTGATCGGGCTGTCGGACGTACGGAAATACGGTCAAATTGAGGGGTATGCGGCTGGGCGATACGGAATATATTTGGAGCTAGCCGGGGCGCTGGACGGAAGAATTCGGGAGATTCGGACGATCAACGGACTCGAGAGCGTGACGAACTGGGTTAAAGCCGTCGAGTACGATGAAGACGACGTCATGGGCGTCATCCTGCCGGGAATGCTGGAACACTTCGATCTGCCCGATCTGAGAGAATGGCGAGATAATCAATTACTACGCGGACATCCACATATTATTCGATAGAGAGAAGGAGAATCATCATGAAACTCAACATACTGGAAAACGCCGATCGCATGGGATATGAAGCGGCTCTAGAGAGCGCTGAACTCTTAAGGAAAATTATCGGCGAGCAAGGCCGAGCTCGTATCGTCCTATCGACCGGCGCGTCGCAATTCGAGTTTTTACGGCATTTTATCAAACAGGATATCGAATGGAACAAAGTCGAAATGTTTCATTTGGATGAATATATCGCATTGTCGGAGCAACACCCGGCGAGCTTCCGCAAATATTTGAAGGAACGGTTCCTTCAACACGTCGGAGTCGAAAATTACTGGTTGATCAACGGGGAAGGCGACGTGCAAGCGACGATCGGGCAATTAAACGAAGAAATCGGCAAAGCGCCGATCGATCTGGCCTTGATCGGTATCGGGGAGAACGCTCATATCGCCTTTAACGATCCTCCGGCGAATTTCGAGGTGGGAGATCCTTATATCGTCGTGGATCTAAACGATGCCTGCAAAAATCAGCAGGTCGGGGAAGGCTGGTTCGCATCGCCGGAAGACGTGCCGCAACAGGCGATTACGATGACGGTCAAGCAAATCTTGCGCAGTCGCCATATCATCTCTTGCGTTCCGCACAAGGCGAAAGCGAAAGCGATCGGATTGGCGATCAACAATGACGTAGACCGGAACGTTCCGGCGACGATTCTGAAAACCCATGCGAGTTGGACGCTGTATCTGGATCGGGAATCTTCGCAGGAAATCTACGTTTGGCCGGAGACGGCCCAATGAAATGGCGGGGAATACGCGCGGACACGAAAGAAATCGTCGAAATCTCGTCGACCGGTAAGCTCATATCGGATATTCGCGTAATCGAAGGCGAGGCAACCGGCTTGCCTTGGATTTCCGCGGGATGGATCGATCTTCAAGTGAACGGCATTGCCGGTTACGATTTTAACGGCCGACAAGCGACTTTGGAGGACGTGGAAGGCGTTACGCGCGCGTTGCACGGGAAAGGCGTCGCCGCTTATTTGCCTACCGTGATTACCGGTGAATTCGAACGAATGAGATCGGGACTGTCGACGATTGCGCAGGCATGCCGTTCGGGTAAGTTCGCGGCCGATTCCATCGTCGGAATTCATGTGGAAGGGCCGTATTTGTCCGGAGAAGACGGTTGCAGGGGCGCCCATCCGAGGGAGCAAGTGCGTGATCCGGACTGGAATGAGTTTCTGCGATTCCAGGATGCGGCCGAAGGCAGGATCAAGATGGTCACGTTGGCGCCGGAGAGAGCGGGAGCGATTCCGTTCATCGAGAAACTTGTCGCGGAAGGCGTAGTCGTAGCGATCGGACATACGATGGCGAGCGGAGAACAGATCGCGGACGCCGTCCGCGCAGGAGCGACGTTGTCCACGCATCTGGGCAACGGATCGCAGACGCTGCTTCCGCGGCATCCGAATTATATCTGGCATCAGCTGGCGGAGGACCGCCTGTGGGCGACGTTCATACCCGACGGGCACCATCTTGCCCCGCCGGTTCTGAAGGCGATGCTGAGAGCCAAGCTCGATAAGGCGATTCTCGTTAGCGACTGCGTCAAGTTCGGAGGCATGAAAAGCGGCCGATACGAAAGCTTGATCGGGGCTTACGTCGAACTTCGCGAAGACGGACGTCTGTGCACCGTGGAAAACCCCGATATTTTGGCGGGTTCCGCTTATACGCTCGATAGAGGCATAACCAATGCGTTGCTGTATTCGGACATGGACTTGTCCGACGCGATAGACGCGGTCTCCTATCGGCCGGCGCAAGTTCTGGGGGCGACTTCGTTGGGAAGATTGGAAGAAGGAGCATCGGCGAATTTTACGATATTCGAAATGGACGATTCGACCCGCGCCCTTACGATTAGGGAAACGGTCGTCTCCGGCGAAACGGTATATCGCCATCCGATAGTCTGAAGATTGAAGGGGGAAATCTCGTGAACCAAGTAAAGGTCGCGCTTATCGGCGGCGGCTTGCGCGGAAGCATCTATACAAGCTTCGCCTTGCAGAATCCGCACGCGATGAAGGTGGTCGCGGTCGCGGAACCGAACGCGGAGCGCATGGCCGTATTCAAATCCGAGCATGGTCTTCGCGACGATCAATGTTACAAGGACTGGGACGAGATGCTCGCCGTGCCGCAATTAGCGGATGCCGTCATCGTGACGACCCAGGACAAGTTTCATTACGAACCGACGATGAGAGCATTGGAGACGGGCTACCACGTTCTTCTGGAGAAGCCGATGTCGGCCAGCGCCGAGGAATGCGTAAGGATGCAGGAACAAGCGAAAAAATACGACAGATCGTTAACGATATGCCACGTGCTCCGCTACACGACGTTCTTCAGGGCGCTGAAGGAATTGGTCGACGATGGAGCGATCGGTCGGTTAATGTCCATCTCCCACCATGAGAACGTAGCCTATTGGCATCAAGCGCACAGCTACGTGCGCGGTAACTGGCGGAATTCGAAGGAATCCAGCCCGATGATTCTGGCCAAATCGTGCCACGATCTGGATATTCTGCTCTGGCTCGTCGGGGCGGATTGCCTGAACGTCTCCTCGTTCGGCTCGCTCTCGCATTTCAAGGCGGACCAAGCGCCTCCGGGTGCACCCAAGCGCTGTCTCGACGGTTGTCCGGTCGCGGTAGAATGTCCGTATTACGCGCCGAAAATTTATTTGACCGATACTCCGGGCTGGAAAGACCGGGCTATGAGCGACGATCTGAGCTACGAAGCGCGATATCAAGCGCTTCTGAAGGGACCGTACGGACGCTGCGTCTACCATTGCGACAACGACGTCGTGGACCATCAAGTCGTGAGCATGGAATTTGCCAACGAAGTGACGGCGGTTTTTACGATGACCGCGTTCACGGAAGAGTGCAACCGTACGATTAAGCTGATGGGCACGAAAGGCGAAATTAGAGGCTCGATGGATAAGAACGAAATCGAAGTCCGCTACTTCGGAAACGGCAAACGGCAGCTCTTAACGTTTAACGACCCGGGCGGACACATCGGTCACGGCGGCGGAGATTTCGGATTAATGCGCGATTTCTTGGACGAGGTTCGCAGCAAAGGCAAAGTCGAGATGCTCACTTCCGCGGCGCAATCGGTGCAAAGCCATATGATCGCTTTTGCCGCCGAACGCTCCAGAATGGAGAAACGAACGATCTCCGTAGCGGAGTTCATTGAAGAGGTAAAGAGCAGTTCCTCGTAACCGCACGAAGAACTCTACAAATCGGACTTGCCGATTGTACGATCCGGGTAATCGATAACCTAGCCATGCCCTTGAACGTTCGGGGCATGGCTTTTTAATCGTTTTTACTTGTCGGGATCCAAGCGATATTGAAAACAACCGTCCATCTATGGGACAATAAGAGAGTTAAACGATCTTGATCCGTTCATAGATGACCAATAACGAGGAGGATGATCTTCGAAATGAGAACCATCAAGCTTGGAACGAGCGAATTAGACGTGCCGGTCGTGGCGGTAGGCTGCATGCGAATTAACTCTTTGGATAAAAAACAGGCGGAAAGCTTCGTTCGGACCGCGATGGATGCAGGGGCGAATTTCTTCGATCATGCGGATATTTACGGTAGCGGCGCTTGCGAAGAGATTTTTGCCGAAGCCATACATATGAACGACGACGTACGCGAGAAAATCATTCTCCAATCCAAGTGCGGCATTCGCAAAGGGATGTTCGATTTCTCCAAGGAGCATATTCTGGAATCGGTCGATAACATTTTGAAACGGCTTAATACCGACTATCTGGATATTCTGCTCCTGCACCGCCCGGATACGCTAGTCGAACCGGAAGAAGTCGCGGAAGCGTTCGATGTTCTCGAAAGCTCGGGCAAAGTCCGCCATTTCGGCGTTTCCAATCAGCATCCGATGCAAATTCAGCTGCTGAAGAAGTTCGTCAAACAACCGATCGTCGCGAACCAACTGCAATTAAGCATCACGAACGCCAACATGATCTCTAGCGGATTTAACGTGAATATGGAGAACGAGTCGGCCGTGAATCGCGACGGAGGCATTCTGGATTATTGCCGGTTGAACGACATCACGATACAGCCTTGGTCGCCGTTCCAGTACGGATTTTTCGAAGGGGTGTTCCTCGATAACGACAAGTTCCCGGAACTGAACGCGAAGATCAACGAGCTCGCGGCCAAATACGACGTGAACAACACGACGATCGCCATGGCATGGCTATTGCGTCATCCCGCGCGCATGCAGCCGGTTACCGGAACGATGAACGAAGGCCGACTAATCGATTGCATCAAAGCCGGCGACGTCGATCTGACTCGTCAAGAGTGGTATGACGTTTTCCGAGCGGCAGGGAACGTGCTTCCTTAAGAATCAAGGGCTAACCATGAGCGAGTAAGAGTATCTGATCTTGGATCAGGTACTCTTTTCATTAAAATCGGGTTGAAGGAGAACGGAACGACATGGATGATAAAGTATCGCTATTAGAGGCTTATAACAAGGCCGATTATCCGATAGGCGGAAACGGAAAACGAAATGTACAAGTATTGAAAGAGGTTATCGAAAATACGGACGGGAACACGGACAGCGATATGTACGGCAAGGGCAAGGTGATCGAAGACTTCCAAACGAAGATGGCTCGTTACTTGGGCAAGGAATCCGCCGTATTCTTTCCATCGGGTACGATGGCTCAGCAGATCGCGTTAAGAATCTGGTGCGACGAGAAGCAGCTGAAGAAAGTCGCCTACCATCCGTTATGCCACCTGGAGATCCATGAAGAGAAGGGGTTAAGGGAGCTTCATCGCATTGAATCCGTATTGCTGGCGAACGAGGAAAGGATGATCTCGCTCGAAGACGTTCTCAATATGACGGAGGAAGTCGCTTGCGTGTTGTTAGAGCTTCCGCAGCGGGAGATCGGCGGGCAATTGCCGCCTTTCGAAGTTCTCGAGGCCATTTCCGCGCATTGCCGGGGAAGCGGCATCAAACTGCATCTCGACGGGGCGAGGCTGTTTGAAATTTTACCTTATTACGGGAAGTCCGCCTCCGATATTTGCGCTCTATTCGACAGCGTATACGTTTCCTTCTACAAAGGGGTCGGTGGCATCGCCGGAGCGATACTGGCGGGGGATGAAGCTTTCACGTCGCAGTCGAAAGTATGGAAAAGAAGGCATGGCGGAGATTTAATCAGCTTATATCCCTATATTCTTAGCTCGGACTACTATTTCGAGCAACGCCTTCCCAAGATGGAGCGGTATTATCGGGAGGCGATCGAGCTTGCCGAACGGTTTAACGCCTGCCATGCCATAGCGACGAAGCCGTTGACGCCGGTTTGCAACATGTTTCACGTTCATGCGAACGTATCCAAAGACAGGCTTGAAAAGGCCTTAATCTCCGTTTACGCGGAATCGGGGATCGGATTGACCGCGTTCTTGAGGGAAACCGGCGAGACGACTTGCATGTTCGAGGTTAACATGGGGGATCGATACGCGAACGTTCCGAAAGACAAGCTGAGTAACGCGTTCCGTTTGTTGGACGAGAAAATGCAGAGTACGGAATAGTTGCGGCTATTGGCAATTATCGTTGAATTCCGTACTGGATACGATCCTCACGAGCGGCCACCGAAATCGCGACGAACAAGCTTTTGGAGATCAGGCTCGCCATGCTCATGACCAAATGCAGACGTGTGTTCTGCAGAACTTGGAAGCCGAGTATGCCGCCGATGTTAACGATAGCCGAAATATGAATATCTCCGACGGGGGGTAACGTCTTGTTAACTCCCGCCCCCGGTCGCAGGGGGCCGTCGCCGATCTGAATCATTCCGATGCTGGACGCGTTTCCGAGACAGGCGTCGATTCCGACGACGAAAGGATCGTCGATCGTCGTATTCAATTTCTCCAGCGTAGCGTCGAGATTCATCGCGTGAACGGGTTTCTCCAGCGTGCCGAACAAGTCGAAGGCGGTCGAGCGGTATTTGCCGAGCAGCGAACCGGTTAAGGGGCCTAACGAATCTCCGGTGCAGCGATCGGAACCTATGCAGACGACGACAATCCGTTTACTTGACGGCAAAGGTTTGAAATGTCCGGCTAAGCGGTTAGTCATCCGCATGGAAGCCGCGGGATCGGTATGACCGATTAGCAAGGAAGGAACGTTTAAGATCGTCATGGAATCACCTCGCGACCTACAGGGTCTATATCATTTTCTAAATGATACATTATGTATCGCGAAAGTGTTGTCGTTATTTAGCGGAGAGGGATGAGCAAAGAGTAATTATTTTTCGACACCTTCCTTCCTCGGTTCATGCCGCAAGTAGGTCGTAAAAGTCGAATATTCGTAACAAGGCTTGTGAGTAATGTCACACTTCTATAGACTGGTACTGAGTATACTAACGAATAAGCTCGATCCCGAAGGAGGAAGACGAAACCATGGAGAAAACAAAAACGTTCATTATGATCAAACCGGACGGAGTACGCAGAGGATTAATCGGGGAAATCGTAAGACGATTCGAACAGAGGGGATTCCGCCTTGTCGACGCCAAGCTGGTCGACGTGGATCAAGCTCACGCGGAGAGACATTACGGCGCTCACAGAGAGAAGCCTTTCTTCCAAGAACTCGTTGATTATATTACTTCCGGCCCCGTGTTCGCGATGATCTGGGAAGCGGAGAACGCGGTGGAAATCGGAAGAAGCATGATCGGCGCGACCAATCCGGTGAAAGCCGCGTCCGGGACGATTCGCGGAGATTACGGGACGTCGGTCGAATTCAACGTTATCCATGGATCGGATTCGCAGGAAAGCGTAGAGAGGGAAATCGAAGCCTTCTTCGGCGGCAATCCCAGAGCGTAATCCTTCAGGAGTAACGGCTAAAGCGACGAATATCTCGAAGGCTAGGAGATGAGAGTTATGCAGTTCGGACTTTTGCACCCGGCTGATCAAATCACGTTAATGATGGAAAGAATCTATAGTTATGGAATGACGACGACTTCGGGAGGGAATTTGTCCATTCTCGACGACAACGGCGATCTATGGATCACTCCCGCCGGCATAGACAAAGGCTCTCTCACCCGCAATGACATCGTCTGCGTAAAGGCGGACGGTCAAGTCGTCGGCATACATAAACCGTCTAGCGAGTTGCCTTTTCATAGATTGGTGTACCGGACGAGACCCGATCTGAAGGCGGTCGTTCACGCCCATCCTCCCGCGCTCGTATCGTTCAGCATCGTTCGCCGTATCCCCGATACGCGGATGCTTCCGAACGAAAGAAAAATATGCGGAGAGATCGGCATGGCGGAGTATGCGCTGCCGGGTAGCGAGGAGCTTGGACAAAATATCGCCGCCGTCTTCGCGAAGGGGATCGACACCGTGATGTTAGAAAACCACGGCATCGTCATCGGCGGTCCCGATCTGTTCGAAGCGTTCAAAATTTTCGAAACGCTTGATTTCTGCGCCAGACTGGAGATCAAAGCCAAACGGATCGGAAAGCCGATTCTGCTGTCCGAAGCGCATTATGAAACGGTTGCCGCCAACGCGGAGTTCCAACCGGCTACTTTCCTCCCGACCGGGTATAGCTCGAAGGAAAGGGAGCTTCGCCGGGAAATGATCAAGTTCATTCAGCGATCCTACGACCAACGTCTCTTCACGAGCACGCAAGGGACGTTCTCTCAGCGGCTCGGACAAGGCAGCTTCATCCTTACCCCTCATGGCATGGACCGCAAATACTTGGACGTCGATCACCTAGTCAGGGTGGACGACGGAAAAGTCGAGGAAGGCAAGCAGCCAAGCCGATCCGCGAAGCTGCATGAAGCGATCTACGAACTTCATCCTCATATCGATTCCATTATGATCGCGCATCCGCCGAACATTATGGCATTCGCGGTAACGGATGATGCTTTCGATTCCAGAACGATTCCGGAGAGCTATCTGCTCCTTCGAAATGTACCTAAATTGCCATTCGGCTCGATCTATACCGCTCCGCGCGAAGCGGCTGCGAATTTTACGAAGGATACGCCGATCGCGCTAGTGGAAAACAACTGCGTAATCGTGACCGGGCAAAGTTTGCTGAATACGTTCGATCGGCTGGAGGTTGCGGAGTACAGCGCGAAAGCGATCATCTCTTCCCGTTGCCTCGGGGATATCGTGTCGATAGACGACAAGAAAATTCGCGATATCGAAGAAGCGTTCGGATTAGCTTAAATAACGAATAGGACGGACTGCCGGAAGGGATACCTTTCGCGCGGTCCGTTTTCATTATGATGATCAGGTGAATGATTTGTGTCAATGTCGAAGATACGGGTTTATCGATATAATATTGTGATTTTTTTCACATGAAAATGAGATCAAGAGACGTACACTAAAGACATGAAAGAGCTACCTCAACTTCGGATACGGAGGGGATACGCCATGAAACAACAAATCGTCGAGAATGCTTACACGACTCTGAGCTATTCGAAGCTTGAGATGAGTGAAGCCGTCGAACGTTTGCATGAGGAGCACAAGGAACTGAAGGAAGAGCTTCATGAACTGCACGTATGGGTAAAGGCGGTAGGGGAGACGTCGGGGGCGATCAATCGAGACGGCATTCTCGGCAACCTGAGGGAGACGGCCAATCAGTTCGTAAGGCAGCTCGATGCCCATGCCAAGTGGGAGGAAGAAAGACTGTTTCCGATGGTGACTTGGTATTACGGCGAAGAACCCGAACAATTCACGTTGATGGAGCAGGAGCACGTACTGGCGGAGCAATTCATCCAAGCTTTCGTTAACGCTCTGGAACGCGCGCCGGTTCGCCAGCACGAGGAGAAGGAAATGGCTTCTTATTTGACGCAGGCGATCCAAATTTTGAACCATCATTTTCAGATGGAGGAGGATTTAATCGTTACGCTTATCGACCGTTCCAACGGTTACGGCTACTAGCGGGAGATCCCTAATCCATAAAATAAGACTCTACTTGGAGGTTGAGAATATGGCCATTAAAGAAAAAGTCGGAGAAGTGAAAGATTTACCCAATGCTCAGGCTGAAGTGAATCGCTTGGTAGCCGCTGCATTGAAAGCGAGAGACGCGTTCATGGGATTAGACCAGGAGCAGGTCGATCGGATCACGCAGCAAATGGCGTTAGCAGGGTTGGATAAGCATATGGTATTGGCGAAAATGGCGGTCGAGGAAACGGGGAGAGGCGTATACGAAGATAAAATCACCAAAAACATCTTCGCGACGGAGTACATCTACCATAGCGTGAAGTCCGACAAAACCGTGGGCGTCATCGAAGAAAATCCTTACGAGAACTATCGCAAGGTTGCGGAGCCGGTCGGCGTAATCGCGGGCGTTACCCCCGTTACGAATCCGACTTCGACGACGATGTTCAAGGCCATCATCGCGATGAAGACGCGTAATCCGATTATATTCGCTTTTCATCCGTCCGCTCAGAAGAGCAGCGAAGCCGCTGCCCGCGCGGTTATGGAAGCCGCGGTTCAAGCGGGAGCTCCAGAAGGTTGCATCCAGTGGGTGGCTAACCCTTCCCTCGAGGCAACCAGCCTGCTAATGAATCACCCGGATGTCGCTCTCGTGTTGGCAACCGGCGGATCGGCTATGGTGAAGGCGGCTTACAGCACGGGAAAACCGGCGTTAGGCGTAGGACCCGGCAACGTGCCGTGCTTCATTGAGAAAACAGCGGATCTGCTGCAAGCCGTTACCGATCTGATCCTATCCAAGACGTTCGACAACGGCATGATCTGCGCCTCCGAACAAGCGGTCATTATCGAGGAGCCGATCTATGCGGAGACGAAGCGGTTAATGGGCGAGATGGGCTGTTACTTCTTGAACAAAGAAGAGACGGCTGCCGTATCGAAGCTGGTCATTAACGAGGACAGATGCGCGGTGAATGCCGTCATCGTCGGCCAATCCGCCGTGAAAATCGCGCAGATGGCCAACATCAGCGTACCTGAGGATACGAAAATTCTCGTTGCCGAGCTGAACGGAGTCGGTAAAGATTATCCGCTGTCGGCGGAGAAGCTAAGTCCGGTGCTCGCGTGCTATAAGGTAAAGAATGCCGCGCAAGGCATTCAGAGAGCGGCGGAAGTGACGGCATTCGGAGGCATGGGACACTCGTCGGTCGTTCATTCCAAAGACGATGCCGTGATCGCCGAGTTCGCGGCCACTCTAAAAACCGGACGCGTCATCGTCAATTCCCCGTCTACGCACGGCGCGATCGGCGACTTGTACAATACGAACCTGCCTTCCTTGACGCTCGGTTGCGGTTCTTACGGACACAACTCGACGACTTCCAACGTAACGGCGGTTAATCTGCTTAACATTAAACGCGTCGCTTACCGGACCGTGAATATGCAGTGGTTCAAGGTTCCGCCGAAAATCTACTTCGAGAAAGGTTCCACGCAATATTTGGAGAAAATGCCGGACATCAACCGGATTCTTATCGTCACCGACCCGATGATGGTTAAGCTCGGCTATGTCGACAGGGTCGAATATTACTTGCGCAAGCGGAAGCTGCCCGTCTCCATCGAAGTGTTCTCGGAAGTTGAGCCTGATCCGTCCGTCGAAACGGTGGAACGCGGCACGAGAATTATGGCGGGCTTCAAGCCCGACTGCATTATCGCTCTCGGAGGCGGTTCGCCGATGGATGCGGCGAAAGCGATGTGGCTGTTCTACGAATACCCGGATACTTCTTTCCACTCGCTGAAGATGAAATTCTTGGATATCCGCAAACGGGTATACAAGTATCCTCGGCTAGGCAACAAAGCTAAATTCGTCGCGATCCCGACTACGTCGGGTACGGGCTCGGAGGTCACGTCGTTCGCGGTCATCACGGACAAAAAGTCGGGAAATACGAAATATCCGCTTGCCGATTACGAGCTGACGCCGGACGTGTCGATCATCGATCCCGAGTACGTGTACTCCCTGCCTAAGACGGCGGTAGCGGATACCGGCATGGACGTGCTGACGCATGCGATCGAAGCCTATGTATCGGTAATGGCCAACGATTACACGGACGGCTTGGCGATCAAGGCCATTCAGCTCGTCTTCGAGAATCTGGAGAAATCCTACAAGACGGCGGATCCGCTCGCCCGCGAGAAAATGCATAACGCATCGTCGATCGCCGGGATGGCGTTCGCCAACGCTTTCCTTGGAATCAACCACAGCCTCGCTCATAAGTGGGGCGGCGAGTTTCATACGGCGCACGGCAGAACGAACGCGATCCTGATGCCTTACGTCATTCGCTATAATGCGCAGAAGCCTACGAAGTTCGCTTCATTCCCGAAATACGACCATTTCGTGGCGGATCAGCGTTATGCGGAAATCGCCAGAATCTTGGGGCTACCGGCACGCACGACGGAAGAAGGCGTGAACAGCTTAATCGAGGCGATCCGGAAGCTGAATCAAACGCTCGATATCCCGGCTACGTTCGGAGAGCTCGGGATCGATCCTCAGAAGTTCGAGAGCAGAGCGGACGAACTGGCGGACCGCGCCTTCGAGGATCAATGCACGACCGCAAACCCGCGCATGCCTCTCGTAACCGAGCTGGCGGACATCTACCGCAGGGCATTCTACGGCCGTAACGACTAACGACATCATGCGATAAAACGAGAGTGGAGGTGCCTTGATCATGGCATTGAGAGAATCCGAATTAAAGCAGACGAACAAGGATGGCGCGTGGAGAGGGTTCGCTTCGGGAGTTTGGCGGGAGCGGATCGACGTAAAAAATTTCCTCGATCGCAACCTGACCCCTTATGCGGGAGACGAGGGGTTTCTCGCGGGACCTACGGAGGCGACTACGGCGCTCTGGCAACAAATTCAACGGCTAACGAAGCTGGAGAGGGACAACGGAGGCGTATTGGATATCGATCTCGATACGATATCCACGATTACTTCCCATGCTCCCGGTTACATCGATAAGGACATGGAGCAGATCGTCGGCTTGCAAACCGACGCTCCGCTCAAACGGTCGGTTCAGCCTTTCGGTGGGATCAAAATGGTCGTGGATGCTTGCGAAGCTTACGGTTTTCAATTACCTCAGGAGATCGTCAAGCTGTTCACCGAAGTTCGCAAAACCCACAATCAAGGCGTCTTCGATGCTTATACGACAGAGATGCGCGCCGCGCGCAAAGCGGGCATCATTACGGGGCTCCCCGATGCGTACGGACGAGGGCGGATTATCGGCGATTATCGCCGGGTAGCTCTCTACGGAATCGACCGTCTTATCTCCGGCAAGAAGGAAGATCTGCTGCAGCTTGAAGTGGACTCGATGACGGAGGACGTAATCCGGCTGCGCGAGGAGTTATCGGAACAGATCCGGGCGCTGCAGGAATTGAAACAAATGGCTTCCTCATACGGCCACGATTTGTCCGGTCCCGCGACGAATGCCAAAGAAGCTTTCCAGTGGCTGTACTTCGCCTATCTCGGCGCGATTAAAGAGCAGAACGGAGCGGCGATGAGCATTGGCCGGGTGACAAGCTTCCTGGACGTGTACATCGATCGCGATATGCGGGAAGGAACGCTGACGGAAGAACAAGCGCAGGAGCTCATGGACCACTTCGTCATGAAGCTGCGGATCGTGAAGTTTCTCCGTACGCCGGATTACAACGAGCTGTTCAGCGGAGATCCGACTTGGGTGACCGAGTCGATCGGCGGCATGGCGCTTACGGGAGAAACCCGCGTGACGAAGAGCTCGTTCCGTATTCTCCATACGTTATATAATCTGGGACCGGCGCCGGAACCGAACTTGACCGTGTTATGGTCGGTTAACCTTCCGGAATCGTTCAAGAAATATTGCGCGAAAGTGTCCATCGAGACGAGTTCCATCCAGTACGAGAACGATGATCTTATGCGGGCCCAATTCGGCGACGATTACGGAATCGCTTGCTGCGTATCCGCGATGCGGATCGGGAAGCAAATGCAGTTCTTCGGCGCCCGGGCCAATCTCGGCAAAGCGCTGCTGTACGCGATCAATGGCGGCGTGGACGAGAAATCGGGCCTTCAGGTCGGTCCGGCTTACGCGCCGATTACAGGAGATACGTTAGTTTTCGATGAAGTGATGAAGAAATACGATACGATGCTGGAATGGTTGGCGCAGCTGTACATGAACACGCTAAACGTGATCCACTTCATGCATGACAAATACTCCTACGAGCGGTTGGAAATGGCGCTTCACGATCGGGAGATTTTGCGGACGATGGCGTGCGGCATAGCCGGATTGTCCGTCGTCGCGGACAGCCTGAGCGCCATTAAGTACGCGGTAGTGAAGCCGATCCGCAACGAGAAAGGGATCGCCGTCGACTTCGAGATCGAAGGCGAGTATCCGCAATACGGCAACAATGACGAGCGCGTCGACCGAATTGCCGTACAGATTACCGAGTCGTTCATGAATAAGCTACGCAAACACAATGCCTATCGGAACGCGTTACCTA
Organism: Cohnella herbarum; assembly: GCF_012849095.1. Lineage (NCBI taxonomy): Bacteria > Bacillati > Bacillota > Bacilli > Caryophanales > Paenibacillaceae > Cohnella > Cohnella herbarum. The sequence goes on from NZ_CP051680.1 coordinate 8,123,476, forward strand.
CGATGTCGGTGCTCACGATTACTTCGAACGTCGTGTACGGCAAGAAGACGGGCAGCACTCCGGACGGAAGAAAAGCGGGAGAACCGTTCGCTCCGGGCGCTAACCCGATGCACGGACGAGATCGGATGGGGGCACTTGCTTCGTTAGCTTCCGTCGCGAAGATTCCATACGATAGCTGTCTTGACGGCATATCGAACACGTTCTCGATTATTCCGAAAGCGCTCGGCAAGGAACAAGCGGTACGGATCAACAACATGGTTTCCTTGCTGGACGGCTATGCGGAAAGCTTGGGGCATCACCTCAACGTCAACGTGTTCGACAGAGAGCAGCTTATGGACGCGATGGAGCATCCCGAGAACTATCCGCAGCTTACGATCCGGGTATCGGGTTATGCGGTGAATTTCATCAAACTGACGCGCGAGCAGCAATTGGATGTCATCAATCGTACATTCCATGGCGCCGTGTAATCGAGATCGGCTATAGGGAGGTCGTTACGCATGAAAGGCAGAATCCACTCCATTGATTCCTTCGGTACCGTCGACGGACCGGGAATACGCTTCGTGCTTTTCATGCAAGGGTGCGCGCTACAATGCCAATTTTGCCACAATCCGGATACTTGGGACACGGGAGCCGGCAGAGCCGTAACGGTGGAAGAAATCTTGAGGGAGATCGAACCGTATTTGCCTTATTATCGCCGGTCCGGAGGCGGGATTACCGTAACGGGAGGAGAGCCGACGCTTCAAGCGGGATTCGTAGCGGAGCTCTTCTCCGAGTGCAAGCGTAGATGGGGTCTTCATACGACGCTTGATTCATCGGGGTTTTGCGAGGTTAGCCATGCGAAGGCGCTTCTCGACGTTACGGATTTGGTGCTGCTCGATCTGAAGCAAATGAACCCCGAGAAGCATGAGAGATTAACGAGCAGGGACAATGAGAGGATACTTAAGTTCGCCGCTTATTTGTCCGAGCGGAACACGCCGATGTGGATCCGCCACGTGCTTATTCCCGGCATAACGGATGACGGCAACGATCTGCGCGCTCTCGGTTCCTTTGTCGAGGGGCTGCGCGGAGTAGAGAAGTTGGAATTGCTTCCGTACCATCGGATGGGCGTGTACAAGTGGCAACAACTCGGCAAAGATTATCCGCTGGAAGGCGTTCCGACGCCGACGGAACGAGAGATCGAGCGTGCCTATCGGCTTATCGAAGAAGGGAGGGCTAATCGCCGAGGAGATCGCGCGCCGCTTGGAAGAACGATAACCCGTTAACGGGCAAACACGGAAAATCCATCCTCCTTAGTCCGTTTTCTAACGCGGCTAGGGAGGATGGATTTATACGCTTTGCTGGTTCGCGAGGTTAACCGGCGATAATAAAGGGGATCGATTCCGCATTGTGAACGTAATACTCTAATGACTGAGTCAATACTTGCGTGAACGCGGGCTCATTCGTTGTAGGGATGACCCAGATCGTTCTATCTTTCATGGCCGACTTGGGAAGCCTGTAATCGTTGTCTCGTAGGTGGATCTCCATAGACTCCGGTATCTTATCCGTACGAAGCGTCAAGCGAATATGCCCGACCGCTTTGAATAGATTGCTGTATTCCGTCATTTCCGCGTAATCCCAACGGATACTTTCGATATTTTCCAAGAAGAAGAGCTTATCTGCACCCTCCTCGTTGACCATACGGACCTGATCCATGATGATACTGCTTTTGTTAAGAAGAAAATCAGCCATTTCCAAAGCATGGATTTTCCTGCTGGCCTTAACGAGTATAGAAAAAGACACATTTAACGTTGCGCGTTCCGAGCGTGGGTTTCTGATCATCGTGACAATATCGATCTCCTTCGAGGTTTGAAATTTTGATTCGCTAACTATCTTACATAAGTTTATGTGCGAATTTTGCTAAAATGTCGGGTCTAAATCTAACTATTATTGTCGATCCTCCCTATTTCGTTTTCCAAACAGGAAAAAAGCCCGAAGCGTCGAATTGATTACGAACATACTTTCATACAAAAGGAGCTGTCGGCATTGTTTTTACATTTTCTTCAGTCGCAAGAACATAAAGAAGCCTTTCTGGAATTGGCACGAGTCGTCGCAAAAGCCGATGGTTACGTAAGCGGGAACGAAGCGCGGAATTTACGGGCTTTCAGGATAGAGATGGGCATGGAGGAAGACGCTAAGCAGGTAACCCCGTTTCCTTCGAAGAGGGAGCTTTCCGAGATTATCGGCGGCATACGGGAGGAGCAGATCAAGAACGTCTTCTTCGCGGAAATTCTTCTGCTCGTATTCGCGGATGGCGATTATAGCGACGACGAGAAAGAGATCGTTCTGGAGATGAAACGGCTATTCGGTTATTCGGAAGAAATCTACGAGAAGTTCAAGGATTGGGTCATTCGCCAAGATCAAGTGAAGATCGAGGGAATGAAGCTGATATTGGACCCGACTTTCTGAACCTTATCTAAGATATAGGGGAACCTCGCTCACGCTTGTCGTGATCGGGGTTCTTTTCGTTTGCGATCGAAATAACAAGCGAACGGGAGTAGCTTAAAGAGTCGGATAACGATAAGACCTCCATCCCGACAGGGTGGGGGTTACTCTTTCGATTCCTCCATGATTAGGAAAAACGTTTTTCAGAGAGTATTTCTAAGATGATAATGTGTTTTTTTACCGAGATTAATAAGGGGGATTGTTGTCTATAAAATGGAGTGATAACCTTATCTTGTAAGAAAAAATGATCTATAAAGGAGGAAGATGACACAAATTAACCGGATCGAACGGGCAGTGCGATGACGGCTCGAAAACTCTAATTGAGAAGGAAGTGCGGATCATGAAATCGAAGAAATGGCTAGTCGCTTTTATTGCCCTTATGCTGCTGATTCCGGCGATGTCGGCTAATGCTGCGACAGGAGCTTACGTAACGAACGTCACATCCAATTCATTGACCTTGTCGTGGACGCTTCAGCCCGGGGAAAATTATGTTTATGTTTATAAGGACGGGTCCTTGTATTCCACAATGGCGGGGAATGGCATCAACGTTACGGGGCTCAGCCCTTGCACGACGTATAATTTCAATGTTGTCAGCGGCCAGAGCGGGTATACCAGCACTTCGACAATCGCAACGACATTGGGCTGCGATCCGACTCCAACCGCTCCGGTAATTACGTATACGACCGGCCCTTTTTACAATATCAATCTTTCATGGACTTCGACGAACGCGACCAACTACGACATTTACAAGGATAACGCGTTCGTGGCCAACACGACAAACACGTCCTACACGATTTCGGGCTCGATGAGCACGACCCATGCGATTAAAATCGTCGCCAAAAATAATACGGGACAGTCGGCTTCTTCAACGATTTACGTCACGTCTCCCGGATTCTCCAATTCATGGACGGCAACATTAAACGCAGGAAACATCAGAGTAGGTACGGCAATAGCCAACCAAAGCTATACGACTTCCACGACCATGTATATGGATCTGTATCGCGTAACGGCTTCGGGAGACGTATTCGTAGCAAGCACAAGCGTATATCTTAACCCTTCGCAATCGACGGGAGGCTGGTACAATCTGGCCTACGGCCAGCCGGCGGGAACGTACAAAATCACGCTCCATTCCGCTTATGCCACGACGTCCGGAGTTTCATTGGGGAATTTCTAAGAACTGAAATGACGATAAGGAAGAAAAGAGCAGACGGGCTCGCTTCAGCGAACCTTGCTGCTCTTTTCTTATTTAGCGAGCATCTCGTTAAAAAAGCCGCCGAGCCGTAACGAACCGTTTTTTCCACTTCTCGTCGAAATCGGCGACATGCACGCCCTTATCCTTGGAGAACGTATGGAGAATCCGGTTGTCTCCCGCGTAAATGCCGACATGTCCGATTTCAAGCCCCCGGGCGCCGAAAAACAGCAAATCTCCTTTGCGGAGCTCGTCCAATCCGACTTCTTTTCCTTCCTTGGCTTGATTATAGGAAACGCGCGGCAGGTCGATGGACAATACTTCGTTGAACACATGATGGACGAACGAGGAACAATCGAACGTTAACGTTTGGTCGGGATCCGCCCCGAACTCGTATGGAACGCCCAAATACCGCTCACCGAAAGCGATCAGCTCATCCCCTCGAAGCTCGGTCAACTCAGCATTCGAGTAATCGGTGTATTGGGGCTTGGCCGAGACGAAACCGATTTTATCGTCCTGCGTGCGCACTTCCAACCAATTCGCGTCGATCGCTCGAAGAACTTGAATCTTCTCTCCTTTGGCAAGCATCCGGGTCACGGGCGCATCCGACGCGGTATCGGGTGAAACTCTCAAATTCACACCGTAAATGACCGTATTCTTATACTCCCGCGAGGACGAGATCGTAATGTCGCCGGAGTACGCGTGCCATTGGACGAGATCGCCGAGCGTCTCGCTAATGAACCTCAGAGGAACCATAGTAAAGCCGTTAAGGATCCTCCCGGGTTGGGAAACCGGGATTCGATCTTTATTTAAGTACGCTGACGTTTCTCCGATACGATATGTAAAGTTCATCCCGGGTTTCGTCGCATTCACGGTCTGAGTTCCGTTATCCCAATCGATTGCGATTCCGTGCGCCTCGAATAAGGAGCGCATAGGAACGAGAGTGCTGCCGTTCACGATAACGGGATCGGTAGTTAGCGCTAGTTTCTTACCGTCCATATAGACGTCCGACGGATCGTTCTTCTCTGCCGCGTGGATTGGAGCCGCCTGCGCGAGCAGCAATCCCGTTAACGCGATCGAACCGAATTTTTTAAGCATGCTGGAGCCATCATCCTTTCGTTTCGGTGCCGTACACCTTATTACGAAAGAACGAGGCGGTTTGTTGTGTGGAAAATGGTGGGAGGGTACCTGCTTAGAGCTTTTGGAAGCTGGTTTATTGAATTCTTTTATTCCGCAGCAAACTTTCCCGGGAGTCGCCGGGTAATACTTATAGAACAGCACGAAAGAGGGGATTCCGGTTGGAGGATGATTGCCGCAAGCCGTTCAAACCGTGATTTTTCTGCATTTTATTGCGAGAGCGAATAATGCGGTATTATATTTCTTGATTCTGCGCCGCCGAGCCCAATAGCACAGCGATGCGGTACGATATAGACGGCAATAATGAAGCCTTTGGTGCAATAGTGCCAAAAAGTAACGCTACAGAGCCAACTACGAGCACGGATGGGGTAATAGTGCCAAAAAGTAACACTACAGAGCCGACTTCGGGCATGGATGGGGTAATAGTGCCAAAAAGTAACGCTATAGCACCGACTCAGAGCAAGATAGGGTAATAGTACCAAAAAGTAACGCTATAGCACCGACTCAGAGCAAGAAGATGGGGCGATTGTGCCTGAATGTCTGCGACTTACATCACTTTCCCTCGCTATCCTACCAATTTGACCGTTCAGCTCTATCCTGTGCACCAACTCTCCTATACCCACCATCTGATGAAGATAAGATACTTAACAATGATGGACAAGCGTTGACTTCGATATTGAGCAAGATTTGCTTTAGAAGTTGACGGATTATATAGATCTTGAAGCTGCGCCGCCGAGCCCAATAGTACCGCGATGCGGTACTATTCCCATGAAGCTGCGCCGCCGAGCCCAATAGTACCGCGACGATGTACTATCTCTCTTGAAGCAGCGCCGCCGAGCCCAATAGTAACCGCGATGCGGTACTATTTCCCAAGAAGCTGCGCTGCCGAGCCCAATAGTACCGCGATACGGTAATATTTCCCAAGAAGCAGCGCCGCTGAGCCCAATAGTACCGCGACGCGGTACTATCTCTCTTGAAGCAGCGCCGCCGAGCCCAATAGTACCGCGACACGGTACTATATCGCATGAAGCAGCGCCGCCGAGCCCAATAGTACCGCGATACGGTAATATTTCCCAAGAAGCAGCGCCGCTGAGCCCAATAGTACCGCGACGCGGTACTATCTCTCTTGAAGCAGCGCCGCCGAGCCCAATAGTACCGCGACACGGTACTATATCGCATGAAGCAGCGCCGCCGAGCCCCAGCTTACTGTTTTAAGCTCGAGTGGTATAATGAGAAAGCATAGCGTACACGCGCGGGAAAATAGAAAGAAGAAGTTTTGAGCTAAGAACGGGATAGGAGGATATGAATAAATGGCGCAACGAAGCAGGCAGGAAGTGCTCGAGTATCTGAGCCGGGCGGAGGTAGCCGCGGTCGGTACTTCCAATATGGGATCGCCTCGCCAGAGGATGATGCATTTCGCCGCGGACGAGGAGTTCCAGTTTTACTTAACGAGCACGAAGGGCGATCCGAAGGTCATTCAATGGATTAATATCCCGGAAACCGCGATGCTCATCCACCAAGGGGCCACCTTCATGGAGATGGAGGAGTGCGAAATCATCGGCCGGGCGGAAGTGTTGAAGGAAGAGAAGGATCGGAACAAAGCGATCGAACTGCTCGTCAACCGTTCTCCGATCGTTGGGCAATTTCATCAAATCGGAGCCCTCGATCGGTTGGAATTTATTCGGGTGAAGCCGTTTACGGTCAAATATCGCTATGTGCCGGAAATTCTGCAGGGCGAACCCCCGACGGTGTTCGATTTCGAAGAAAACCGGGAAAAGGTGAGCGTGTGGGACGACGTGAGAGCGAAGGCGCGGGCTTGGAAAGAGGCCGTTCGCCCGTTGTCGCTGACCGCGGCGTTAGTGCCGATTTTATTAGGCGGGGCGTTGGCTTTGTCAGGATCGGCGGAGTTTAACGTGCTTCACTTTATTTTGACCTTATTCGGGGCAATCATGATTCAGGCAGGTACGAATATGATCAACGATTGGAAAGACGCGGAACGGGACGGCGAAAATCGAACCGGAATCCGGCCGTTCACGGGCGGTTCCAGGATGATCCAGCTCGGATTGATCTCGCGGGCGGACATGTGTTTCTTCGGGTTGGCATTATCGATCGGCGCCGCTTTGATCGGGATTTATTTAGTCGCCGTTAGCGGTTGGGGATTGATCCCGCTTATCTTATACGGAATCATTGCCGGTTTATTCTATACGAACAACAAGGGGAAATTCTCGTTCATCAATATGGCTCCGGGTATCGCCGAGTTCCTTATCGCAACGACTTACGGCGTATTCATGACCATGGGAGCGTTCTACGTGCAAACGGGCCACTACTCGATGCAGGCGTTGCTGATCTCGCTTCCCGTCGCGCTATTCATAAGCAACGTCCTGTTAATCAACCAGTTCCCGGACGCGGAATCCGACGCGAAGTCGGATAAGAAAACGCTGGTCGTGCGTCTCGGCAAAAAACAAGCTAAAAACGTATTGATCGCCGGATTCATAGCCGGCTACGCGATCATCGGTATTTTGCCGCTGCTCGGCTACGGACCGTTAACGCTTTACTTTGCTTTTCTATCCGTTCCTTTCGCGATTCAGGCAATCCGATACGCGCATCGGTATTACGACAAGAACGCTACGGATCTCATCCCCAGCAACGCGCATACGGCCATCAACCATTTGTTCAACGGTTTGCTTCTCGTATTCGCTTTTCTGTTGGGAGCGGTAAACCTTGTCGTGCCCGTGTTATATTTATTGGCATCCTTTGCGCTAGTGTTCTGGGTGTGGAATTATATCGAGCGGCAGAGAAAAGTAATGAACGACTTTAAAGTCGCTTTCCGAAAATAATCGAACTCTCAAATCAAACCCCGTTCATGCGACTGACGGGGTTCTTGGTCTATTACGAATGCTCGATAGGCATAAGGCAAATACGCTATCTCTATTGGACGAAGCATTCGATTTCTGTTATCTTAAATTCCGTGCTTTTATTAATGGGGAGGCTTCCGAAATGATCCTAGAAGTAATTGCAACAAGCGTAAGGGATGCCAGATTGGCTCAGGAAAATGGAGCTAACCGAATAGAGCTCATCTCCGGCATCGTCGAAGGCGGAGTAACGCCTAGTTACGGGTTGGTTAAAGAGGTCGTGAAGGCGGTCGACATTCCCGTTAACGTGATGCTGCGTCCTCATGCGAACAGCTTCGTCTACGACGCGGACGACTTAGCGGTCATGAGACGCGATGTTCGGGCCATTCAGGCGTGCGGAGCCGCGGGTTTCGTGATGGGGATGCTGACGCTGGACAACCGGATTGACGAGAGGGCATTGGAGATGCTGCTTAGCGAAACGGGGACTTTGCCCGTTACGTTCCATCGCGCGTTCGATGAGCTCGAAGATCGGCACGCGGCGCTGCAACTGTTGAGCCGGTATCCGACGATCCGTAGAGTTCTGACCTCGGGCGGCAAACCCAGCGTTCTGGACGCGAAACCTGAGATCGCGGAGTTGGTAAAGTTATGCGAAGGACAATCTATCGAGATCTTGGCCGGCAGCGGACTTAACGTGGAATCGTTGGATGAATTCATTAAGCAGACGAAAGTCGCGGAAGTTCATATGGGCACGGGAGTGAGAGTGAACGGCCGAGCGCTTGAACCGATCGATCCGAATAAACTGCAAGCGGCCGCCGCGATCACTAGTCGTTACAACTAGATTCAACATAGATGGAGGGTATTCGGATGAATAAATTGTTGGTGCAAGAGTCAAGAGGAGAACTGGTCGAGTGCGAATACGAAGGACATATTTGCGGAATTTCCTACTCGGGAGACGTTCTGTACCGGTTCGGGAATCCCGAGCACGTAACTCATATGCGATCGGCAGCCAAGCCGATCCAAGCGATCCCTTCTTTCCGTCATCGGATCGACGAGCGTTATCCGTTTAGCGACAAAGAGCTTACGATCATGACCGCATCCCATCGCGCCGAGCCGTATCAAGTTCAAGCGCTGGAGTCTATGCTCGGCAAGATCGGAATCGACGAGAACGAACTGGTGTGCCATTCGACTTATCCGCTGAATGCGGACGCTAGGCACGAACTTGTCGCGCAAGGCAAGCCCGAACGTCACCTTTACCATAACTGCTCGGGCAAACACCTGGGCATCTTGGCATATTGCAAGAGCAAGGGCTACAGCACGGAGAATTACGCGGATCCGAATCATCCCGCGCAGCAAGAAATTTTGGCAACGCTATCCTTGCTTGCCGAATACCCGGCGGAACGGATCGTAGTCGCGATCGACGGTTGCGGTTTCCCGGTGTTCGGACTGCCGCTTCACAATATGGCCAAAGCCTATCTGAAGTTCGCTTGTCCGGAACTGATCGAGGATCTCGCGACGCGTTCTGCCGTCGAGCAGATCGGAAAGCTGATGAACGACAATTTCGAGATGGTGTCCGGGACGGGGCTTATTTGCTCGACGTTGCTCAAGGATTCCAATATCGTGGCTAAAGGCGGAGCCAAGGGCGTTTATTGTTTCGGTCTTCGAAAAGAGAAGATGGCTTTCGCCCTTAAAGTGATGGATGGCTCTGAAGACAAGTGGCCGATTATCGTGGCTTCTATCCTCGAACAAATCGGTTACGATCGCCAAGAGACGATAGACAGCATGTACGAACTTTGTCCTAGACAATTCACGAACGGTAATGGAACGATCGTTGGCGCGAACACGGCCGTATTCAAGTTGGAGAAAATCGGTTAAGCGCCCTTATACGATGGACGATCGAAAAAGACGCAACCCGGAAAGCAGCAAGAGCTGCTCTCACGAGGTTGCGTCTTTTTCGATTTTCGGAAGCTTGTAAGTGACCGTAGTTCCTTTGCCATGTTCGCTTTTCAGTGAAATTCCGCAATCCGGGCCGTAATGAAGCTCGATTCTTTCCTGCACGTTGGCCAGTCCGATATGTTCCGAGACGGACTTGGTTTCGCGGTGCCGCAAGTGTCGTTGAATGTCCGCAAGTTCGTCAGGCGTAATGCCCTGACCGTTGTCGGACACTTCGATCACCGTATAATCGTCCGTCTCGTAGCCGGAAATCTCGATGCGTCCTTCGCCGGGAATCATTTCTAGTCCGTGGTATATCGCGTTCTCGACGATAGGCTGCAACGTCAGCTTCGGGATCCGGTATGCGAGTAGATGCTCTGGGATGGAGACGATCAAGCTGAACTTATCGTCGTAGCGGATTTGTTGGATTTCCACATATCGAACGACCTGCTTCAATTCCTCTCGCAAGGGTACCACTTGCTCGCCTGACGAGATGCTGTAACGAAACATTTCGGATAACATCTTGGCCATCCGGGAAAGCAACGGAACCTCTTCGATGACGGCGATCGCATTCATGGAATCGAGCGTGTTGTACAAGAAATGCGGGTTGATCTGCGAATGAAGCGCCTTAAGCTGGGCTTCCTTTCGGGTAATCTCCGATTTGTATACATGGTGAACGAGCGTATGGATTTCTTCGGTCATCCGGTTGAAGCTTCGGGTTAATTGTCCGACTTCGTCGGTGCTTTGAACGTCCAATTGAATGTTGAAATCGCCGGCTTGCACCTTTTTCATTTTCTCTTGGAGAGTCCTGATCGGTTGCGTAATCCGCCTGGATACATAATTCGAGATGACAAGGGCGATGATCAGGGCGAAGAACCCGATGCCGATCGTGATATCCCGGTATTTGTTGGAATTGCTTTGAATGCTGCTTAGCGGATCGAGAGTAACGAAGCGCCAACCCGTGACGTCCGAATAGGTAGAGCTGACGAACATGCGCCGACCCTCGATATCCATCCATCCCGACGAATTTCCGTGTATGCCGCCGCCTTCGGCCCATTTTAGCCCGATTCGTTCAATAGCGCTGCTGTAGACGATTTCGTTGTCACCGTTCAGAATAATGACGTTGGTCAATTTCAAGCCGCTTAGCAGCCGATAGATGTCCATAACGCTAATATCGATGACGATTCCGCCAAGATTGGCGTTACCTGTCGTATTGTTGATTTTCCTGACCAGAGAAAACGTATAAGGCGAAGCGGATGACGAAGGAATGAAGTACGAACGCTTGAAGGGGCCGGCGACCTGCACTTCCCCTTGCAGGGCTAACGCTTGCGTATACCAAGGTTGATCGGCGAAAGTCTCTCCGATGTAGAGAGGGTCTCTCTGAATCATCGTCCCGTCCTTCGTGACGATCGTGACGTTGTGGATTTCGCTCTTGATCCCCATATAGCCGTACCATTCGGCAAATTGTTGGAATAAGCTGGACTTCCAGCGCGTCTGTTCGATGATATCGGTAGGCAGGCCTTTATTCAGCAATTGCTGAATTTCTCCCGTATAGATGACCCGGCTGTACAGCTCGAGGGAGTTGAAATATTCTTGGAGGTTCTGCGAAAGCAGCTTCATCTCCAGTAGCCGGTTTTCTTGCGTCTGCGTTTGCGTGACGCTTATGGTCGTCATGTATAGAATACTGCCAAGGATTAACAAAGGAATGAGGATGACCAAAGAATAGGAAAACAACAGCTTGTTCTGCAAGCTGCTATTCCAGCTAGTCAGCTTGCTCTTAATCAACGGCGGCATCCTCCTTATACTGGAGAGGGGTAACGCCCGTATATCGTTTGAACAGCTTGCGGAAATGCTTGAGATCCTGATACCCGCATTGAATCGCGATATCCCCGATTTTACCGTTCGGATTGCCTTCGATCAGCCGTTTCGCGTGCTCCATTCTCAGTTGAGTCAAATATTCCAGGAAGTTTCGGCCGGTATGCTGCCGGAATAAAGTGCTGAAATAACCCGGGCTCATGTAAGAGGTAAGCGCGAGGTCGGTTAGATTGATCGGTTGTTCGAAATTAGCGTCGACGAACGCTTTGGCTTTCTCCAGCGCATCCTTGATTTTCTCGGCTTGCGCTTGGGGCTCGGCATCTAGGCAACGATTGAAATAATCGGCTACGATGTCCCGCTTGGACAGCATTCCGGCTACGTGAGGGAGGTTCTTAGCGATTCGGAACGCTTCCAGGTAATCTCGTTCGTTCGTCAAACCGGCTTCGAACATCTCTTTGGCTCCCCTAAGCAGGACATAGGGGAAGATGCTGTCGATCCAGTCCTGGCTCATCGTCGAAGAGGTAGGATAATGACTAAGATCGTTAAGCTTGTCCAAGATCGCCGTACGATTCCCTTGCTTCATCAAGATGAACCATTCCCGCTCCCATGCCGCGTTCAAAGGGATTTCAACGGATTCCGATATTTCCGAATCGTCGTTACCCAAAGACGAAGGCGCCGATCCTTCGGGTAAACTGGCTTGAAGCGTATAGGCCTCGTAAGCTTTGGCAACGGATTCTCTCAACCGGTCGATCCCTTTGACGACGGTTCCGATACCCGCCAGCCGATAGACGCTCCGATCGGAAAGCATCGTACGAAGAATGGAGAGGAGTTCGCCCATGTCTTCCGTCGAACCGACCGCGATAAGCGTGTAGGTATGATCTCTTGTCCGCAGCAGGAAGATTTCGCATCGGTTAGCCAGAAATTGAAATTCTCCGAACAGCTTCCTTCTATCCATCTCGCATTCGAACATCGAAGCGACGAAATGATCTTCCCCTTCTGGAAGACGTATGTCGGACCAATCCTCAAGCATGCTTTCTTCCTCGTCGTAAGCGCCTTCAAGCAAGAGACGGAAAAATTGTTCGCGGGTGTTGTAAAGATGGTCCGCGGCTTTGTTTCTGGCGCCTTGGGTTTTCTCGATCAAATCCTTCATCAGCGCGTTGAGTTCAAGCTTATCCACCGGCTTCAGCAAATAATCCGCCACCGAAAGCTGGATGGACTTACGCACGTAAGCAAAGTCGTCGAACCCGCTAATGACGAGGAAAGCGACGTGGGGATATAATTCCTTCGCTTTCTCGATGAGCTGAAGCCCGTCCAACACCGGCATTCTCACGTCCGTAATGACGACGTCGACCTCCAGCTCGCTCATCGCTTCCAGCGCTTCATGCCCGTTCGCGCACTCTCCCGCGAGCCGCAAACCAAGACGATCCCATTCGATCATCTTGATGATCCCAGCACGCGATAACCTTTGATCGTCCACCACAAGTACTTTCATCTGTCCTCATCCTTTGTCTCGGTTGCATCCTGCCTCTTAAAATTACGGACTAGTATATCACAACTTTTCATGAAAGAACGAGTTGCCCGCTCCGCAAAAAAATGTACCCCCTCATGAAAAAAGATCGCGTCCTATACTCCTAAAACGGTTTCACTTAAAGTTTAGAGTATCGATTGGAGGGCACGACATGACAAACACGGCAGGATTTTTCCGCAAGCACTGGAAAGGATACGCTTTCCTCATTCCCATATTCCTCGTTCTCGGGACCTTCAAATACATTCCGTTCTTCAACGCGGTGAAGATGTCGTTCTACGACTGGAACGGCGCGAACGTCAAGGATTTCATCGGATTTGACAATTTCATTCGCTTGTTCCAAGACGACACGTTCTATACGTCTTTGAAAAATATCGGGATATTCACGGTGAGCGGGATACTCATTCAGCTGACGGTGCCGCTCATTGCCGCGGTTCTCGTCTTCCATGTGAAGAACATGAAGCTGCAGAACATGCTCAAGGTATGGTTCGTTATCCCTTTGGTCATTCCGAGCATCGTCATTTACCTGACTTGGCAGTGGATCTTCGCGGGGGAATACGGCGTGCTTAATCAATTTCTCGAAGCGATCGGGCTCGATTCTTGGACTCATGCGTGGCTCGGAGAAAGCAAAACGGCGATCTGGTCCATCATCTTCGTTAACTTTCCTTGGATCGGGGGAATTACGTTCCTACTGTACTTGGCGGGTCTGATGTCGATTTCTAGCGAACTGTTCGAGGTTGCAAAGCTGGACGGAATGAACGCGTGGCAGCGATTTATTCGCTTGGAGCTTCCTCTCGTGCGCAGCCAGGTTAAACTCGTCATGGTGCTCACGATCATCCAGCAAATTCAAAGCTTCGAGAACATTCTCGTGTTAACGAACGGCGGACCGGGGGATACGACGATATCTCCTGCATTGTATCTGTACACCAAAGGATTTTCTTACAGCGAGATGGGATATGCGTCCGCGATTGGGCTCGTGCTGTTCATTATTTTGCTGTTGCTGACTTTGATTAACAATAAGTTCGTGAAAAACACAGATAAAATCGACTAAGAAGGTGAAAATGATATGAACAGGAAGCTATTGGCATTGCCCCATTACGGTTCTCTAGCTCTCTTGCTAGCGTTGACGCTTTTCCCGTTTTATATGCTCATCGTCAGCTCGGTTAAATACACGGAGCAAGCGATTCATAATTTCTGGGGCATCTCGTTCCCCATTCATTTCGATAACTACTCGGCGGCCTTCAAACAAATCGCACCTTTCATCGGCAATACGGTGTTGATTTCTTCCGCGATCGTCGTCGGAGTCGTGCTGATCTCTTCGTTAGCCGCCTATTCGTTCGTCAGGTTTAACTATCCGGGTAAGCAATTGTTCTTCGTTCTTATTCTTTCGCTCATGATGATTCCCGGTTACTTGATCCTCATTCCCCAGTTTTTGCTCGTTCAGAAGCTGGACATGTTGAATACGTATCAAGGTCAGATTTTTCCCCCGATGGCTTTCGGAGCCGCGATGGCGACCTTCCTGATGAAAACCTTCTTCGAAGGGATTCCGAAAAGCTTGATCGAAGCGGCGGACATGGAAGGCGCGGGCGAGCGGCAAATTTTTCTCAAAATAATCATTCCGCTCTCTCTGCCGATAATCGCGACCGTCGCTATCATCAATTTCTTGGCCGGCTGGAACAACTATATTTGGCCGCTTGTCGCAACGAACGGCGATGCCGTTAAACCGGTCATCCTCGCGCTCAGCACGATAACGGGGAACATGGACCAAGGCGTCGGGGTTAAACTCGCGGGGTATATTATTTCTTCGATCCCGCTGCTACTGCTTTTTGTCGTCGCTACCAAACCTTTCATCTCCGGGGTTACTTCCGGGGCAGTAAAGGGTTAGGATAGAAAAACATCATGAATAAGGGGTGGGTTTGCATGTTTAAGAAGAAAAACGCTTTGTTATCGACGTCGCTCGTCTTGAGTATGGGAGTTGCGTTGTTAAGCGGGTGCGCTTCGGGAAATTCCGATTCTAGTCCGGAATCGAGTTCGTCGGCCGGAGCCGCGGCCAAGTCCGTGAATCTGACGTTCGCGGTCGAAACGCCGAAGGACGAAGAAACGAAACAAGTGTGGCAGGAAATTATCGACGGTTATACGAGCAAGCACGACAATGTCAAAATCAAGCTGGACTACGCTCCGAACGACGGGGATTCATTCAGAACTTGGCTCACGACGGGTTTGATCGGCGGAACGTCTCCCGATATTATTCCAAGCCGTTATACATGGACTCATGAGGATCTAAATAAAGATTTGATCGTCGATCTCTCTTCCGAATACGACAAACCTAATCCGTACGCGGGCAACAAGGTGTGGAAAGACACTTTCACCCCGTCGATCCTGAACGAAATGAAAAACCCGACTTCGGGCAGTATTGCGGGGATTACGTTGCAAACGTTATCCATCCGCGTATTCTACAATCAAGATTTGTTCGCGAAGAACAATCTGGCTATTCCGAAGACTTGGACCGAATTCCTGGACGTTCAATCGAAGTTGAAAGCGGCCGGCGTAACGCCGTTCGCGTTCGCGAACTCGAAACCGGGCGATAACCACTATCTGTGGGCCGTTAACATGATGACGAATCAAATCGCGGCGGAGAAAGTAAGAAGCTACGACTTCAACAACAATAGACAGCTCGAATTGAACGAAATCGCGGCATCCGTCGACGAAGGCGCGGTAAACCTGGAGTCCGCGGACTGGACGGGCTATATGCCGATCATGAAAGACTGGTCGCAGTATTGGGCGAAGGGATACAACGCGATGAACGGCGACGCGGCGAAAGAAATGTTCTTGCGCGGCGATGCGGCGATGGTAATGGCAGGCAACTTCGAATTGAAGACCATCCAAGACTCCAAAGCTCGCAACTTCGAATACGGCACGTTCGCTTTGCCTTACTTGACCAAGGATCAAAACCCGAACGCGGCCGAGAAAAACTACGAGCTGGGCGGATATCCGGATCTCGTGTTCGCGATTCCGAAAAAAGTAACGGGCGACAAATACGCGGCGGCAGTGGATTTCTTCATGTATTTATCCTCGCCTGAAGTGGCAACGATCATGGGCAACAAAATGTACGTCGCGACGACGCTTGCCAACGTCGAGTTGCCGGCTAACTTGAGCGGCTTCCAATTCGTGGGCGACCGCATTCTGGTTAACTTCTATGCGGCGCATATCGACAAGAAGCTGAACGAGGACCTGGTGAAAATCGGTCAGTTGTACCTGGAAGGCACGATTACGGAGGAGAAATACAAAGCCGAATTGCAAAAGACGCTTAAAGCGGATATGACGACCGTACTGAAAACGAATAACTGGAACAAGGAAAACCTCTACGGTACGAAGCAATAATTGTTAATAATCGCGATATAGCGGATTGACCGACAACGAGAAGATCATAGGCGGGAGGAGCGTCCGGCAGGACTGTTCCTCCTTCCTTATATCCGACCTGACGAGAAGGAGATAGACCATGACTACGAATAGCAACTGGTTTCGGGAGAACATCAGACAGGTTCATATAGATTTTCATATGCCGGAGTTTCCGCGCGACGCAATCAACAATTTTAACGCCCAAGAGTTCGTCTCCCATTTCGTAAGAGCGAAAGCGAATGTGATCGGCGTATTTACCAAATGCCACTTCGGAAACGCGTTTTACGACAATACGGTCGGACATAAGCACAGCGGATTAAAGGAGGATTTCTTCGGGGAAGTGTTAGCTGAAGCGAGGAAAAACGACATCAAGGTAATCGCGTACTACTCGCTCGGAACGGACGCCCATGCGGTGCTGAATAACCCGGATTGGTATCAAGTCGACGAGTTCGGCAAAGTCCGTGGGAGTGAAGGGACCGTATGGGAGCTGCCTTGCATTAACAGTCCATATCGCGAAGAATTGGTGATCCCTCAGGTAAAGGAAATTACCGAGAAATACGAGATGGACGGATATCTGTTCGATATTCCTTACATTCATAATCACTATTGCTTCTGCGACTATTGCAAAAAGAAATTTGTCGAGGAATACGGCCAAGAGCTAACGCCGGAGCTGCTGAAGACGAACCGCGAGCTTGTCATCGGCTTCGGAATCGATTCCGCCGCGCGCTGCATGAAAGAAATCCACGACGTCATCAAGAAAATCCGTCCGGAAGTGCTTGTCAATTGCAACGGAGCTTGGCGCATGGGCGAACCGGCATCGGTAAACGCGACGAGCGATTACGGGTTATGGGAATCTCAGCCGTCCGCAACCGGTTCGTTCTTGGGACATTCCATTCGCGCTCGCCACATTCGCACGTTGGACGTTCCCGTTCAAATTATGACGGTACGCTTCACTGAGGGCTGGGGACTCATGTCCTGCAAGACGGCCGAGCAATTGAAGTTCGAATTCGCTTGCATCATGGCGAACGGAGGCATTATCAATATCGGCGACCAAGTGATGCCGGACGGTTCGTTGCAGGGCGGCGTTTACGATATTATCGGCGAGGCGTTCTCCTTCGTGGAAGAGCGGGAAGCATATTGCATCGGCGCGAAGAGCGTCCGCGGTATCGCGGTCATCGCAGACAACACGAGCAATTGGTACCATGACAAGGACGATTCGGCGACGTTCGGATCAGCGAAAATGCTGATCGAAGGGCATCGTCAATTCGATATCTATTATAACGACGAGTTTCCGGATTTGGCGGGTTATCGGGCGGTTGTCCTTCCGGAGAACGTCAAATTATCGAAGGCATCGATCGAAAGGCTGGAAGCTTTCGTACGAGAGGGAGGTTTGCTGCTGGCCGAAGGCGCCGCGACCTATTCCAAGGAAACGAAGGATTTCGGGCTTGCAGACGTACTGGGCTTGCATTACTTGGAGCGGACTCCGTATCCGTTCGCCTATTTCACGGAGAACGAACGGTTGTGGAACGGAGTCGCCAAGATACCGCAGCTAGTCGAAGGGGAGTTCATTAAGACGGTTCCTACGACGGCCGAGACGTTAAGCTTGATCCAATGGCCGCTTACCGTACCTGCTGTTAATCGCGCCTTCCGTCATCCGATGCCTCCGGCGGGAACGATCAGCGATTTTCCCGGCATCAGCGTCAACCGTTATGGGGAAGGAACCGCTCTTTACGTGGCGGCCCCCGTATTCCGCACTTATTGGAACAGCAATCATTTCTGGGTGAGGCGGATCATTACGAATCTGCTCGATCGGTACGATACCGGCAAATATTTCGAAACGAACGCTCCCGTGCACGTCGAGACGAACTTAATGGAGAAGGACGGCAAGAAGATTCTTCATCTGATCAACTTCCAGAACATCCATGCGGGCGAGAAGAGCAGCTCGTTCTACGATCCGATCGAGAACATTACGCCGGTTCATGACATCGAAGTGCGAATTAACGATAAAAAGATTCGATCGGCAACGGTTCGCCCGGGCAACGAGCGATTGGTTACGGAAGAAACGGAGAAAGGAATTCGGTTTACGGTTCCTAAAGTCCATATCCACGCGATGATCGAATTAAGCGCGGATTAATCCAGATTAGAAGACAGAGGTGATTGTTCATGAACAGTATCGTTATCGTCTGCGACACGTTAAGGAGGGATCACTGCGGTCCCTATCATCTGGGGCGTCCGCTGAATCAAGTGACGAGCGCGGAGCAGCAAGATTGGGTCATTCCTACGCCGAACATGGACCGTTTGGCGGAGAAGGGTATCGTTTTCGACAACGCGTATTGCGGATCGACGCCTTGCATGCCGGCCAGAAGGGATATTTACACGGGGCGTTACGAATTTCTGGAACGCGGATGGGGACCGCTCGAGGAGGACGATCTGGATCTGCCAAGGCAGATTTCGGGACCGCCCAACCAATCCATGTCCGAACAGTTGAAGAACGGGAATCCCGTCAGTTACTTCATCACGGATCACTTTCATATGTGGGAACAGGGAGCCGGCAATTATCATATGGGGTATACCGGATTCGAGTTTATTCGCGGACACGAAGCGGACGCTTGGAGAACGGATCCCGTCGAGTTCCCATGTCCCGATTCGGAGCGGGTCACGAAGCTGGAAAGGCATTTCCGCAACGTTCATCTTACCCGCAAATCCGAGGAGGATTATTTCTGCGCCCAGATGTTCTCCAAAGCCTCTGAATGGTTGGAAGCGAATTATACGCATAAGGACTTCTACCTTCATTTGGATTGCTTCGACCCGCACGAGCCGTGGGATCCGCCCGAGGAATACGTCAAGATGTTCGATCCGAGAGGGTACGACGTCGACCGGTTTATCCCGCAAGCGCCTTACGACGAATGGCGCAATCATATGAACGAAGATCAATTGAAGCACGTGCAAGCTTGCTACGCGGCTAACGTCGTTCTTGTAGATAAATGGCTCGGCAAGCTGCTCGACAAGATGGACGAGCTCGATCTGTGGAGCAACACGATGCTCGTTTTCACGACCGACCACGGCACGTATAACGGAGATCTTGGCCGTACGGGCAAGCTGCAGACGCATCAATACGATGCCGTTTCCCATATTCCCTTCATCGTGGCTTATCCTCATGGGGGGCAAGGGACGAGAAGGAATCAATTGGCCCAACTCGTCGATATTTATCCGACCGTGTTGCGGGCGACGGGCAAGGCATGCCCCCCGGATCGGCACGGATTGGATTTGACGCCCGTGTTCGAAGACGAAGCGGCGCATCTGCGGGACTACGCGATCAGCGGCATGTTCGGGAAGAGCGTCACCGTCACCGACGGCCGCTGGGTATTGCATCAATCGCCGAACGCGGACAACCAGCCGCTCTATTGGCACGGAACTTGTCTGGCTAAATTCATTCCGTACGATCTGGGTCCTTACCGGGACGGCGTAAGAGCCGTTACGGATTGCGCCTCCTGGCCGACTCCGACTTGGTTGAGCGATAAGAAACTCGATCCTAGCGAGCATAATAACTTGGTCGATCGGGAGCCGGAGCAGGCGGCGAGGCTGCGGCAAGCGTTGAAGGAAACGTTAATTACGCTTAAGGCGCCGACCGAGCAATTCGCAAGACTGGGTCTTCGGGATTAGAAGGTTATAGACGAACATGACGAGCGACCGCGCCAGCGGTTGCTTCGTCGTGCTTCGCGTCAGCAAGAGGAAGGTGATCATCGAGTGATTTCGCAACTTAGAGCAAGATTATCCATACTCGGGCAAATCTTTTGGGTGTTTTTCAAAATCGGACCGTCGAGCTTCGGTGGAGGTTATGCGATGATTCCCGTCATCGAAAGGGAAGTCGTTCAGAAGCGGGGATGGTTAAGGCAAGAGGATATCGCCGATCTGGTGTCCGTGGCGGGAAGCGCACCCGGAGGAGTCGGCGTCAATTCGGCGGTGTTCATCGGATATCGCAAATCCGGCGTAACCGGCGCTTGCATGGCGGTGCTCGGCATTACGCTGCCGACGTTCGCGATCGTTTTTCTGCTAAGCGTGTTCTACCTGCATTTCGAGAACAATCCGAAGATAGCTGCGGCGCTGAAAGGCATTCACGGAGCGATCATCGCTTTGATTTTATTAGCGGCGTTCAAAATGGTCAAAACATCGATCTTCGACAAGGCGACGACGGTCATCGAAATCGCGGCCCTCGGAGTGCTGCTCTTCACTTCGATCCATCCGATCTACGTCATTGCTGGCGGGGTCTTAGCCGGCATCCTTATCGTCGGAGCTAAGGAACGGACGGGAATGAAGGTTCGGACGGAAAAAGAGACGACTCCCGCTTCCGATCAGCAGCTGTTGTTTCCGGAATATTATATCTAGGTCGGGGGATAGATATGCTGGGCAAGTTGTTTTTCGTATTTTTGAAAATCGGATTCATTTCGTTCGGAGGGGGTTATGCCGTCATTCCGATGATCGAACGCGAAATGAACCATCGCGGTTGGGTCGACGCCAATGAGTTTCAACAGATCGTCTCGTTGGCGGGCATGTCGCCAGGACCTATCGCCACCAACAGCGCGACATTGATCGGATTCGATTTGGCGGGTTTTCCCGGCGCGATCGTAGCGACGATTGGCATGGTAATGCCTTCCCTGCTCATCGTCATTCTTATAGTCGCCTTCTGCATGCGGTATCAAAGCAATAAACGGGTAAAAGCTTCCTTCTACGGTCTTAGACCGGTCGTTACCGGATTGATCATCTATGCGGCTCTGCATTTCGGTTTTCTGTCCCATACCGAAACGATATTCACTTGGCCTACGCTTATGACATTGCTAATTAGTATTGGCTGCCTATATGCCATTCTTAAATATAAACTTCATCCGATCGTCGTCATCGTAGCATCCGGCTTTGCCGGCATTATCTTATTCTAGGCGGGAGGTGGCGCGACATGCGGAAGAAAATCGATGTTCCTTCCTGTTGCTCGGCGAGAAGGGATACCGTCGATTCGGAGAGCATTCGGCATTCCCGATTCGAAGCGGACCTGACCGATAGGGAGTCGGAAAATATCGCATCATCCTGGGATAGCCGAGTAGGAATGGTATTGATTCCGGGGGGAACGTTCCTAATGGGTACCTCCGATCGGGAAGGGTTTCCCGAGGACGGGGAAGGTCCGGTAAGGCAAGTCGCCGTCGATTCCTTCTATATAGATGTAACCGCGGTAACGAACGATCAATTCGCGAAGTTCGTCTCGGCTACGGGATATCGGACGGAGGCGGAGGTGTTCGGATGGTCTTACGTGTTTCATTCGTTCGTCACGACTCGATCCAGGGAACAAGGCTCTCGTGCCGTTCCGTATACGCCTTGGTGGCTGGCCGTGGATGGCGCCGATTGGTCGCATCCCGAGGGAGTCGGTTCGAATGTGGGGAACCGGGGAGACCATCCGGTCGTTCACGTGACGTGGAACGATGCCGCGGCTTATTGCCGCTGGGCGGGCAAACGTCTGCCGACGGAAGCCGAATGGGAATTCGCCGCGCGGGGCGGGCTCGTTCAGAAGAGATATCCTTGGGGAGACGAGCTCAAGCCGGGCGGCGAACACCTTTGCAACATCTGGCAAGGAAAGTTTCCCGAAGTGAACCATGCCAGCGACGGTTACGAAGGGACGGCGCCGGTAAGAGCTTATTTGCCTAACGGCTACGGCTTGTACAATATGGCCGGTAACGTATGGGAATGGTGCGCGGACTGGTTTGACCGCGATTACCATTCGGTCGGAGACGCGGACAATCCCCGGGGACGACAAGTCAGCGATATGAGATCGATGCGCGGCGGCTCCTATTTGTGCCACAAATCCTACTGCAACCGTTACAGGGTCGCCGCTAGAAATAAGAATACGCCAGACAGCTCCTCAGGTAATACCGGCTTTCGCTGCGTGGCGGGCGTTTGAAGTGATCGGGAAATTGATGAAAACGAAACCGGACCGAGTTATCGATACGTTATCCGTTGCCGGAAAGTCGTCTCCGTCCGAATGGCTGGAGGCGGATGGAATCCATCCTTCAGCTGAGGGACAGATCGCGATCGCGAAACGGCTTGTCGAAGCCCTAACGGGAGGGACTGAGGAGTGAAGCTGACGCCGAACCACCCGCCCGCGGTTCCCCAGGAACCGTGGGTTTTTTTCGTGAAATGCGCGAATAGGGTGTTCAACAAGAAATAAGGTGATGGCGTAACGTTAAGCGTTTTCGATAACGATATGGAAGCGATAAAGGCCGCAAAAATGGTTTTCTCTAGCGATTTGTTCAATGCCGGGCGAGACGAATCCCAATATTCCGTACCATTTCCAATCGTCAAGGGATATCTTTTCTTCGTCTCATCGTTATAATAGAATACTCCAGACGTTATTTTGTGAAAGCGCATACAAAAAAATGAGACAAACACAAACACAAACACAAACACAAACACAAACGAGTCAGTCATCAAAAAGGGGTCTTCGAATGATGCAATGGAAAAAGAGGTTTCCGAGGGAATTGAACCTGCGGACGAAATTGTTGCTCCTCTTCGTCTTCCTGATTTTGTTTCCGTTAAGCCTGCAAGGAATCGTAACTTATCGGCATTTTTCGGATACCGTAGATCGGAAGACCGAGCAATTCACCATCGATATCGTGCGGCAGATTAACGCGAATATGGATCGGCTCCTGAAAGATTACGAGAGACTTTCGTTGATGCCTCTATATGACGAGATGGTTCTGAAAATATTAAGCAAATACGATGGGGAGATGGGCTCGGCGTCTTGGGCGTCTTCGGACGATTATATGAAAATGAAGCTGTACACTTCCGCCCATGCCTACGATAGAGCGGAAATTCGCGGAATCCATTTCGTGAGCAACAGCGGCATTCTGTTCTCGAACGTAGACTCTATGGCGGTCGATTCGGTGTGGGACAGCAGACAGGACGAGTGGTTCGCCGAGGTGAATCGATCGGATGGAGCGTGGATGTTGATTCCTCCCCATATGCCTTCCTATTATAGCGGGACATCGACCGAACCTTACATCACGGTAGCGAGAATGATACGCGAACCTAATACGCTCAAGCGTCTTGGTTATATTCTTATCGATATTAAGCTGGACGCTTTCCGAAACATTTTGTCCAATTTGAATTTCGAACAAGACGCGAATCTGATTATTATGGATAGCCAGAAAAGATTGCTCTTCGAACGAAAATCGGGAACCGAGATTTCCGCTTACGACGATTTGCTGCAGCATGATCAGCTTCGGAAAAACGGCGGCAACCAGAAAATCGAGCTGGGCGGTCAGCATTATTTGTACGTTCAGCATCATTCCAATTATTCGGGTTTATCCGTTATTAGTTTGACGCCGATTAAAGTCATTCAGAAGGAATCGCGGGAACTATGGACGTACACGTTGTGGTTTGCCGTCTTATGTTTGGCGATCGTTACGATATTGGCCGTGGGGATTTCTTATCGGATCACCCGCCCGCTCATCGAATTGAAGAAGAAGATGGTCGGCGTCGAGCAAGGGGATTTCAACAAGCGGGTTTCGACGTTCGGCCATGACGAATTCGGTCAACTGGGGCGCGGATTCAACAAGATGATGGAGGAGATCAACCGACTTTTCAACGAGGTTTTCGTCCTCGGAATCCGGGAGAAGGAAGCGGAGCTTTCCGCGTTGCAAAGCCAGATCAATCCGCATTTTATTTATAACACTTTAGAATCTATCAGCATGATGGCGATTCGAAAGAATAACGCCGAAGTCTCGGATATGGTTTCCGCTTTAGGCAAGCTATTAAGATATACGATCGATAAAGTCGACAGGCAAGTTCCGTTAAAGGAAGAAATTCGGTTCGTACAATCTTATGTTCAGATCCAGCAGATGCGTTATGGGGAAAGGCTGCGGGTGGAATACGAGATCGACGAAGATATCGTCGACATTCCGATTCCGAAGCTGATTCTGCAGCCGCTAGTGGAAAACGCTTTGTATCATGGGATCGAGGCCGAGGAAAACGGAGGGACGATCTGGATATCCGCCTTGCGTTTCGAGAACGAGCTGCTTATTACGGTTAGAGACGACGGAAAGGGACTGACGGAGACGGAGATCGAACAGTTGAATTTGAAAATCCGAACGCAGCCCTCCTATCAGAGTTGGCGGAGAGAGGGTCAGAGCGGGCTCGGCATTCCGAATATCGCGCAGAGGATCATGTTTATTTACGGCGAACGCGGGGACTTGACGATAGACGGCAGTCTTGGGCAAGGACTCGCCGTTACGATCACGATACGAATCCAAGAGACAGGCGGTGGCGAACATGTATAAGGTGTTACTCGTGGAAGACGAAACCGTCATCCGCCATGGGCTGCGGGAATTGATCGGCCAATCGTCCAGCCAATTCGAGGTGACCGGCGAAGCGGCCAACGGAATGGAAGCATTGGAGTATTTGAAATGCGATATCCCCGATCTTATGTTCACCGACATCCGCATGAGAGAGATGGACGGATTGACGCTAGTATCGAAAGTAAAAGAAATGTACCCGGATTTGCCCGTCGTTATCATTAGCGGCTACGGGGAATTCGATTACGCGCGCAAAGCGATCGAGTTCGGAGTTTACAAATATTTGTTGAAGCCGATCGAACGGCTCGAGCTGGTTACGACCTTGGATAAAATCAAGCTGGCGCTGGATCATCGTCACGGGATATCGCCGTCCCCGTCGCAGAGCGCGATGCTCAACGAATCGAACGCAGGCGGAGATACGAGGAAGCTTATTCGCGACGTGAAGGAGTTCGTCAAGCTCCATACCGATAGCGATTTGCGTCTTCAGACCGTGGCGGCCAGGGTTCACTTGAACGCGACTTATTTAAGTCAACTATTCAAGGCGGAGACGGGAATGAACTATTCGGAATACGTATCCTACACCCGGATGGAGCGGGCCAAGTGGTTGCTCGCCAATACCCGGCTGAAAATCTACGACGTCGCCCGTCTGTCCGGGCACCAAAGCCCGAAGCATTTCATGCTCGTTTTTAAACAACAGGTCGGACTGACGGCAGGGGATTACAGGGATCAATACGGTCAAGCTGGCTCGGAAGATCGGGTCAAGGACGATGTATAAAGAAAACGTACTATTTCTTAAGTTGGCGTGATTTAAGCAAGCATCGCACCCCCGCTATACTCAAGAGGCACCAACATAATGCTACCTACTAAGGGGGATTCACGTGAAAAAGACAGGGTTATTGCTCTTATTGACAATGATGGTTGCGTTTACATTCGGTTGCAGCAATTCGGGATCGGAGAGCGGCTCGACGAGCAGTCCGGAAAAATCGGGGGACGTCGAACTGAAGTTCATGATGTGGGGCAACCAAGCCCATATGGACGTTTACACCAAATTGATCGACGGCTTCAAGAAAGAAAACCCGGGCATCCAAGTGACGATGGAATCGGTGCCGTTCGCGGACTATCAGCAGAAGATTTCCGTTCTGGCCGCCGGTAAATCGTTGCCGGATATCGCATGGGTGTCCGAACGGATGGTTCCGCAATTCAAAGAAAACGGAATTTTGGGCGACGTATCCGAATTCAAGGACGATGCGGAATTCAAGCTCGACGACTACATTCCGAGCACGCTCGACCTGTTCCGTGACGGCGATAAGTTGCTAGGTTTGCCTTTCTCTACTCCGCCGATGGTTATGTTCTATAACAAAACGTTGTTCGATAAAGCGAATTTGACGGATCCGAATACTTTGGCTAAGGAAGGCAAATGGACTTGGGCGGAATTCGAGAAGTCCGCGAAAGCGATTACGAACAAAGACGCGCAAAATCGCGTGTACGGCGTTAACTTCTTCCGCGATTGGAAGACGTGGGTGGCATTGTCCTCCTATTCTTGGTCGAACGGAAGCGGGCCTTTCAATAAGGATATCACGGAATTTACATGGAACGACCAATACGGCGTGGAAACGTTCGAAATGCTGGAACGCATGATGTTCACGGATGAATCGCATCCGAAAGCCGGAGAACAAGTCAGCTTCGACGCAGGCAACGTAGGTATGTTCTTCGATGTTTACAGCTACGTATCCAAAGCTAGGGAAATCAAGGATTTCGAATGGAGCATCGCTCCTACGCCATCCGGTTCGCAAGGCAGCGTACCGATGTTGGGCCAAGCGGGATACACCTTGTTCAAAGACAGCAAACATCCGGAAGAAGCGAAGAAGCTTCTGAAATATTTCGCTAGCCAAGAAGGCATTCAAGCGACTTCGACTTTCTTCGTGCCTCCGCGTACGACGGTGTTGAACTCGGACGAATTCATCAATCAGCCTAACAATCCGAGCAAAGAACATATCATTCAGACCGTTATCGACGAAATGCCTAAAGCTCGCATTCTTCCGGGGCATGTACGTTGGCAAAATATCGACAACGCGATCCTGCAAGGGTTCGATAGATTGTTCGGCAAAGTCGTTCCGGCGGATCAAAATTTGAAAACGATCTCCGACGAAGTCAACGCGCTTATGAAGTAATTCCATATTGGACAAGGACAACGGTTCGGGTTCGAGCCGTTTCCTTGTTACAGGAGGCTTAAACATGGCTAGCTTACAAGAAAGTTTGAACAAGCGGAATCTTACGCTGATCGTAAGTCTCCCGGCCAACGACGCGGTTTTAGCCGGAGCTGCGCTGAAAGAAGGAGCCGATGGCCTTAAAGTTCACTATAACGTCGGCCATAGAGCAAGCGGAAACCATTTCGGCCAACTGGACGAATACGAAGCGGTTTTTCGTAACATCCGCGGCCAGTTCGACGGTCCGTTCGGAGTCGTTCCGTCAGGGAGCATCGAAGGCGCTAAACGCGAGGATATCGAACGGCTCGCCCCTATGGGTTTCGACTTCTATTCCATCTACGGTCACCATCTTCCTTCCTTCATGCTGCAAGACCTCGGCTTGGAGAGAACGTTCGCGATCAACGAATCGTCCGATCTTGCTTTGCTGCCTTCGGCGAGTCATTTCGGTTTTACGGCGCTTGAAGCTTCGGTTATTCCCGGATCCGAATACGGAACGCCGTTAAGCTTCGCAGACGTTCTGAAGTATCGTTATCTCGTCGAACGCGCGCGGATGCCCGTACTCGTTCCGTCGCAACGCAAGCTCGTTCCGGACGATATCCGCGCGTTAAGCGACGCAGGTATCAAAGCGGTAATGTTGGGAGCGATCGTCGTAGGCAAGACGGAGGATACTTTACGCAAAGCGGTGGCCGACATTCGCGATGCGATCGATAGATTGACCTAGAAGGCGGTGAACCGGTTGAAAGACAAAAGCAAACAACGAAGAAAAGGACCGCTGACCCGGGAAGCGCAAATTACGGGATGGCTCTTTATCTCTCCGATGGTGTTAGGTTTTACGTTGCTGTTACTGTTTCCAATGGGATTGGCATTATATATGAGTTTTACGGATTGGCCGTTATTGGGAGACCATAAATTCATAGGACTAGACAACTATCAGCACATTCTATCGGATTCCTTGTTCTGGAAAGTGCTTACCAACACCGTCTACTTTACGGTAGGACTCGTACCGTTGAATATTATTCTAGCTCTGCTGCTGGCGCTCCTCTTATCCAAAAACCTACGGGGAATCGGCCTGTTCCGCACCGCGATTTTCGTGCCGGTCATGACCTCTTTGATCGTCTGGTCCATCGTGTGGAAATACATGTTCGCGACCGATTCGGGTTTGATCAATCAGCTTCTCATGGTGTTCAACATTAAGGGGCCGGCATGGTTATACGATACGGATTTGGCGATGCCCGCCGTTATCGTGACGAGCGTGCTGAAGAACGTCGGCCTGAACATGGTACTGTTCATCGCCGCGCTTCAACAGGTTCCAAGATCGTTATACGAAGCTGCGACGCTGGACGGCGCGGGCAAAACGAAGTCCTTCTTCAACGTAACGTTGCCGATGATCACGCCAACGGTATTCCTGACCGTCGTCATGACCGTCATTGGATCGTTGAAAGTATTCGGCCAAATCTTCGTCATGACGCAAGGGGGACCAAGCAATAGCACGAAAGTGCTGGTGTACTACATTTGGGAGAAAGCGTTCAAACTGTTCCAGCTCGGCTACGCCTCGTCTCTCGCGTTCGTGTTGTTCTTCGTCGTGCTCGTATTGACGTTGGTGCAGTGGCAGCTTAGAAAAAGGTGGGTGTTCAATGAAAGCGACGCATAATGGTTCTATTCGTAGATCGTTAGGCACCGTCGGCACCTATGCGACTCTGAGCGTCATATCGTTAATCATGATTATTCCGTTTCTGTGGATGATCTCGACTTCCTTTAAGGAACCGCAGAAGATTTTCACGTATCCGCCGCAATTGATTCCGACGACGTTCAGATTCGAGAACTATGCCGACGTATTCAAGCTCATTCCGTTCGAGTGGTTTTACTTTAACAGCGTCTATATCGCCTTCTTGGTCGTGGGGGGGACGGTATTCTTCGCTTCGCTTGCCGGTTATGCGTTCGCCAGAATCCCGTTCGCGGGCAGAAATTTCGTGTTCTTGATCTTGCTGAGCGCGATGATGATCCCGCATGAAGTAACGGCGATTCCGATGTTCCTGTTCATGCGCGAGCTGGGCTGGATCGATACGCATTTGCCGCTGATCCTCCTTCCGATATTCGGAGCGGGCGGCGTATTCGGCATCTTCGTGATGCGGCAGTTTTTCATCACGATTCCGAAGGAATTGGAAGAAGCCGCGATGATCGACGGCTGCAACCGGTTCCGCATTTACGGACAGATTATGATTCCGATCGCTAAGCCCGGTCTGGCTACCTTAACGATCTTTACTTTCGTGACGAATTGGAACGAATTTTTCGATCCGCTCATCTTCATTAATACCCGTAATTTGATGACGTTGCCTCTGGGTTTGTCCTTGTTTACGGATGAAGTAGGTACGGCGTGGCACCACTTAATGAGCGCGACGGTCATGGCGACCGTGCCGCTATTGATCATCTTTTTCTTGGCGCAGCGCCAGTTTATCGAAGGCGTTGCGATGACGGGGTTAAAAGAATAGACATAGGGAGTGGTTATACAATGGCGAAAATATTGGAAGCGGACGTTATCGTCGTCGGGGGAGGTCCTGCGGGAATTACCGCGGCGATAGCAGCGGGACGGCAAGGCGTGAAGACGATTCTGGTGGAACGGTACGGTTTCGTCGGCGGAATGTCTACGGCGGCGATGGTGTATCCTTGGATGACGTTCCATGCCGATAGCGGCGAGCAGGTCATTAAAGGCATCGCGCAAGAAATCGTCGATCGCCTGCAAGAGCGCGGCGGTTCTCCCGGTCATCTCAGGGACACGGTCGGTTTCGTGCATACGGTGACGCCATATCATCCTGAAATCTATCAAGTGGTCGCGATGGATATGTTACGGGAAGCCGGAGTCAAGCTGCTGCTGCATAGCTTCGTAGACGAGGTGGAAACTTCGGACGGAACGATTCAATCGGTTCGGATAACGACCAAGTCCGGCAAGATGGAATTGAAGGGCAAAGTATTCGTCGACACGAGCGGGGATGCGGACGTTGCTTATTTGTCGGGAACGGAAACCCTTCAAGGACGGGACGGAGATCTTCAGTCGCAGCCGATGACGATGAAATTCAGAATGCGCGGCGTCGATCTGGCCAAAGTCAAACAATACATGATCGACCATCCGGAAGATTTCTATAAGAAGACGCCGGTGAAGGAACTTCCCGAGCTTCCGTTAACGGGCGTGTGCGGCTTCTACTCGCAGTGGAAGGCGGCCGAAGTTCCGATCAATCGCGATCAAGTGCTGTTCTTCACCGGTCCTGCGGATGATGAAGTTCTGATCAACTGCACGAGGGTGCAAGGGCTGGACGGCACGAACGTCGAGGATCTGACGCAGGCGGAAGAAGAAGGCCGGAAGCAGGTACTGATGATGTCGGAGTTTCTGAAGAGAGACGTGCCGGGCTTCGAGAAGGCTTCCATATCGGCCGTCGGGACGCAGATCGGCATTCGCGAAACGAGACGGATCGTTGGCCATTACGCATTGACCAAGGAAGACGTGGTCGCGGGACGGAAGTTCGAAGATACGATCGCCAGAAGCGGATATCCGATCGACATCCACGATCCGTCCGGGAAAGGCGTAACCGCATCTTGGATCGCTGGCGACGGAACATACGATATTCCGTATCGCTGCTTGGTGCCGAACAAGACGCGCAATCTGTTGGCGGCGGGAAGATGCATTTCCACGACGCACGAAGCGTTGGCGACAACGAGGCTGACGCCAAGCTGCATGGCAACGGGCCAGGCTGCCGGTACGGCCGCCGCGTTATCGGTTCTTGCGAACGTAGCTCCTATCGACGTGGATATTCGGCAACTGCAGGATGCTTTGAAGAAAGAGAAGGCTTGTTTATAAGGAAGTGTAAATCCCGCGAAGCGCGCATTTCTGCGCGCTCGCGGGATTGTTGTCTTCATCGGGTTATAAAATGGCGTCAATCGCAGCTAGTTCTTCGGCAGTGAAGTTCAAATTGTTAAGCGCGGCAACGTTTTCCTCGATCTGGCTTACTCTGCTGGCTCCGACAAGGGCCGAAGTCACGCGGTTGCCGCGCAGCACCCACGCGATAGCCATCTGCGCCAACGTCTGACCCCTAGCCGCAGCAATGTCGTTGAGCCGACGGGTTTTCGACAATACGTCGTCGGTAATATGCTCCGGTTTCAGGAAACGAATGCCGCTCCCCGCTCTCGAGTCGCTCGGTATGCCGGATAGGTACTTATTCGTCAGAAGGCCTTGAGCCAGCGGGAAGAACGCGATGCTTCCGATGCCCTCTTCCGCTAGAAGGTCCAACAGTCCAGCTTCTACGGTGCGATCTAACATGGAGTAGGATGGCTGATGGATTAAGCAAGGCGTCCCAAGCTTACGCAAAACGTCGATCGCCGCTTTGGACTCGGCTTCATCGTAAGAGGAAATGCCGACATACAACGCTTTGCCCTGTCGTACGAGTAAATCAAGAGCTCCCATCGTTTCCTCGATCGGGGTGTTGGGATCCGGTCTATGATGATAATAGATATCGACGTAATCTAGCCCGAGGCGCTTTAAGCTCTGGTCCAAGCTTGCCACCAAATATTTTTTGGACCCTTCGTCTCCGTAAGGCCCCGGCCACATATCCCATCCAGCTTTCGTCGAGACGATCACTTCGTCCCGATGGGAAGAGAAGTCCAGCTTAAGGATTTTGCCCAACGTTTCTTCCGAGGAACCGCCGGGCCAACCGTAGTTATTGGCGACGTCGAAGTGGGTGATCCCTAAATCGAACGCTCGTTGAACCATTTCGCGGCAATTGTTAAACACGAAGCCGTCTCCGAAATTGTGCCATAGACCTAGGGAAATCGCAGGAAGCTTGAGGCCGCTCTTACCGCAACGGTTATATTTCATTCCTTCGTATCTGTGCGCGTTAGGTTGATAATTCATTTCGTATTCCTCCAAGGTGATCGATTTGTCAAGGGGTTCCGTTAATCCAATAATCCGCGAACCGTTGCGTTTCGGTTGCATCGTTCATAGAGCCGTCGAACCACCAAACTCCGGAACCGGCAACGCGCGCGCCTTCCATGATCGCGTCGTTAATGGCAATCGAATGGCTTTGCGCGTTCTCGTATGCTTGATGGGAGTCGGAAAGACTGTATTTTCCGGGACCCAAGGGGATAAGGGAGCAAGAAGCCGGCAATGCGCTGCTTATTCGCTTAATGTTCTCTTTGATCGCGAGCTTATAATTCGTCTCGTTCGTCGTAGAGGGGTTGGACGGATAAGGAGCGGAGGCCAAGTCAGCCGTATCGTAATCCATCATGACGATCATATCCAGCAGGGCTCCGAACTGCGCGATTTCGTTATCCGGCATGTAAGCGGCGAAAGGGTTACCGTCAATCGACAGATTCTTGTTCGGACCGATAGCGGTTCTTACTTTCTGAATCAATTCCCGATAATCGGAGCTTGGCGTGCCTGCCGTAACCGGTTCAAAGTCGAGATTGATTCCGTCGAGTCCGTAATAATTGACGAGGAAAGCGCAATGGGCGGCTATCGCATCATGCATATCCGATTTCGAAACCGAAGGCGTATGCAAGACATTGTTGCGGTCCGTAAATGGCAAAGCTTGAACATGCAGCCACTTGTTGCCGTTAACGACACCGATCAATTTCATTCCGGGGGCGTATTGCCGGGATTTGTCGACCCAGTTCTGCAACTCGTCGTAGGCGTACCAACTCATCGTTCCGTCGATCTGCTGGCCGAGAGTGTCCTCGAATTGTCCTGTGGCGGCATCCTTGTCGAAGAAACCGACGTCTATCATTTGGTATTTGATTTTATATGCGTTCATCTTGCCGATTACGTTTTGGATAAAGGCATCGGTCTGGGGCGCCATCACCCATTCCGGATTCGTGAAGGTGACGTTGTTCGAGCGATTGGCATTGTCAACGGTCCAAGCTTCAACTTCGACATAATGATTGTATGCATTGACACTGCTGCCGTTGGAGTAGATTCGGAGGTATCTTGCTTTGACCGGATTAAAGGAGATTTTTTTTCCCGCCGCGGATTCGGCATATTCGGCATCCGTGCCCGCGCCTTGACCGGAGCTGTTATCCGCATCATTGTTAAATATGGTCACGGAGCTCGAGAATGCGGAGCTATCGGATAATTTTACGATGACGTCCTTGTAAGTTCTGCTATCCGCAAAGTAATGCCAGATTGCAATTTTGTTTAAATAATAACTCGCACCGAAATCGATCTGTATGTATTTCTTACCGCTGCCAGCCTCGGTGAACAAATTGCTGTCGTTGCTTAATCCGTCCGTTGAGCGCAAGGCGTTCGTCAACGTTGCGTTAGAGCTGGGAGTTTTGCCTGCGGCAACGTTCTGAGTCGCCGCTTGAGCCGGCCGAATTCCAATCAAACTCGTTGAAACTAGCATCAATGCCATTGCTGCAATTAGAAGCGGCTTAAAAGATAATTTACTCATAAAATCCTCTCCTTAATTTATTTGAACACTGTACTAATTAATAAACTAAACGATTATGATTTCAATTGTCAATGCGGAATAATCACGCGAGGTTGAAACTTTGAGAGATAATGGATATTATTAAAGAGTCCTGATTAATTGTTTGGCGTCTATAGGATTTAGAAACGGTTAACTAGACTAGCGATGCAACACTGAAAGGAAAAATAGCTATGAAAGCACAAAAAGGCAATCTTCAGTTAATGAAAAAAATCAATTGTTCTCTTATTCTGCATATGCTGCTTCGGAACGGAAGCCTATCCCGGGCCGAAATCGCCCAAAGATCCAAGCTTAGCGCAACGACGGTATCTACTTTGGTGGACGAATTAATCCAGCAAAATCTCATTGACGAAGTCGGCGAGAAGTCCTCTCCCGGAGCGGGACGTAAAGCGATCGCATTGGAAATCAGCCGCGATAAAGGGTATATCATCGGCATTTCGCTTGGGAATAATGAATTTCATAGCGCCTTATTAAACTTTCGAAACGAAATCGTCTATGAATTTAAGTCGGAGGTCGTTAGAGGAAAAGAGGCCGTTTTGAAGTTCATGGTGGAGACGATTAACCGGCTCTTGGAATCGGAGATCGTTAAAGATCCGCTGCAAATCAAAGGAATCGCGATTTCCACGCCAGGCGTCATTAACGATACCGGCGAGATTATCTTCAAATCTACGCTGCTTCGGATCGATAATCTGGAAATCAAGAGACTGCTCCGAAGAGAGTTCGACTATCCGGTTATTGTCGTGAACGATACGAAAGCAGCCGCCTACGCAGAATATTTCGTCGGGAACGTGCGATCGGAAAGCCTCTTTTTTCTATCTATGGATACAGGGATCGGCATGGCGCTTGTCATCGACGGGAAGGTCCATTCGGGATATGGAGGACTGGCCGGCGAGATCGGGCACATGTTGATTGATCCTTACGGTCAAAGATGCGAGGATTGCGGACAGATCGGATGCATTGCGATGGTTCTGACGGAGCCCGCCATTCTGGAACATGCCCAACTATTGGCGAAGCAGCGTAAGTTGGAACGGATTCCGCTTACGTTCGACGAGTTGTTAGAGAGGTACGAGGAAGGGGAGGCATTGGCAGAAGAGACGATATCCAGAGTCAACTATCTTCTTGTCCATGCGCTTTCCGTATTTATTAACTTTATTAGCCCCGAGCTTGTCGTGCTGCACGGCTGGATCCGGGATTCCGATAAATTCGTCGGCCAATTAAAAAAGGGGCTCGCGGAGTTTCCGTTCCCGTTGCCTTTTGACGAGAATAGAGTCGTTACCGCAACGTTCGGCGACAAAAACTTTATTATCGGCGCATCGACGCTCATGCTGCATAAAGTGTTCGAGGATTACTTTTAATAAGGATCAGGTGCCTTTTTCGCCAGTGGCGAAAAAGGCGCTTTTTTTATGTTGACAATACCGCGAAGAGGATGTAAATTGATTTTATAATTAATTAGTAAAGAGTACGAATTAATTAAGCGAAGCAAAACATCCTTTGTGCATTCGGAAGGGGAACGAAAATGAAAGCGTTATCGCTGGAGCAAAAAGTAGGGTTAATGTGCGTGGTGGGGATGCCCTCCAAAGTGGTAACGGATGAAGTGAGATCGACCTTGTCAAAGCTACGCTATGGGGGCTTGGGGTTATTCCCGCATAATTTCGATAACGAAAGCCAGCTCAAGAAAATTATCGCGGATCTTAACGAGTGGTCCGAATCGAATCCTCGGGGACTTAAGCCTTTCATGATCGGTATCGATGAAGAAGGCGGTTCGCTGGCGAACTTCACGGAATTTTACGCGGACGTACCCGGCAATCGGGCTCTTGGTCTTGCTAAGAATCCCCGGCTTGCCTATGAAAGCGGCCGACTCATCGGTAGTCAGCTTAATCATCTAGGTTTTATGTTGGACTGGGCTCCTGTTCTGGACGTTAACTCCAATCCGCTTAATCCCGTTATCGGAATACGCTCCTTCGGAGAGGACCCGAATCAGGTCGCGATATACGGAGCCGCATTCATTAAAGGGATGCGACGATCCGGAGTCGCTTGTACCGCCAAGCATTTTCCCGGACACGGGGATGTCGCGGCCGACTCGCACGTCGAGATGCCTTCTTGCGACTTAACGTTGGAACAATTGTACGAGCAAGCGCTGCCGCCTTTCATTGCCGCTATCGAAGCGGGAGTCGATGCGATAATGACGGCCCATATCTTATTTCCGAACATCCCGCAATCCGGATCGCTGCCGGCTTCCCTGTCTCCGTTTTTCATCGAACATCTGTTGAGGGACGAATTGGGCTTCGAAGGCGTAATTTGCACGGACGACATCGAGATGCAGGCGATTAAAAACAATTACGAGCCGGAGCAAATCGGAGTGTTAGCCGTTCTCGCCGGGAATGACCAGATTATTATGTGTCATACGCGGGACTTCCAAGAGAAAGTGCGCGCGGGTATTATCGAAGCGGTTAGATCGGGCGCCATTTCCGAAGAGCGAATCGACCGATCCGTTGAACGGATACGCAAGATGCAGGAAGCGATGGAGCACTACCGGGACAATGCGAATCCGATTCCTTCGAACTTATGGGAAGCCCACGCGGCTGAGATCGCGGAAGCCTCTATCGTCGTGCACCGCGATCCGGCAGGACTGTTGCCTCTTGACGGCCGGAAGTACGTTATGGTTATTCCGACGATGGAGAGGCTTACGCAAGCCGATACTACGTTCGATAAGAAGTTCATGCTAGAAAACTACTTGGGCGATCAGGGAATAGGAGTCGAGACGATTCGGATTTCGATGAATCCGACAGAGCTGGAACAGCGCGTAGTCGAGAGCAGAATCGAACAGGCGGACGCGGTTATCCAGATTACGCGCAACGCCCATATTTTCACGAACCAACTGGATTTAGCGAATATTTGCGCTAACCGGAAGCCGCATATTTGCCTCGTGCTCAGAAATCCGTACGATGCCGACAGCTTACCCGAAGCCAGTTCCGTCGTGTTGATCTGCTCCTCCGGAGACGGAAGCATGAAGGCTTTTGCGAAGAGATTTTCGGGCGCGCATGTTAACATTAAATAGGAATTTTTAATAATAAGGACACTGTACAAATAAAAAGTTAGCTGTTAAAATGAGGTAGAAAATTCATCGATGAGATACGAACCGAAAACGGTTACAATTAGGTGTAACTGGAGGGGGAGCCCATTTGAACAAACGGTTACGCAGGCAAATAGACATTCAATTGATGGTCGTTCCGGCAATCCTGTTTATCTTAATCTTTAGCTATATTCCGATGTATGGCACATTAATGGCCTTTCAAGATTACAACATTTTCAAAGGGTTCTGGGAGAGTCCCTGGGTCGGCTTTAAACACTTTGAAATGTTCTTTCATTCGCCGGACTTCTGGCTGGTCATGCGAAATACCGTCGTGATCAGCTTGCTGAAGCTCCTCATCGGATTTCCCGCGCCGATATTGTTAGCGCTTATGCTGAACGAAGTCCGAAAGATGGCATTCAAGAGAATCGTGCAGACGATCAGTTACTTGCCGCATTTTATGTCTTGGGTTATCGTTGCCGGATTCACGATGTCGATGTTATCCACCGACAACGGAAGCATTAACATCCTTCTCCAGAAAGTAAATTTGATCGACGAGCCGGTTAACTGGTTATCGACGACGGAGTATTTCTGGGGAATCCTGATCAGCGCGAACGTATGGAAGGAAATCGGCTTCGCATCGATTATTTACTTGGCGGCGATCTCCGGCGTAAATCCGGACATGTACGAAGCCGCATCGATTGACGGCGCCGGCAAGCTGAAGCAGATGTACCTGATTACGATTCCCGCCATCATGCCGGTCGTTATCATTTTCTTGATCCTGGCCATCGGCAACCTGCTTTCGGCGGGCTTCGAGGATATTTTGTTGCTGGCGACGAATCCGGCTCTCAGAGAAGTCTCGGACGTGCTGGACACTTACGTGTATCGGGTCGGAATCAAGAGCTCGAGATTTTCGTACGCAACCGCGGTAGGCTTGTACAAAGCGATCATTAGCATCGGATTGCTAACGGCTGCCAATCTCATCGCCCGTAGAACCGGAAACAGCTTATGGTAGAACAAAAAGCGAGGGTTGTCGATGAAATACAGTTTAGGTGATCGCGTCATGTCGGTGACGATTCATGCGTTATTGGCTTTGCTTGCTTTCGTTACTTTTTATCCGTTCTGGAATGCGCTGGTCATATCGTTTAACAGCGGGTTCGATACCTCCCTCGGAGGCGTCACGTTCTGGCCTCGGGCTTTTACGCTTGAGAATTACGATATCGTGTTCCAAGACAGCCGGATCACGAACGCGTTCTTCGTCTCGATACTGAGGACGGTTGTCGGCACGTTTCTATCGATCGTATTTACGGCGGTGTTCGCCTACGGGATGACCAAGCGAGAGCTGTACGGCCGCAAGGTGTATATGATTATTGGACTCGTCACGCTGTATTTCTCGGGCGGGCTCATTCCTTCCTATATGCTCATCAGAGAGATCGGGTTAACCAATTCGTTCTGGGTTATGGTCATCCCGGGCATCATCAGCGTCTGGAACATGATCATATTCCGAACCTTCTTCCAAGGCTTACCCGTTGGGTTGGAAGAATCGGCGAAGATCGACGGCTGCGGGGATTGGGGAACGCTATTCCGGATCGTGCTTCCGTTGTCCGGTCCGGTCATCGCGACGCTGTCTCTATTCACGGCTATTTATCACTGGAACGATTGGTTTACGCCAAGTATCTACATTACGAGCGAGAAATGGCTGCCGATTCAAACGATGCTTAAGCAAATCTTAAACGCGAATATCATGACCGAGCAGATGGCTCAACTCGACTCCGCCGCGCAGAACGCCATGGATCAGATGAAGAACGTTACGACGAAATCATTGTCGATGGCGACGATGATGGTGGCGACGCTGCCGATCGTCTGCGTCTATCCGTTCGTACAGAAATACTTCGTTAAAGGCGTATTGATCGGTTCGATGAAAGAATGACCGCTTGGTTCGACCAACGGTAACGTACGATGTTTGAAGCCGCTCGGCTTATAAACATATATGGATGTATTTATATATTCGAGAGGGGATTACAGAGAATGAAGAAATGGGTATTGACTTCGGTCGTTGCAATGCTGATGACCACTGCCGCGCTCACGGGTTGTTCCTCGAACAAAGAGACGACGAACGGCTCGCAACCGGCGAGTTCGACTGGCAGCGAGCCGAGCGAACAAGCAAGCGGGCCCGCATCTCCAAGCGAGTCCGCAACTGTAGGCGGCAATGCATTCGTATTAGGCTCGGAGCCGTTGGAATTTTCCTTCTACGGCAATTACGACTGGTATACGACCCCGCCATGGGGAGGAGATCCCTCGACGAAATGGATACAAGAGACTAAGAAAGTAAACGTCACGGCGGTTCAATCCGGCGGCGACGCGGCCACGAAGTACAATATGATGATTGCGTCCAACGAACTGCCCGACGTCATATGGACGGAAAGAGGACCCGACGTCGAGAAGCTGCGCGAAGCCGGAATGCTCGTCGCATTCGACGAATACTTGGATAAATATCCGAATTTGAAAAAATCGTTGGGCGAAGCCGGAATCAACATGTTGCGCTCCTCCGACGGCAAGCTCTATCAGTTCCCTAACTGGTACACGAGCAAGCCGAACGGTAACGCGGGTTATGTAATCAACAAGAAGATTTATCAAGAGCTCGGTTCCCCGGCATTGGATACGACGGACGATCTATATAACTATCTAAAGCTGGTTAAAGAGAAGTTTCCGAAGGTAATTCCTCTCGAAATCGGATTGGGCTCTCAAGGCGACGGATTAGAGGTTTTATTCTCTGCTTTCGGCGAGGACTACCAGGTCAGGTATCTTGGCCTCCGCGGAGTTCCGAAGGATAACAAGCTGTCGTCGATTTTCAAGGATCCGGCTTTCCGCGAGTCGCTGCAATACTCAAGCAAGTTATTCCGCGAGAAACTCATGACTCAGGATGCGATGACGCAGACGGCAGATCAAGTGAAAGAGAAAGTGTTGAACGGACGAGTTGCGGTGTTCGCATCGATCAGTGCAACGAAATATAGCGACCCGGGTAATGCGAACCTGAAGAAACAAGATCCGGAAGCAGGCTATTTCATGGTGTGGCCGATTCATAAAGCCGGGTTGGACAAAAACAAGATTTGGCCGGGAACCTATAACCAATTGGGATGGAACGTAAGCGTCATTACGAAGGCGGCGAAAAACCCAGAAGCGATCTTCGCGTTCCTGGATTGGTATACCGGACCGGAAGGACAAAGCGTAAGCATGTGGGGGCCTCCGGGATTGTATTGGGATGGCTTCAACGAAGACGGAACGACGAAGTTCACGGACAAGTACGCGACCGACATCGAAGGACGCGACAAGCTGATGTCGTCGATTACCGATTTCCAATGGGCGGCCGATACGGTATTCATAGATACTTCGAAAGCGAAATTCGAGATGACATTGCCTGAAAACCAGCGCAGTTGGTCAACGGAGCAACAGACGAACATTACATGGAAAACTCAATCGGACGCAACGCAGTTCATTAATATCGATCCGATGCCCGAATCCGAGGAAGGCATCATCGCTAAGCAAATCGACGATTTGTTCAAGCAAGTTCGCGCGAAAGCGATCATGGCGAAGAGCGACGAGGATGTACTGGCGATCTTGGATAAAGCAGAGAAGGATGCTCAATCGTTAGGCTTAAATAAGCTGCTGGAATACTTCACCGTGAAATGGCAAGAAAACGTGAGTAAAATGAACAATAACTAAAGGTTTGGCTTAAAGGCTGCCGGCAAGTCTTAATAGACGGGCGGGCGGCCTTTACTCCCCAAGATACAAATACGGAATCGAACGACGATAAAATGAAAGCGCTAACATATATTATTGAAGCGGAGGGATTAATCATGCTATTAAAGAGATCTGCGACGCTGTCGTTAAGCTTGCTACTGATCATCACGATCGTCTTATCATCCGCGACTGCGTTCGGAGCTGCTTCCTCGGACATCGGGGGCCATTGGGCGGAACGGCAATTATCGGAATGGAAGGCCAAAGGTTATTTGAAGGGATATCCGGATGGGACCATGAAGCCGAACGAGGAGGTGACGAGGGCGGAATTCGTTACGCTCGTTAACAGATCGTTCGGGTTAACGGAAGCGACGCCGCTTACGTACAAGGATGTGACAAGCTTCGGCTGGTTATCCGCCGAAATCGGTAAAGCGGTCAAAGCAGGTTATATCGGCGGCTATTCGGACAATTCATTCCGCCCGCATAACAAACTAAACCGCCAAGAAGCGGCAAAGGCAATAAGCAGTTTATTGAAGTTGGATACGTCAACGGTTTCTTTAAGCAAACTCGACGATTTCAAAGACAAGAAGTCGATCGCATCGACTAGCAAAGCGGCCGTAGCGGCCGTTGTGGCCAAAGGCTTAATGAAAGGATTCGTCGACGGTACTTTTCGCCCTGAAGGCAATATCACCCGAGCAGAGGCAGTCGTGCTGTTGAACCGTGCGCTTAGCGTCCATGGCACTTCCAATACGACGTCCGTGTATGACAAAGCGGGAATATACGGCCCTGACAAAGGAAATTCGACGATTAACGGCGACGTTGTCATCGTTACTTCGGGCGTAATCTTACGCAACACGACGATTACCGGGAACCTGATTTTCGCGGAAGGAATCGGAGACGGGGAAGCGACGCTTGACGGCGTCACGGTTCAAGGCACGACTACCGTTAAAGGCGGAGGCGAGAATTCGATTCATTTCAAGGATTCGGTATTGCTAACGATCGTCGTAGATAAAAAGGACGGTAAAGTACGGATCGTGGTAGAAGGTTCTACGACGGTGACGAAAGTGATCGTCTATACGTCGGTTACGTTGGACCAAACCGCGGCGACGGATGGCGGGATCTTGAATGTTGAAATGACTAAGGAGCTCCAAGCGAAATCGAAAGTGACGCTGATCGGGCATTTCGCAAGCGTCGAGGTGTATGCGAAGTCGATCGAGGTTGATTTGTTGAAGGGTCTAATCGATCAGCTCAACGTGCATAAGGATAGCGGGGACATTACGTTTAACTTGGCCCAGAATACCGAAATCGCCAGGCTCGTGTTAGACGCAGTCGTGAAAGTTATCGGACTTGGAACGATCGTTAGCGCCGAAGTTAACAATGAAGCGAAAGGTACGACCTTCGAGACACCGCCGAAATCGATCAAAACTCCGTCTTCGGCTTCATCTGGATCGACGTCGCCATCGGTAACACCGCCAACGACGCCTCCGGTGAAGCCGGAAGTGCCTGTTAACGTGGCATTTGGCAAAGCGCTAACGTCCAATGCCACGTTAATGGACGAGGCGTTTGCCACGGATGGGAAAATCGATAATACCGATCTAT
Source organism: Cohnella herbarum (assembly GCF_012849095.1). Lineage (NCBI taxonomy): Bacteria > Bacillati > Bacillota > Bacilli > Caryophanales > Paenibacillaceae > Cohnella > Cohnella herbarum. The sequence continues at coordinate 8,165,223 of NZ_CP051680.1, forward strand.
TAACGGAAGCCGAATCCGGCTTAAAGTACATCCAGATCGATTTTGGAGGCAGCCATACGATCAAATCGGTCTATTTGTGGCATTACTTCGGCGATGGAAGAACTTATCATGATGTCATCGTCCAGCTATCCAACGATCAGAACTTCGCCGAATACACGACGGTGTTTAATAACGATTCGGACAATACCGCCGGTTTAGGCGCGGGGACGGATGAAGAATACGCCGAGTCGGACGAAGGAAAGGCGATTGCCGTATCCGCGGTAAAAGCAAAGTACATGAGAATTTATTCTAACGGAAGCACGAAACGAAACGGAGCCGACAGCCCCTATAATCATTACGTAGAAGTAGAAGCTTGGACGACGGCTGCTAGACCGACGTCTCCGCCGGCGCCGATTCCTTCGCCTATCGTTCCGAACAACGTCGCTGCGGGGAAGAGCATCTCCTCTAACATTAGCGTGACGGACGCGGTTTACGCGACGGATGGAACGAGCAATGACACCGATCTGTTAGCGGATGTCGGAGCGGGCTTGAATTACATCCAAATCGATTTCGGTAGAAGCTACGATATCAACGCGGTTAATCTCTGGCATTACTATGGCGACGCGCGCACCTATCAGGACGTCATCGTCCAGCTATCCAACGATCCGAATTTTGCCGCGATTGAAACGACTACCGTATTCAATAACGATTCCGATGGATCGGCAGCGCTAGGGGTAGGCTCGGATGCCGAGTACGCGGAGTCAAGCGCAGGCAAGGAAATCAAATTTAACGCAATTAACGCGAGGTATATCCGAATGTATTCTAATGGAAGCACGAAGACGAACGGAGCCGTAACTCCGTATAATCATTACGTAGAAGTACAGGTTTTCGCGGAAACGCCGGCTTATCGGACGAATAACGTCACCTTCTTGAATCCCGACTGGGTTGTCTACCCGCAGACGGATAGATTCATACAGAATACGGTCAATAAAATGACTTCTTTCCAGATCAAACACCAAATGATCGACGTCGGATTTTTCGATCGGGTCGCGAATACGGCGACTTTCGAAGATACGATTGAAGGCGGCGCAATCGACGGCACGCTTGATCCCAATGCGTACAAAGAATTACGACACTGGATCACCGTATCAAGGGCAACGAATCCGTATATCAATCTAATCGGCGCGATAAGCGGCAACAGCTTTATGCACGTTCAGAATTTGCCGTATACCGATCGCAAGGGAATCGTCCATACGCCTACCATCGATAAGGCGACCATGCATGATAGAATCGCGGCGAAAGCGAAATATTTGGTGGAAACCTTCGAGCTTGACGGAATCAATATCGATTTTGAACCGCTCAGATCCGGAGCATCGGCGAACGATTATTTAGCGTTGATCAAGAAGGTGAGAGCGGCGATCGGGCCCGACAAACATCTCTCGATATGCGGAAATCCGTTTCCGAAGTATATGCCGGACGAAGAATTAACCCGATATGGAGAAGTGTTGGATATGATTATTATGATGGACTACGATACGGGCGCGGACCCATCGGACGATTTAACCGCACCGTGGCCGGCAAATCCGTATACGGTCGATGAAGCATCGTTCTTGTCGGCCATTAAAGATAACACGATACGTATCAGTGAAGCATTAAGCGGAACGGATTGCGTATTCATTCCGTTAGGTCCCGGCAGATACGGATTGAACGACTATCACCGCGATTACGAGAACGCCCGGAACCATTCGATAGCGGTAAACGAAGCGATTGCCGAAGGCGCAGTGGTCGGCGGTTCTGGCGTATGGTGGTGGGAACAGACGAAAGACGACGAGGAAGAAAAGCAGCAGTTTATCGACTATTGGATTAACGGTAATTGATACGATAGAGGCCCAGTAATGTTATTCTCCTGAAGTGCCGCATTGCTTTCGTATCGCTCTATCGTCTAAGATTAGCTCGTGAGCAATAGAGTAAACACGAGCAGAGGCGAAAAAGATGAGCGAGCAAACTTTCAGCGATTATAAATTAAGCGAAGAGATTATTAGGGCGTTGGCGGGCTTAGGTTTCGAGAAGCCGACGGAAGTTCAGCATAAAGTGGTGCCGATCGCGCTGGAGAAGCGGGATTTAACGGTAAAATCCCGGACGGGGAGCGGCAAAACCGCCGCGTTCGGGATACCGGTGTGCGAGATGGCGGAATGGGAAGAGAATAAGCCGCAGGCTTTGATCTTAACGCCTACGCGCGAATTAGCCGTGCAAGTCAACGAAGATATCACGAACATCGGCAGATTCAAGCGGATTAAAGCGACCCCTCTGTACGGGAAAGAATCTTTCTCCAAGCAAACCGCCCAACTGAAGCAGAAGACCCATGTCATCGTAGGTACGCCGGGCCGAGTGATGGATCATATCGAGCGAGGTACGCTCGATTTGGAGCTTATCCGTTATCTGGTCATCGATGAAGCGGACGAGATGCTCAGCATGGGGTTTATCGAACAAGTCGAGAAGATCGTGCAGAAACTTCCTAAGGATCGAGTGACTTTGTTATTTTCCGCAACGTTGCCCAAGGATGTGGAGAAGCTCTGTCACAAAATCATGAGAAATCCCGTGAATATCGAGATTGCTGCGGCACCCGGAGAGACGAATACGTTAATCGACCATTCCGTGATCGCGGTGAAGGAAGGGGATAAGCCGCAGTTGCTCTTAAACCTCCTCGTCGTAGAGATCCCGGACAGCTGCATCATTTTCGGACGTACCCAGGAGCAAGTGGATAGGGTTTATCAGCAATTAGACCGACTAGGGTTCAGATCCGGAAAAATTCATGGAGGCATGGAGCAAGAGGATCGGTTCAGGGTGATGAACGAATTCAGGAAAGGGGCCTTCCGTTACCTGGTCGCGACGGACGTGGCGGCACGCGGGATCGATATCGATAATGTCACGCACGTCATTCATTATGATCTACCCCAGGACGCCGAAGGCTACGTTCATCGTTCGGGTAGGACGGGGCGCGCAGGCAAGGCGGGGAAAGCGATCAGCTTCGCTACTCCGAGCGAAGATAAATTCCTGGCGAATATCGAAGGGTACCTAGGATTCGAAATTCGCAGAAGGAAGATGCCGTCCAAGGAGGAAGTATCGCTCAGACAGGCCGCTTTCGACAAGAAGATGAGCATTCAGCCAACGATAAAGAAAGATAAGAACGAACAACTGAATAAGAGCATCATGAAGCTCTATTTCAACGGCGGTAAGAATAAGAAGCTGAGGGCGGTCGATTTCGTAGGTACGCTTGCCCGAATCGAAGGCGTAACGGCGGAAGATATCGGCATCATTACGATACAGGACAGCGTGACGTTCATCGAAATTCTTAACGGCAAAGGTCCGCATGTCCTAGAGATCATGAAGACGACTACGGTTAAAGGCAAGCAATTGAAGGTTCAGGAAGCGAGAGAGTAATTGTCTATCAGGTAATGAATCAAATAAGCACTGTGTACTATATCTCATTGGTTCGGCAGACGGAACAGAACGCCACTATCGATGATGTTCGAATGGAATAATTCTATTTGAAAACACATCAATAAGAGCTTTTATTTTGATGGATGGTATACTTAAGCTCTAACAGGCGTTGAACCATTCTTATTAAAGGGGCGTACGAAAAATGGAATACACGAAGCTGGGACGTTCGGGTTTGCGGGTAAGCCGGTTGTGCTTGGGAACGATGAATTTCGGCGTGGACACGGATGAACAAGAGTCGTTCCGCATTATGGACGCGGCACTTGACGCCGGAATCCAATTTTTCGATACGGCCAATATTTACGGCTGGGGCGAGAACTGCGGCAGAACGGAGGAAATTATCGGTCGTTGGTTCGCCCAAGGCGGAGGGCGTCGCGAGAAAACGGTACTGGCTACCAAGTTCTACAACGACATGCACGATCCGCTCGACGGCCCCAACAGGGTTGAAGGACTTTCTTCCTACAAAATGCGCCGCCATCTAGAAGGTTCGCTCAGACGACTGCAAACCGATCATATCGAGCTCTATCAAATGCACCATATCGATCGCTCCGTCGTATGGGAGGAACTGTGGAGCGCATTCGAAAATGCGCAGCAGCAAGGCAAGATCGGGTACGTAGGATCCAGCAATTTTGCCGGTTGGGATATCGCATGGGCGCAGGGGAAAGCGGAAGCCCGAGGGAATCTGGGCCTAGTGTCCGAACAGTCGAAATACAACCTGCTATGCCGTTTGCCTGAGCTGGAAGTGCTGCCTGCTTCTCAAGCGCTTGGCTTGGGTATCATCCCTTGGAGTCCGCTGGACGGCGGTTTGCTGGGCGGAACTGCGCTGAAGCTCGACGCCGGACGCCGATCCGGCTCCGATAAGGCGCGCATTGAAAAGCTTCGGCCACAGTTGGAAGCGTACGCGAAACTCGCGGCCGAGCTCGGCGAGACCGAGGATATCATTTCGCTCGCGTGGCTGCTGCACCAACCTGCCGTAACCGCGCCGATCATCGGCGCTCGAACGCTCCAGCAATTCGAACGCAGCTTGCGCGCGCTGGAACTTAAGCTCGATGTCGTCACGCTTGCCCGCATCGACGAAATTTTCCCGGGTCCTGGCGGGGACGCTCCGAAAGCGTATGCCTGGTAAGTTTCTATAGCGATGAATGGAAGAAGAAAAAAGTGTGGGTGTCTCAGCGAGCGTTTGGAATTCTAACGGAGCTGGATGCCGCTATTTTGACGAAAATGAGCATGTGTAAGTTTTTACGGAGCTACATGCCGCTATTTGTGTCCAAACGGCTGAATTTCGACGAATTATCGGCAAATAAGAGCGCTCATTTCCGTTACACTTTGAAATGCCCCTTTTTTAGAAAAATAAGGGCTGTGGGTTCCGTTAGAGTTATTCGGTCCCGAAAGGGCGGAACCGGAAAGATCAGCCCGAAAGGGCGTGACCAGCTTCCTACTATGCAGATAACCTGATTAAAATCAATGTTATCGGAGCAACAAAACTTTGTTCGACAAAAAGAAGCGATTCCCCTTCTGCCGGGGACGATCGCTTCTACTAATTTTAGGTCGAAAAGTTCGGCTCGTTGCCGGCTTTACCTGTTTTTCGCGCCGAGAAAATCCCGGTAAATCCCCGGAGTGGAATCCGGAATCCGAACCGCTCCGACGGCTTTCTCGTAAAATTCGGCAGGTCCGACGCCTCCGATGATCGCGTAGACGTAGCCGGATGATTCCCTCATGCCATAGAGGCTCTTGAGCAGCAGCGCTTTGCCGATGCCCTTGCCTTGTTCCGAATCCAGCACCCGAGTGGGGCCGAAGAAATTCGGCGCCGTAGCTTCGTAGCAGGCATAGCCGAGGATGTCCGCGCCCCGGGTGGCCAAGTAACAGGTAACCGGCATTCGGGAAAAGCAGACGTCGGCTTCTCCCGCGGCGTTGCGGCTGGAATGCTGCGCTACCCACTCGATGACGCGGAGCTTATCCGGGGCGAGCGCTCGGTGTATGCGGATGCCCTCTTGCTCTAGCCTAGCGAGAAGCTCCTCTTGGGGGGGAAGCTTCAATAAATTGACGAGCATATCTGCCATGTATCGTTCACTCCTCGATAGGATTATTCAGACAATACGGTGACGGTCGGTTTGCCTACAGCTTCCGACTTGCCCTGAAGCACGTTCGTGACGGCGTCGAAAATATGGGCGGTATATTCGTAAGCGGCCAGCGACCAGATCGGCGGGTTCAGATGTCTCAGGTCGTAAGGATTCCGCAAGGCGACCGCGATAACCGGGACGTCACCCGTGGCTAAACGGTTCACCAGTTCCAACTGACCCCGATAGAGATGGCCGTTGTAGGTTCCGACGACGATGCAACTGGCTCCGGTCGTTCGGGCGACGATCGCCGCGATTTCGTCTTCCGTCGGATCCGAAGGCGTGACCTCCGCGCGACCTCCCAGCTTCTCCGCCATATAGGCGGGGAAGGTTAACGGATCGTCGGCGAGATTGGACACCTTCGTCGCTCGGAAAACCGCACATCCCAGAAAACACGGACTATCGCCCAGAGGAGGAAACCGCCCGTCTGGCACGCGGATCGGCGTTAACGTCCTTTCCAGCAGCTTGCGGTTCGCTTCCGCGTGGGCCGCGCTGCCGACGATCGACGGATCGGCGGTCGGACGGTCCAAATATTTCTTCTTGAGAGAGGAGATGCGCTCAAGCGACCGTTCCCACTCCGCTTGGTCGATTTCTCCCGTCTCCAAAGCTTCCCGGATCGCCTCCGCGGAAGCGGCGGCCAAGGAGGCGGTGTGGGAGACGAGCAGCAGATCGGCCCCGGCTTTGGCGGCTTCGACCGTTCCCTTCACGGTGCCGAAGGAGTGCTGAATCGCCTTCATCTCCATGCAGTCCGTCATGACTAATCCCTGGAAACCCATCTCTTCCCGCAGCAGCCCGGTCAATATTTCCCGGGACATCGTCGCCGGCCGCTCCGGGTCCAGCCGAGGAAACACGATGTGGGAAGACATGATGGCCGGAATTCCGGCATCGATAGCGGCCTGGAAAGGCGCCAGCTCGATTTTGCGAAGCTCGTCCATCGTTTTATCCACGACGGGAAGCGCCAGATGGGAATCCACGCTCGTATCCCCGTGTCCCGGGAAATGCTTCCCGCAGCTAAGCGCGCCGCCGTCTTCCAATCCCCGCATCATGGGCAAGGCGAAGCGAATGACCGTCTCCGGCTTCTCCCCGTAACTGCGAACGCCGATGACCGGGTTCGCGTCGTTGGAATTGACGTCCAGCACGGGCGATAAGTTGAAATTGACGCCGAGCGCCCGAAGCTCCAGCGCGGTCATCCGTCCGGCCGCGTAGGCGTTATCCGGATCGCCCGTCGCGGCGATGGCCATCGCTCCGGGTATGCGGGTTGCGTCTCCGGGCAGACGGGAGACGGCTCCGCCTTCTTGGTCGATGGCGATAAACGCGGGCTGGCCAGTCTCCTCTCGCACCAGTTGCTGAATATCCCGGCATAACTCCCTCAACTGCTCCTTGCTTGTAATATTCCAAGCGAACAAGATCACGTTGCCGATTTTCCGCGTTTTTACTAGGTCGATAAAAGCATCATCTAGATGGGGGCCGTCAAATCCCGCCATCATTCGTTGTCCGATCTGACAAGTAAGAGATAGGTTAGTAATCATTGCTTGATCTCTCCATCGGATAGCTCGCCATCGATTTCGCTTCCTGCGGTCAAGGTTCCTAATCGGCTGCGGATCGCTGCCTTGAGTCTGCCTTCGTTCAGCTCGAGCAGCGTTGTCGCTTCTCCGAAATCCGTACCGGTCTCCAGCATCAGAATGGCGGTCTTCACGTGCAGCCCGGCTTTTTTTAACGTATCGGCGGCTTGCTGCTCGGAGACGCCGGTCACCTCGCGAACGATGCGGATAGAGCGGTCGTAGAGCTTGCTGTTGCTTGCTTTCAAGTCGACCATCAGATTGTTGTAAACTTTGCCCAACTTGATCATGACGCCGGTCGTAAGCATGTTCAGAACCAGCTTCTGCGCGGAACCGCTTTTCAGCCGAGTGGAGCCGGAGATGACTTCCGGACCGACCACGGGAGCGATACAGACATCGCACAGATCGCCCAGCAGGGAATTTTTGTTGGTGACGACGCCCACGGTCGCTGCTCCGATCTCCCGGGCTTGGCGAATGGCGCCCAGCACGTAAGGGGTGGAGCCGCTAGCGGTAATTCCGATGACCACATCCCCGGCGCCAACGCCCTTCTCCCGGATCAACAAGGCTCCGCTGTCCGCGTCATCCTCGCAGCCTTCCACGGCGGTTCTGAGGGCGGTATCTCCTCCGGCGATGTAAGCCTGTACCAGCGCGGGATCGGTTCCGTAGGTAGGCGGACATTCGCTGGCGTCTAGCACGCCAAGCCGTCCCGAGGAACCGGCTCCCACGTAGAACATTCGCCCTCCGTTTTTAAGCGATTTAACCAATAAGTCCACCGCGTCGGCGATCGCGTCGATCTCTTGGCGGACCGATACTGGAACGCGCTGATCTTCTTGGTTCATCAAGAGCAGCATTTCCCGCGTGCCGGACTCGTCGATAGTCGAAGTCGCGGGATTGTTCATTTCCGTTGTCAATTGCGCGAAGTACGAAGTCATGATTCATCCATCCTTTTCTGGACGCGATAGAGGTTTGATTCTGTCGAACGCTCTGCGTATAATGAGTATAATTTTCCTTTTCTTTAAAAATTGGAAGCGGGTGATAGATTTGACCAATATAGAAATCCGCATACGAAACGTCTACAACGCCTTGAGCAACTCCGAGAAGAAAGCGGCGGATTATTTTCTAGCCGATGTCGAAAGTCTGTTTCATCTGCCGATCGCCCAACTGGCGGAGAATGCAGGCGTCAGCCAGGTCGCCTGGGTAAGACTAGCCAAAACCCTCGGCTTCGACGGCCTGAAAAACATGAAGCGAAGCCTGTTCAGCGAGCTTAACAGCAGCGCGGCGGAGGATGAAGACAAGAGCCGTTTCATTTTTACGGATATCAAAGATTACGCAGGACTGCCGGATGTGTTCAAAGCGGTCAAAAGCGGCAGCATACAATCAATCGAAGATACCGTTAGCCTGCTTAACGCCGATGTGGTAGACGCGGTCGTAACCAAGCTCATCGAGGCGCGTTCCGTCAAGCTGTTCGGCGTAGGCGCTTCCGCGCTCGTTGCCGAGGATTTCTACAACAAGCTGCTGCGCATCGGCAGCAATGTCTGCTTCAGCCATGACGGACACATTCAGTTGACCTACGCGGCCAACACCCGGGAAGGCGACGTTTGCTTCTTCATCAGCCATTCCGGCATGACCAAGGAAGTGAACGAAGCTTTCGACATCGCTTCTCAAACCGCCAATGCGACGATGATTTCCTTGACCCGTCTGGGTAAAAATCCGTTAGCGGTCAAATCCGACTACGAGCTCTACACGTCGTCTCCGGAAATCAATCATCGCAGCGGAGCCATGAGCAGCAGAATCTCCCAATTGATTATCATAGACGTGCTGTTTACGGCCATGGCTAACCGGGATTACGACAACGTCATTCAAAACTTGATCCGCAGCTCCGAATCCTGTCGAACGCATCGGATGATCTAGCGAGGCCGGGAACGAAACCGGATCCTCCGGTGGGGAGTCTCTTGGCTCCTTGCCGCCGATCGCCGATCGGGTTAGCCCTTGACCGAGCCGACCGTCAAGCCGGCGACGAAAAAGCGCTGAAGCAACGGATACAGGATGATGATCGGCAGTGTCGACGTAATGATAACGGCCGATTTGATAGACATCGCGATCGTGCTCTTGTCCGCCGCTCCCGCGCCGTCGCCGACCATGGCCGTTCCGTTTACGATATTGCGCAAGAACAACATAACCGGATACTGTTGCGTATTGAGATAGATCAAGCCGTTGAACCAGTCGTTCCAGAAGAAGACGGCGGTATACAAGCCGATCGTGGCCAGTGCCGGCGTGGACAGGGGTAGAATGACCCGCTGCAAAATACCGAAATAATTCAAGCCGTCGATTATGGCGGCTTCTTCTATTTCCGCCGGAATGGCCCGGAAGAAGTTGATCAGAATGATTAAGTTGAACTGGTTAAGCGCGAAAGGCAGCAACATGGCCCACGGCGTGCCAGTCAGGTTAAGATCGGAGATCAGCAGGTAAGTCGGGATCAACCCGCCCGAGAAAAACATCGAGAATACGATGAGCATCATGACCAGCTTATGTCCTTTAAGGAATCGCTTGGACATCGCGTAGGCGAACAGGGCGCTCATGAACAGGGAGATCAACGTCCCCCCGGCGGTGTAGAATATCGTATTGCCGTAAGCTTTGAAGAAGTTCGGATAAGTGAAAATCTGGTGATAAGCTTCGAAATTCAGTCCGACCGGAAATAACGAGACTTTGTTATTAATAATGGCTTCGGGACTGGACAAGGACAGAGCCAGCATATAGAGAAACGGGACGAAGCAGATCAGGACGACTAGAACCATGAAAGCGTTAATAAGCACGTCGCCGATCGTCAGGGGCCGATATTTTCGCTGTTTATTCATTCGGTGCCGCTCCTTTCCGGGTTAGTAAATGCTTTCTCCGGACATTTTTTTGCTGAGCCAGTTCGTGCTGGACACGAGAATGACGCCGATGACGCCACTGAATAGTCCGATGGCCGTCGCGTAAGAGTAGTTCTGATTCATCAGTCCGGTGCGGTAGACGAGCGTGTCGATAATGTCGCTCACCATGGCGTTAGACGGCGTATAGAGCAACAACACCTTCTCGAAGCCGAGACTCAGGAGCGAACCGACATTCAGAATCAGCATGACCATGATCGTGGACATAATCGAAGGAATGGTCACGTATATCACCTTCTGGAATCGGCTGGCGCCGTCGATTTCCGCCGCTTCGAACATCTCGCGGTTAACTCCGGTAATGGCGGCCAAATAAATAATGGCGGTCCAACCCGTGTATTGCCACGCTTCGGTAAAAATGTAGATCGGACGGAAGTACTGCGGTTCGTTGACGAAATAGATCGGATCCATGCCGAACAAGCTGCCGAGCACGCGGTTAAGCAGTCCGGAACTAGGGGAGAGAAGCTCGCCCAGAATCGCGATGACCACTACCGTTGAAATGAAGCGAGGCATATAGGAAATGGTTTGCACGAATTTGCGGAACCGTTTCGAGCGTATTTCGAACAGCAGCAGGGCGAAAATGATCGGAATCGGAAAATTGATCAGAATGTTCCCGAAAGAGAGAATGAGCGTATTGTTGAAAGCGCGCCAGAAAGCCGGGTCTTGCAGAAAGCGTTCGAAGTAAGCCCAACCGACCCATTCGGAACCGTACGCTCCCATTCCGGGACGGTACCGCCGGAACGCCAGGACGTTGCCGATAAGCGGCGCGTATTTGAATAGTAAAAAATGACACAAGGGCAGCAGCATCATGACGTAAAGCTGCCAATAGCGGCGAAAATGGCGGCTCGACGAAGAACGCGGAGTGACGTTTTCGCGCGGAGACTTGGGAACCATCGTCGTATCGGACATAATCATCACCTTCTTCGCTTTGTTAGAGAGATCGGAGAGCGCGAGTCTCCGTAGGACAAAGACCTGCCGTCAAAATGTCGGTCAACCCGTGACTTCATTTTTCCTGGCAGGTCCTTATTCAAGTCATTGGAACTTCCGGAATCGCTTATTTTTTCAAGTTGTCGTTGTACATCTGGGTGAAGCGATCGATTTGCAGCATTTGCATTTCTTTCACGTACTTATCCCAATCTTTGTCCAAGCTTTTCTTGCCGGTCAAGAAGCCGTCTGCCCACACTTCGAACGTATCGTACAGAGGCGTCTGAAGGGAAGCCGCTTCTTCTGCCGTCATGTCGTCGAACATCGGCGTCGGAGGAATCGCCTGGATCGGATCCTTCATCGCGGCGACCGTGGCGTTGATCTGGCTGTAATTTTCATCGTACTTCGTCATTTCCCGCGCGTTGACCCATACCAATTGGGTAACGTCGGAACCCGCTCCGTAGTTCAACTGCATCGTCTTGTAGATGCCGTTAGGGGAGTTGACAATCTCGTCGGCGTATTTGATTTTGTCGCCATCCATCGTGTAGGTTACGCCTTCTGCGCCGAGACCCCAAATTTTCGAGCCCTCTTCGGAGAAGAAGATTTCGTCGATTTTCTTGACCAATTGCTCGAAGTCCGCGCGGTCCGCCGTTTTCTTAGGGAACATAACGCCGGCACCGGTTCTGCTCTTCTGTTGATGGTGCGCTCCGGCAGGACCTTCAAGCGGCGGAAACATTTGCAGGTCGAATCCGGCTTCCGTCGCCGCGCCTTCCACGCCGCCGATTTGGTCGTAATAAGCATAGGAAGCGAACGATTTGCCGGTGGCCAGCTTCGTGGACCACTTGTCTCCATCGATCGGATCGGCCATCTCGGGATCCAGCAAGCCTTCCGCGTACAGCTTGGAGAAGAACTTCATGTATTCTTTGTACTGGTCGCTGATGGCGCCCGGGAAGTAAGTTTGCTTCTCGTAATCCCAGCTCAGCGTCCGGGAGCCGTCGGCGCCGTTCTTGCCGACGCTGATGCCGAAGGAAGGCATCGTCATACGGTACAGTACGCGAGGGCCGGCGAGAATCGTGAGCGGGTAGGAATCCGGGTTTTCCGCTTTGAATTTTTTCAGCACGTTGTACAGATCGTCGAACGTTTTCGGTGCTTGAAGCCCGTATTTGGCCAGCAAATCCTGTCTCAAGATCAGGCCACCGTCGTAGAACGGCTTATCGAAAAGCGAAGGAAGGTAGTAACGTTTGCCATCCTTCAGATTGAGATCTGCAAGATCCTTCTCCAGGCCGAATTCCGCAACCTTGGCGTTAAAGTTAGGCGTCCAATCGGAGTAATCGCTGATCGGAACGATAGCGCCGTTCAAAGCCAGCGAAGCGTTCTCCCCCTTGGTGGATTGGTAAAGGATGACGTCCGGAGCGTTGTTGCCGGTGTTCAGGGCGAGAGAAACTTTGGTCTGGTAATCGGCGATCGGAATGACTTCGAAATCGATGTCGACGTTGAAGCGTTTCTCGACCTCTTGGACGACCAGCCAATCCTCTTTGAATGGCAGCGTCGCGTTGTCGGAGTAAAAAAGGGAGAACTTAAGCGGTTTTTCCGCGTTTTCCGGCGTCGTCGACGCCTGCGAGCTTGAACTCGCGCTTGCGCTTGGCGACGGCGAAGCGGATTCGCCGTTGTTATTCTTGGAGCTGCAAGCGACGAGCGAAGACGTTAACATGACGAACGAGAGAGCTAGGAATGCGCTTTTTTTCTTGAACATACTTGTGATGACCTCCCTGATTTTAATGGAAAAGCAGGTTTGACGAGACGGCTTCCAGTGGATTAATACTTGTAAATCGGTACAAATTCATGTTACTGTAAGCGCTTAATCGGATGATAACATACTTTTATTTCAAAGGTCAACGATGTTTTTTGAAACTTTATTTCAGAAATTGTTGACGAATTTGTCGTCGCCGGAATAAGATTAACCTCAGAATATACAGTTGAGAGCGGTGAAAAAATGAGCGCGAATAAGCCTATCAATAATCGTCGTTATGCCGTGGGCTTGATGTCGGGAACTTCCGTGGACGGAATTGACGCCGCGGCGATAGAGATCATCGATGGAGCTGCCGGAGAGCGGCCGGAAACCAGATTGCTTGCCTTCGAGAATAAGAGTTATCCGGAAGCGGTACGGGAAGAGATTTTCTCCTTATTCGATCCGAAGATGGCCACGGTAGACCGGGTAGGACGCATGAACGTCTTGCTAGGCGAACTGTATGCGAAGGCTGCGCTATCCGTGATCGCCAAAGCCGATCTTGTTCCCGAAGACATCGCGGTGATCGGTTCGCACGGTCAGACGATCTATCATTCTCCGGAAGCTCATCCCTGGGAAGATCTCGACTTGCGCTATACGGTACAGATCGGCGAAGGATCCGTTATCGCTGCAAGAACGGGCATCCCTTGCGTTTCCGACTTTCGCCCGGCCGATATGGCCGTAGGCGGGCAAGGAGCGCCGCTCGTTCCTTTTACGGAATATTTGCTTTACCGCGAGCGGGATCGTACCTTACTGCTGCAAAATATCGGCGGGATCGGCAACATAACGGTGCTCCCTGCTAACGGATCTCCTGACGAAGTATACGCGTTCGATACCGGCCCGGGAAATATGCTGATCGACGGAGCGGTAGCGCGTCTATATCCCGGACGAACGATGGATTCGGGCGGGGAGATCGCCCGAGAGGGAAACGTTCATTCCGGCTTGCTGGAACGATTGCAGCAAGAAGAATATTATAAGCTACCGTTGCCGAAATCAACAGGTAGAGAGCTATTCGGCTCCTCCTACGTCGATGGGTTGCTTCGTTACGGACAAGAACACAGGTTGTCTTCTAACGATCTTATCGCTACGGTAACGAAGCTTACGGCTTGGTCGATCGGCGAAGGTTATCGCCGCTATATTCGGGATCGCAGTCCGGCGGATACGATGATCGTCGGCGGCGGAGGAAGCTATAATCCCGTGCTGATGACGTACATCGTGCAGGAATTTGAACCGATGGGCGTTAAGGTACTGACCCAGGAAGACGTCGGACTGAACAGCGACGCCAAGGAGGCGATCGCCTTCGCTTTGCTTGCCGATTACGCGTTGACCGGACGGCCGAACAATCTGCCGAACGTGACGGGGGCGAGGCGGCCAACGGTTTTAGGCAAAATATCGTACTAATGACTTCATAAGCGAAAACATTCCTATTCCTAATATTGAAAGAAAATATGCGCATGCTTAAAACAGAATGGTAGAGGAGCCAAGTCGCCATGACGATCCGAAACGGCATCGACTGCATTTCCAATTACGGCCATCTCTTCGAAGGGAAGCGTCTGGGACTCATTACGTCGCCGACCGGCTTAAGCTCCGACTTCGTATCCACGATTCAAACTCTGCAAGAAAAGTACAATTTAACCGCTTTGTTCTCTCCCGAGCACGGCGTGCGCGGAGATCAGAAGGCGGGCGCGCTCGTGGACACTTACTTGGATCCGATCACGGGCGTACCCGTATACAGCTTGTACCGTCAAGATTCCAAGCGGCTTACGCCGGAGATGCTGGATACGGTGGACGTGGTCGTATACGACATTCAGGACGTCGGGGTCAGGTATTATACTTTTATATACACAATGCTCTACGCCTTGGAAGACTGCGCGAACGCGGGCAAGGATTTTGTCGTACTCGATCGGATCAATCCGTTGGACGGGATGACCGTCGAAGGTAATATTCTTAAGTCCGGCTACCGCTCGTTCGTCGGCAACTATCCGCTAACCGTACGATATGGGCTGACGGCAGGCGAAGTGGCGACGATGGCTAACGATCAAATGGGCTGGAACGGAAAACTGAGCGTCGTCCGGTGCGAAGGCTGGGAAAGGAACATGCTGTTCCCCGATACCGGCCGCATTTGGGTGCAGCCGTCCATGGGGCTTCCGCGGTTTGAATCGGCTCTGCTATATTCGGGCACCTGCTTGTTCGAAGGCACGAATCTATCGGAAGGAAGGGGAACGACCTCGCCATTCGAAATGATAGGAGCGCCTTTCATCGACGCGCAGCGGCTGTCGGACGAGATGAACCGCAAGAAGTTGCCCGGAGTTATTTTTCGTCCCGTCTTTTTCAAGCCGACCTTCTCCAAGTTTCATGGCGAGCTATGCCGAGGCGTTCAAGTTCACGTTACGGATGCGCGAGCCGTTCGCGCCCTGGAGACGGGAATTCATCTGATGTACACGATCAAGCAGAACTGCGAGGAGTTTGCTTTCCTGCCGCCGGTCAAGGAGAATAGCAGGCCTTTCATCGATTTGTTGGGAGGCGATCGGTTGTATCGGGACTCAGAACCGGCAGACGTACCGGCAATGCTGGATAATTTTCGGGCGGAAAGCGAAGCGTTCGCGAAGCTTAAAATGAGCTTTCATCTTTATTAATGAAGAGGTCGAGGATGAGCAATTGCTCGGATAAGGAAGTGACCAGTGGATGAGATACGTAGCCGGAATGGATGGCGGCGGAACGAAAACTGCGGTGCTTATCGCCGACGAGCAGGGTACGGAGGTACATGCCTTTAGTTCCGGGCCGATTAATTATAACGGACAGGACGAAGAAAGCATCCGCCGCAGCTTCGAGGAGATGTTCGAGACGATCAACCGGGTTTGCGGCGGGTTAGACCATTGCGCGGAATTGTGCATCGGTGCGGCTGGCGTCAGCAATCCGGCGGTCGTTTCCCGACTGACATCCCTTGCGCGAGAGTGCGGTTACAAGGGTGGAATCATCGTTACGGGAGATCATGAAACGGCGCTGCGCGGCGCGTTGGATAGCCCGCACGGCATCATTCTGATCGCCGGCACCGGATCGATCTGTTACGGGATGAACGAATCCGGCGTGACTCATCGCGCCGGCGGCTGCGGGTATCTCATCGATGACGAGGGCAGCGGCTACAGCATCGGCCGGGAGCTCGCCTCAGCCGTCGCTAAGGCTAACGACGGCAGGATACCGCCAACCGCGATAACCGGACTCGTGTTCGAACGGTTGGGGATTAATACGGTCCGAGAACTCATCGGCTTCGTGCACGATAAGCGGACCAACAAGAAGGACATTGCCGCTTTGGCCCCTTTGTTGTCGGAAGCTTGCGCGCTAGGCGACGAGGCTGCGCTCGCCATCGCTTGCAAGAGCGCTGCGTCCTTGCGCGAATTGGTTTTTCCCGTCGCGGAAAAGCTGGGTTTAAGAAGCGGCAATCTCGCGCTGGCCGGGAGCGTCTTGCTCAATAACGGGTTCGTGAGGTCCGAGTTGATCGGTTTGTTGAAACGGGATTATCCGGATTTAGACGTTTTTCCGGCGAAGAGAGACGCCGCATTGGGCGCCGTTCTAATGGCGTTGGAACGATTGCGCTAACACTAGAAAGAGCTATTGGAGAACTCCAATAGCTCTTTCTTTTTCAAATCTCTGGGCAACTATATCTTGTTAGCTCTGAGGGAAGCGCCAAACTTATTAAAGATTGATTGACCGTCTCAACTTACATTTCGGGGCAATTATGCCAATTACAAGTGTCCAGACAGTCAAAATGACCGTTTGGATGAGAAGTTTGCTCAATTGATCGCGTGTAACGGTCAAATTGGTCGTCTCGGAAGATGAAACCTCGTGCTATTCATTTTCCTGAGCTAAATTAAGAGTCATTATTTGCGCATGGACTTAAACGTTGGTACCGGAGGGGATTTTTAATTTCTAAGCTTGTAACGGCGATTACATAATTAGTATAACTTCTATGCTAACATAGCTGTATTCGTCTTCTAAGAGGAGAAATCGCTGAGATCCCATTCATGATTAAGTAAAAGGAGATAAAATATGAGCCTAGCTAAGAAGAAAATAGCAGCAATAACGTCTTGGGTATTGATCCTGACCGTCTTATTGACCGTGATCCCGGGGCATAGGGCAACGGCACTCGCTGCTCAACCGAATCCATGCATCGCCATTGGAGATCAGTCGAATATTACCTATTCCAGTTTAAATCTTGCCTATTTTGATAGTTTGATTCAAACTTTTACAGCCAAACATTCATCAGAAATCATTGCGCTGGATATTTTTCTGGCTGATAATACGGACAGCATTATCGGGATCGATCTATTATCCCTTAGCGATGGACATTCGTCGGCTGGAACGATCATAGGTCAAGCAAGCAGCTTGGTCAACGGAACCGGATGGAAGACGATTCAATTTTCCGCTCCCGTCTCGATCGTCTCCGGTCGGAATTATGCGGTAAAAGTCTATCGATCCGGCGGCAGCAGTCTCGTAACCATGCTGGGAGTTTCTAATCCGGTTTATGAGGATGGGATCTTTTTTGTAGACAAAGATGGCAGAACGCAAGCGGAAAATGACAATATGAAATTAAAGCTGTATATGAGTAAAGGCGACCCTGCAAGGGCAACGTCCAGCTTGAGCAGCATAACGAAGGTCGACAATGTCTTGCGTAC
Source organism: Cohnella herbarum (assembly GCF_012849095.1). Lineage (NCBI taxonomy): Bacteria > Bacillati > Bacillota > Bacilli > Caryophanales > Paenibacillaceae > Cohnella > Cohnella herbarum. The sequence goes on from NZ_CP051680.1 coordinate 8,182,686, forward strand.
CGAAAGTGATCCTGTTCATCTGAAATACTTGCTCATCGTGCTTCCACAGGCGACAACCTTCACTCTCACCCCAACGATGGAAACGCCTGCGGACTCCTATCTTGAAATAAACGGAAAAGCAGCAGCGAGCGGAGTACCTTATACCATTAGCGTCAATGAAGGAATAAACCCGATAGAATTTAAAGTGATGAAAGGAGATTGTTCGGAGTCGAAAACATATAGTGTCCAAGTCGTAAAAGACACGATAGCGCCGACGATGACATGGTCAACTACTCCACAGCCGAATGCGGCTGGATGGTTCAACGACGATGTGACCGTCAGTTGGAGTGTGTATGACAGCGGTTCGGGCATCGATCCGCTTACGATTCCCGGCAGCCGACTCCTTACGGGAGAGGGGGACAATCTGTCCGCAACGGCAACGGTTAAAGACAAGGCGGGCAACAGCGCAACCGCGACGGCGGACGGGATTAAGATTGATCGCACTGCGCCCGTAACAACGATTTCGGCGCCTGTCATCGTGCCAAACAGCCATGCGCGTGTAACCTTGTCCGCTGTCGATACGCTATCCGACGTGAAGATGACCTATTACCAGATCGATAAGGGTACGGTTCAAACCGGCACGACGGTTGATTTTCAAAGCGATGGCATATTTACGTTAAAAGCTTGGAGCGAGGACGTTGCCGGCAATGTGGAGCAGTCGCAATCGAAACAGATAGAAGTAGATCTGACCGCCCCATCGTTTGCGACAAGCTATCCGAAGACAGGAGGGATTGGCAACAATACCGCTGAAGTGCTCGTTAGCTTGAACGAACCCGGCATTGTTTATTACGCAGTATTGCCGAAAGACTCTGCAGCTCCTCAAGCGTCGCAGATTAAGGCAGGGACAGACGCTTCCGGCCATTTGCTGTCTGCGGGCTTTTTTGGAAGCCGGTCGATAGCAGCGAATACGGATGAGAAATTTAGTCTGACAGGGCTGACGGCATCCAACGCCTATATCGTGTATTTCGCGGCGGAGGATCAGTGGGGCAATCTGTCGTCAAGCGCAACAACATTGCCATTCATAACGAATACGCCTAGTGGCAGCGGTAGTGGCAACGGCAGTGGCAACGGCAGTGGCAACGGCAGTGGCAACGGCAGCGGCAGCCTCCCCGCCATTTCGAATGAGAACATGACAACTGTAGTCATCCCGGCAAGAGCTTCAGGAGTTGTGGCTTTGGGGAAAGAGATCAGCATCAACGTTCCTGCAGACGCTTCGGATCGAGAACTGCGCGCGACGATTAAGAAGAGCGCCATTCAAACGGCCAAAGACGGCGCTGTGCCATTAAGCTCGGCTTTCACGATAACGTTGAATCCCGATCTTCGATTGCAGAAGCCGGCGATCGTGTCGATAAGATTCGACACCGACAAGCTAGCGGAAGGCTACCGCGCGGCCCTGTTCAGGCTTGATGAGCAATTGGGTTGGGTTGGAATCGAAAGCACGGTGACGGATGGCCTTGTTTCCACGGCTCTAGACCATTTTGGCACGCTTGCCCTGTTTGGGGTGAAAGATCAACAGCCGAGTACGAAATTCAACGATATTCAAGGCCATTGGGCTGAAGGACATATTTCCGAGGCTTTTGCGAATGGAATCATTAGCGGTTATCCCGACAACAGCTTTCGTCCTGATCGTGCTGTCACCCGCCAGGAATTCGCCGTTATGCTGATGAGGGCGCTGGGAGGAGCGAATGATGCGCCTGGGCAGTTGTCTTTCTCGGACGGAGAACAAATCGGGAGCTGGGCGCGACAAGCGGTTGCCGATGCCGTTCGAGCTGGAATTATTAGCGGCTATGAGGATGGAAGCTTCCGTCCGGGCGAGAGCATTACCCGGGCAGAGATGACGGCGATGATCGTCCGGGCTCTTCGGATGCCTCTTCAAACCGGTGAAGCTACTTCGTTTGTGGACGATAGGATTATACCGAAATGGGCCAAAGGGTATGTTACGGCTGCAGTGGAAAGCGGAATCGTGAGCGGACGGAGCGGCAACGCATTCGCGCCGAACGATACAGCGAATCGCGGAGAGGCGGCTGTGACGCTTATGCGGCTGATCAAGTCATTGGCAAAGTAAATTTATTAACCCTTGCTCTCAGTGTACTGCACCACCAATGTTAGATACGCTCTAGCATTGGTGTGGCAAGAATCGCGCCTTCGGTATACGTACCGTTCGGAGTAAGAAACCAATGAGTGGTTATTAAATCCCGCAAGCACAGAAAGAACAGACAGGAGACCTTCGCGCAGAGAAGGTCTCCTGTCTTGTCTTTGCTATTTATTACACGGCGTCCCGTTTCCGGAAAAACGTCTTGAGCGCGTTGTAAATTTCGCCCTTCTCCTTAATCACATAATAGAGGAATTGCTGATGCTCAAGATGCTTGTATGCCGACATGAGTGTACTGCTTCGGTTATATTGATTCACTTCCCCGTAGCCGAAAATATTCGACCGCTCGAGCAGCTCCTTGATCAGCCGCACGCAACGCTCGTTGTCGCTCGTCAAATTGTCTCCGTCCGAGAAATGGAACGGATAGATATTGTACAGCGACGGCGGATACCGCGAGTCGATAATTTCCAACGCTTTGACATAGGCAGACGAGCAGATCGTGCCTCCGCTCTCGCCTCGGGTGAAGAACTCTTCCTCCGTGACCTCTTTCGCTTCCGTATGGTGCGCGATAAACACGATGTCGACCTTTTCGTACTGACGCCTCAAGAAGCGCGACATCCAGAAGAAGAACGAGCGCGCGCAATATTTTTCGAAGGAGCCCATCGAGCCGGACGTATCCATCATCGCCAAAATAACCGCGTTGTTCTGCGGCTTCACGATTTCCTCCCATGTCTTAAAGCGGAGATCGTCCGGGCTGATTCCGCCGATCTCGGATTTGCCTTCTCTTGAATTACGGCGCAGATTTTCGAGTATCGTCCGTTTCTTGTCGATGTTGGACATGATGCCTTTACGCCGAACGTCGGTGAACCGAACGTCTTTCACTTCGATTTGTTGTTTGTCTTTTTTCTTCAAATAAGGCAATTCCAGCTCTTCGAACAGCATCGTCTCTAGCTCCGCGATGGAAATTTCGGCTTCGACGACATCGTCGCCGGGCTCGGAACCCGCGCCTTCCCCTTTGCCCCCGGCGGGTGTCGGATCGACACCGAGAACGTCCCCGACTTGGCTATCCCCGTTGCCTTGACCGACATGCTTTTTCTTATTCGTGTTGTACACGAAGTGGTATTCATCGAGACTGCGAATCGGAATCTTGATGATCTGGCGCCCATCGGACATAACGATATTTTCTTCGGAAATGAGATCGGGCAAATTCTGCTTGATTGCGTCTCGGACTTTCTGTTGATGGCGTGCTTGGTCCTGGTAGCCTTTGCGGTGAAGCGACCAATCTTCTCTGGACAAAATAAACGAGGGATGATTCATGGGCAACCCCCTATCGCTTTATTTTTTAAAGGATGTGCATTACTCAATATATTCAAGTACGTTCAAACGATGTGTACGGATATCGCGGACAAGGTGATACAGGTGGTACAATGGATAAAACGGTGTGTAAGGGGATCTACGAAATGGCTAATAAAGATAAGAAAGCTGAGCAGTGGAAAGAAGCGAAGTTGAAATGTAGATTAAACGAAGAGGATATTCGTATGGCTAAAGAGATGGGACTCAACCCGCTAAGTCTCATCAAAAATATACCAGCCAAAAATCAGCTATGGAAAGCGCCTGTTAAACAGTGGCTTCATGAGATTTATGCTGAGCGACGCGAGAAGAGTGCGAAGAAAGCTTTAGCAAAAAGCAAAGAAAAGCTGACAATAGGAATAAAGTCGTCAGAATGAATCTAGGATTTCCAGCAATCTATCGTTTCCGATAGGGAACTGAGACTCCCATTCGTGCCGATGATAGATTAGAATAAAAGTAGTTTGCATTTCTTGAAGGTTTAGGGGGAAATCGCCTCATGAAATTTATACATACTGCGGATTGGCATCTGGGCAAGCTCGTTCAGGGCGTCTACATGACGGAGGATCAACGTTACGTGCTGCAACAACTCTTAGAGACGGTAGAGAAGGAGCGGCCGGATGCCGTCGTCATTGCCGGAGACCTCTACGATCGAGCGATTCCTCCGACCGAGGCCGTCGACTTGTTGGACGAGCTATTTCAGCAAATCGTAATCGGGTTGAACACTCCGCTCCTAGCGATTTCAGGTAACCATGATAGTCCGGATCGTCTAAACTTCGGAACGGCGATCATGGAAGCGAGAGGGCTGCATTTGGCGGGCCAGCTCAAGCCGTCGCTTAAACCGGTCGTGCTTCGAGATACCTTCGGCGAAGTCCATTTCCACCTTGTGCCGTACGCCGATCCCGCGCAAGTTCGCTATACATACGAAGACGAGGACATTCGTTCCCACGACGACGCGATGAAAGCGATCGTCGATCGGATAGGCGCTTCGATGGATCCGTCGGCAAGGCATGTGTTCGTTGGACATGCTTTCGTCACGCCGGGCGCTCGGCCGGAAGAAAACACGAGCCAATCGGAGCGGCCGCTGTCCATCGGCGGAGCGGAATACGTGCATTCCGAGTATTTCAAAGCTTTTCATTATACGGCGCTAGGCCACTTGCATCAGGCTCACTACGTATCGGACGAGACGATTCGGTATTCCGGTTCGCCGCTTAAGTACTCGATATCGGAAGAAACGCATAACAAAGGATTTCTGATCGTCGAGATCGATGGAGCGGGAACCGTTACCGTTGAGAAAAGAGAGCTGAAGCCGCGCCGCGACATGCGACGGGTCATTGCTCCGATCGAGGAGATCGAGCAACATCCGGTGAACGAGGATTACGTGTTCGTCACGCTGCTGAACGATAACCCGGTGCTGTTTCCGATGGAAAAAGTACGAGCCGTTTATCCGAACGCGCTCCATGTGGAACGTAAAGTAACGACGATCGGAACGGGCGCGGACACGGCAGATGCGGCGAACGGCACGGCAAGGCGCGAAGCCGATCCGGTTACGCTGTTCGCGGCGTTTTACCAGGAAGTGAAAGGCATTCCGCTCGCGGAGGACAAGCGGAAGCTGTTCGCGGATATTTACGCGGAAGTGCTGCGCGAAGAGGGGGGAGCCGTATGAAGCCGATTCGATTAAGCATGACGGCATTCGGTCCTTATCGCGACACGGAGACGATCGATTTCGGTCTGTTGGAGGATCGGCGATTGTTCGTCATCTCCGGCAACACGGGGGCGGGCAAGACGACGATTTTCGATGCGATTTGCTTCGCTTTGTACGGGAGCGCGAGCGGAGAGGATCGAGCGGAGCCGCGGATGCTCAGAAGTCATTTTGCCGAAGATGAAGTACATACGTCGGTCGACTATCGTTTTTCCGTAGGTAAACGGACTTATCGGGTGTTCCGCCAGATGGCGCATCGCAGAGGCGGGAACAAGAGCGAAACGGGCGGCAAAGCCGAGTTATACGAGACGACCTCCGGAACGGAAGTGCCGTGCATCGATCGGTTTACCGTGTCGGACGTCAATATGAAGATGGAGACGGTCATCGGGTTGACGCGAGAGCAATTCAGCCAGATCGTTATGCTGCCGCAAGGAGAATTCCGCAAGCTGCTAACGTCCGATACGGAAAATAAGGAGGAGATTTTGCGCCGGATTTTCCGCACGGGCTTGTATCAGAAGCTCGAGGACCGTTTCCAGAGTATGCATCGGGAGCTTCAGGATTCATTGAAGCAAGCGAAAGCGCTGCAAGACGTTTACGCGAAGCAAGCTCAAGAATCGTTGCCGCAACGGGAAGACAGTTTGCTTGCGACGACGCTTCGGCAAGAATACAGCAGCATGGCGCAGGTGACGGAAGGCTTAGTCCAGGAGATCGGCTACTACGAGGGTCAGGCAGCGGAGATCGAGCATGGCAAAGCCGCGGTAAACGAACGGCTGCAAGCGCAGGAAGCCGCGCTTCGCGAGGCTTTGGCGCTGGAGGGCCGGTTCGCGCAGCTTGCGGACAAACGAGCGCAAGCCGAGGGGATGGAAGCTCGGAAAGCGGAGCTTGCCGAGAGCGAGCGGGTTGTTCGGCTGGCGGAGCTTGCCGCCAGGATCGAGCCTTACGAGGAGCAAGCGATAGCGGCGACTCGGGTGGTGGAACAGAAGCGAGCGCTGCATGAGCGCAAGCTTCTGGACGCGGCGGCGGCGGAGCGCGGCCATGCCGTCGCGGAGCAACGGTTTCGCGGCGAGGAAGCGCGCGACGCGGAGCGGAAAGAGGCCGATCGGGAGCTTGCTCGGCTGGCCGAGCTTAAGCCGATCGTGCAGACGCTCGAAGAGCGCAGGGTCGCGGTCGAGCGGCTGGCCGCGGAAGAGCGCGCGATGGCGGCCAAGCGCGAGGCGATCGAGCAGCGGCTTGGCGCCCTTCGCGAGGAGAAGCGCAGCAAGGCCGAGCAGCTGAAGTCGGCGGAGACGGAAGCGGCGTTGCTTCCGGACAAGCTGCAGCAGTACGAGCACATGAAGAGCAAGTATAAGCTGCTTAAGGAATTGGCGGATCTGGACAAGCGGATCGCGGAGGTTTCGAAGCACGAGGCGGAGCGGGAACGGATCGCCCGGCAGCTCAGAGACGAGCACGATCGGCTTGAGACGCTGTGGCTGGAAGGGCAAGCCGGACTCTTGGCCGCGCATTTGCACGACGGCAAGCCTTGTCCGGTATGCGGCAGCGAAGAGCATCCGGATAAAGCGATTGCCGTAGCCGACGTCCCTTCGAGACAAGGGCTGCAAGCTGCCAAAGATAATCTTCGGCAAGCGGAGAACGAACTGAACGAAGCGAAAGCGCAAGCGGCTGCGGCTAGCAGCGGTAAAACCGAGAGGGAGAGTCTAATCGGGGAATACGGAATAACCGGACAGCCTTTCGAGGTGCAACTCTCTATTGCCGAGTCGGAAGGAAAACTTCTCCGCGCGGAAACCGACCGCTTGAAGAAGGTGACGGAAGCCGTTCTTGCATATAGACAGAACAGCGATAATCTTGATGTTCAGCTGGACAAACTTCAGATCGAACGCGAGCAGTCCATTGGCGAGCAGCATAGGCTATCCATGGATAGAAGCGCCAAGCAATCCGTTCTCGATAATGAGTTAAACCGGATTCCCGAACAATTAAGATCTCCGGCGATGCTATCGGTTCGCATCGGGGAGCAGACGAACAACGTGAATAGACTGAATGCATCATGGCAAGAGGCGCAGCGAGGGTTACAGAACACTCAGGCGCTTCTAATAGAGGAGAAGACGAACGTCGTTCAGGCGATCGCGCAACTCGAAGAGGCAACGACTCACCACGAGAATACCCAACGGAAATATAACGAGGAACTATCTAAATCCGGGTTTGCGTCAACGGAAGATTATGTCGCCGCGAAGCTGTCCGAAGCTGATCGGAACAATATGAAGCGACTCGTCGAGGAATTCAAATCCGCCCATTCGGCGCTGCTCCTTCAGATCGCCGAACTTGAACGGGAACTGGTCGGAAAGACGCGCCCGATTCCCGATCGGTTGCAAGAGACGATCGCGAAGCTGAAGGAACAATCGGAGCAACTGACAACAGAGCTTCATACCGTCCTAAGCTACAAGCAGGAAGCCCAACGCCTGTATACCGCAATAGAGAAAGCCGCCGAGCAATTCCGGGAGCTGGAGCTGCGGCAGCAGCAAGTGTCGGATATTTATCAGATGCTAAAAGGCGACAACGCGCTGAAAATTTCGTTCGAGCGTTATATTCTGATCGAGTTTCTGGAGCAAATTCTGCATGCCGCGAACGCAAGGTTAAACGACTTGTCCAACGGACAGTTTAAGCTGGAGCGTAGCGACCGACTGGAGACGAGAGGCAAGCAAAGCGGCCTGGGGCTGGACGTGTACGATGCGTACACGGGTCAGAACCGCGACGTCAAGTCGATGTCCGGCGGGGAGAAATTCAACGCTTCGCTTTGTTTGGCTTTAGGGATGACCGATGTTATTCAAGCCTACCAAGGCGGCGTCTCCATCGAAATGATGTTCATAGACGAAGGCTTCGGATCGCTCGACGAGGATTCATTGAATAAAGCGATCGCCACGTTAATCGATCTTCAGAGATCTGGTCGAATGATCGGCGTTATCTCCCACGTTCAGGAACTGAAACAAGCTTTTCCAGCCGTACTTGAAGTCAGTAAAACCAAAGAAGGTCATAGCCGAACGGCGATATTGTTGAAATAACGCAAGGAGCCATCACAATTGTCCGTAAGGACGACTATGATGGCTCTTTGATTAATTTCCCTAACTATTTGCTTTGTTCAGTAGCAATCGGCAGAGGCAAACTCCCTTTTTCTTCGTTAATAGAGGACTCTTTTCTCGCCCAATCGATGAACAATCCCGTCAGAACGGGATCCCACTGATCCCCTCGTCCCGATTCTAATATGCCGAGCGCACGTTCGGCTGTCATCCCTTTACGGTATGGGCGATCCGACGTCATCGCATCGAATGCATCGGCAATCGCGATTACTCTGCCCATATAAGGGATATCCTCGCCGATCAGACCATCGGGGTACCCTCTGCCGTTATACTGTTCATGATGGGATCTCACTCCCGGCAATAAATCGGACATCGCGTTAGCGGGTTCGATTTGCAGCAGTATTTTTTCTCCGAGGACGGGGTGAAGCTTGATGATGTCGAATTCTTCGTCCGTTAGTTTCCCTTCCTTAAGCAGAACGGCATCCCTAACCCCGATTTTCCCGATATCGTGTAATAAAGCGGTCTTTCGTAAAATATCCAAGTTTGCGGCGTCCATTCTCGCTAGCTTGCCGATCTCGACTGAATATTTCGCGACCCTCTCGGAATGTCCGGCCGTATAAGGATCCCTTGCGTCAAGAGCGGCGGCCAACGTCGTAAAATAGCTCTGCAGCAGTTGAGCATTTAATGTTTCTCTCATCTTAAGCCCATCGAGCATGTGATTAAAGCCGGCTACCAGCTTGGAGAATTCGTCCGAGTAAAGATCCGGTGCTCGATTGTCGAAGTTTCCTTCTCTGACCCCACCCATTAATTCATACAAGTTTCGAATCGGCGATTGGATATCTCGCGTGAGTAGCCATGCGCCTAACGACGAGAAAAGAATGCCGATAACGAGTATGATGGCCGCCCATTTCCAGTATTCGAGGCTATTCTCGCCCGAGAGGTTATGGAGTCGGATTTGGCCTGCAAGAGCGAATAAGAACAAAGGGAATGTTCCAATTAAGAATGCGCTAAGCTGGAATTTTCTTTGAATGGATACGAGCACAAGGCCATCCAACGATAAATCTTCTCCATATCGTTCTTTCGCGATTCGATGGATGTAGATAAGCATCGGCCGAATCGTGTTAACGTTTAAGAAAAACTCGATCATCGCATGCAAAGACGCGATAAGCAGTGCTCCGACGGAAGCAAGCCCAATATAGTAGTAAGGAATGTCTAACCATCCCATATGGATGGAGAAATACGTCAAGCTTATACCGGGGACGGACAATCCTAACAGATGAGGTCCGAAAATCCTTCGAACGGCAAGTATGGGGAAACGATGAGTTTGCAGGTAACTTGCTTTCATTTCGTCGAGAGTGAGATTATCTGGGTTAAATAGTCTTCGAATGGGCAAAAGTTGCCGAGAGAGCACGATCCATTCGCAACTAATCATGATGAGCAACGAGAAAAATAAAATTCCGGCCAACCCCCAAGTTTCGTTTAAGGGAATTTGCAACGATGAGAAAATAAACAGTCCTCCCACGCCCAACACGGCAATGGCGGAACCGACAATGTAGTTGAAGAAGAGATGTCGGATGAATTTTATATAAATAGTCATAGTTGATCCTTCTTTCAAGTCATTCTACTTTTCCCTATTCCACATAGGGTGAGGATACTCCTCTATTCGCTTCCGCCGGACTTGGCAAGGTAATCGAATAATTAATCTTTAAAGCGAAGGATATATCATGCATAATTGTATTATTGTTATAGCGCTTATACTTTAATGTGCCGGTGGGGGGATCCGATGTACAAAGTCATTATCGTCGACGACGAGGCGGTCGTCCGGGTCGGATTGAAAAATACGATCGATTGGAACGAGCACGGATTTCAACTAATAGGGGATTACGCCAATGGTCGTGAAGCTTGGGAGGCGGTCGAGCAGCATAAGCCGGAATTGGTCATATCGGACATCAGCATGCCTTTCATGGACGGTTTGGAGTTGGCCGGTCTCATCTCGGCGCAATATCCTTATATCAAGCTGATCATATTAACGGGATTCGACGAGTTCGAATACGCGCAGCAAGCGATCCGATTGAAGGTGTCCGATTTTATCCTCAAGCCGATAACAGCCAAAGAAATTCGCGTTTTGCTCGATCGCGTCCGGTCGGAGATGGATGAAGAAACGAAACGGCGCGAAGATTTGGGCAGGCTGAATAACCAGCTTAATCAAAGCCTTCCTTTGCTTAAGGAGCGTTTCCTGGAACGCCTCGTTGCGACGGGTTTGCAGAGAGCGGAGATCAATGAACGGTTCGCTTATTTCGGTCTTCCCCCGATATCTCCGCTCTATCTTGTACTGGTCGCCGATATCGACGATTTCGGAGATCGGGAGCTTCTATCCTACGAGCACGACGTCGAATTTTTACGATTTGCGGCGTTCGATATTTTTAAGGAGACGTTGGAGAAAGATGACGTACTCCTCTTTCGCACGCGCGAAGAGCGAATGGTCGCGATCGTTTCCGGGCAGGAGAGCGAAAGTCTGCTCTATGAAAAAGTATTTTCCCTAGCCGAGCAGGTTCGCTATCATATCGAGAAGTATCTAAAGTTCACGGTAACGATAGGGATAGGCAGATCGTGCGATCACATCGAGCAGTTGCCGCTTTCTTATAAGAGTGCCCTTTCCGTTTTAGATTACCGTTTTTTGCTAGGCAAGAATCGGGTACTCAGCATATTAGACATGGAAGGGAAATCATCCAGTCCTCTTCAACTGGACCTGGATTGGGACCGTAAGCTGGTTTCCGCCGTAAAAACGGGTTCCGTACAAGACGCCTTCCAATTGATCGAGAACGGCGTCGCCGAGCTTAAGATGATCTTAGCCCCAATCGAGGGTTGTTTTTTGCAGATGCAGAAGGTTGTTCTATCTTTGATGAATCCGATCCAAGAGCTGTTTCAGAATGTGGAAGAGTCTATCGAGTGGCAACATAAATTAATGGATGTCTATAAGTTCAAGACGCTGGATGAAGTAGAAATGTGGTTAAAAGAAGTGGTCCGTTCCGTTATATCCGCTATTGCGGACAACCGCAGCCATTTGACGAGCATGCAAATTCATCGTGCCGTCGAGTACATCGAGACGAATTACGCGAACGATAAAATGTCGCTGCAGGATTTATGCCGTCACGTTCTGATGAGCACTAGCTACTTCAGTCTCGTATTCAAACAGCATACGGGGGAAACGTTCATCGAATATTTGACCGGCGTGCGCATCGCGAAGGCCAAAGAGCTGTTACATAACACGACGCTTAAGTTTTATGAGATTGCCGAGCAAGTCGGTTATCAGGATCCGAACTATTTCAGTATTTTGTTCAAGAAGCAAACGGGTACGACCCCCAAAGACTACCGTGAAAAACAGTTAAAGGAGAGCGGAGCTTAAGATGCCCAGAGATCGCATTGTCCGCATTCCGCTGTTTCCACTTAAGAGCATTCAATCCAACATTTCTTTAGCGTTCTCTCTATTAATACTAGCCGCCATCGTATTGACGAGTCTCGTCAGTTACCAAGTATCCGTAGATGCCGTCGAGCGGAATTCTAATGGCTACATCGAGGAAGTCATCAAACAAGTTAACATGAATATCCAATCCTACGTCGATAACATGGAAAATATCTCATTGCTCGCGTTAACGAATAAGGACGTCAAATACTATATTTCGGATAATAGCTTCATCAGCACGGAAAATCGACGTACGTACGAGAAACGAATTTCCGATTTGTTTCAAGCGATTCTGTACACGAGGAACGATATTGCTTCGATTATGGTATTCGGATATAACGGGCGCTTCGTCTCCGATCGAAGAATCACAAGCTTGAATCCGAACGCGATATTAGAAGAACAAGCTTGGTACAAGACGGCCAAGAGCGCAAGCGGTAAATCCGTTATTTCCGCTCCGCATGTGCAGAACATTATCCAGAACGAGTATCGTTGGGTCGTATCGCTGAGCAGAGAACTTAAGAGCACGGACGGCATTAAGGCGGAAGGCGTATTTTTGGTCGATTTGAACTTGAGCATCATTAACGACATTTGCAGCAATATCAACTTGGGCAAAAAGGGTTATCTATTCATCGTAGATAATAACGGGAATATCGTCTATCATCCACAACAGCAATTAATAGATAGTAAACTACGAACGGAACGAATATCGGACGTTATTCAAGCTTCGAGCGGGAGCTCTTTCGTTGCTAAGGACGGGGATGGCAAACGGATCTATTCCGTTCAGGATACGAATTTCGGATGGAAAATTGCCGGAGTTGCTTACACGGATGATTTGATCGCAAGCAAAGACGAGCTGAGGAATTCCATCCTGCTCTATTCTTTATTCGGATTGACGATATCATTGCTTATATCCGTATGGTTGTCCCACCGGTTATCGAAGCCGATCAAAGATTTGCAATCGGACATGAAACAAGTCGAGAAAGGAAACTTCGATATTCAGACGGAAATCGGACAGATGAACGAGATCGGACAATTGGGCCGTTCCTTTAACCTAATGGTTAGCAGAACCAAGTTTTTGATGGAAGAAACGATTCATAACCAAGAGAACAAACGCAAGAGCGAGCTGTTGCTGCTCCAATCGCAGATTAATCCTCACTTTCTCTATAACACGCTCGATTCGATCGTATGGATGGCGGAACAGAAGCAGCATGAGGAAGTCGTTCTCATGACCTCCGCTTTGGCCAAGCTGTTCCGTGCCAGCATTACCAAAGACCAAGAGCTTGTGCCGATTCGCGTAGAGCTCGAGCATATTACGAACTATTTGTTGATTCAGAAAATGCGCTACACCGACGAACTGGATTACGTGCTAGATATCGATGAGTCTATTCTTGGTTATAAGACGGTAAAAATATTGCTTCAGCCATTCGTCGAGAATGCGATTTATCACGGGATTCGCAATATGTATGGGATCGAAGACGGACGGATTACGATCCGCGGCAGGGAATCGAATGATCAAATCGTATTCGAAGTCGAAGATAACGGGCTTGGAATGACTCCGGAGCAGTTAGATAAAATTCGGATCAACGGCGATGAGAATTCTCGTAATCAAGGGATCGGAATCCGTAACGTCAACGAAAGGATCAAGCTTTATTTCGGCCATGAATACGGCATTCAAATCCGCAGCGAGATCGAGGTCGGTACTTGCGTTACGATTACGATTCCCAAACTCGAGTAAAGGGAGCAGCCTCATGCGCAAGCAACGATTCACCATCTGGCTCATCTTAGCCATCTTAATTGGAGCTATTTATTCCGTGTATTATTTTAAGTTGTTTGGAGGTCCCAGCATCCACGACAACAGCATAGCGGTCATTCTTAAATCGTTAAACGTGAGGATGGATTTCTGGCAAACGGTGAATAAAGGCGCGGAAACGGCTGCTAAAGAAGTAGGCATGGAGTTGAACGTGTTAGGCCCTCTGCAGGAAAACGATGCGGACGAACAAATTCGCATATTGGAGGAAGCGATCGAACAGAAACCGGAAGCGATCGTCATTGCGCCTTTTGCGGACGATCGGATGTCCGCTATTCTCGCAAAGGCACGTAGCGCGGGAATAAAACTAGTCGTTATTGACACTCCGCTCGACATGAATCCGATGCCCGTTATCGTTTCCAACGATCATGCGGAGGCGGGAAGGCTTGCGGGAGAAACCGCATTGAGCGCAGCGAAAGGTCATCCAACCGTAGCCATTATCAGCGATGATCCGAATTCCGAAATATCGGAAGAACGATTAACGGGTCTGCTGGAAGTTCTTAATCGTTACGAAGACAGCGTCATCGGCGTTTCTTATGCGAACAATTCCGAGGATAGAGCCTATGAAATTGTTAAGCAACTGCTAGGCGCCGATAAACCCTTTAACACGATTATCACTCTAAACGAAACGGCAACGCTCGGAGTGGCCAAGTTGTTGAAGGAACAGCAGTGGGCCGGAGTCATTGAACTGATCGGCTTTGATAGCTCGGTCGACGAGATTCAGCTTCTGGAATCGGGAACGTTAAAGGCGGCCATCGTGCAAAAGCCTTTTAACATGGGGTACTTAGGAGTAAAAACCGCCTTAAAGCTCATAGACGGGAACAAGGTGGATCCGGTTACATATATCGAATCGAACGTCATTACGAGAGAGAATATGTATACTCCCGAGAACCAGAAGCTGTTATTCCCGTTTATTAATAATAATAAGTAACCTCCTCTTGGAAGGATGCGAAGTCCCGTGCCAACGAAGTCCAACCAAACTCCAGCCCATCAGTCACCAGTTGAACAAGCTCATGTCCATCAGTCGATAACCGATCAAACTTCAGCCTATCGTTCGCCAGCCTATCATTCGTCAGCACGCCAAAGGCCAGCCCGGCAAGCGCCAGTGCGACAAACGCCATCCGGCCAGTCGCAAGCCCATCAAACGCCATCCGGCCAGTCGCAAGCCCATCAAACGCCATCCGGCCAGTCGCAAGCCCATCAAACGCCAGTCCGTCAGTCGCCGGTCCGTCAGTGGCCAGCACGTAGAATAGGGTTTGCCCTTGCGCTTATTGTTGTCCCGATGTTGCTTAGCTCTTGCATGAAATCAGATGCGGGTCCTAGTGCGGCTCCGAAGGAAGAGAAAGCATTGATTCGGTTCTTAGCATCCGAGTATAGCACGGAGACGAAACCGCTTCTGGAGAAGCTTGTTAAGGACTTTGAACTTAAGAATCCGCTGATCGAGGTTGAACTCCAGGTGGCCAACTGGGATATTCTTGATGGGATATATACGAATATGATCAGTAAAAATCAACCGCCGGATTTGCTCAACACGAACGTTTACGCGCATTTCGCCCAAGACGGCCTTCTCAATGATTTTCGAGATATTATCTCTCCTGAGCTAACCCAAAAGTTTTATCCGAATCTACTGGAAATGGATCGGATGGACGATACGCAATATGCCATCCCTTACGTAGCCACCGTTCGGCAATTGTATTACAACAAGGCGTTGTTCCGAAAGGCGGGTATATCTTCTCCGCCGAGAACTTGGTCCGAGTTGAAGGATGCGGCGAAGAAAATCAAGGAAACCGGAGAAGCCGATGGGTTCGGGGTCGATCTGACCGACAACGAGACGCATGCGTATTTGTCATATGTTTTCTACGGATCAGGAGGATCATGGACGAAGGACGGGGCTTGGACGATTAATTCGCCATCGAATGTCGAAGGTCTGACATTTCTCAAGGATCTTTTCGACCAAGGGCTGACGGATCCGGAACCGACCGTAACGACTCGCGACGAGAAACAGCGCATATTAGGCAATGGCGAGCTAGGGATGATGATCTCCGGTAACTATTTTTCTACGGTCGTTCCGAAGGAATTTCCCGAGCTGGAATGGGGAGTAGGACCGATTCCCGTAAAAGACGGAACGCCTCCGATTACCTTCGGCGTGCACGATGTTCTCGTTTCCTTTAAGACGGACCATACGAACAAGGAAGCTCTGTCCAAGTTTTTGGATTTCCTATACGATGATTCCAACTATGAAGAAATGGTAAAACGCGAAGGGTTTCTTCCCGTCACTACGATCGTAGGGAGTCAATTGTCGAGGGGCGACGACAAGATGACAAGTAATTTGGACGCATTAAGCAAAGCTAAATTTTATCCGGTACAAGAGCCTGCGTGGCAAGGCATCCTGGATTACGCGCGCAAGATGGGGGATGCCGTTCTCTACGAGCAAACGACCCCTCAAGCCGCCTTAGACCAGCTTCAGCATTTCGCCGAAACCAAAAGCGGCCGCTAGACAATAATAGCTCAGGGAGTAACGGGCGGGTGCATATCCCCCGTTACTCTTATTTCAGATCGCTCGCACTCTTTCGCTACTCCACTTACCCCAGTTACCAGAAATCCAAGTACCACTGATGAGCAAATCTAGGTACCAACCCGTACCCACCAAATCAACATATCCAGTCAACGCACCAAACCAACGCACCAAACCAACGCACCAAACCAACGCACCAAACCAACGCACCAAACCAACGCACCAAACCAACGCACCAAACCAATGCACCAAGTCAATGTACTAACCTAACGCATTATCTAACCACGGACCAAACTTCACGCACCAAATCCAACGCATCGACCCGGTACCGCCGTAGCGTTAAATCCGCGTAACGAGTATGGCAAAACCCAGTTGACTATTTCATGTTTCTATATTCATTAATTGTATAGATCGTAGTAAATCCGCTTGTGATGAGTTTCTGAACTGCTGTGGAGGGATTATGACTATTAATGCTTCTGAACCGGTATTCATAGTGGTATCTGTATCTAAGCCTATCGGAGACTCGACGATAATTTCCCCGGATAAAAGAATCCGCCTTTTGTAGTTGTCGAAGTTTAGCTTTCTTAAGAATGCTTGGTGCTTCAGGATTGTCGGGTTGCCAGAAAGCGAACATTCCGTTAAATTCCGCCTTGAACATGGCATACCGCACGGAATGAAGTAATTTAAGCGCTGTCCGGTAATTCAGGTCGAGGGTATTGGCAAGCATACGTGCCGAGCAATATTGTCCGGAACCGACCCAATAGAAAGTAAACAACCAGTAACTAAGAGGTAACTTCGTACGATGCATAACCGTGCCGGAGGTAGAAGAGGTTTGAGTTTTGCAGTTGGCGCATTCGTATAAGTTTCTTGTACTAATGACGCTATATTTACTCTCGCCGCACTTCGTACAAATAAACCCGCGAGGCCAGCGGATAGGGAACAGGAAGTTTCGGCAAGCTTGTTCATCCGGGAAAAGCTCCATAAACTCTCGAATGGATAACATGAATGCGAGCCTCCTAACTAGTAACTTGTGTTTTACATTTTAATTATAACGAACAAATGTTCTTATTTCAATATATTTTTTCTATAAATATCCAAATAAATTATCCAAGCAACTCAAAAATTACCTCCTGAGCAAACTGCATATATCCCTCCGGCCTTGTAGAGTAAGAGTTACTCAACGACTGAAGACCTATACGATGTGTGATAAAGGCTGATGCGACTAGCCTAGGTATGTGCATATGACTCAGGAACATTTAATCGAGATATGGTTGAAGTAAGATCTAACTGGCCTAGGTATGTGCATCATATGACTCAGGAGCTTCGAAACGAGATATGCCAGGAGTAATTGGACTGGTTTAGGTATGTGCATATGACTTAGGAACATTGAATCGCGACATGGTTGGAGTAATGTCGGATTGGTCTAGGTATGTGTATATGACTCAGGCAGCTAAGAAACGAGAGGTGATAGTTAGCTTGGAATGGCAGTGTGCCGCTAGCGGACATAGGAGTGAGAATGGGGTGCAGACTGGAAAACGATATGCAAGGGGATATGGAGCGAGGAAGAAAACAAAGAAGAAAACAAAGAATTCGTGGAAGATATTCAATAGAGAGTTCAGCCCTCCCATTCTATGATGAATTCAAGCGCTAGAGTTCGCATTGCGGCTCGACATAAAAGCGTAAAAAACATCATTCGTGGGAGGGTTTGCTTTAATGATTATGAAGAAAAAGTTTTTATCTCTCGGTCTTGCCGCGATTTTGGCGGCCGTATCGCTAACCGGGTGCGGATCGAACAAAGAGGGAGCCTCAAATTCGCCTTCTCCTTCGCCATCCGCATCGTCCGAGTCGTCTGCCCCGGCTGCAACGGAGTCGGCGAGCGCGCCAGCGTCCGAATCGACGGACAACACGGTCAAATTGACGGGCGATTTCGAGATTCAATACTTCGTCGGCGGATATGGGGACA
Source organism: Cohnella herbarum (assembly GCF_012849095.1). Classification (NCBI taxonomy): domain Bacteria; kingdom Bacillati; phylum Bacillota; class Bacilli; order Caryophanales; family Paenibacillaceae; genus Cohnella; species Cohnella herbarum. The sequence goes on from NZ_CP051680.1 coordinate 8,200,682, forward strand.
AATGGTGGAAAAAAGTAATTGCCGATTTCAAAGCAGCGAATCCGGATCTGAACGTGAAAGAATCCGGCGGACCGAAAATCAACGATCAAATGAAACCGCGCTGGATCGGAGGAAATCCACCTGATTTCGTGTATATCGACGGAGCTGGTCTGAACGATCGCCAAATGGTAGAGGACGGACAGCTTGAAGATTTAACGGAATGGCTGAAGGACGCTAAGAACGTTGATGGCGACCTGATTACAGATATTCTGGCTCAACCCGCACAGCAGTTCGACGGCAAAATATTCAACATTCCATTGGTTCTCAATTCATGGGGCGTGTTCTGGAACAAAGCGCTGTTCAAGGAAAAAGGCTGGACCGAGCCGACTGATTTCCAATCTTTCCTTGACGTTAGCGACAAGATTAAAGCAGACGGAATAACGCCATTCATTCACACGGGGAAATATCCTTACTATATCAATGGTTCCATTCTGTATCCGGCTATCGTGTCTGCAAACAATAACGATTTCAGCATTCTTCAAGATATGGCCGCTAACAAGGTAGAGGCTTACGAAAGCCCTGCCGTTCTTGCGGCATTGAACAAGATCGTAGCATTGCGCGACAAAGGGTTCATCGATAAAGCGTCTATTCAAATCAACCATACAGACTCGCAAATGCTGTTCTTGCAAAACAAAGACGCATTTATTCCGAACGGGCTCTGGTTGCCTAATGAAATGTCTAAAGACATCCCGGAAGGGTTCGACTTCGGCTTCATTCCTTCCGTAACGCAAGATGCAGGCGGCAAAGTCGTTGCTAACACCTCTACCGCAACCGTAGCCGTCGCTAAGAACGGTAAGAACAAAGATGCGGCTAAAGCGTTCTTGCAGTTCATCTTCTCCAAAGCGCAAGCTTCCCAATGGGCAGAGCTTAGCGGAGCGCCATCTAACATCAAAGGCGATATCAGCAGCTCCAACGCTCCGAACTTCGTTAAAGACGCCGCGAAGTATTTGACGGATCCGAACACGGTTGTCATCCCGACGATTACTTACAACGCGGACGTGGATAAAGCGATGATGGACGCGACAGATGCGCTCACTATCAGCAAAATCACCCCTGAAGAGTGGGTCAAACGCGTAACCGACGTGGTTAAAAAGGTAAGCAAATAAGTCGCTTGAACAGGGTTGAAGCGGAGGGTGATTGAGGCATCGGCCTCGATCATCCTCTGCCAATTTACTCGGAGGGATGGTAGGGAAGTATGAACACAGGGACGGCAAAGTGGCAGCGCAACGTATTTATCGCAGCATTCATCATCCCTACTCTTGTATTCTTCGGTATATTTACGATATATCCGGTAATACAAGGGTTATATTATTCGTTCTTTGATTGGTCCGGGATGTCGAGCAATAAGACGTTCGTCGGTTTTGATAATTTTAAGGAAATGTATCATGATCCGATTGTTTGGAGAGCGATTGGCAACGATTATTTTCTCGTTGCAGGTAAAGTGATCGGGATAATGGCGATCGCCACCTTCTTCGCGGTAGCGCTCACTCGGTTCGGCTTCAAGATGGCAGGGTTTTTCCGTTCGATTTTCTTCATTCCGAATGTCATTTCCGTCGTCGTTATCGGCGTGCTGTGGAATTTCATATATAACCCGCAGATCGGCTTCTTGAATGCTTTTCTCTCGTTATTCACTAAGGATCAAGTTACGATCACATGGCTCGGCTTCACCAATCACACAATATGGATGCTGTTGCCTCCTGCCATATGGGCAGGGATCGGGTTCTATATGATTCTGTTGATCGCGGCGATCCAGAGTATACCTGCTTCTTATTATGAAGCGGCTAGTCTGGAAGGCGCAGGCCAGTGGAAGCAATTCCGTAACATTACGGTTCCGCTCGTTTGGGAGCAGATCAAAGTGTCGATTCTGAACATCATGATGACTACCCTGAATGGTTCGTTTGTTATCGTCTGGATTATGACCGAAGGCGGACCTGACAATAGCACGCAGGTTATGGGATCCTATTTATATCAGATGGCATTCCGTCAATACCATTTCGGATACGGCGCTTCGATCGGGTTTATCATCTTGGTTCTGTCGCTAATAACGACAATCATTCTTCAACGGTTGATGCGTCATGAAACCGTCGAGATGAGCTAAAGGGGGACTTCGAGATGAAATTAGGAAATTTAAATCCGATTACTAAGCTAATTTGCTATGTTATTCTGTTCGCATGGGGAATCTCCGTATTGTATCCATTGCTGTGGACATTATTGGACGCTTTGAAGAACAATGAACAATTTTTTCTTAACGCGCCTTGGTCCTTGCCGGAGTTTCCGCTCCTATGGGAAAATTTCTCCTATGTGTGGAACACCTACAATTTTGGTACTTATTTCGTTAACTCGCTCGTCGTTACGGCCGGCTCGACCGGATTAGGGCTGCTATTGTCGGCTACAACGGCTTATGTGCTGGCGAGATATAAGTTCAAGGGAAGCAACGCCTTATACCTTCTCTATATTTCATCTATGATGATTCCGTTCGTTCTAGCATTAATCCCGCTATTCTTCCTATTGAATTCGATGAATCTCATTAATACGAAACCGGGTTTGATCGTTGTCTATGCTTCAAGCGTACTCGCCTTCGGAATTTTCGTGCTTGTAGGATTTTTCAAGTCATTACCGAAAGAGCTCGAAGAAGCAGCCATCGTAGACGGCGCTTCCCATTTCGGGACGTTCTTTAAGGTAATGCTTCCGTTGTCGCAGCCCGGTCTGATCACGATTGCGATTGTTAATATCCTGAACATTTGGAACGAATACATCGTGGGAACGATTTTGGTCAACGATCCCGCCCAATATACGCTTCCGGTGGAACTCGGAGTTATGCAGGCCGAAATGCAGTATCGTACGGAGTGGGGACCTCTGTTCGCGGGGCTATTCATTACAATCGTACCGGTGCTCGTCATCTATATTTTCTTCCAACGCCAGATCGCGAGCGGAATTACGGCAGGAGCGGTCAAATAAAAACAGACATCACGCGGGGGAACGTAACGTGTCCAAAGAAATGCGAAAACTGCTGATCATGAACACGATCAGCTCGATTATCGCGATTTATATCGGGATATTCGTTAATTTATATATTTGGGAGCACAACCATTCCATTGCGGAAGTATCCCTATATAACATGTCTATGTTCATTAACTGGGGAATATCGTTCGCCATCACAGCGAAGCTGTTGACCCGATTTTCCATACGATTGCCATTGGCGGTTTCCGCGCTCTGCGGGGCCGCTGCTTTCGCGTATTTGGTCTCCGTCCAGTTGGACAACCGAATAGTATGGATCTTGCTGCTTGGCATTCCGGTAGGCGCGATGTTCGGCTTATCGCAAGCCTCTCAGAATTTAAGCCTCGCATTGAGGGGCAAGGGCAGCGAATATGCTCCTTATTTCGCCACGATGATGGTTATCTCGCAAGGGTTATCGATGGCAGTCCCGTTCGTGTCGGCCCAAGTGATCGATTGGAAAGGGTATTCCGGCTCGTTCGGTCTTATGTCGGTATTCGTCGCGATGATGCTCGCCTTTTCTTTTTTTATGCCGAGAATCTCGCTTGCCGCTCAGAGCGTTCAAGGGGAGAAACCGCAACATGCATGGCGATTTCGTTTTCGCGCGGCTTTCGGTCGTCCGGGCTCCAAGTGGATCTTGTTATCCCTGTTGGCGGCGGGAATATTCATGCAATTCCAGAATCTATTTACACTGCTGTTCACCTTCAGCGTTACGGAGGACAAACTTCTGATTGCCTTGCTGAACATGGTGTACACTTGTTGCTCGTTGTTGGGTCTGTGGATGTACCGTAAAATAAAATTCGACGAAATGCGTTGGCTTCGAATCGGGATGGGTTTGCTTGCCGTCGGGTTTCTGATCGTCCTGTTCCGACACCCGGCAGCTTTAATCGTTTCCAACCTGTTAACTTCTATCGGAATGTTTTACTTCACGACGGTATGGAACGCGCAGCAATTCCGTTTTATACAACACGCAGGGCCAGCGGGACAGGCGTCGTTCCTCGTATGGAGGGAAATCCTTCTAGTGGCAACGAGATGCGTTCTGTTGGGGCTAACGTTGCCACTGAAGGATATGGGGGGACGGGGTTCATTCTGATCATCGCCGTTACCGTGGTGAGCTTATTGTCGATACCGGCTTTCCAGCATCGCGCGATGCGAGAAGCGGAATCAGGAAAGCGCGATTCCAACGATCATCAAGAATACGAGCATCAGAAGAGGCAACCCGTTTAGGATAGTGCCTAGAATCGCGAATACTTTCTTTCGGCCGGGCTTTGCCAGCGCAACGATTCCTAGAATGAGGCCGATCAGCACGCCGATTAGTAGAAGCGGGTACAAAATAAGATATCCGATGAAAGGCGTTACCTTGTCGACGATTTCTTCATCCGTCATGAGCCGATTTCCGTTCGCGTCCTGGATCGCGGTGAAGTCGATCGCGTTCATGAACAGAGAAACGATGACGATCGTTAGGATAATAAAGGAAAAAATACTGAAAATCGATAATACGAAAGAAGCGATGCCGAGCCCGCTGTGCTTTAGTGGACCTGTTGGCGCATCGTGAATCGGCGTAAAGGCATTCGGGTTTGCAAAATGTTCATCTTTTTCGTTGTGCTCGTTCATGACTTTCCACCTCAATCACGGTATGATGGTTAGAGTTTCGACTTTCATTTTCCAAGGAGGAAATTTACGAATGAATAAGTATATTAAAATAGGTGCGATTACCGCCATGCTGTCCGTCATATTAGGCGCTTTCGGCGCTCATATGCTGGAAGAGAGGATTTCCGCGGACGCCCTCGACGTATACCAAACCGGCGTTCAATATCATATGTTCCATTCGGCCGGGCTATTGCTAATCGCGCTGTTCATGGATAGAGCGGCATCCACTAAGCTCGCCGTCTGGGCGGCTAGATTGTTGCTCATCGGAATTGTGCTGTTTTCCGGCAGCCTCTATGCTTTGGCATTAAGCGACGTGAAGGTGCTTGGGGCTATAACTCCAATAGGCGGAGTCGCGTTTATCGCCGGATGGATTTGTTTGGCTTTATCGGCGAAGTCCGATAAGAAATCGTAATCTCCACTCGACATATTAGACAATCGATCGGTAAATTCCTTTATATTCCGTTATTTTTATGAGAAAAAATTGGAAAATGCTATACATTGCCGGAGTTTGTTCTATAATAAAAAAGAATACATCGTAGAACGATTTCCCAATGCGGAGGAAGGACGTAGCCTAGTGAACGGATGGTCCGACAATGGACTTTGGCTGGCAGGAATATCTGCCGGCGCAGCTTTGACCGCAGGAGCCGCTTCATTGGGACGGTTTATCGCCCGTAAGCGCAACCAAGCAGCGTCCGCTGGTCCCTCCTATCAATTGGAATTATTGGATTCGCTCTATAATAACAGCCCGATAGCATTTGCGGTAATCGACCGGAACGGGCGATTCGTCGATATTAATCGGGATCCTTCCGATATGGTCGGCTACAGCAAGGAAGAGATGAAAGGCAGATCTTTTGCAACGATGGTAGAAGCGGAGTCCCATGAGCTAACGAAGAAAATCTTCAATCGAACGCTTAATGGGGAAAAGTGCGAACAGGACATTAGAATCGTCCATAAACAAGGGCGTTCCATAGATCTGAACATTCAAACTTCTCCTTTAGTAAGAAGAAATAAAACGATCGGTATTTTGGTATTCATTCAAGATATCAGCGACCGCAAACGCTCTTTGGAACGAATTCGATATATGGCTTATTACGACGATATGACCGGTCTGCCGAACCGTCGGTATTTCTCGAACCGGTTGGACGAGAAGTTAAAGGCCGCGCGGGAGAACGCGACCCGCATTGCGGTTTGTTATTTGGACGTAGACCATTTCAAGCTGGTCAACGCTTCTTTCGGAAGGGATTTCGGGGACATGCTCCTCCTGCAAATCGCGGAACGCTTGAGTCGAAGCTTGACGGAACCGGGGGATCTTGCCCGTATGGAGGGCGACGAATTCGCCGCTTGTTTCGACCGTCTAGCGGGCGATGGCGACGTGAAGAGGCGCTTGGACGAATTAATGTCCGTGCTCGTGGAGCCCTTCGAATTGAACGGCGTGCCGGTATATATCACGGTCAGCATCGGAGTCGCCGTGTGCGACGACGGTTCCGAGGATGCTGCCACCCTATTGAAGAGGGCGGATACGGCGCTGCATCGCGTGAAGGAGAACGGCAAGAACGATTATATGCTGCACCATGGCGATATGGATCATATTGCCTTACATAAGCTTACGATACAGCATGAGATGCGCAGAGCGTTGTTAAACAAAGAATTCCTGCTCTATTATCAGCCTCAATATGATTTGGCTTCCAGTCAGATCGTCGGGATGGAGGCTTTAGTCCGCTGGAACCACCCGGAACGAGGACTTGTTTCTCCCGGGGAGTTCATTCCCGCGGCGGAAGAGAGCGGAATCATCGTGCCCCTGGGGGACTGGGTTATCGAGGAAGCATGCAAACAGAATAAAGCATGGCAGGATGCGGGAATGCCCAAAATTCCGGTATCCGTTAATTTGTCCATGAGACAATTCTCTCAACGCAATCTTACGGATAAAGTGAACGAAATCTTGCAACAAACGGGACTGGAATCCCGGTATTTGGAGCTTGAGATCACGGAGAGCATGACGATGGACGTCGAGCGGGCATCCCAGTGCTTGAAGGAATTAACGGATCTGGGCGTCAATATTAGCATCGACGATTTCGGAACGGGATATAGTTCTTTTCACTATTTGAAAAACTTGCCGATCGCTAGACTTAAGATCGATCGCTCTTTCGTCAGGGACATCCAACAGGATCCCAATGACGCCGCGATCGTCGCGGCTATTATCGCGATGGCTCATAATTTGCAGTTGCAGGTCATCGCCGAGGGCGTAGAGACGGAGAAACAGGTTCTGTTTTTACGTTCCCATAGATGCGATGAAATGCAAGGATATTTCGGTAGTCCACCTCTCTCGAGCGCGGGCGTTCAAGAGTTGCTTTTGGAGAAACACAATCGTCCCGCTCTTCCGTTATTCCACTAAAAAACTAGCTAAATAACCGGGTTGCAAAAAAGGAGATTGCCTAGGCGATCTCCTTTTTTGACGATTGCAGAAAGTATAAAATCCGCTATCCATTTCTGAATCGTCTCCGACATAAACGTTATCCCGCCATCCCCAAGGACGGCGATAGCCGCTTATGCTTGCATGGAACTAAGCAATAAAAAAAGACATTTTCAATAGGCCGTCGGTCACCTTGACACATACAATATATTGAGATAAATTATAACAAGCAGCTATACATATTGTGTTTGATGCCATGAGAGGAGAACTGAAAAATGCTGATTGCATATGATTCCAAGACAGGTAACGTACGGAGGTTTATAGATAAATTAAAGCTTCCTTCGGTTCAAATCGAGGAGTCTATGGATATCGATCAGAGTTTCGTTCTCGTTACTTACACAACCGGATTCGGTCAAGTACCGGAGAAAGTCATGTCTTTCCTGAAGCGAAACCACGAGAAGCTGCGGGGAGTTTCCGCAAGCGGAAATCGGAACTGGGGAGATGGATTCGCGCTCAGCGCGGATCGCATTTCGGAGATGTACGGCGTTCCCGTCATCAGCAAATTCGAGCTGTCCGGCACGACGCGGGACGTTGAAAGATTCGTACAGGAGGTGCGTGCAGTTGCGTCATATTGAGTTAAACAATTTATTAATGCAAAGAGATCCGGAAGGTTTCTTCCAATTGGATAAAGACCGCGAAGCCGTGGAAGAGTTCATGGCCGACGTCAATCGCAAGAGCATCCGATTTGAGTCGACGATCGATAAAGTACGATATATGGTAGACAAGGACTTCTATGAGAATGTTTTTAACCAATTCAGCGAGCGGCAGATCGAAGAAATATACGAACTCGCTTATCGTTACGATTTCCAATTCAAGTCTTACATGGCTGCATCTAAGTTCTACACGGATTATGCCGTTAAGACCGACGATAAATCGCAATATCTAGAGCATTTCGCGGATCGCGTAGCGATCGTAGCGTTGCATCTGGCAAGAGGCGACTACGGCATTGCGCGTTCGCTGACCTCCGCCATGATGGAGCAGCGCGTGCAACCCGCGACTCCGACGTTCCTTAACGCGGGCAAGAGCCGTCGCGGCGAAATGGTTTCCTGCTTCCTATTGGAAATGGACGACTCGCTTAATTCGATTAACTACGGAGTCGGAACCTGCATGCAATTGTCGAAGATCGGCGGCGGCGTTGCGGTGAACCTGTCGAAAATCCGCGGACGCGGAGAGGCGATTAAAGGCGTCGAAGGCGCTGCGAAAGGCATTATGCCGGTGCTGAAACTGATGGAGGATGCGTTCTCTTACGCGGATCAGATGGGACAACGCAAAGGCTCCGGCGCGGGTTATTACAACATCTTCGGTTGGGACGTCATGGAGTTTCTCGATAGCAAAAAAATTAACGCAGACGAGAAAACGCGCCTTAAAACATTGTCGATCGGTCTGATCGTTCCCGATAAATTCTATCAACTGGCGGAGAAGAACGAGCAGTTGCACGTATTCGCGCCTTACACGGTATTCAAAGCCTACGGTCAGCATCTGGACGATCTGGATATCGACACGATGTACGATACGCTCTTGGCCGACGATCGGGTAAAGAAGAAAGTCATCATGAGCGCGCGCGACATGCTCGTGAAGATCGCGACGACCCAATTGGAGTCGGGATATCCTTACATCATGAACAAGTCCAACGCGAACAACGCTCATGCGCTTAAAGATATCGGAAACGTTAAAATGTCCAATCTTTGCACGGAAATTTTCCAACTGCAAGAAACGTCGGAAATCGGCGATTACTACGAACCGGATACGATTCGCAGAGACATTAGCTGTAACTTGGCTTCTCTGAATATCGCTAACGTCATGGGCTTGGGTAAAGTTAAAGAATCGGTACACGAAGGCATCATTGCCCTGACCGCGGTTAGCGATATGACAACGGTTTCAAACGCTCCCGGCGTTGCCAAAGCCAATCAAGAGCTGCATTCCGTAGGGCTTGGAGCGATGAACTTGCACGGCTACCTGGCGAAGAACAAGATCGCCTACGAAAGCGCGGAAGCTCGAGATTTCGTTCGTACGTTCTTCATGATGATGAATTTCCACTCGCTGGAGAAAAGCATGGAAATCGCTCGGAATAGCGGAGTTACCTTCCAAGGCTTCGAGTTATCGGAATACGCGAAAGGCACTTACTTCGATCGGTATCTCACGACGGATTACCGTCCCGCGACGGAGAAGGTCAAGACGCTGTTCGAAGGAATCGCCGTTCCTTCCCCTGAGGATTGGAAGAAGCTGAAAGCGGACGTAGCCGAGAACGGATTGTACCACGCGTACCGCTTAGCGATCGCGCCTACGCAAAGCATCTCGTATATACAGAACGCGACGTCGAGCGTCATGCCGATCGTAGAGCCGATCGAGACTCGTACATATGCGAATTCGACGACTTATTATCCGATGCCGTTCTTGAGTCGCGACAATTTCTTTTATTATAAATCGGCTTACCAGATGGATCAGTTCAAGGTCATCGACCTGATCGCCGAGATTCAGCCTCACGTCGACCAAGGAATCTCGACCGTTCTTCACGTGAACAGCGACGTCACGACGCGCCAACTTTCCCGTTTCTACGTATACGCGGCCAAGAAAGGCCTTAAATCGCTGTATTATACGCGAACGAATAGGTTGTCCGTAGAAGAATGCATAACCTGCTCCGTGTAAAATAGGTACTTTCAAAAAGTCAGGAAACCTGACTTTTTGAGCTTTTAATATAAGCATTAGGAGGACTCGGATTATTATGTGCGCTTATAAAGCCGTCAATTGGAATCGTCCCGACGATGATTTCACGATTACTTTCTGGAATCAGAACATTATGCAATTCTGGACGGACGAAGAAATTCCGTTATCCGACGATAAGATGTCTTGGATGATGTTAAGCGAAGCGGAGCGCGAGCTCTATATGAAGGTTCTGGGAGGCTTGACGCTTCTCGATACCGTGCAGGGCGGAGTCGGCATGCCGAGGATTCTAGAGCATGTAGATGGGCTTCAGCGTAAAGCCGTACTCGGGTTCATGGGGATGATGGAGCAGATTCACGCTAAGTCCTATAGCAGTATTTTCACGACGTTGGCAACGACCGAAGAGATCGATAGCGTATTTCGCTGGGTAGAGAGCAATCCTTACTTGCAGACGAAAGCGGACACGATCGTCGAATATTATAACAACATCGAAACGCCGAAGAGCTTGTTCCTGGCAATGGCCGCATCGGTACTTCTGGAAAGCTACTTGTTCTATAGCGGGTTCTTCTATCCGCTTTACTTAGCCGGTCAGGGCAAGATGACTAGCAGCGGAGAAGTGATCGACTTGATCCTTCGCGATGAAAGCATTCACGGTTTGTACGTAGGCGTTCTTGCGCAGGAAGTATACGCCAAGCTGGACGAAGACGAACAGAAGGAAGCCTACGAGGTTATGCACGGGCTGCTAATGTATCTTCACCAGAACGAAGAGAAGTACACGGACGAGCTGTATACTTCCATCGGGTTGGCGGAGGAAGTGAAGAAGTTCATTCGCTACAATGCCAATAAGGCGTTCATGAATATGGGATTCGATCCCGTCTTCGAGGAAGAAGAAGTGAATCCGATCGTATTCAACGGGATCAGCACCCGTACGAAGCAGCATGACTTTTTCTCGAAAAAAGGAAACGGATACGTTCGTACCATCCACGTGGAAGCGATGACGGACGACGATTTCTCCTTCGACTTCAACTCGAAATCATAAATAAAAAGGACTTGGGCAAGGGATTCGGATCCCTTACTCAAGTCCTTTTTCTATTAATCGGTCTCAGTCCACGAAGTCGTCGATCTCGTTTAAGCCGACGGTGTACACTTGTTTCTCGTCGACATGATAAACCGTGAGCAACTGAGTTCCGGCGTCGAAATTGATTACTCGGCAAGGAATGCTCATCTTCACTCCCAGACCTTTGTTAATATTCAATCGAATAAGCTTGTTGTTCTCGATAAATTGACGAATTTTTATTTCAAGCGGGTTAGGCTGGGGCGGTGCTTTTACTGCGGCTTTCTTCGATGAAGAAGCGGGCGGGTTTGCTTTCTCGACCGTTGACGTCGGTTGCATATCGGCCACGATTCTGTAATCAGCGAAGTCGGCATGGTTTAGAACTTGACGAAGTTGAACTAATGCGGCGCCCTTGCTGGAGGCGGAAACGTTAATTTCCACGTGGAATCGGTAGGAGCCATCTGATGTTTGATTTGATCGGGTCATTCTGATGCCTCCATTAGAGTGCGTAGTTCATCGAAACTATGCCTTAATTCCTAATATATCATGAATTTTTAGTCGAAAAAAGTCTAATGGGTCTAAATGCCCTGAAAAATGAATCTTACGATGCATATTCTATATCGCATGATCCTATGCCAACCGAAAGGCAGGGAGGTGATATGCTTGGTAAGGGTTATTCCGCTTCAAATCGATGATTGGACGGCGGTCGGCGTCGAAGTCCTATTGCCTAGAACGACATTGCTGGCGATCACGGCTGGCGATGGTTATATCATGTGCGGCGCGTTGGATGTTCAGCTTCTGAACGAAAGGCTTAAAGATCGCGAGATCGTCGCGGGTCGAGCCGTCGGCGTTAAGACGCTGCAGCAGTTGCTCGATGCGCCCCTCGAATCCGTAACCGATTCCGCTCGCAAATTAGGGATTACTGTAGGAATGAGCGGTCAAGAAGCGATTCGCATCATGGCGAAAGCAGCTTCTTGACGTTTCATCCGCATTTCAAAATGAGTTGTCGAACAGTTGTCGTAAATTATCGGAATAGGGAGCCTTGATAATGCCTTTTTCCGTAACGATCGCGGTGACGAGTTCATTCGGGGTAATATCGAATGCCGGATTGTAAATCGCGACGCCTTGGGGGCGGTGCGTTTGCCGAATCCGACGGCTACTTCGTCCGAATGGCGTTCTTCGATCGGAATGTCGGCGCCGGTTGGCGTCGACAGATCGATGGTCGATAGCGGACAAGCTACATAGAAAGGGATGTTGTGCGCCTTAGCCAATACGGCAACGCTGTAGGTGCCGATCTTGTTCGCGACGTCCCCGTTCGCGGCTACGCGGTCGGTCCCGACGATGACCGCTTGAATCCAGCCTTTGGACATGACGTGCCCCGCCATGTTATCGCAGATCAACGTAACGTCGACTCCGGCTTGCTGAAGCTCGAATGCGGTCAGGCGAGCGCCTTGCAGCACCGGCCGGGTCTCATCGGCGAACACCTTAAGATGAATTCCTTGCTCCAAAGCCAAGTAGAAGGGAGCAAGCGCGGTGCCGTACTTGGCGGTTGCGAGTCCGCCGGCGTTGCAATGCGTCAATACGCCCATCCCGTCCTCGAACAACGTGAGCGCATGCTCCCCGATTCGGCGGTTCGTCGCTTCGTCTTCCGCCTGAATAAGCTGCGCTTCGGCAAGAAGTGCCAGATTGGCTTCAGTCGTTAACTTATCGCCCTGCTCCAAATCCCGCGCGTAGGCTTTCATCCGATCCAGCGCCCAGAACAAATTGACCGCAGTCGGTCTGGAAGTCGCCAAATATTCGGCATGACGTTCGACTTCGGCCAACCAATCCTGCGTCGAGCCCGCGAATCTGGCAACGCCGAGCACGACGCCGTACGCGGCGGCGATTCCAATCGCCGGCGCTCCCCTTACCTTAAGCTCCCGAATGGCTTCCCAGACGTCTTGCGGCGTCGTCAGGCGCAAGTAGACCGTTTCCTCTGGGAGCAATCTTTGATCCAACAAGGATAAAGCGTCGTCCTCCCATCGCAACGATTGCAATACCTCGTTAATGCCTTGCCCTTGTTTCGCACTCATTCCTATTACTCCTCTCGACTCTCGCTCGTTAAGGTAAACCTTTTATGCTTTGGCGGCGGAATCGGCAATATCGATCAGTTGTTCGATGGACGCGAGTTGACGGTTGCGCTTGATCAGGTTCGTACCGATCGCCAGCGCTAATCTTTGCGCTTTCGCGCGTACGGCCGGATCGGGAATACGATCGATATCCGCGACGTGCGCGAGCCCGACGATTCTCCGTACCATTTTCGCTCCCGTGTAGCCTATCGTATCTTGCAGGAGGTTACGCAAGTACAAATCCTTATAGCCTGGCGTTTTCGCGATTCGATCCGTGCCGTGTTCATCCCATAAACCGCGGAATTTACGCTCGAAGCCAACCCAAATTTCGCGAATCGTCTTAATCAAATATTGTCTGCGCTCAACGCGCGCCGTCTCATCGGCGGACCAATGTTCTTGTGAGGCATAGTGAAGCAACAGATTCGCTATAACCGCGCCGACATCGAATCCGATCGGTCCGAAGTACGCGAATTCTGGATCGATGACTTTGGTCGATTCCGGGGTAATGAAGATGCTTCCGGTATGAAGATCTCCGTGCAGCAGCGCTTGCGCGTGAGTGAGAAACTTCTCTCTCAGAATCGCGACTTCCAAATGCAACTCGGCGTCGGACCATAGCCGTTCCGCATCTGCCTGCAAATGCGGGTCGAAGCTGTTCGTATCCGCATCCGTATAAGGATGATCGAAGATGAGATCTTCCGTGATTTTGCACAGATCGGGATTGGCGAACGAACGGGCCAACAGTTTCTTCTCCTGCTGATTCATTCCCAGATCGGAAGTGAAGAACAGCGTCTTCGCCAGGAAATCGGAAATATCGTCCGCGAATTTCGGGTATACTCCGCCGTCGATCAATCCTTGACGCATAATCGCATGGCTGCTCAAATCTTCCATGATCGTTAGCGCCAGTTCATGATCCGCGTGATAAACCTTCGGAACTAGCCCGGAAGCCAGCCGTTCTTGCAAGATTAACGCTTCGCTCTCGATGCGCGCGCGATCAAGAGAAAGCGGCCACGATTCGCCGACGACTTTGGCGTAAGGCAGCGCTTGTTTCACGATCAGGCTGCGGCCGGAAGAGGGTTGGCTTACGTGAAAGACGAGATTCAAGTTTCCGTCGCCGATTTCGCGGCATACGAGTTCGCCTTCTTTATCGAAATGACCGGAAATCGTGCGGGCGATCTGGATCGCTTCCGCCTCGTTTAATGGATGATAATTGCTCAAAATGAATCGCCTCCACGGGGTTATCCGATAGGTTCAGTTGTATTATTCAACGGATGATCTAGATGTAAGTATAAAGCACTTTCAATATGGTTTAAAGTAGTGGGATTTCTCGGCATGGATTTTCGAACAATCGCAATAAAAGTCAGTTTTATCTACCTATTGTTGGGTTTTGGAGGACTGACCCTACTAGCTCGCCCATGTTAATTTGTAAGTAATAGGCAGAACACTTACCGATGGGAGAGGATCTAGTTCGATGAGGAAAATGAATCCGGTTTCCGTTCCGCAGGTTAGCATTAAAGACGAGTTCTGGGCGCCGAGACAATCGCTTGTGCGAGACGTCGTCGTCCCATATCAATGGGAGGCGCTTAACGACCTGATTCCCGGCGCGGAGCCGAGCGGAACGATCGCGAATTTCAGGGCGGCGGCCGGAGAGCGGGAAGCTTCCCATCACGGGTTCGTCTTCCAGGACAGCGATCTGGCAAAATGGCTGGAGACGGTAGGTTTCGTGCTGCAAGCCAAGCGCGACGAGGCGCTCGAGAAACTCGCCGACGAAGCCATCGATCTGATCGGCCGCGCCCAGCAGTCCGACGGATACTTGGACACGTACTACCAACTTCAGAAGCCCGGCGAACAGTGGACGAACGTACGGGACGATCACGAGATGTATAATGCCGGACATTTCATGGAAGCGGCCGTCGCTTATTACGAAGCAACGGGTAAGCCGAAAGTGTTGGATATTCTTTGCAAGTTCGCCAATCACATCGTCGACGTGTTCGGTCCGGGAGAGGGTCAGAAGCCGGGATATTGCGGACATCCGGAGATCGAGCTGGCGCTGGTTAAGCTCTACAGGCTGACGGGTAACGTTGCCTATCTGGAAACCTCGAAGTTTTTCGTTGACGAGCGGGGCAAAGAGCCTAACTACTTCGACGTCGAGCTGGCCCGGCGCCGCGAAGCCGGCAAGAAAGAGAGGGTCGATCGGCGCAAGATGGCTTATTTTCAAGCGCATGCCCCGATTCGGGAACAGCAGACGGCAGAAGGACATGCCGTTCGTGCCGTATATCTCTTCGCGGGCGCGACGGATATCGCGGATGAATACGATGACGCCTCTTTGCTGGACGCCGTTCGCTCTCTATGGAACAACACGGTTCAGAAACGGATGTACGTGACGGGCGGCATAGGCTCCTCGGATTCATTCGAAGCGTTCTCCTTCGATTACGACTTGCCGAATGAGCGTGCTTATGCGGAAACGTGCGCTTCGATCGGACTCATGAACTGGGGCCATCGACTTCTTCAGATCGAAGCGGACTCCAAGTACGCGGATACGATGGAACGTACGTTATATAACGGGTTGTTAAGCGGGATATCTTTGGACGGCCGAAGCTATTTCTACGTTAACCCGCTGGAAGTATGGCCCGTCATTTCAGGCAAGAGGGACGATATTCCGGGGGCGACCCTCCGCCGCCAGCCTTGGTTCGGCTGCGCTTGCTGTCCTCCGAACATCGCCCGGCTGATCGCTTCTCTGGGAAAATATATTTACTCCGCGAACGAGAATGAACTATACGTGCACCTCTATATCGGAAGCCAAGTTACGCAGGACATCGGCGGACGGCAGGTGACCGTGTCCCAGCAAACGAACTATCCGTGGGACGGGGCCGTAGGCATTCGGATCGAGACGGAAGCTCCGACCGAATTTACGATAGCGCTGCGTCTCCCGGCCTGGTGTCGGCGGGCGCAACTGAGAGTAAACGGACAACGGATCGACCCGGTGCTATCTACGGAACGGGGATACGTGAAAATCAATCGCGAATGGCAAAAGGGCGATTCGATCGAATTGGACATGGAGATGCGCGTAGAACTCGTCCGTTCCCATCCGGAGCTAAGGGAAGCGGCGGGGAAAGTCGCGGTGCAACGGGGACCGGTCGTGTATTGCATGGAAGAAACGGATAACGGCGATAATCTGCGGGACGTGCAGCTCTCGTCCGAAGCTTCGTTCTTCGGAAAGTACGAGCCGAACCTATTGAACGGCGTCTACGTGCTCGCGTCGGATGACGGTTGGAGAACGGAAGCGTCTTCGGTAACGGACGATCTATACGTCGCAAAACGTTACGGCAAAGTTCCCGCATCGCTTCGTTTCGTCCCCTATTACGCGTGGGCGAACCGCTCGGAAGGCGAGATGTCCGTGTGGGTTCGGGAACGGGAAACGGCGGCCAACTAATCTTCGATCGTTAATTCGCAGAAGCCGGGAGAGGAGCGGACCCGCGATGGGGGAGCCATGGATATCCAGAGGGAAGATCAAGACGATTCGCGGCAAGTTTCTCGTATTGACGCTATTGCTCACCGTTGTTCCCATGTTTGCGCTTAGCTTCCTCTTTTACCGCATAGCGGCGCAATCTTTAGGCAACAAGGCGGAAGAGCATGCTTACCAGTCCAGGCTTATGAGCGCGAATTTCCTGAACGGCACGATAACCGACCTGAACGATCTGACGAACGCGATACTCGGGAATCCCGAAGTGCAATCGATATTGCAGCAATCCTCTTCCGACGATTACGAATTTTTACGCAACGTGGAGCGCGTGAACAAGATTATCCGAGCCCAAACGCAAACGAAGCCTTATATCATTTCCACCCTCATTTATGCCGCCAATGGCGTACCGGGTCGTTCCTTCTTCCAAGGGAACGATTCGATCCGCTTTGGCGGTCTTCCCACTTTAGGGGAAGCGAACGACTACTTCGAACGGCTTCGCAAGGATAACCAGCTCATGTGGCATAACGGATCTCCGTTCGTCCGAGCCGATTACTCTCTCCCCGACGAACATCTCTACGTAGGTAAATTGCTTAGGAGAACAGAGGGCAATTATGAAGAACTGGGGTTTCTGATGCTGGAAATCGAGAAATCCAGTTTTTTTCACGGAATATCTTTCTTGAAGCCCGATTCCAAGTCGCAGTTTTGGATTCTAGACAGCGTAGGGAATCCGATCTATCGGATACCGGAAAACGACGAGGCGGACTTGACGGCACTGCGCCAAATCGCGGCGGAAGCGAAGGTGCGGCCGGATCGGGCGAAGGAATGGTTGGATTGGAGAGGCGAACGCTCGATGGTAAGTTACGCGCCTCTGGTCTTAAACGGATGGACTTTGCTTCATCGCGTCGAAAGCTCCGCGTTATTCGAGGACGCGAATCGGATCGGAAGGCTGACGATCCAGATTTTCCTGGTCGTTCTGCTGGCAGGCTGGATTCTAGCATACCGGATGAGCGATACGATTCGGCGTCCGCTTCGCAAGCTTAGGGGAATGATGACCTTAACCGGAGCCGCCTCGACGCCGGCGGTTCATTTCGATACCCGGGACGAAGTCGGGCAGATCGGCGATCGGCTGCAGCGGATGATGCGGGAAAATCAGCGTCTGAACGACCAAGTCTACGAAGCGATGCTTTCTTGGAAAGAAGCGGAATTTCGGGCTTTGCAGGCGCAGATCAACCCGCATTTTCTATATAACACGTTGGAATCGCTGAATGGTTTGGCATTGGCAAACGGTCAACGGGAAATGTCCGATATGATCGGGGCGCTCGGCAAGTTTTTCCGCATCGCGCTAAGCCAAGGCAGCGAGGTCATTCGGATCGGAGAAGAAGCGGAGCACGTGAATGCCTACGTCCGCGTCCAGCAATTCCGGTTTCGAGATAAATTCGAATGGATCTCGGAAGTAGACGAAGAGATATTGTCCGGCTATGTTCCTAAGCTATTGCTGCAACCTCTGGTCGAGAACGCGATCTACCATGGATTGAAGAAGCGAAAGGGAGTGGCTTATTTGATGCTTACCGGAAGCAGGGAAGACCACTTGGTGAAATTCTCGGTCAGCGATGACGGCAACGGCATCGAGCCGGAACGTCTAGAGCAAATTATCCATGCCTTGGAAGACGCGGAAGGCAGCGTCGGAGATGGGGAAGAAACCGACGACAGGAACGCTATCGGCTTCGGATTAAAAAACGTCCATGCTCGGCTGCGATATTACGGTCCGCAATACGGCTTGCAGATCGCTAGCGAGCCAGGCTTGTATACGACGGTCACGTTAACCGTTCCTTGGTGGGCGAATCGGCCGGAAGGAGGCAGAAAACATGCTCCGATTATTGATCGTGGATGACGAGTTCCATATTCGCGAAGGATTGAAGCATCTTGTCGCGCAGACGGGTTTGCCTATCGAGATCGCGGCATTCGCGGAGGACGGGGAAACGGCGCTAAGGCTATTCGGGGAGGAAAGACCGGACATCGCGATTCTCGACATTAACCTGCCTGATATGAGCGGCTTGGAGGTCGCCCGGCAAATTCGCGAGAGAGGCGAGGACACTCCGCTGCTCTTCCTTACGGGGTACGAATCTCTTACATACATTCGGGAAGCGATCGGACTGCAAGCCGTGGATTACTTGCTGAAGCCGGTGGCGAACGATGAATTGGCCATTGGGCTAAAACGTGCTCAGGAAAGCGTCGAGAAAAATAGAAAAGCGGTCGCAGGATGGGAGCATTGGAATGGGAAACAACGTAGCAACGCGCAGGAATACGCATTGCTCGACTTATTGTTGCAGCGCCGTTCGGTTGAAGATACGATCGGAGATCTGCACGACTGGATCCGGTTTCCATTAGAACCCGGCACCCCTTACGTCGTTATGTGTTGCGATCTGGACGTCATTCCCTCTCGCGTGTCCGCTGGTGACGAGAGGCAGCTCTACGGCTATGCGTTCAGTAAGCTGGCGATGGAAGCGGCTTCGATGGTCGCGGGAACGGTCGGCGCGGCAATCGCCCCGGACCGCGTCATTATCGTATTGCCGAATGTGGACGGGCGGACGATCGCGGCCGTCTCTCAGCAGGTGCGCTCGGTGCTGCAAGATTATATGGATATTTCCGTAACGGTAGGCATCAGCGCCGTCGCGCCGAATTTGAACCGGCTACCCGAAGCCTATCGGGAAGCCTTGCGCGCGGCCGAACATAAGGGCTGGGTTGGGAACGGCCAAGTCATTCCTTACGAGAGCGTGCGGATTGTCGAGACGACCCAGCATGCATTGCTCGACAAGGAGTTAATCCTGATCTCGGAGATCAGGGCCGGCAATGACGGGGCGGTCGTTGCTATCCTGCAAGAATGGTCTGCTCAGCTCGCGGAGCTGCCTTCGAGACAGGTGAAGATCATGGCGACCCAACTCGTGCTATTCGTGATGCGGGTCGTGCAAAGTCAGAGCTTGATGCTTTTGCCGGAAGACAACAGGGACGAAAGTTGGCATGATCCGTTATTGGCGTTGAATCAGATGCATAACGCTAACGACATGATTCGGTTCGTGACGAATTATTTCATCCAAGTGGGCCGTTGCATACGGGACTCCAGGGAAGCGGTCGTGCCGCGGATGTTCGAGCAAGCGAAGACGTGGATTCGGGAGCACTTGCACGAAGATGTCAGCTTGATCGGGTTATCCCGGCATTTGCATTTGAGCCCGAAGTATTTAAGCTCGCGATTTAAACAGGTAACGGGAGAATGTTTCGCGGATTTCCTGACGCGCGTAAGATTCGAGCGGGCGAGAGAGCTTCTATTGGACTCCGAGCGGAAGGTCGGGGAAGTCGCCGAAGCGGTAGGATTCGGGGATACGAATTATTTTAGCATCGCGTTCAAGAAAAACACGGGGTTTACGCCGACCGAATTCCGCAAGCGATATCTATAGTTCGAGTTTAATGATCGAACCAAAACAAAGACGGCATGGAATGGTTGTATGGTTCGCCTTTCCGTAAAAATCGATAATCAAGTTGAGTAACCCAATAACGCGATACGAGAGGGGACCAAAGTATGCTCAACTTGCGCAAACACAGATGGCTTGCCGTTCTTATGGTATTGATATTAGCGGGAGTAACGGCCTGCAGCTCCGGGAATAAGGGAGGAAACGACGCGAGCTCCAGTTCTGGCCCATCTAGCTCCGAACCGGCCGAAGAGACGGCATCGGAAGCTCCGCCCGCGGAACACGTCGATCTGACCTTCATGTATTGGGGAAGCAACGACGAGAAGAAAGCGATGGAAAGCATGATCGAAGCCTTTAACAAGAGCCATCCGAAAATTACGGTGAAAGGCGAACACGTACCGGGAGATTACAACACGAAGATGAACACGTTAATGGCCGCCAACCAGTTGCCGGACGTCGCTTATTTGGGAGACGGCCTGACGAATAAATGGGGAAGCGAAGGCAAGCTTCTTGATTTCAGTCAGTATTACGATCAATACCCCGCGTTGCAGAACAAGTTGAAAGCTTCTTATTTATACACGGAACCGGGCAAAGCGGTGGCGAACTTTACCGCGCTTGAAGTTATGGTGCTGTACTATAACAAAGAAATATTCGAGGAGTCGGGCGTTCCCGTTCCGCCGGCCGAACCGGCCAAAGCTTGGACGTGGGACGAATTCGTTACGGTTGCCAAGCAATTAACGAAGGATAAGAACGGCAAACATCCCGGAGAAGACGGTTTCGATGCGAAGAACATCGATCAATACGGCTTTTCGTTCGGCAGCGATCGCGGTACTTACGGTCCGCTTCTAGAGAGCAACGGGGCAAACATTTTGGATGAATCCGGCACGAAATACGCGCTCAATTCACCGGAATCCGTAGACGTGTTCCAGAAGCTGCAGGATCTGATCTACACTCACCATGTTTCTCCGGATCTGATCCAGCAGCAGAACATGCCCGATAACCACGTGAGGCTGCAAACCCGCAAGGTGGCCATGGTGCTCGACGGGACGTGGGCGCTGCTAGATTTGACGAACAACAAGAAGCTGAAGTGGGGAATCGGCGTTCTGCCTAAATTGAAGGAGCCTAAAACCGTCATCCTTGCCGGTACGACCGTCGTGTTCAATAGCACGAAACATCCGAAGGAAGCGCTGGAATTTTACCTCTACCACAACAATCCGGAGCAAGTCGATCTCTACAGAACCGGTTTGTGGATGCCGACGGAGGAAAAATACTATACCGAGGACGAAGCGATCAAATCGTGGACGGATAACGAGGCGCACCCGCCTGAATTCCTTCAAGCGGGCATCGAGTATACGAAGGGCTACGCGGTGAAATCGCCATCTACGCAAATTAAAAATTGGCCGGAAATCAATGCCAAGCTCGCGCCGGGGCTCGATCTGATCTGGACGAACAAGAAGTCCGCCCAGGAAGCGCTGGACGAGCTGGAGTCGCAAATTCAGCCGCTTGTCCAAGGGAGATATCCCAACGAATAGCATTCGCTGACCAGGCTGCGGACGGAACGAGTCGGAAGGATGCAACGTTCCGTCCGTTCGCTTGTTATGGACCATACTTCGTTTAGGGGATGAGCGCGGATGAAACGAAATAAATCGGGGATTCTGCGCATGGAGCGCAAATGGGGAATCCTCTTGGCATTGCCGGCTATGCTGGGATTACTGATGTTTACCGTAGTTCCGGTTATCGCATCGTTCTTCTTCAGCATCACGGATTGGAGAATCGGCAATGAAATGACGGTTATCGGTTTTGACAATTACGCAACGATATTGACCGAAGACTCGACTTTTACGAAGTCGCTGTACGTAACGACTTATTACTCGTTATTCAGCGTTCCGGTATGCCTAACCATCGCTTTCTTGATCGCTTTCTTGCTGAACCAGAAGGTGAAGGGGTTATCGATATTTCGTACGATATTTTACTTGCCTACCATAGTGCCGAGCATCGCGAGCACGATGCTCTGGTTATGGCTGTTCAATCCGGATTTCGGATTGTTGAATTCCATGCTGGAAAGCATGGGCTTCTCCGGTAGCCGTTGGATCTACGATGAGGCGACGGCTATTCCCTCCATCGTTCTGATGAGCACTTGGTCCGTCGGAAATACGGTCATTATTTTCCTTGCCGGCTTGCAAGCGGTGCCTGCCCACTTATATGAGGCGGTTGAAGTAGACGGCGGCAGCGGCTGGCGCAAGTTTTATCACATTACGATCCCTTCCATGACGCCGACGATTTTCTTTAATCTCGTTATGATGCTCATCGGAACCTTCCAAGCGTTTAATCAAGCCTACGTCATGACGCAAGGCGGGCCGAACAATTCTACCTTGTTCTACGTGTACTACCTGTTCCGCACGGCCTTCACGGAAACGAAGATCGGTTATGCTTCCGCGCTGGCATGGATCTTGTTCCTCATCGTCATGACGCTCACCTTCATCATTTTCCAAACGTCGAAAAAATGGGTGCACTACGAAGGGGGGAACAAATAATGCCGGATACGGCGGCCGTCGTTCGTACGAAGAAGGCATTATCCGCGCGGTCCTTCGTCTGGAGGCCTTCCCGAATCGCCACTTACGCGATATTGATCCTCGGAAGCTTGTTGATGATCATGCCGCTCGCGTGGCTTGTGCGTAGCTCATTGATGGATAATTCGCAGATTTTCATTTTTCCGCCGCAATGGATTCCAGATCCGTTCCAATGGAGCAATTACCCTGAGGCGCTGACGAGCGTTCCATTCGGCAAATACTTCATGAATACGTTCACGATCGAAGTGTTCGTGCTGGCCGGCGTGCTCCTGACGAGCGTCATTACGGCATATAGTCTCGCAAGGCTGCGTTGGGGCGGGAGGAATGTCGTCTTCGCGGTCATTCTCGGCTCCATGATGCTTCCGAGCGCCGTCACGATCATCCCGCTGTTCGTCATTTGGAGGGAGCTTGATGCGCTGGATTCCCTCGTTCCGCTAATCGTTCCGGCTTGGTTCGGAAGCGGAGCGTATATCGGGCAAGGGGCTTTCCAGATTTTCCTGCTGCGTCAGTTTTTCATGACGATCCCGAAGGAGCTGGACGAAGCGGCCTATATGGACGGAGGTACGCCTTTCGCGGTGCTGTGGCGAGTCGTGATTCCGCTCTCAACTCCGGCTTTGCTCGTTGTCGGTATTTTTACGTTTATAGACGTGTGGAATAACTTTCTGGAGCCGGTTCTCTATCTGAATAGCGAGAGAAACTTCACCTTGGCTTTAGGGTTGGCGACCTTCAAAGGACTGTACAACGCGCAGTGGGGATATCTCATGGCTGCCTCTATGGCTATGGTTGCTCCGATCATCATGCTGTTCTTCCTCGGACAGCGTTATTTCATCGAGGGGATCACGTTGACGGGGATCAAGGGATAGGTTTGGAAAATGGGCAAGGTTAAGCAGGCGGCGAGGAGGATACGCGATGGATAGGTCGAGATTGATCCGTTTGAGGGAAGCGATGGCGCAAAAACAGGTTGACGCGTTTCTAGTCTGGCATGGGCCCAATCGAAGATACGTGACCGGTTTCAGGGGTTCGGCGGGTTATGCGCTAGTAACCGATCGGGAGCGGATCTTGTTCACCGATTTCCGCTACGTTTCCCAAGCGAACGATCAAGCTGAAGGGTTTACCGTCATCAAGCTCGCGGCCAAAGCAATGGAAACCGTTGCCGAAAGCGTTAGAAAGTTAGGCATTCGCAGATTGGGGATCGAGAGCCAGCATTTGACCATCGCGCAGTTCGAAGGAATTAGGGAAGCGCTGGGCGAGCTGGAATACGTTCCGATGACCGATGTCATCGAGAAGCTGCGCAACGTGAAGGACGCCCATGAGATCGCCTGCTTGGAACGCGGAGCAACGATTGCCGAGGCCGCTTTCGCAGAAACGCTGGAGTGGATTCGACCGGGAGTTACGGAACGACGCATCGCTGCGGAACTGGAATACCGGATGAGATTATCGGGGGCGGATTGCGGGGCTTATCCTTTCATCGTGGCTTCGGGTGAACGTTCGGCTTTGCCTCATGGCAGCGCCAGCGACAAGGAGATCGGCAAGGACGAATTCGTGACGCTCGATTTCGGAGCGAACGTGGACGGCTACTTGTCGGACATTACGAGGACGGTGTTCGTAGGCACGCCCTCGGAAAGGCACCGCGAGTTGTATGCGATCGTACTGGAAGCGAATCTAGCGGCGCTGAACGGTCTTCGTCCCGGCTTGAACGGTCGAGAAGGAGACGCTCTCGCCAGAGACGTCATCGCCGCGAGCGGGTACGGCGAATATTTCGGCCACGGATTAGGCCATGGCATCGGTTTGGAAATTCACGAGCAGCTGCGGCTTTCGACGAACAGCGAAGCGATCTTGTTGGAGCCGGGTAACGTTCTGACCGTCGAACCGGGCATCTATATTCCGGGCTTCGGCGGCGTCCGAATCGAAGACGACGTATTGATTACGGAAGATGGAATCCGGTTGCTGAATTCATCTTCCAAGCAGTTGATGGTTCTATAAAATACAAACGATAAGAGAGCGAAAGGGAGGATTCGAATGGTACGTTTTCCGGGCGTTTACGTCGCGATCATCACCCCGTTTCACGATAATCTGGAGCTTAATTTGCAGGGGTTGAAAGAACACGTGGATTGGCTGATCCAAGAAGGAGCCGACGGTATCGTCCCGACCGGTTCGGTAGGGGAATACGCTTCGCTGACGGCCGCGGAACGAGCCTCGGTCGTGGAGACGGTTATCGACGTCGCGAACGGACGCGTTCCCGTGGTGGTCGGATCCGCGGCCCCTTCAACGAAGATCGCCGCGGAATGGATCGCCCACGCCAAGCAAGCGGGTGCCGCGGGTGTCATGGCTTTGCCGCCTATCAATTACAGGCCGTCGGAAGCGGAAGTCATCGCGCATTACGAGAGGCTGTCCGAAGAAGGCTTGCCGATTATCGCTTATAACAATCCGCACGATTATTCGACGGACTTGAAACCGGCGCTTCTCCACAAGCTGTCGGCGATAGAGAATGTAGTGGCCGTAAAGGAATTTTCCGGCGACATTCGCCGGGTTCACGATATTCAGAGAGAGACCGATCTCGAAATTCTCGTTGGAGTGGACGATCTGGCGATGGAGGGCGGTTTGCTGGGGGCAACGGGATGGATTGCGGGCTTAACCAACGCCATTCCCGGGGATAGCGTGCGGATGTTCAAGCTTGCGCAGCAAGGGAAAATGGAAGAGGCTTTGGCTCTATATCGTAGAATGTTACCGCTGTTTCATTGGGACGCAAGCCCACGGCTCGTTCAAGCGATTAAATACACGATGGAGCTGGCGGGAAGGCCGGTTGGCATAACAAGACCGCCAAGGTTGGAATTAACGCTGGAAGAGAAGAGAGAGATTCGAGATGCCTACGAGTATGCGATAGCGAAATAGATCCGTTCGTCATAGGAAGGGGGAATGGGCTTGGAAACGAGAAATTGGATCGGCGGAGAGTGGTCGACGCCGAACGCGGGGGAAGTTTCCGTTCGAAACCCGTCGGAGTTAACGGAAACGGTTGGTACGCTTAAGCTGTCTTCGGGGGCGGAATTGCTTCAGGCGGTAGACGCGGCTCGTCGGGTATGGCGAATCTGGGGCAAAATGACCGGAGCCGCAAGGGGAGAATGTCTCTATCGAATGTCCTTGCTGCTGGAACGAAACTCCGAAGACGTCGCGAGGTTGGCTAGCCGGGAGATGGGGAAACCGATCGTGGAAATGCGCGGCGAGGTAGCCCGAGGCGTCCAATTGTTGCGTTATTATGCGGCGGAAGGCGTTAGGGCAATCGGCGATGTTATCCCGTCGACTCAGCCTAACGTGATGCAATACGCCAAGCGAGTGCCGCTTGGCGTCGTCGCGATCGTTACGCCATGGAATTTCCCGGTGGCGATTCCGATCTGGAAGCTTGCTCCGGCGTTGATTTGCGGGAATACGGTCGTCTGGAAACCGGCGGAATTCGCGTCTTTGACGGCAGCCAAGCTCGCGGAGCTATTCTCGGAAGCGGGTTTGCCTCCCGGGACTTTAAATTTGGTGATCGGCAAAGGAAGCGTTTTGGGAAGAACGTTGCTCGAAGAGGCTTCCATCGACGGACTTAGCTTTACCGGATCGACGGCGACGGGGATGATGATCGGAGCGGCTTGCGCGGCCAGAAACGTGAAATATCAGACGGAGATGGGCGGCAAGAACGCCGCGGTCGTGTTGAAAGACGCGAACGTAACGATGGCCGTGAATGCGGTGCTAAGCGGGGCATTCCGGTCGGCCGGGCAGAAATGCACGGCGACCAGTCGGATTATCGTGGAGAAGCCGGTTTACGACGAATTCGTACAACAGCTCTCGACGGCGATGCTGCAGTTGCAAGTCCGCAACGCTCTGGACGAAAGGGCGTATTTGGGTCCCGTTGCATCGGCGGAACAGTTCCGAACGGTCATGGCTTATGTCGAGCAAGCCAAAGCGGACGGAAGGACTTTAGCTGCCGTGGAAGCGCCTGATTCCGAACTAGGCTATTATATCGCGCCGCGGATAATCGAAGGAGTCGATCCCGAGCATGCTCTCGTTCAGGAGGAGGTATTCGGTCCTCTCGCGGTCGTGCTTCCCGCGGAAGACGTAGACGAAGCGATCGAGTTGGCCAATCGAACGGTATTCGGTCTTAGCGCCTCGGTCTTCACGACGAACTTGGCGAATGCTTTCAGGTTTCTCGATGAGATGGACGCAGGTTTGGTGAGGGTCAATCAAGAAACCGCGGGCGTCGAATATCAGGCCCCGTTCGGCGGTATGAAAGGATCGAGCTCGCATACGAGAGAGCAAGGGCAATCCGCTCTCGAATTCTACTCCGCCGTCAAAACCTGCTCCATTCAATACCGATAACGAAGACCTCGAGGAGGATGGGCATGTTTCAAGGGATGGTGCTCGCGCAGCAGCCTCAGCTGCGGTTCGTTCTAGCTCCCGAGCTGAGGCAATCGCTCCGGTTGCTGCAAATGTCTACGGTCGATATATTGACTCGGATTCGCGAAATGGAGCAAGAAAATCCGCTGCTGGAAGTACGTTGGCCTGAATACGGTTCCGCTCGGAAATCGCCGCGGAGTGGCGACGAATTCCAGCGAAATAGCGGTTCGGATTCCCGGTCAACGGAGAGGCAGGAGACGTTGGAACAGACGCTGCTGCAACAGCTTCGATTGACGGATGCTCCCGCCGAATTGAAGCGGGCGGCCGCTTTTCTCGCGGGCAATCTGAACGATAACGGTTACTTGGCGATCGCGCCGGAGGAAGCTGCTGCGTGCTTGGGGGGATCGACGGAATCCGTCATGCAAGGGTTACGATTATTGCAGTCCTGCGAGCCTGCCGGAGCCGCCGCAAGTTCCCTGACGGAATGCCTGATGTTACAAGCTCGGAGGGATTCCGATGCTCCTTGTTCGATCGAGCGACTTATTCAAGAGCATCTGACGGACGTTGCCAAGGGACGGTGGCAACGAATAAGCCGCAGCCTCGGAACGACGGAGAAGGAAACGATGGAAGCCGTCCGGTATATGCGGCGATTAACTCCGCGTCCCGGACTGGCTTTCAGCGTTACGGCGACTCCTTATGTCATTGCAGAAGCCCGAATAACGTGGCGAGAGGAACGTCATGCCCTACGATTCAATAGCGACGATATGCCGGCACTCGGTTTGCATCCCATCGCAAAGACAACCGTTCACGGAAGTTCCGCGCAATGGAGACGCAATGCCGAGATGAAACGCGAAGAGGCGAAAATATTCATCGAAGGACTGAGGTTTCGCCGCAATGCGATTCGTACCGTTATACGAGCGGTGGTGGAGGAGCAGTCGCAATTCGTTCGCTGCGGTCCGGAAGCGATCAGACCCCTGAAGTTGGAGCAAATCGCGGCCAAATCGGGATATCATCCGTCAACCGTCAGCCGCGCCATTCGCGACAAATACGTCGAGACGGGTTTCGGCGTATTCCCGTTGAGTCGGTTTTTCTCCGCCGGGTTAGGAACGGATACCGGTGAAACCGTCTCATCGCGGTCTATTAAATGCAGAATAAGGACTTTGATAGCTTCAGAGTGCCGAAGCAAACCGCTATCCGATAGCGAGCTGGCTTCGGCGCTGCAGGAGGAAGGGATTCGCGTTTCCCGTCGGACGGTCGCCAAGTACCGGGAGGAAGAACGGTTGCTTCCGTCGGCTCTTCGTTGCCGAATGCCGTTCGATGGATAATGGAAGGGAGGTGAGGCCGATGAACTGAACGATCGCAGGGGAAGGGAGAACGCGTAAGGCGCACGTGGTTGGAACGAAACGGTAACGGAAGTAAAAAATGAATGGAGGGTAATGACGATGAGAAAGGTCATATCGTTTGTTCTAAGCTTGGCGGTCGTCGTCAGCTTGTTTTGCTACGGGCCGATCCAACGGGCGAAAGCCGCCGCGAACTATGCGGAAGTCGTAGATAATTTCGGCCGGACGATTAACGACTACGGAATCGATCTGCTAGATTGGCAAGGTTATCTCGCGAACCCGCATGTCAAACTTACCGTGAAACCTCCTTCGAATGCCGTCTTCCCGGTTACGATCACCCTCAACGCCCAAGGAACTTCAAGGTTAATGATGGATAGCCCGAGTACGTTGTCCGCTACGGGAGCAACGAAAGTGCTGACATTCGCCAACTCTAGCGAACAGAAGCCGTTTTACTTGGAAATCCATCCCGACCGCGTAGGCGGCCCGAACGAGATCGAGAATTACACGCTGTCGCTTAACGTAGCCCAGAATAACGGGACGCAGAACGCGCAAACGATTCCGATTCGGGTATTGGACCAGGACGATAACGCGGCGCCTACGATGCCATTATTATTCGATTACCGGTTCGATACGATAAAGAACTATTTTAGCGATCCGGCCATTAAAGCCGCGGCGGAACAAGCGGTCAAAGACTGGTTTTACTTTTTCGACATGGCATCGTTCGACACCGTCCCCGTTAACGCGGAGAGCATAACGATTCCGGGGGATAATTGGCTGAATCCGATAACCGTGACGAACAACGCCGCGTACAACGGGATGTGGATCGTGTTCAGGGGACTTAACGATCCCTATTCCACGGGTTGGCCGGCCGCTAACGGCAATTACCACAAACGAGCGGGCGTTCAAGTCCCCGGTCCCATCCATCGGTCATTGGGAACGATATTGGATTTCTATCCGAATTTTACGCCGTTTACCTCGTTGAACGACGAAGAGTGGTACTTAACGCAAATGCCAGGCTCGAGCTGCGTCTCGAATTGCCAGACGGACGTCCTGGGGCTAATCATGCACGAATTCGGCCATGCGGTAGCTTTCCATAGCGATTGGGCAGGTATGGCCGCTTACAAAAACTCCAACGGTAACGATCCGGAAGTCGTAGCTTACATGGGACATACCGTGCCGCTGGATAGCAGCTATCATATTCCGGATACCGATCCGGCTAATTTTGACCGCTTGAGCGGAATGGGCAGCGGCCGGAACAACTTGTTCCATCCGAAAAGATGGATGCATACGAAGCTGTCTCTGCTTATCGCGGAGAACGCGGGCTGGAAGCTCAACAAGAACCTTACTCCGTTCCTTGCGCCTTCAATCGTGACGGCTTCGCTGCCGGCCGGCGTTCCAGGGCAAGCCTATAGCCAGAAGCTCGCGGTTAAGGGCGGAATTCCTTATTACGATTGGACGATCACGAGCGGAACATTGCCGGCCGGCCTAAGCTTGGATCGCTTCACGGGAACGATCAGCGGCACGGTATCAAGCAGCCAACCGCAGTCTTCGTATTCGTTCACCGTTCAATTAAAGGATTATGACGCGCTAAGCGCACCCGTAACGAAATCATTCACCATTAGCACGGGCGGATCGACGGGTACCGGAAATTACGAAGCCGAGACGGCGACTGTGAACGGCGCAGTCGTATATAGCGGATCGTCGGCTTCCGGAGGCTCCTACGTCGGAGGGATCGACAGCGCGACTAGTTATGTCCAGTTCGCCGTTCAAGCGCCGAGCGCGGGAGCATACGACATGACGGTTCGTTACGCGAACGGTACGGGGACGAATTCCACGCATAATTTGAGCGTGAATGGCGGCGCGTCGCAAACCGTAACTTATCCGGCTACGTCAGGGTGGGGGCAATTCGCCAACAAGATCGTTACCGTCAATCTGAATGCCGGAGCGAATACGATACGGCTGACGAAAGGAGCGACGGGGTATGCGGAATTGGATTACATTAAGCTCGATCCCGCGACCGCGAACCCGACGCCGACGAATATCGCCGCACAGGGCACGGCTACGACCTCCTTCGTCTCCTCTTGGGAAAGCTTGGCCGGCCTGAACGACGGGTATAACGTGACAAGCTCGAACGATCGGGGACATCCGGTGTACGGAAACTGGAACAATCCGGGGACGACGCAGTGGGTGCAATATGACTTCAGCTCAAGCAAAACGCTGTCGAAAATAGAGGTGTATTGGTTCGATGACGACCAAGGGATCGATACTCCGGCCTCGAGCTCCGTCCAATACTGGAACGGAACCGCGTGGGCGAACGTGGCCAATCCTTCGGGATTAGGCGTGTTAGCTAATCAGTATAACGTCACGACGTTCACGCCGATCGCCACGACCAAGATTCGGCTCAACATAACGGCTAAGGCGTCGACCTCCACGGGAATAGAGCAGTGGAGAGTTTACGGTTATTAGAGTCGGTAGGACTCTTGGAAAATAAGCTAGTGAACACAACGCCGTTGTCCGGAATTGCGGACAACGGCGTTCAGTTCCATCGGATTCGGATGCGTCTGCCTACATGCTATTGTAACTCGAAGGCAGCGAGAACATCGTCGATTTTCATATTGTCAGCGATAGGTCCGTTTAGCATCCAATGCCGGGCAGACATTTTGTAAACATGACCTTGCTTAACCGCGGGGATGTTATTCCAAATTGTTAGGTTTTCTACTTCTGTCAGTTCTTCAAGAGCAACCTTTGCTTCATCCTCGGAATCGAAAGATCCGCCTGCGGTAACAAACAAATAATCCGCGCTTAAATCGGGCAACGTTTCAAGCGATGCTTCAATGCCCCAACTTTCTTCACCCTCTTTTTCACGGAATTTCGCCAGAACGGGGTCCAATGTCATGCCTAAATCTTTGTAAGCGATGCTCGTATAGGAGAATGCCGGAAAAAATAGCTGAACATCCTTGTTCGACGGACGAATAAAGGCTAAGGTGCGATCAGCCCCTATTTTTGCGATAATAGCCGCTTTGGCCTTACTCAGCTTTTCATCGTAGGCTTGGATGACGGAAGCTGCCTTGTCTTCACGGTTAATTGCCTTGCCGATAGCGACTATGGAGTTTTTCCAGTCGCTCCGATCATAGACGATGGTTGGAGCGATTTTGCTTAGCTGTTCATAGGACTCTTTGTCTGAGGCTAAGAGATTGGCAATAATTAAATCGGGCTCGGAGTCAAGAATGGACTCATAATTTATACTGCCTGGCGTGTATACGGAAGGAACCTTTTTTTCTTGTAGCCTATCGTACAAGTATTGTCCCTTCAAGGACTGGGCAAGTACCATTGGAGCATCTAGTACCAGCATGATGTCTTCCAACCCGTTCACGGCTATGCGCTGCGGGTTGATCGGAATTTCGCTTTCTCCCATCATATGTTTAACTACCTTTGTCTGCAATTGGTTCTGCGCGACAGTCGTTGATGTCCCAGACGTTGCAGTTGGTTCGGTCGAACCTGTTGAAGTTGTACAGCCGCTGAATAGCAAAGTCATGCAGAGCAGCATCACTGTGCCTACCGACATTTTTAAATCCTTAATCATCGTTAAATCTCCCTCTGGTTCATAATGAGAATCATTATCATTATATCTGCCGCCTTTGGGAGGGACAATGGCTTGGCCTGAACGAATAAATGGACTTTTCTGAATTGATTTCTCCGTTGCCAGAGATCTGAAGCGTAATGGAGGGAATCCGGTTTGTTTTTTGAACACTCGGCTAAAATAGTAGACATCCAGATATCCTACGCTAGACGTAATCTCTTGCAGAGTTGCCTTTGTCTCCGACAAAAGCCTGCTAGCGTGCGCGATCCGGATTCCGGTCAAATATTCAATAGTCGTCGTTCCTAGTTGCTTTTTGAACAAACGGGACAAGAAGCTGGCGCTGCAGCCCAGTAATCCGGCAATCCCTTCAACCGTTATCGGCTCCGAATAGCTGTCCTCTATGTAGCGTATAGCTTGGGTTACAAGGTCAATCTTCATCGTTCCAGCCTTCTGCGTAGCCATCTGACCAAACAATTCGGATGCAAATTGATAGAGAACGCCTCTCGCATACAGCTTATCCGGCAGAGTAAACTTCCTCCAGTTTCGTTCCATCATCTGGAATTTCATATGAAGGGCGAGCGGGGCATTAGGGACGAATCCATATTGAATACGGAAAGGATTGCCGTGTTTCAGCAGCCGATGCAGGTAGCGGTTGCCAGGAACAGCTAGCTGAGCCTTGTACAAAATAAGATAGTATTCAAAGTTATCCTCAGACGCGAATACATCTAGACTCATGCCTTTACCGCCATGCAGTAAATGAAAGCCATTAACGGTATAACCGTTCCCGTTCAGCATCACCCGTCCGCGTCCGCGCGTCATCCACAGAAAAGCGCTGGAGGGCAACTCGTAATCGCGAAGCTCGTCTCCTTTGGCCAATAACCGATGTCTAATATCGAGCAGCTTGACGCTGGCTTCGTTCCACAGCAATAGATGATCATTCCAAATCATTCTGATCACTTCCCGATACACGAGTGTTAGGTATCCATATAAGACTGAACCTCAGTATAACTGAAAATGATTATCACAACTATGATATACGAATAAATCGGTCGGGTTCGGAAGGGAAGAAGAACGCATTCGGATGTTTCCCGATTTTAATTGATACGATAGCGTAAAATAGTCCCCTGCTCCAAGTACATCTGCTCGCGGAATCGTTCAATGTCCGGGTGAAATTGAATAACCGCTTCGCGCCTGACCTGCTTGACCCGGGAGATCGCTCGTTCAAGCTCCGCGGACAGGGCAATCGAAGCGCCTCCGCTATCGTCCAGCGCCATTGCCGTACCGGCGACGGCGCCTTGGGCAATGGCAACTTTGGCGCTTTCTACGCCGGTAATGTTGCCTGCCACGTATAGTCGGGAAAGCGGCGTTCTCATGCTCTCGGCATGCAGAGGGATGTGCCCGCCTAATTGCGGCGCATATCGGAAAGGGCAACCCGCTACGGCAGCGAGCTCCGCTAGCGGATAAAGTCCGCCGGCGATGCATACGAAGTCGGCTTCCACGAAACGTTCGGAGCCTGCGACGACTCGGCCGTCCGGCGTGATTTTCGCGACTCGAACCCCTTCTACGCTATCCGTGCCGACGATCTCCAGGGCGGAACGCCTAAGTTGGAGCGGAGTATCCCATATTCGCAAACCGCTGCCGGGGTACCCGGCTACAACGAGCCGTTGCAGCCATGACGGCCGAATCAAGGAGGCTCCCCAACGAAACATCGGGTTCGGCGCCATATGCGCGAATCTAAGCAGAGAGTTGAAGACGCGGTTCGGATCGGAAGCATGTCCCGATAACGCGTTTTTGGGCGGAAGCACGATGGCAGCGAGTTCTATTCCGGCCAGTCGAAGCTCGGAGACGATCGCCATTGCCAACACGTTCATGCCGATGACGACTCCTCGATTGCCGACTTTTACCCTCTGCACGTTCGTCATCACTTGAGCGGCGCCGATGGACATCACTCCGGGCAAAGTCCAACCGGGTACCGGAATGGCCGATTCGGCGGCACCCGTCGCGAGTAGTAGTCTCTTCGCTTGGAACAGACCCTCGTTCGTCCAGACCGTCCACCCTTCATCCCCGTTTCTTTCCAGTCCGGTAACGGATACTCCCGTTCGAATGTCCACGCCATCGCGAAGTGCACGTTCCATAAGCTGAGACGCTTCCTTTATGCCGTTCCACCAGCTTCCGTCCGGCTCCTGATGGAGCTGCCCGAGCAATCTTCCGCCGGCGCGGGGGTACTCGTCGAGAACGGTAATCCGCATTCCGTTCCCGGATCCGGCTGCCGCTATCGCCGCGGATAGCCCCGCGGGTCCCGCTCCCACGATTAAGGCATCTCGGATGTTCCCGTCACGAATGCCGTTCATGCGCCTCCGCTCCTTTCGGAGGGGGGCGTATGCCGAAACGGCAAGGGCAGTTTGATGCCGGAAGAGATCGTCATGCCTTCTTTTACAGGGGTCATACATGCTCTAATTCCGCTAAAACCGTCTACCGATACGCGACATTCCATACAATGACCGATATTACAATAGATTCCGCGGGGGTTATCGCTCTCCTCCTGTACCCGCAGCTTGCGAATGCCGTTAGCGAGCAGCGTCGCGGCAATACTCTCCCCCTCCAGACCGAACAACCGTTGCCCGTCGAAAACCACCTCTATTAGCGGCGCATCCGGTAATTTTCCCAACACGGGGTGAAGCTCGATTCGTCCGAACGTCATTGGTTAGCCCCCCAATTCCCGAAGGTTATCGGCCTAACGGGTTGTTGGACTTTCAGGGGCGCGGAAGCATCGAATTCCGATCCGCCTGCCTCGGATACGAGCAGTTCGATCAAAGGTCGGCAAGTTCTGCCTCCGCAGATGCCCATGCCGGCTCGGGTTCTAAGCTTCGTCTCTCTCGACGAGCATTCGTATCGTTTCAAAGTGTCCGCAATCTGCGATAAGGTGACTTCCTCGCAGCGGCAGACGACGATATCGGGATCGTTCATCTCGGACTCCTCCTTCATCACTGTCATCTATTGTTCGTGCAATAATCGTGCCAACATTAAGATTACCTTCGTCCCCGCTCCCGAAAATTTTCCCTTATAACATAGCTGGCATCGATTTTGCTACTATACGGTTAGAGGAATAGCGTATTCGATAGCTACCTAATCAATCGTTCCAATGCAACGACATACGGGCTAAAGGAGAGAAATTCGCCATGTTTGCTAGTTTAAGAAATCAACGGTTAGACCAGTTTCGCGAACGTCTTGCCTCAAGGGGAATCGATGCGGCGCTTCTGACTTCGCCAACGGCTTTGCTCTATTTGACCGGATTTCAGTCCGATCCGATGGAACGGTTTCTAGCGCTATGGATTCCCGCGGTAGGCGAAGTCGTATTGTTCGTCCCCGAATTGGATGCGGCTAAAGCGCTGAAAGCGGACAATATCGGACGTATCGTTCCGATTAGCGACAGCGGTTCTCCTTATGAGACGCTTGCGCGGGAATGCGGATCAAGGCCGGCTCATTGCGGAGTGGAGAAAAAAGCGATATCGCTGCACGTCGGGGAGCGGTTGGGCGAACTTTGGGGAGAAACTCTGTTTCATGAAGTAGGAGGGGATATCGGCGCGATCATAGGCCGGAAGTCGAGGGAGGAGGCGGAGCTCATTCGCAAAGCCGCGAAAATCGCCAATGAAGCGGTAGAAGCGGCTTTAATAGAATTTCGGACGGGAATGACGGAAAGGGAAGTCGCGGAAAAGATTTTGCTGCATATCCGGATGTTGGGGGGAGACGGCCCCGCCTTCTCGCCTACCGTGTTGGCGGGAGTCCGTTCCGGGCTTCCGCACGGGGAAACCGGAGATACGCCCATTCGCGAAGGCGATTTCTTGCTCATCGATATGGGAGTTTCCTATGGCCATTACTTATCCGATCTGACCAGAACTTTCATAATCGGCGAAGGCACGAAGGAGCAGGAGAGAATGTACGAAACCGTGAAGGAAGCGAATCGAAGAGCGATAGCCGCCATTCGTCCGGGCGTCCAGTTAAGCGAGATCGACGAAGCCGCTCGGTCTTGGATCGCGGAACGGGGATACGGCGCTCGATTCATCCACCGCGTCGGTCACGGTTTAGGCATGACGATCCACGAAGAGCCTTCGATCCACGGACGGAACAGGGATGTTGTCGCTCCGGGCATGTTGTTTACCATCGAGCCGGGCATCTACGTGCCCGGCGTCGGGGAGTAAGAATCGAAGACGATATTTACGTGAACGATCAAGGCGAAACCGAGCGATTGACCGACTTTGCCCGTGAATTTCGGCGATTATAGCTGACGGGTAGGCACGACGTTCGCCGAAGTCCCAAGTTTCTTGTACAAAGACACCCGGGAAATTCCTAGTCGTTTCGCCGCCGCGACTTTGTTGCCGCCGCATTGCTCGAGTGCGGCATCGATGTACTCCCGTTCGCGCCGCGCAAGCCATTCGGGCAATGACCCAAAGGTAGGAAGCGACACGTTCGAGTTATTGAATCCGGACGTTGGCTGATCGCGAGAAGCTATCGGCATGAAATCGCGCAAGGAAGCAGGCAAATCGGATAACCGGGCTTCTCCGTTCTGAGAAAAGACGACTATGCGTTCTATCGCGTTCCTCAATTCGCGCACGTTTCCGGGCCAATCGTGCGCCGATAAAGCTTCGGTAACGTTAGGACCGAAATCCGCGACCGGTCTATGATATCGTTCGCTGAACTCTCGCAGGAACGCGCGCGACAGTAACGGAATATCTTCCTTGCGCGAGCGCAACGGAGGAATATCGATGGCAATCGCGTTGAGCCGATAGTAGAGATCCTCCCGGAATCGGCCATCTCGTATCCTTGCCTCCAAGTCGCGGTTCGTCGCCGCGACAAACCGGCAATCGACATCGGCCGACCGTGTGCCTCCGACCGGGTAATAGGAGCGCTCTTCCAGCACGCGCAGCAGCTTGACCTGCAGCTCCGACGAGAGTTCGCCGATTTCGTCCAGAAATAGCGTGCCGCCTCGGGCCAATTCGATCTTGCCGGGTTTGCCGCGCGCATCCGCGCCGGAGAACGCGCCTTTCTCGTAGCCGAACAGCTCGCTTTCGACAAGGGAAGCCATCAGGGCGCCGCAGTTAACCGCGATGAAAGGGGCATCTTCCCGTTCGCGCAGGCGATGAATCGCTTGCGCGAAACGTTCTTTGCCTACGCCGGTTTCGCCGGTCAGCAACACGGTAGAGCCAATACCGGCAAGCTTGCGGGCCATGTCGATCGCGTCGAGATAGGTCTGGCTAGTGCTCGTGTCTAGCAGTGAAGCGAACGGATCTTCTTGATGAGCGGAATTCATCTTAACCATGCGCGAAATCTCCTTTTCCGACCGAATTCTGAATGTATCTAAATTATTACACTGTACAGAAATAAATGTAAATAAATTTATACATACGAAAGGGGGAAATGAGCATGTCCGAAAGGCGAACCGCTGACGTGTTGATTATGGGGGGAGGTATCGTCGGAATGTCCATCGCCTATTTTGCCTCTCGGGCGGGGTTATCCGTAACGGTACTGGAAAAAGGAGAAATCGCTCAAGGCACGTCGTCTCGATGCGACGGCAATATTCTCGTTATCGATAAGGAACCCGGGTTCGATAGCTTGATGTCTCTGGAAAGCCAGAAGATCATCGCCGATCTGACTCGTCGGCTCCCTCTCGCATTCGAATACCGGGCTCCGGGGAGTATTTTCGTATGCGAGACGGAAGATGAGCTATCGGCGGCGCGGCAATGGGTAGATCGCCAATCCGCGCTCGGTCTTCCTTTCAGGATGTTGGACAGGGCGGACATTCGCGAAGAATCCCCGATGTTCTCCGATGATCTAGCGGGCGGTTTGGAATGCGCTTCCGATTCGACCGTGAACCCCTATTTACTGACTTACGCGCTTGCCGAAGGAGCCAGGCAACACGGAGTCGATATCCGGCTGCGCACGGAAGTTCGGAGTATCGTTCGATCCGAAGGGGAGGGATTTGCTGTAGAGACGGATAGAGGTCGATGGCTGGCCGGCAAGCTGGTCAACGCGGCCGGCTGCTGGGCGCCCCGGCTTGGACAGATGGTCGGATTGGATATTCCGATCGTTCCCCGCAAAGGTCACTTAATCGTGGCTGCCCGACAGAATCCGGTAGGCATGCGCAAAGTCATGGAGTTCGGATATTTAATGTCCAAGTTCGGCGGCAGCCGTCAAGTCGACGAAGATACCGATCGTTACGGAGTCGCCTTAGTGTTCGAGCCGACGGAGAGCCAGAATTTCCTGATCGGTTCGAGCAGGGAGTTCGCCGGGTTCGATACGACCGTCCGGCCGGAGGTGATACGCGCCATGGCGAGGCGAGCGATTCGTTTCTATCCCGGGATAGCGGATTTCCAGATCATTCGTACCTATACGGGTTTGCGTCCATGGACGCCGGATCACCTGCCGATCGTGTCCAGAGTGGAAGCTATTCCCGGGTACTATATCGCAGCCGGTCACGAGGGGGACGGCATCAGCTTGGCGGCCGTGACGGGTAAGCTGATGAGCGAACTGCTGGCCGGAACGGAGAAAACATGCATACCCGCAGAGCCGCTTCGGTACGAACGATTCCAAGAGACGAGAGGGTGAGTTGCCGCATGCGCGCGAATCGAGTTTACCGAACGATAGATACGCATACGGGAGGAAATCCGACACGCACGGTCATTAGCGGGTTACCGCGGCTGAACGGAAGCACGATGGCCGAAAAAATGCTGGACATGAAACGAAATCATGACGGGGTACGAAAACTGTTGATGTTCGAACCGCGCGGACACGAGGTGATGTCCGGCGCATGCCTCGTTCAACCTTGCGATCCTGCCGCTGACGTAGGGGTGATTTTCATCGAAACGGGCGGTTATTTACCGATGTGCGGGCACGATACGATCGGGTTCTGCACGGCTCTAGTGGAATGCGGACTCGTGCCGGTTCAAGAGCCGTTAACCGTCATTCATTTGGATACGCCGGCGGGACTCGTACGCGCGGAGGTGACGGTGCGCGGCGGATCCGCATTGCGCGTCGCGTTCCGCAATATCCCTGCGTTCCTGCACGGCGAGCTGACTGTGAAGGCGGAAGGTGTCGGAAACGTAATCTGCGACATCGCCTATGGAGGCAATTTCTATGCGATCGTGGACGCCAGGCGCATTGGGTTGGCATTGGAACCGGGGAATGCGGGTAAAGTCGTCGATACGGCTTTGTTGATCCGCAAAGCCGTTAACGAGCATAAAGTTGTCGAGCATCCCGAATCGCCATTTATCAGAGGAGTTACGCACATCGAATTTTACGGCGATCCCGCGCACGTCGACGCGAACCTGCGTAACGCGGTTGTCGTTCCGCCTGGAGGGATCGACCGATCGCCTTGCGGCACGGGTACGTCCGCCAAGTTGGCGACCTTGTACGCGCAAGGAAAGATTGGATTAAACGAAACGTTCGTTCACGAGAGCATCGTAGGCTCTTTATTCCATGGGCGAGTGCTCGAGGAAACGTCGGTAGGCGGGTTGCCTGCCGTCATTACCGAAATCGCGGGCTCGGCATGGTTAATGGGGATGCATACTTTCTATTCGCATGACGACGATCCGCTGAATGAAGGATTTCTGTTTATTCCCGAGGATGATCATTTTTAGGAGGCGGTCTTATGCAAGCATCTCATCTGATTCATACGATCGACGTTCATGTCGCGGGATGGCCGATAAGATTGGTGAACGGAACGATAATAGGCGATGAGAACGACGAGATGTCGTTTTCCGAGGAAGCTCGAAAAATCTGGGAAGACGAAAACTCGATCCTTCATTGGTTGCAGAGGGAGCCGCGAGGCCATGCGGCGATGAGAGTGGCGATTGTCGATTCATCGCGGCCTAACGAAGTTCGCATGCTCGTTTTCGATTCGGAAGGACCTTGTCGCGGGGATAGCTTAGACGCTGCGTGCGCCATTGTCGCTAAGGCGGAATTAATCGCTGGAAACGATGCATCTATTCGAACGCCAGGACACTGCTATAAGGCAATTACGCGTAAGTTGGGTACATCCGTCGATGAGATCCTTATTGAAGGGGAGTTGTCGGAATGCGTCTCGCTAGATGAAATCATCCATGCGGGAGGCCGCGATTTCATCGTGGACCGAGCGATTTGCGGCAACGAATACGTCATTGTTAACGCGGAAGCGGCGGGGTTAGCATTGTCGCTCTCTCATCGATCGGCGTTGGAACGGGTAGCGAGACAAATCGCAATGGAGGCGACCATTCGCCGGCAGGAGGCCGGGGAAAAACCTTTCTTCGAGCCCAAAGACGCTCTAGCGGGTTTGCGGATCGTAATCGCGGATAAGAGAGTTGAACGGGAGGGTCATCTTCGCATGGCGGTATGCAACGAGAATGGCAAATTGCTCCGCGCGCCCGAGGGCGGAGCAATCGGGGCGATACTTGCAGTCATGTCCCGTAGATGCGACGAGATAAACCCATCGGGCATCATCGTAGAAGGACTTTCCGGCGGCGTTCTTCATGGAGCCGTCAAAAGCGGCCGCGTGAACGAAGGGCGGGAGCAACTGTTATGGGAATTGCGCGGTCGCGCCTTCGTAACCGGCTCCCATCAATTCCTCTTGGACCCGGAAGACCCTTTGCCTCGAGGCTTCTTGCTCCGTTAAGTCCGCGCTATGGCCGCTATTTGATGTTTAAATGTTTGCGATAATAGGCGTTTCTGTATCCGGTGGGAGTCAAATGTTCGTATTTACGAAAAAGTCTAATAAAATACTTCTCGTCGGACATTCCGATGTCGAAAGCGATCTGTTTAACCGTGCGATTGGAGCTCGTAAGAAGCGATTTGGCTCGGGCCATTTTCTGGATATGGATATATTCCTGAAGGTTCATCCCCATCGTTCTCTTGAACAGCCTAGATAAGTAATCGCGATTGTAGCCGTATTTCTCGGCTATGAACGATACGGTTAAAGGCTCGGCGGCATGAACCCGGATCCATTCCACGATCGAGGAGACGAGCGGGTCGGGCGAATAGCGTTTGCCGTGTATAAGGCCGCTCTCCGCTTGCTCCGCGAGTTCGAGCACGATCGAAGTAGCCGCATAGTGAAGGGCTCGCCGATAATGAAGCTTCGAGTTCGCCAGATGCTGGAGCTGTTGGAAAAGAACATCGATACGTTCGTTGCTGCTTAAACGGAAAAATAACGGGAGGAAAAGGGAGCCGTTGATGGAGGAGAGAAATTCGTTGGATTGCCCGAGCAGACGGGCTTGTTCCCATTCCTCTTCGCCGCAAAATTGCAAAGCGTCCGTACATAGAAAATGAAACCAGTAGAAGGATAGCGCTCCGTCGCTCGGTTGATAGCCGGAATGCGGGATCCCGGGCGGGATAAGCAAGGCGGTTCCCGGCGATACGCAATACCGTTCGTCGTCTTGCTCGATGTAAAGCGTGCCCCGAACGCCGACGATGAACTCGTAGCTGTCGATCTTACGGCTCGAATGGGTCCAAGGGACGGGGGAATGAAATTGTCCCGAGGATAGGAATTCCAATGGTTTACGGATATCGAGTTTGACGAATCGCAAGCGACAGCGCTCCCTTTCCATGATTCCGGATAGGGTTATTATACAATATCGCTTATGCGCGAGTAACCGTTTGCAGCGAAGATTCGCGCACGACGAGACGGTGAGGGATAATCTGGCGCGTCGTGATCTCGACTTGCTGGATCATCCGCAGCACCATTTGCGAAGCGGTATAGCCG
Source organism: Cohnella herbarum (assembly GCF_012849095.1). Classification (NCBI taxonomy): domain Bacteria; kingdom Bacillati; phylum Bacillota; class Bacilli; order Caryophanales; family Paenibacillaceae; genus Cohnella; species Cohnella herbarum. The sequence continues at coordinate 8,242,173 of NZ_CP051680.1, forward strand.
AGCTGATAGGTGCCTACGTCGATACTTGTAATAGGAGGCATCGTTAATTCGGATAAGGCGATATTGTTGAAGCTGACGATGGCTACGTCTTGAGGGATCCGGTAGCCTAATTCGGCCAGCCCTTTCAGAACGCCGAACGCGACGAAATCGTCAATGACGACCAATGCGGTAGGAGGCTCCGGCTGGGACATGATGGATGCCATTGCGCGATATCCGCTTTCGAGGAGGAACTCTCCTTCTACGACCCAGCTTTGTTTGATCGGCAAATTAGCTTCCGAGAGAGCTTTGGTATACCCTGCCATGCGATCTTGCGTCATGGCTAGCTTGGTCGGGCCGCTTACGAATCCGATTCGCCGCTGCCCCTGGGCGATCAAATGTTTCGTGGCGTCATACGCGGCTAACACGTTGTCGTTGTCCACCGACGGAACGTCTTCGTAGTCCAAACTTCTTCCGATGAGAGCGAAGGGAACTTTTTCCTTCCGCAGGAAAGCGATAATCGGATCGGATGAACGCGAATAGAGCAACAGCAAGCCGTCGATTCGCCCGCCCCGAACGAGCCGGGTAACGGTTTCTAACTCCTCTTGCTCGTTGCTTCCCGCCGCCATCAGCAAGTCGTATCCCGCACGGGTCAGTTGCGCAAGAACCCCTCTTATTAATTCGTAAAAGAAAAAGTTGAGCAGCAACTCTTCGGCAGGCTTCGGTAGAACGACCGCGATCGTGCGGGTTGTTCTGGAAACGAGGCTTTTCGCCATCAAATTCGGATGATATCCTAATTCTTCCATAATTTCTTTTACTTTTCTACTCGTTTCCGCGCTGATCCGGGGATGTTCGGCAATGACCCTGGACACCGTTGAAGGAGATACGCCCGCTTTTTTGGCTACATCTTTTATCGTTACCGTCATAATAGCGATCTTCCTTTTCGATTCATTATGATTATTCCTATTGTATCTTAACTTGGATGAATACGTAATGATGAACATTACGAGTTTTGTGCCATCGTTGCGCAAGTATGCGATTACAGCGTGCTATTATTGCACAGATATGCGATTACATTGTGCCATATGTGGCGCAAACGCACAATAATAGCGATTTTTCGTAAATAGGAGATATTCGGAGTAAATTTGAATAAACATACGTTTTTCCATAGATTTTTAACTGTGCAAACGGTTTACTTTTCCGTGAAAACAATTATTATAAAACTATGTTCAAAAGCGCTTACATCATCCGGAAATGCTTAGCTGACCGCGGTTTCATCGGATTTCAGAATTATTTTGCGGATTTGTACAAACGTTTGCACAATAATCTGAAATTCAGAAATTGGGAATCATTAAGTTATGGGATGTTGCAATCGCACCAAATCATGGAATTAAGAGAGGGGTTCTACATTTTTATGAACAAATCCAAATGGTTACTCGTGTCTCTCGTGCTTGCGATGGTATTCGTGCTTGCGGCATGCGGCGGCAAAGAGAATAACGACGCATCTTCGACGCCTAGCGCAAGCGCCCCGGCAGCTACTGAAAGCGCAAGCGCTCCTGCCTCCGAAGAAGCACCGGCAGAAGAGTATTTGCCCGAAGAAGGAGCTAAGCTGGTCGTATGGTATTCCGCTAGCGAGAAAGCTCTCGTTGACGAAGCGGCTAAACTTTACAAAGAAAAATACGGCATCGACATCGAATATCAAGACGTAGGTCCGGATAAGTCGATCGAGAAAATGATCACGGACGGTCCTGCCGGAGTAGGCGCGGACGTATTCTTGGCCGTACATGACCGTTTGGGCTCCGCGGTTCAAGCCGGCGTCGTTCTTCCGAACGATCTTCACGGCGAAGAGTCCACCGCAAACAATTCCGATAAATCGGTAGAAGCATTGACGATCGACGGTCAATTGTACGGCTATCCGATGTCCGTTGAGACAACGGCCGTGTTCTACAACAAAGATCTGTTCCCCGATACGAACGGAGAAGCTCCGAAGGACTGGAACGGAGTTATCGAATTCGCTAAAAAGTTCAATGACGCGAAAGCACAAAAATACGCGTACATGTGGGAAGTCGGCAATGGTTACTGGAGCTGGGGCTTCTTCGGCGGATACGGCGGATACGTATTCGGCAAAGACGGCACGGATCCCGCCGATATCGGTCTGAACAACGCCGGTAGCGTTGAAGCGGCTAAATTCTTCGGTAGCTTAAAAAATCTAATTCTTCCAATTAAAGCAGCGGATATTAAAGCCGACATCAAAACGAGCTTGTTCAACGAAGGCAAACTGGCAATGAACGTCAGCGGTCCTTGGCAAGTGGGGGAATTCAAAAAATCCGTAGCTAATCTTGGCGTAATGGAATATCCGACCTTGCCTAACGGCAAACCGATGATGCCGTTCTCCGGCGTTAAAGGCTTCTTGGTCAACGCGAACACGAAATATCCGATCGCGGCGAAATTGTTCGCGGAACTTATTTCTTCCGAAGCGCTTCAAGCGAAAAACTTCGAATTGTTCGGAAGCTTGCCTTCCAACAAAAACGTGGCGGCAAGCGCGACGGTAAGCGGCGATCCGTTCGCAAGCGTGTTCTTGAAACAATTCGACAATTCCACTCCGATGCCTAAGATCGCGGAAATGGCCGGCTTCTGGGGAACTCATGAAGCTGCGCTCTCTTCCCTCTGGAACGACGGAGCGGATGCTCAAACGACTATGGACGATTGGGCTAAAAAAGTAAAAGACAGCAACGCTGCCGCGCAGTAATCTTCGTTCGGCATTCATAAATACCATTCACCCGCCGCTCATCGGCGGGTGTAATGGGTTCAGAAAGGAGATGACTCAGCTTGAAGCAAAATTCGGTAGCCGCCGGTTGGCTTTCGGTATTGTGTGCCGGCTTGGGACAGTGGTATAACAAGCAATACTCCAAAGGCCTGCTGTTCGTACTTATTCATGCTACTGGGGTTTATCTTATCTCGACGACGTTATTAACTAAAATTAAAGGGCTAATTACTCTTGGCGATCAAGGGCAGCACCTGGAAAAAGTAGGCAAAATATTCAAAAACGTTCCGGGAGACCACTCCATTTTCATGATGATTTACGGGGTTCTCTCTGTCATTATTGTGGCTCTGTATATCGTCTTCTATATTTTGAATATTCGCGATGCCGTAGCTGTAGGCCGTAAACGGGACAGCGGCAGTGCCGTGAAGGGATTAAACAACGATATTTTCCCTTGGGCGCTTCTAGCGCTGCCGATTATCGGAGTCCTGTTCTTCACGATCATGCCTATCGTGTTTACTTCTTTACTCGCATTTACCAACTACGCTTCGCCCAATCATATACCGCCGAAAAATTTGGTGGACTGGGTCGGGTTCGACACCTTTCACAAGCTGTTTAACATGAACGTCTGGGCCGATACCTTTACGGGGGTTCTGACCTGGACGATTATTTGGGCGGTATTAGCTACCGTTACCTGTTATTTCGGAGGAATTCTGGTTGCGTTGCTCATCAATCAACAGGGGATCAAGCTGAAAGGCTTCTGGAGAATGCTGTTTATTATCCCTTATGCGATTCCTCAATTTGTTTCCTTGCTGATTATGAGAAATATGCTGAACGAGAAGTTCGGACCGATAAACCAATATTTCAGATATTTCGGTTTGGAAGGATTGCCTTGGCTGAACGATCCGTTCTGGGCAAAAGTATCCGTTATCGTCGTCAACATGTGGATCGGAATACCGGTTTCGATGGTACTCGTCATGGGAATCTTGACGACGATCCCGAAAGACTTGTACGAGGCAGCAGACGTAGACGGAGCGTCCGCGTGGATGAAATTCCGCAATATCACGATGCCTTATGTCCTGTTTGCGACGGCGCCGATCTTGATTACGCAGTTTGCGGGCAATATCAACAGCTTTAACGTAATCTTCCTTCTGACCAGCGGTAATCCCGCGACGATGAAGTACAACAACGCGGGACAGACGGATCTGCTCGTCACCTGGTTGTATAAGCTGACGCTCGATTTCAACCAGTACAATATCGCGGCTACCGTAGCGATCCTGCTATTCCTGATCATCGCCGTAATGTCGGTTCTGTTATATAGCAGAACTAGATCGTTCAAGGAGGAGGACATGATCCAATGAAACCGCGCATACTTTTCAGCTACCTATTGTTGATCTTGATCGCGATAGCCTGTATCTATCCGGCGTTATGGACGATCTTGTCCTCCTTCAGGGAAGGCAATTCCTTATTCAGCGATACGATTATTCCGAAAAAATGGACATTAGACCACTATCGGGATCTGTTCGTAGAGAGAACCGATAGGGCGATTCCTTATGCGACCTGGTACTTGAACACGTTGAAAGTGGCCGTGGCAAGCATGGTGCTTGGAACGCTTATCCAGCTATTGACGGCTTACGCCTTCTCGCGATTCCGCTTTAAAGGCCGCAAATCCATGCTCATGATCGTATTGATCCTCGGCATGTTCCCGGGTTTCTTAAGCCTTATTGCGATTTTTACGATTCTTAACACGCTGAATCTTCTTGATTCCTTGTGGGCTCTTATCCTCGTTTATTCTGCCGGAGCGGCTCTTGGGATGTTCGTGGCCAAAGGGTTCTTCGATACGATTCCGAGAAGCTTGGAAGAAGCGGCCAGAATCGATGGAGCCAGCCATATGAAGATCTTCGTCAGCATTATCCTGCCGTTGTCGAGACCGATTATTACTTACATCTCTCTTACGACTTTTGCAGGCGCATGGGTAGACTTCATTTTCGCGAGAGCGATTCTAAGAACGCCGGAAAACTGGACGTTAGCCGTCGGACTGTGGAATATCATCGACGCTTATAACAGTACCGAGTTTACCTTGTTCGCAGCCGGATGCGTCCTTGTGGCGATCCCGATTACGCTTCTGTTCATGTACACGCAACGATTCTTGGTGGACGGCTTAACCGCGGGAGCGTCTAAAGGATGAAGAAGACGATCAAGCAAACGCTTGGGCTCTTCACCGCGACGTTACTGCTGGCCGGGTGTACCTCCGCTCCCCCTGCGGAGTCTCCGGCAGCGTTACAGTCTCTTCAACCTATCCCCCCGAAGGTAGAAGGACCAACGAACGTGTATTACGAAGTATTCGTGCGATCTTTCGCGGATTCGAATAACGACGGCATCGGAGATTTGAACGGATTGACGGATAAGCTGGACTATCTGGACCGATTAGGGGTAGACGGGCTTTGGTTAATGCCGATTCAACCTTCGCCGAGTTATCATGGCTACGATGTAACCGACTATTACGGGATTCATCCCGACTACGGCACGATGGAAGATTTCAAACGGCTAATCGCGGAAGCTCACAAGAGAGATATTCGCATCCTGATGGATTTAGTCGTCAATCATTCCAGCGTGGAGCACCCGTGGTTCGTAGATTCGGCAGCAAGCAAGGAAAGTCCTTATCGGAATTGGTACACCTGGGTAGACGATGCCGAGAGCGCCCGGCCGGCGGACGGCGCGACGGGAAGCGCCCCATGGCATGAAACCGAGAACGGCCAATATCTTGGCGTGTTCTGGGGAGGGATGCCGGATTTGAACTTCGATAACCCGGAAGTGCGCAAGGAAATGGTGGCCGTCGGCCAGTATTGGCTCAAGGAAGGCGTTGACGGCTTCCGGTTGGATGCCGCCAAGCACATTTTCGGAGATTTCAAATCGACGATCGCGACTCCCGCCGTTCAAGGCAAGAATAAAGCCTGGTGGCAGGAATTCAGACAGGGCATGAACGCCGTTAATCCGGAAGCTTATCTGGTGGGAGAAGTATGGGACGGAGCTTCTATCGTAGCTCCTTACTTGGACAATGCGCTGGACTCCGCCTTTAACTTCGATCTGGCAGGGACGCTCCTGGGCGCGGCGACTTCTGAGTCGGGTGCTAGCATCGGCTTCACCCTGTCCCGGATGCACGAATATTTCGCGAAAACTTCAAATGGCAAATTCGTGGATGCGCCGTTTCTGTCCAATCACGACCAGACCCGCGTCATGAGCGCCGTCGGCAACAACGTCGATCATGCGAAGCTGGCAGCCTCGCTGCTGCTTACGATGCCGGGAAATCCTTTCATCTATTATGGCGAAGAACTGGGAATGAGCGGAATGAAGCCGGACGAGAAGCTCCGCGAGCCGTTTCCGTGGGCTGCCGAAGCCGGGAAATCCGGCGAGACGACCTGGGAAAGCTCGAGTTACCGGGCTGAGGGAGTATCCGTGGAGGAGCAAGAGGAAGCGCCCGATTCTCTGCTGAATCACTATCGCACGCTGATTTCCTGGCGGGCGATGGAGAAGCCGCTCAGGGAAGGAACGATCGCTTACTATGATACGGACAATCCGTCCTTAACCTCGTATGTTAGAGCGAGCGGAGAAGAGCAGGTATTGGTCGTTCACAATATGTCGAAGGAACCTCAGAGCTTAACGCTGCAAGCGACGAAGGCGCAGCCTATTGCGTTCGCAAAGTTGGCACTGACGAATAACGGCGACGCTAAGCTGGACAATCAAGTTCTCGAGCTTCCGCCGTACTCAACGGTCGTGCTTAAGCCTTAACCGAATCTTGACGACAAGTTTCCCCCGAACCTGAACCCCCTTCAGGTTCGCGGGGATTTTTTATTGTAAAGGAAATTTTACTCGATCAAAAATTGCGGATAACGCGTCGGCTGGTAGCGTGGCTAAACTTCTTTGCTTGATTCTACGGAATCTAGCTCCTGAGCAAAGCACCCATATCCAATCGGATATGGGTGTGCAGGGATATGCAGTTCACTCAGGTTGCCGGGAAATAGCGGTTGATGGAAAAAATGATTAAAAAAATTAAAATAACCGCTAAATGATAAGATCTCGCGTTGCGCCCTCTGTCGGCTAGCAGGCAGAGTCACCCGGTAGGGGGATTGCGTTGTTCTGCGAACGCCTATGTACTCCCTTACATACAATGAAGCACTTACACGAAGGACTGGGGAGTGGCTCTGGTGGACATTCAATTAACGTCGTTGCATTGGGTGTACCTAGCTTTTATCGCCTTTATTTTAGCGCTGCTGGTCAAACGGCGGGATACGACGTTAATCTGCGTCGCGGGGATTTTCACTCTTGGCTTGATCGCGACGGAAAGCTTGAACGGTTCGGTATCCGGTATTTTCAACAGCTTTATCTATGCGACTAAGGAATTGCTCGGGACGATCTTCATTATCTCGATTATCGTCGCCATGAGCCGCGTATTGATTATTACCGGGATTAACGAAACGATGGTTAGGCCGCTTACGGGTTTTCTGCGAACGCCGACGCTGGCTTTCTGGGGTATCGGGATCATTATGCTCGTTACGTCGCTGTTTTTCTGGCCATCTCCGGGGGTTGCCCTGATTGGTGCGGTGCTGCTTCCCGTAGCGCTGCGCGTCGGTTTGCCCGCTCTAGGAGCGGCCATCGCGATGAACCTGTTCGGACATGGCATCGCGCTTTCCGGCGACTATATCATTCAAGGCGCTCCCAAACTGACGGCGGACGCGGCCGGTCTGCCGGTGTCTCAAGTGATGGAGGCTAGCATCCCTCTTGTTATCATTATGGGTTTGGTGACGACGATCGTCGCCTTCTGGATGATGCGCAAGGACATGAAAAACGGAAAGTGGAGAGACGGATTGGTAGCCGGAGCGGGAACCGGAGTCGAGGGCGGCGGAAAAACAACGGTCATTTTGCCGCATGCGATGAAACGGGTATTGGCGATCGTGATCCCGATTTTGTTCGCCATCGATGTGGTTGCCATGTTCGTGTTCGATCTCCAAGGCGGAGATGCCACCGCATTGATCGGCGGAACCGCGGTCATCATTCTTATCGGCGTGACGATGCTTGCCCATCGGAATAAAGGACTGGAGGAAACGACCTCGTATTTAATCGAGGGCTTTCAGTTCGGATTTCGCGTATTCGGACCGGTTATCCCGATCGCCGCTTTCTTCTACCTAGGGGACTCGGCGTTCAAGGATTTATTCGGAGACGCGATGCTGCAAGGCTCGCACGGGATCGTCAACGACCTGGGCGTAGCGTTGGCGAATCACGTGCCGGTGAACGGAGCGGTGGCCTCCGTTACTTTAACGGCAACCGGCGCGATTACGGGCCTGGATGGGTCGGGCTTCTCAGGCATCTCTCTCGTCGGCTCCATCGCGCACATGTTCTCGACGGCCCTCGGAACGGGAGCCGCGACTTTAACCGCGCTCGGTCAGGTTGCCGCGATCTGGGTCGGCGGCGGAACGCTTATTCCGTGGGCGCTCATCCCGGCGGCTGCCATCTGCGGAGTAAGCCCGTTCGAGCTCGCTCGGCGCAACTTGAAACCGGTCGTTATCGGTCTTGCCGTAACGACGCTAGTGGCCATATTTTTGGTTTGATTGGGGCGGAAAATAGGCGGCATCCCGCGCCATAGTCGGAAAAACCGACTATATGAGCGGGGCAATACGAATTCCCTTCGCCATAGTCGGAAAAGCCGACTATAAGAGCGGGGCAATAGGAATTCCCTTCGCCATAGTCGGAAAAACCGATTATAAGAGCGGGGCAATAGGAATTCCCTTCGCCATAGTCGGAAAAACCGACTATAAGAGCGGAGCAATGGGAAATCCCTTCGCCATAGTCGGAAAAACTGACTATAAACCCAAGCCGATACCGGTCAAAGAAGACCATCAGGATAAATTTCCTGACGGTCTTCTTTATTATCCTAATAGTCGAATCAACTTATGATGTTGGTTCTCGCCATAACTTCCTTAGTTCGCTCTGAGGATCGCGAATCCGACGGGAGGCAGCGCTACTTGCACCTTGGTTCCTGTCGAGTCGACCTGAGCCTCGCCGAAAACGACCTCATACGAGGAAGCTTTTCCAGCCGCGACAACAACGGTTGCATCGACGTTTCCGGCGTTCAGCGCGATAAAGAACTTCTCGCAGTCATACTCGCGCGCGAAGGCTACCGCTTGGATGCCTGATTCGGAATAAAGCAGCTCGTACGTTCCGTCTCTTAGAGCGCGGTGGTCTTTGCGAAGCTTGATGAGTTCCGCGAAGAAGCGGAACAGATCCCGATCCTGCTTCGACTCGTCCCATTCCATGCATTTGCGGCAACCGGGATCGTGCTCTCCGGTCAAACCGACTTCGTCGCCGTAGTATACGCAAGGCGTTCCCGATAACGTGAATTGAATTACGGTCGCAAGCTTCATCCGCCGCTTATCTTCCCCGCATATCGTGAGCAATCTCGGGGTGTCATGGCTGCCGAGCAGGTTAAAGGCGACTTCGGCTGCTTGTTGCGGGTAAGCGGCATGCAAGTATCCGACCAGATCCGCGAATTGGCGTCCGTCGCGGGTTTCCTTCACGGCATAATCAAGTATCGCGTCGGTTAGCGGATAATTCATGACCGCATCGAATTGATCGCCGGCCAGCCAAGGCTGGGAATCGTGCCAGATTTCCCCGAGGATGTACGCTTCCGGGTTCGCGGCTTTGACCACGTCGCGGAATTTCCTCCAGAAACGGTGGTCCACCTCGTTGGCAACGTCCAAGCGCCAGCCGTCTACTCCGATCTCTTCGATCCAATAGCGGGCGACTTCGAGCAAATATTGCTGCACCTCGGCATTTTCCGTGTTCAGCTTGGGCATATGCGCCTCGAAGGCGAACGTATCGTAAGTCGGTACGCGATCCCGGACTTCGAGGGGGAATTCGCGTACGTGGAACCAATCCGCGTAGCGGGACTCCGCGCCGTTCTCCTTCACGTCGAGGAACGGAGGGAACCGACCGCCGCTATGGTTGAAGACGGCATCCAGCAGAACCTTGATCCCGCGCGAGTGACAGGCTTCCACCAATTCCTTCATTTTCTCGTTCGTGCCGAAATGCGGATCGATCTTGAGATAGTCGATCGTATCGTATTTGTGGTTGGTCGGGGCTTCGAATAGCGGATTAAAATAAATCGCGTTAACGCCAAGCTCGGTAAGATAGTCAAGATGGTCGATGATTCCTTGCAAATCCCCGCCGAAGAAATTGTGCGGTTTCGGTTCGCCTCCCCAAGGTTCCGCATCTTCGGGATCGATCGATGGATCTCCGTTGGCGAAGCGCTCGGGGAAAATTTGATAGAAAATGGCATCTTTGACCCACGATGGCGGGGTAAACACGTCCGCGGGATTGAGAAAAGGGAAATCGAAATAAAGGTTTTGGTTTTCAGGTTCGCTCTCGTGGAACCCTTGTTCGTTTAGCCATATCGTATCGTTAGCGGATTGAAACTTAAAACCGTATTTCAGCCTGCGAAAAGTCGGTTTGACTTCCGCATGCCAGTAGTCGAATAAGTGATCCCGAGAAATGACGTTCATGTCGATCTTTTGCGAGCCTATGACGGACCAACTGTATTTATCGCCATGGATTAAGGTAACTTTGACGACATCATCCCTTTTGGTGCGGACGCGTATATGGATCGTTTCGCGGTCGTAAGCATAGGACCAGTTATTTTTCGGACGGTGGTAAATGGCTTCTCTAAGCATGGTAGGAGCTCCTTTTGTCTGAGAAATAAGGCTAGTCTTTCCAGAAAAACAAAAAAAGGCGCAACCCGGGAACGTTCGCTCCGAGGTTGTGCCTTTGGTCGTTAGACTGGGCAACAGTGCCTTTAACTTTGATTTCTGTATTATACGATATAATGTACCCAATTGGAATCACTAAAAAAAATGAACCGAACCGACCCAACCGACATCTAACTTAAAGAGGTCGTTCATAAAGTCGACTTTTGATCACGAAGGGAAGTAAAAGAGGGGAGGAGCTCCATTGTCGGAACTGGCGTGGAAGACGGATGTGCAATTGGCGTGTTCCGGCGACCGGGATGCCTTTGCCAGGCTCATACGCGAGATGCAAAACGAACTGTACGGAATGGCCAGAACGTTGCTGAACAAGGATGAAGATTGCGCCGACGCGATCCAAGAGGCGATTCTGAAAGCTTACAAGGGCATACCGAAGCTTAGGGAACCGGGGTATTTTCGGACTTGGATGCTGCGGATTCTGATTCACGAATGCCGGCAAATCTATCGCAAGCAGAAGCGAACGTCCCCCTCGGATAACTTGCCGGAAAGAGCGGCGAAGGCGACGGAGAGCGATCTGGACCTAAGACAAGCCGTCGAAAGGTTGGAAGAGCCGCTGAGATTGTTAGTTAAGCTCCATTATTTCGCGGATTTGCCGTTATCGCAGATCGCGGAGATGATGGACGTGTCCGAAGGGACGTTGAAATCGAGACTGCATCGGGCAAGGCGTTATTTGGCAAAATGGTTGAATCTGCCGGAGAGAGGGGAAGTCGGATATGAGTTCCAATGAATTGGACTTGCTTCTTAGGGACGGAGGGCTGGCTAAGTCGTCGCTCTTGCCTTCGATCGTGACTAAGCGAATCGAGGAGACGTTACATAGTTTGCCTGCAAGAAGCACGTTAGAACGCAGGACGAAACGGTTACGCGCTTATGCGATAACGGCCGCGTCCATAGCGGTTGTCGGAGGGGCGTTCGCGAGTTACGTCGTATTTTCAAGGGATCAGCCCACGGATATGGCGATATTGCCGCAACGCAGCGCAACAGAGCACCAATCGGAAACCGTTCGGACCCCCGTGATCGGCTCCTTGCTGGATGATTCGGATATGGAGAAGAACGGGCCGAGCGTAACGGATCAAGGAATTACGCTAATGATTCGAGACGTTACTTATGATGGCTATGAGATGGCGATACGGTATTCCGTTAAAGCGGATAAGGAAATAGACGGTTACTATATGGATGCAGTCTTGGCCATGGATAATCGCGAGATTGGAAAAGTAGGTTACGTAAATTCGAAGGAACAAAATCAATTGAATCACCGTTACGAGAAGTTCGATTCCGACCGATACGAAGGCGCCATAAATACTTGGAAGCTGGGTTACTCGGATTATCGTCCGAAGTCCTTTCGCTTAAAAGTGAACGCCACGAATATTGGCGGCCAAGCCGGACAGTGGTCGTTGGATATTCCCGTATCCCGAACCCCGGACATTATCGAAATCAATCCCGATCTAACCAAGAAGGATGATGTAGGCACCCTTGCAATCGATAGAATCGTCCTCTCGAAACTGTCCATGCAATTGCATTATCGATTCGAGCATAATGGGCCGGACGACGAATCTTGGTTAGGGGTAGAGGTGACCGACGAGCAAGGCTATCATTACGGAAGTCACGTATCGAGAAGCGATCACGACTTAGGATATATGGATCTGATACCCGTGACGAACGGAGCAAAAACCTTGATTGTTCGTCCATTCTATGACGACGACCGAAACAATATTAACATAGAGTTAGCGGACCTCTATCATACTTCGATGCTAAGGCAGCCAACGGAAGACGAACCTCTGATTCTTCCTATGGGAGAAGCGGGAGATCTGAAAATTACGAAAATCGAGTACTTGGCGGACAAAACGGTCGTTTATACGAAGGATCCTATTCCAAGCGGTTCAGGGTTTGCCATCCAAGACGAGAACGGCAATCTGGTTCCTATTATCACGTTGGCAATAGACGGGGAGACCGAGTTTAAACCGATCCCCAAGGATGCCCGGTTGACGTTCCTTACCCGGCCGACTTTCCCTCGGATCTATATCCCCGAGCTCGAGGTGCGCGTAGACTTGCCCCAACGGTAATTGTGATATAATGCAGGAACAATGTTGGGTAATGGGGGAAAGATGAAAGTGGATAATCCGATCGCGTTAAGAGAATGGGCGGTAGCCGTCAAGGCGCTCGAGGCAGGCAGGCAAGTCATCGTATTGCGCAAAGGCGGAATTTCCGAGGAGACTAAGGAATTCAGGTTGGAGAGCCCGCGGTTTTATTTATTTCCTTCCTTCGAGCATCAAAGACCTCACCTGGTCAAATTGGAAGCGAGCGATATGGTCGCTTTAACGCAAGCCGAGGCGGAGCAATTCACTGGCCAGGTTCGCATCTCTTCCTTCGCGGAAGTCGTCGAAGATATCGAAATCACGGATACGGAGACGTTGCAAAGATTAGACGACCTGCATGTATGGACGGAGGATTACGCGGAGGAACGGTTAAAGTGGAAAAAAACGAAACCTCTGCACGTCTTGATCCTTAGGGTGTATAAGTTGGACGCACCGCAGGTTATTCCGATGCGGGAAAGCTACGGCGGTTGTAAATCATGGCATCGTCTCGAGGACATCTTAACGGTGCCGATGAAACCCGTTTTGAGCGATAGCGAATTCGAACGGCAAGTCGAAGCGGTAAGAAAACAAATCCTTGAATAAGTCAAAATGACCATTCCGGACCTTCTTTTCCTAGCGGGAAGAGGCCCGGTTTGCTTTTTTGGCGTTTCTTTCATAAAATTGTTATTGAGAATCATTGAGAATCAGTTTAGAATGATTATAAATAAGGATTAGATAAGCGGGGCTCAATAAGTCGGAAATACGACTTGTCGAACCGCTTCCGTAGATCCTGTAGAAACCTGGAGGTAACGTATGTCTACTCAATTCGAAATTCAAGGGCTTAAATCGTCCATAGAGGGCAAAGAGATTTTGAAAGGAATCGACCTTAAAATAAAAGGCGGCGAAGTTCATGCGATCATGGGCCCCAACGGTACCGGTAAAAGCACGTTGGCATCCGCGCTCATGGGACATCCTAAATATGAGGTAACCGACGGTTCCGTAACGCTGAACGGGGAAGACGTATTGGATATGGGAGTGGACGAGCGTGCTCGCGCAGGTCTATTCCTAGCCATGCAGTATCCTAGCGAAATTACCGGAGTGACGAACGCCGACTTCTTGCGCAGCGCCATCAACGCCCGTCGCGAGGAAGGCAACGAGATTTCCCTCATTAAATTCGTTCGCCAAATGGAAGGCAAAATGAAAGAGCTTGAAATGAACCCAGAGTTCATGCATCGCTACTTGAACGAAGGCTTCTCCGGCGGAGAGAAAAAACGGAACGAAATTTTGCAAATGATGCTGCTAGAGCCTAAACTCGTTATTTTGGACGAAATCGACTCCGGTCTCGACATCGATGCCCTTCGCATCGTAGCCGAAGGCGTGAACGCGATGCGTTCCGAAGATCGCGGTTTCTTGATCATCACTCACTATCAGCGGTTGCTGAACTATATTACGCCTGATTACGTACACGTTATGATGCAGGGCCGCATCGTGAAATCCGGCGGACCGGAGCTAGCGCAACGTCTCGAAGCTGAAGGTTACGATTGGGTTAAAGAAGAACTGGGCATCGTCGACGAGACCGTCGGCCAAGCTTAATAGAGGGGGGCAAAGCAATCATGAGTACACCAACCACCTCTTTCGGCCGCGAGGCGGCTGCCAGTATCGCGCGCAGCAAGAACGAGCCGGCTTGGCTCGTCGCCTTGCGCGAAGAAGCCGGACAATTGGCAACGGAATTAAATCTTCCGAAGCCGGAGAAGCTTCCGTTAACGCGTTGGACGTTGGATCAATACGGCGTGAACCGTGCGGGACAGAACGCGGGTTCCGTTTCCGACTTGCCTGCCGCGATCGTGGCATTGTTGCCTGAAGAAAACAGCGGCGCGTTAATCGTTCAACATAATTCTTCCGTCGTCTACACGCACCTGTCCGAAGAACTTAAGGCGCAAGGCGTTATTCTGTCCAGCTTGGAAGACGCTGCCCGTAACCACGAAGAACTGTTTCGCAAGCATTTCATGACGCAATATACGAAAGATGAACATAAATTGGCTGCCGTGCATGCCGCATTGTGGAACGGCGGAGTGTTCTTGTACGTGCCTCGCAACGTGAGCATCGAAGCGCCGATTCAAGCGCTATTGTTCGCGGACGATGCCGAAGCGACGTTCATGCCTCACGTTCTCGTCATCGCGGATAACAACAGCCGTTTCTCCTTCGTCGAGCAGGTTGCATCCTCCTTGGGAGAAACGTCATCTACGCTGCTTCATAACAGCGCGGTTGAAGTGTTCGCTAAAGCTGGCGCGGTCGTTCAATACGCCGCCGTTCACGAGATGGACATCAGCGCGATCGACATCGCTTACCGTCGCGCGATTCTGGACAGCGATGCCCGGATCGAGTGGATCGTCGGGGATTTGCATAACGGGAATTCCATTACGGATACGAAATCCGTGCTTAAAGGCAACGGATCGACGTCCGATTCCAAAATTATTTCCATCGGCACGGGAAATCAGCGCATGAGCCTGACGACGCAAGCCGTTCACTTCGGTCGTTCAACCGAGAGCGATATGATTACGCGCGCGGTCATGAAAGAAGAAGCGACCGCGATTATTAACGGGATTACGAAGATCGAGAAAGGCGCGACGAAAGCGAACGGCCAACAAACGGAGAAAGTTCTGATGTTGAGCCCGAAAGCGCGCGGAGACGCCAACCCGATTCTTCTCATCGACGAAGACGATGTTAAAGCAGGACACGCCGCTAGCGTTGGTCAAGTTAACGCCGATCAAATCTATTATTTGATGTCACGGGGCATTGCTCGTACCGAAGCGGAACGCCTTATCATTCACGGATTCCTTGATCCGGTCGTATCGGAGATTCCGCTGAAAGGGCTGCGAGAGCAACTGCACCGCATCCTCGAAAGAAAGCTGGGCTAACAAATGGCTATGGATCCCAAAGCGTTAAAAGCGGAATTTCCGATTCTTCAACAGGATATAAACGGACATCCGCTTGTATACCTTGATAACGCGGCAACGACTCAAAAGCCGCGTTCGGTCATCGAAGCCGTCAAAACATATTACGAGCGGGATAACGCCAACGTTCATCGCGGGGTTCATACGCTAGGTTCGCGGGCGACGGATGCTTATGAAGGCGCGCGGGAGAAGGTTGCCCGGTTCCTGAACGCGGCGTCCACGCGCGAAATTATATTCACTCGCGGTACGACGACCGCATTGAATATCGTAGCGTCGGGATACGCTCGTCAGACGCTTCGCGAAGGCGATGAAATCGTCTTAACGCAGATGGAGCACCATAGTAATCTTATCCCATGGCAACAAGCGGCTAAAGTTACGGGAGCTACGTTAAAATACATTCCGTTGCAACCGGACGGGACGATTACTTTGGACGACGTTGAGGCTACGGTGACGGAGCGAACGAAAATCGTCGCCATCGCTTACGCTTCCAACGTTCTCGGCACCGTGAATCCGATCGCGAAAATAACCGAGATCGCTCACCGTAAAGGCGCCGTAATCGTCGTCGACGGAGCGCAAAGCACGCCGCACATGAAAGTAGACGTTCAAGCGCTTAATGTCGATTTCTACGCTTTCTCCGGTCACAAGATGTGCGGTCCGACCGGAATCGGGGCATTATACGGTAAGGCGCAATTGCTTGAAAGTATGGAGCCCGTCGAGTTCGGCGGCGAGATGATCGATTTCGTCGAGCTTTACGATTCGACTTGGAAGGAGCTGCCTTGGAAATTCGAAGGCGGCACGCCGATCATCGCAGGAGCGGTTGGACTTGGCGCGGCGATCGATTTTCTGGAGCAAGTCGGACTTCACAATATCGAACAGCATGAGAAGAAGCTAAGCCGGTATGCTATGGAGAAGCTATCCGAAATCGAAGGCTTGACGATTTACGGACCGCGCGACGAGCGCGTCGGACTCGTCACCTTCAATCTAGGCGACGTTCATCCGCATGACGTCGCTACCGTGCTAGACACGGAAGGCATTGCCGTTCGGGCGGGACATCACTGCGCTCAGCCGCTTATGAGATGGCTGAACGTCAGCGCGTCGGCAAGAGCTAGCTTTTATTTATACAATACAGAACAAGATATCGACCGGCTGGCCGAGTCTCTCGTTAAGACAAAGGAGTTTTTCGGTTATGAGTCAATTAGATGATTTGTACCGCCGAGTCATAATGGATCACTATAAAACGCCGAGGAATCGCGGCGAGCTCGAAGAAGGTTCCGTCACGGTAAACCTGAACAACCCGACGTGCGGAGATCGGATTTCCTTGCAGCTTCAGTTGGAAGACGGTATCGTCCGCAACGTGAAGTTTACGGGGGAAGGCTGCTCGATCAGCATGTCGTCGGCTTCGATGATGACGGAAGCCGTCATGGGCAAGACAGGCGAAGAAGCGCTGCAACTCGCGGATAAGTTTTCCGCTTTGATGAAGGGCGAGGACGTTCAATTCGACGATTACGAAGACGTGGAAGCTTTGTCGGGCGTCAATAAGTTTCCCGCAAGAATCAAATGCGCGACATTGGCTTGGAATGCGCTTCGCAAAGGTGTAGAGCATGGCAAAGGCAAGCATGAAGGCATTGAAGAATAAACAAGGAGGTTGATGATTATGGCAAAGCAAATGCCCGAGATAGAAGAGTACAAATACGGGTTTCGCGACGAGCATAAGGCCATTTTCCAATCCGGTAAAGGCCTGACCGAAGAGATCGTCCGCACGATCTCGGAAATGAAGGGCGAACCGGAATGGATGCTTAAATTCCGCCTGAAGTCGCTGGAGCAATTCCGCAAGATGGAGATGCCGAAGTGGGGCGGCAATATGGACGATCTTGATTTCGAAGACATCCAGTACTACGTAAAACCTTCCGAGAAACAAGGGAAAACGTGGGAAGAAGTGCCGGAAGAAATCAAAGCGACGTTCGACAAACTGGGCATCCCGGAAGCGGAACAGAAGTTCCTTGCCGGCGTATCGGCTCAGTACGAATCCGAAGTCGTATACCACAGCATGCAGGAAGATCTGGAGAAGCAAGGCGTTATCTTCATGGATACCGATTCCGCCATTCGCGAGCATCCGGAAATCTTCAAAGAATATTTCGGTACGGTCATTCCGCCGGCCGATAACAAATTCGCGGCTCTTAACAGCGCGGTATGGTCCGGAGGCAGCTTTATCTACGTGCCTAAGGGCGTGCAATGTACCGTTCCGCTTCAAGCTTATTTCCGGATCAACTCGGAGAACATGGGCCAATTCGAACGCACGCTGATCATTGCCGACGAAGGCAGCTCCGTTCACTACGTAGAGGGCTGTACGGCTCCCGTATACAGCACGAACTCGCTTCATAGCGCGGTCGTGGAAATCATCGTTAAGAAGGATGCACGCGTCCGTTACACGACGATTCAGAACTGGGCTCCGAACATCTACAACCTCGTAACGAAACGCGCGGTTGCGGAAGAGAACGCGACGATGGAGTGGGTCGACGGAAACATCGGCTCCAAGCTGACGATGAAATATCCGGCGGTTATCCTGAAAGGGCGCGGAGCGAAAGGCATGGTTCTCTCGATCGCGGTCGCCGGCAAAGGCCAGCACCAAGATGCGGGCGCGAAAATGATCCATTTGGCTCCGGACACCAGCTCGACGATCGTGTCCAAGTCGATCTCGAAACACGGCGGTAAAGTGACTTATCGCGGACTTGCTTCCTTCGGACGCAACGCGGAAGGCGCGAAATCGAACATCAAGTGCGATACGCTTATCCTCGACGACCAATCGACGAGCGATACGATTCCATACAATGAGATCATGAACGACAACATTACGCTCGAGCACGAAGCGACCGTATCCAAAGTATCGGAAGACCAATTGTTCTATCTGATGAGCCGCGGATTAACGGATGCCGAAGCGACGCAAATGATCGTCATGGGCTTCATCGAGCCGTTCACCAAAGAACTGCCGATGGAGTACGCGGTCGAGATGAACCGTCTCATCAAGTTCGAGATGGAAGGTTCTATCGGTTAAGGTGAATAGGATCGTTTGATCCATATCCGATGGATATACGAAGCACCCTCATACGAGGCTGATAACACTCAGCCTCCGGAGGGTGCTTTTTGTTGCGAACAATCGTTAGATCGGACACTTTTTTCATGATATGATCCGAATCCATCCGAACCTCAGTCCACTATAATGGAGCTAAATAAGTTGCGAGGGGGAGCATGGAGTGACGATAGCGGAACGATGGAGTCGGAAGGATTGGGGACGGCTTGTCGAACCTTGGGGAAACTTTCGGTTATTTCCGAGCGGCGATCAGCGAGACGGCTGGTTGGCGGTGTCTGACGAGACGAAGCAAACTTGGGTGACGCTGGCCGAACGTTTCGTCGATTACGAATGGCCGACGATGTCGGCGGATTTATATTTGCGTTACAAGCGGGAAGGAGACAATCTGAAATATTTGAATCGGTTTTACGAACGGCGCAGCGCGCTCGGCATTCTGACCGTGGCGGAGTGCCTCGAGTGGAAGGGGCGATTCATCGATCCGATCGTAAGCGGCGTCATCGCGATCTGCGAAGAGACGACGTGGATTACGCCGCATGACCTGATGCATCGAAAATTGTTCATTCCGTCCCCGGAAGACGTAGACGTCGACCTTAGCTCCGGCGAGACGGGAGCTGTGCTTGCTTGGGTGCATTATTTGATGGGATCTCGGCTTGACGTTATTCACCCGCGTATTCGGGAACGAATCGAAACGGAGGTGAGACGGCGGCTGATCGAGCCTTATTTGCGCCGGGACGACTTCTGGTGGATGGGATTCGTGCCTTCGACGTACGTCAATAATTGGAATCCTTGGTGCAACCAGAACGTATTGATCAGCGTTTTGCTGCTCGAGCGCGATCAAGCCGACCGGGCTGCGGTCGTCGGTAAAGCCGCACGCAGCCTGGAAGCGTTCATCCGCAAATATTCTCCGGACGGTTGTTGCGAGGAAGGGCCGATGTATTGGGGAGCTTCGGGCGGCGGACTGCACACGTGCCTAAAGCTGCTCTCGGAATGCTCCGGCGGGGATGATATCGGACTGTTCAAGGAGGAAATCGTCGGGGACATAGGCAGGTATATTTACCGGGCGCATATCCATGGCGATTATTTCGTGAATTTCGCTGACGGCGATGCGCGTTTTCCGATATCGAGCAACGTATTCGCATTCGGCACGAGCATCGGAGACGATCGAATGATTCAGTTAGGAGCTAGCGCTGAAAGACGTCGTCCCGTCGTGTTTAGTTGGTTCAACATGCACGATTATTTGCAGGATATTTTCCTCGAGCGGAAGCTAGGGCAAGGCGACGTAACGGCGCCATACGTGCGCGAAGCTTGGATGGACGCAGCGCAAGTGCTAACGGCGAGGGAGACGGAGGGCAGCGAAATCGGCCTGTTCTTAGCCGCCAAGGGCGGCCACAACCATGAACCCCATAACCATAACGATGTCGGCAACTTTATCGTATACGCGGACGGATGCCCCGTGTTCATCGATCTGGGCACGGAGGATTACACGGCCGCAACGTTCGGACCGGATCGCTATACGCTATGGTATACGCAATCGCAATATCATAACTGTCCGACGGTACGGGGCGTGCTCCAACAAAACGGACAACAATATCGGTCGCGGGACGCGGAGTGCTTTTTGTCGGATGACGTCGCGGAACTCTCGATGGATCTTGAGGCGGCTTATCCTTCCGAAGCCGGTATCGCAAGCTGGAAGCGAATCGTGCGGCTTAGTCGGGGAACGAAAGCGGCCGTCGAAATATCGGACAGCTTCGCGCTGAACGAAGCGACCGACGAGATCGCGTTGAACTTGATGACGCCGCTAGCTCCCGTCAACGTTCGGGCTGGCGTATTCGAGCTGGAATACGCTCCTAACCGCCGGGTGGAGATCGTGTATGACGCGGAAATTCTAACGCTAACGGTTGAGCCGATGACTATGATGGGCAATCGGATAAGACGCAACTGGGGAGACGCCATGTACCGCCTCGTGCTAAAAGCATCCGCCAACGTCAACGAAGGAACCTATATCGTGAAGGTCAAACGACTGGAAGGCGGAAGGGGGAAAGACGATGGCGCTTAACGAGTGCCGTTACTATTCCGAGGTGCTCGGAACGTGGTGCACCATGAACGTTATCGTACCGCAAATCAGCTACCTTCAGCATACGACGGGCAAGGCGGAGGGGATGCCCCTTGCGCGCAAGGATCCGAAGGGTGTCGATCATAAGTGGCCGACGCTGTGGCTGCTTCACGGCTTGGGCGACGACCATAGCGGATGGATTCGCCGTACGCGGATCGAAGAGTACGCCCAGGAAGCCGGGATTGCGGTCGTTATGCCCGCGGCCGGGCGCAGCTTCTACGCGGATATGGATCGCGGGGGGAGTTATTGGACATTCATCTCGGAGGAGCTGCCATTGGCCGCGCGTTCTCTGTTCCCGTTGTCGCCGCGACGCGAACACAATTTCGTCGCGGGCAATTCGATGGGCGGATACGGAGCGTTTAAGCTGGCGCTAACGCACCCGGATCGGTTCGCGGCCGCGGTTAGTCTGTCCGGCGTGTTGGACATCGTGTTCCGGGCCGATCCGAATTGGAAGGAATTCGTCCATATTTTCGGCGATCTCGACAAATTGAAGGGCAGTCCGAACGATTTGTTCCATCTCGCGGACCGGTTGATCGAGTCCGAGTCGCCCGTGCCGCGCTTGTTCCAATATTGCGGAACGGAGGACTTTCTGTACGAACATAATCTGAGGTTTCTCGACTATGCGCGCGATCTGAATCTGCATGTGCAGTATGAGGAGGAAAAGAATTCGCACAACTGGGCGTATTGGGACCGAATGATCGCTAAAGCGATTCCATTGCTGCTGGGCGACGAGGAATAGCAATAAGACGCGCGCTCTGCGCCGCAACCCGACGCCGGATAACCGGAACGCGCGGGATGCGGTGCGGAGCGCTAATTCGTTATTCGGATCAGTCGAGGTGTCCAATCGGAGGGTAATTTATGTCGAGAATAGGAAAGGAACTTGTACATACAAGAAATTTCATTCCATTTACCGGCAGATCGTTTTTCAATTAATTCGAACCGTGAACCGATCTCGGCACATGAATAGCAACACCGATAGGGATTGTTTCTTTTCGCGGAATGGTCTGTACAAGCCATGAGTCTCGTGCGTGAGCGAATAGGGAGATTAGACTCAAACAAACTTGAAAATGCTTAATTTGGAAACCAAAGTATTGATTTCGTCTAAATACAAGGCCGTTTTTCCATGATAATTTTATAAGTAAGCGCTTCCTAAACCAGGTGTTGCAGCGACGAGAGGCAGCGATTACCTATCATGGATTTGGGGGAATGTATGTGATTCGATCGGCAAAGATCAAGAAAAGCTCCGCGTTGCTGTTCAGTTTCATTCTCGTGATGATGTTGGTATCCGCCTGCAGCGGCGGCAATAAGAACGGCAATGCCAGCAGTCCGCCGGCATCGTCTCAACCAGCGGATCCTTCTCCGTCGCCGGCTTCGTCTCCAAGCGAAAGCGCGCAGCCTACCGAAGACAAAGCGGACTTGGGCGGCCGGGTCATCAAGATGGCCGCGAACTGGGATATGACGCCTAACGAAGAAACGCCGGAAGGCGTCATCAAAGTCGAAAAGCAGAAAGCGGTCGAAGAGAAGTACAACGTCAAGATCGAGTACGTCACGTTATCCAACGAAGAGTACAAAGACAAGATGATCACTTCGATCACGAACGGCAATCCCGTGGCGGATATGTTCTACATGGGCAGCCCTGGCGCGGTGCCGAGTCTGACGAAGCAAGGGATGTTCCTTGCGCTGGAAGATATCGACGTGCTGCCGCCGGCGGAAGAAAATCAAGTCATCCCGCGCGACGCGTTCTACAACGTCGCCGGCCACGACGACAAAACGTACGCGTTCGGCACGAACGCCGCCGTGGACAAAATCGGAGTTTACTACAATCGGAAGTTGTTCGCCGATAACGGCTTACCGGATCCTCATACATGGATCGATACGAAAGAATGGACTTGGGACAAATTCCGCGAGCTGGCGGTCCAACTGACGAAGGACGAGGACGGCGACGGCACTCCCGACCAATGGGGTTCCATGACGTATGCGGGCGACTGGCTATGGTTCATGATTCTCGCGAACGGCGGTCAAATCATGGATAAGACCACGGGCAAGCAGATGCTTGACGATCCGAAGTCGATCGAAGCGATGGATTATATTTACCGACTGTTCAACGAGGATAAAGTCGTTCGTCCCGGCGGTTGGGAGTTCATGGGCGAATTCCCGAAAGGCAAAATCGCGTTGCTTCCGAGCTTCTCCTGGTACGGCGGCACGATTAAAGCATCGGAGATGGGCGACGGATACGGCTTCCTACCGATGCCGCTCGGTCCAGGCCAAACGGAGTACGTTAACCCGGCAAGGCAAGTGAACGCGTTCTTCATGGCGAAGGGCGTCAAAGATCCGGAAATCGTCTTGAAGATTTGGAAAGAGCTTCAAATCTGGGAAGTCCCGGAAGGACATAGCGAATACGATAAAGCGCAATACGCGCACGAAGACGATATCGCGGTCGCGGAGAAACTGGCTAACGGACCGACGAACTTCGACTTCTTCGCCGGCCTGCACGGCGGCCTAATCGATGAGATCGGCAACAAGCTGGCAAGCGGCGAAATGACCGCGGCGCAAGCCGCGCAAACCTACGGACCTCAATTGCAAGCTAAATTCGACGGGAAGTAAACGCAATACGAATAAGGGGCCGTATCGCGGGCGGGTTAATCTACCCGCATGCGGCACTGCCCCTTAGCGTCCATTCCGGTCGAGAATGGAAGGAAGGCATGGGAAGCGGGGTGTCGGGAAATGCGAGGAATAGGCTGGATCCGGGAAAGAACAACCTATGCGCGGGCATTGCTCGCGTTAACGGCGCTGGCGGTCGCGCTTCCGGGAGCTGCCTCGGACGGGTACGGCAACAGAGCGTTGGCCGCATCCGAGATCGCGGAGCCGCCTCCGGCTAGCATTCGCGAGGGCAGCTACGGAGCGTTCATGGCGCAGCATTCCGATGTTTCGCGTCCGAATGCGGAAATTGTCTTGCAAGCGGATAAGTACGCCGAGGCGAAGGGAATGCAGACTCGAATCCTGAACGACTACGAAGGGCAGCCCGGAGCATCGTTATGGACGGACGAAGAAGGCTCCGTGACGTGGAACGTCGACGTATCGTCTACCGGTCTCTACAATCTGCAATTGCTCTATTATCCGATCGAAGGCAAGAGCGCGGGGATAGAACGTCGGGTGCTGATTGACGGGAAACTGCCGTACTTGGAAGCCGACAGCATTATTTTCTCGCGGATATGGGGCAACGAATCGGAGGGAACGAAACGCGATCCGCGCGGCAACGATATTCGCGCCCGGCAAGTGGAGAAACCTCGCTGGTTAACGGCCGACGCGCTGGATTCGCAGGGTTACTATCCCGAACCGCTCTCCTTTTATTTGACGGCGGGAAGTCACTCGCTCACGTTCGAATCGCTGCGCGAACCGATGTTGATTCGTCAATTAAAGCTCTTTCGATATGAACAGCCTCGCACTTACGATGAAGTCGCGCAAACGAACGAGGCGGAGGGGTGGAAACCCGCGCAAGGCGGCATCGTCTTTAAGACGCAAGGCGAAGCGGCATCCGCCAAGTCCGATCCGACGCTCTATCCGCTCAACGACCGGACGAGTCCGGCATCCGAGCCGTACGACGTATCGAAAATCCGCATGAACATGATCGGCGGCAACAATTGGCGCTTGCCCGGCCAATGGATCGAATGGGAAGTCGAAGCGCCGGAAGACGGGCTGTACCGGATTGCGTTCAAGAGCAGGCAGAACGCGCTGCGCGGGATGTATGCCACGAGAAAGCTGACGATCGACGGCGCAGTGCCGTTCAAGGAAGCGGAACAATTGCAATTTATGTTCAAGCGCAGTTGGCGAATGTTCGAGGCCGGCGAAGAGAAGGAGCCCTATCTATTTCGGTTGAGCAAAGGAACACATACGATTAGGCTCCAAGTATCGCTAGGCGACATCGCGCCGCTTATCCGACAAGTGGAGAATTCGGTGCTCGAGCTGAACAACGTATACAGGCAAATCGTGAAAATTACGGGGACGGCGCCGGACGTTAACCGGGACTATCACTTGGATCGGCAAATTCCTCGGCTGCAAGAACGGTTGCGGGAGCAGAGCGAAGTGCTCGAATACGTCGGTCGTACGTTAGAGCGGCTTACGGGCGAGCGAAGCGATCGGGTAGCGCCGCTCTATAAGTCGATGTATCAATTGGAAGATTTGGCGAAGCGGCCGGAAACGATCCAGAAACGACTGGTGGCGTTCCGCGACAATATGGGCGCTCTCGGTACTTGGATCTTGACGGTACGCGAGCAACCGCTCGACATCGACTACTTGTTGCTGGCCGGCGCGGATGCGAAATTGCCGAAAGCGGAAGCGTCCGGGCTCAAAAAAATGGGCCATGAGATCGGAGCGTTCTTCTATTCGTTCTTCGAAGATTACAACTCTATCGGCAGCACGACGGATAGCGGGAAGCGGGCAACGGTGTGGATCGGCAGCGGGCGCGACCAAGCGCAGGTCATCAAGCAAATGATCGACGATTCGTTCACGCCGCAAACCGGAATCGAGATCGATTTGAAGCTCGTCAACATGGGCGTGCTATTGCCGGCGACGTTGGCGGGTCAAGGCCCGGACGTGGCGATGAACGTCGGAGCGGAGACGCCGGTCAACTTCGCGATGCGCGGAGCGGCTCAGGATCTTACCGTATTCCCCGATTACGAGGAAACGACCAAACGATTTTACGACAGCGCGCTTGTACCGTTCCGCTATCGGAACAAGCTATACGCGTTGCCGGAGACGCAAACTTTCGCGATGCTGTTCTACCGCAAGGACGTGCTGGCCGAGATGGGGCTGGAAGTGCCGCAGAGCTGGAACGACCTGTTCTCGCTTATTCCCGAGCTGCAAAAGCACAATATGCAATTCGCGTTCCCGCTGGAGCAAGACTTCGCCAGGATGCCGTCGATGCCCCCCAATACGACTTTCATGTCCATGCTGTTGCAAGCGGGAGGACGGTTGTACGCGGATGACGGCAAAGGCGTAGAGCTCGATTCGGAAGCGTCGATGCAGTCGTTTAAGCGATGGGTGGAATTTTATACGAGTTACAAGCTGCCGCTCATCTTCGATTTCCCGAACCGATTCCGGACAGGGGAAATGCCGATCGGAATCGCCGACTATTCCTTGTACAATCATCTGTCGGTGTCCGCGCCCGAACTGCGCGGGTTATGGGGCTTCGCTCCGATACCCGGCACTCCGACGGAAGGCGGCGTCATTCGCCGCGACGAACCCGGCGGCGGCTCCGCGGTGCTTATGCTGCAGACGGCGAAAAATAAAGATAACGGTTGGGCCTTCATGAAATGGTGGACGGACACGGAGACGCAAGTCCGTTTCGGCAGGGAAATGGAAGGGCTGATGGGAGCGGCCGCGAGGTATCCGACGGCCAACGTCGAGGCGCTCGCCGAATTGCCTTGGCCGGTCAAAGATTTGCGTAATTTGCAAGAGCAATGGAAATGGGTGCAAGGCGTGCCGGAAGTGCCGGGCAGCTACTTCACCGGACGTCATCTCGACAACGCTTTCCGCAAATCGGTAGCCGAGAACACGAACGCTCGGGAGACGCTGTACGACTATATTCAATTCATTAACGATGAAATCGCGACCAAACGTCGGGAATTCAAATTGCCGGAATAGGGGGGCGAAAGATGATCGAGCGACTGTCCACGAGCCTTAAACGCAACAAACACTCGTACTTGCTGCTCGCCCCTTATTTGTTGATGTTCGTTCTGTTCACGGTCGTGCCGGTTCTCATGTCGATGTCGCTCAGCTTCACGTACTTCAATTTGTTGGAGTTCCCGCGCTGGGTCGGATGGCATAACTACGAAAGATTGTTCCTTGAAGACGAAGTATTCATCATCGCGCTCAAGAACACGTTCATCTTCGCGGTCATCACCGGACCGATCAGCTACGTTGCCTGTTTCGTGTTCGCCTGGATGATCAACGAGATGTCGCCGAAGGTGCGCTCGGTGATGACGCTCCTTTTCTACGCGCCTTCGATCTCGGGCAACATCTATTTCATGTGGCAGCTGATGTTCAGCGGCGATGCCTACGGCTACATCAACGGCTTCCTGATGAAGAACGGCTTCATCTACGAACCGATCCTCTGGCTGACGACCGAGAAGTACATCATGCCGGTCATCATACTCGTACAACTATGGCTAAGTCTCGGCGTCAGCTTCCTTGCGTTCATCGCCGGGTTGCAAAATATCGACAAAACGCTATACGAAGCAGGGGCGATCGATGGCGTGCGCAACCGTTGGCAGGAAATGTGGTTCATTACGCTGCCCGCGATGCGTCCGATGCTGATGTTCGGGGCCGTCATGCAAATCACGAGCTCGTTCGCGATGGCCGACGTGGCTACCCAGATGGCCGGGTTCCCTAGCGTCAACTACGCGGCGCATACGATCGTCACGCACTTGATGGACTACGGCAGCATCCGCTTCGAGATGGGATACGCGTCCAGCATCGCGACCGTGCTGTTCGTGCTCATGTTAACCATTAACCTGGCGGTTCAGAAACTGCTGCGGAATATAGGGGATTGACCGATGAGCGATATCGAACGTAACCGTACCGTCGTCACCGTGCCGCTTCCTCGCGCTCCGAGAACGAACTGGAAGTCATTTCTTCGGTTGCGGCGGCGCAAAGTGAGCCGTTCCATATGGGGCGATCTCATGATCTTCGCGATGCTTGGTCTCGTTGCCGCGTTCATGGCGATGCCGCTCGTGTTCGCGATCAATCAGGCGTTCAAGCCGCTGGACGAAATCTTTATTTTCCCGCCCCGGTTTTTCGTCCGTAATCCGACGATCGAGAACTTCATCGATTTGTTCACTTTGCTGGCGAATTCCTGGGTTCCGTTCTCCCGTTACGTGTTCAACACGTTGTTCATTACCGCGACCGGCACGATCGGACACGTCATCTTCGCATCCGCGGCTGCGTTCGTGCTCGCCAAGCATCAATTCAGAGGACGGAACGCGATCTTCACGATGATCGTGCTATCGCTGATGTTCGCGCCGCAAGTACGGGATATTCCGAACTACATCACGATGTCGTGGCTCGGATGGATCGACAATTACGCGGCCATTATCGTTCCGTCGTTCGCGGCTTCGCTCGGTCTCTACTTGATGAAGCAATTCATGGAGATGATTCCGGACGCGTTACTGGAAGCGGCCAAAATCGACGGAGCCAGCGAATACCGGATATTCTGGCAAGTCATTATGCCGCTCGTCAAACCGGCGTGGCTCACGCTGACGATCTTGCAGTTTCAGGCGTTATGGGGGACGGAAGGCGGCAACTTCATCTATAGCGAGCAACTGAAGACGCTCAGCTACGCCACGCACCAGATCGCGCTCGGGGGAATCGCCCGGCTCGGTCCCGCGGCGGCCGTATCGCTGCTCATGATGAGCGTTCCGATCGTGTTCTTCATCTTCTCCCAGAACAAAATCATTCAGACGATGGCGTCATCCGGAATGAAAGAATAGGAGGGGCGGCTGTGACGACGTTACGACGAAACAAAGCGGCGCGGATAGCGACCGCCTCCCTGTTAGCGAGCGCGCTCTTTATGCCGGGCATGGCTACGGCCAAGGATCCGTATCCGGGATACACTTATTCTTCGCTCGACCGTCCGCTTGCGGCGCCGAATGCTTATACGCCGGAGAGGATGCTCGACGGCGCGGCGCTCGGTACGGGTTCGTTGCGCAATCCGAACGATCTATTCGTTAGGGATAATCGGATTTACCTTCTGGATTCCGGCAACAACCGGATTCTGATGCTCAGCGAGCAGTATCGATTGCTTACGGAAATCAAGACGTTTCGCAACGGGGACAAGGACGACGGGTTCAACAATCCGCAAGGGCTGTTCGTTACGGAGGACAATCATATTTACGTCGCGGATACGGACAACAAGCGGGTCGTGCATTTGGACGGCGCGGGTCGGTTCCTGCAGGAGATTCACTCGCCGAAGTCGGAAATCTTGCCGGCCAACTTCCAGTTCGCTCCGGCCAAAGTCGGCGTCGATCGCGCGCAGCGCGTGTACACGGTCGGCCGCGGCGTTGTCGAGGGGCTGATCGAATTCGATTCCGACGGGCAATTTTCCACGTTCATGGGTGCACCCAAGGTGAGGTTCGATCCGATCGACCTCGTCTGGAAACGGCTGTCGACAAAGGCGCAGCGGGATAAAATGGTGCAATTCGTGCCTACGGAATTCAATAACGTCGACATGGACGACAGCGGTTTCCTATTCGTGACGACGCAGACGAAGTCGTCCGCTCCGATCCAAAGATTGAACCCGACCGGATTAAACGTACTGAGAGCGGTGGATTCAGCGCCGATCGGCGACCTTAACCATCTCTTCGGGGACGAGTCGATGTTCGCCGATATCGCTTCCGGATTGAACGGCTCGTATAGCGCGCTCGATATGACGAAGGGGCGGATCTTCACTTACGACGAGGACGGACGTCTGCTATATATTTTCGGGATGAGCGGTCAGCAGGTCGGCAACTTTGGCACCCCGGTCGCGATCGATTACATGGGAGACAAGGTACTGGTGCTTGATCGGGAGCGGGCCAATATTACCGTGTTTAAGCCGACGCTATTCGGCGCAGCCGTTAACCGGGCCGTAGATTATCAGTACAAAGGCAGAATGGACGAGGCGAAGGCCGAATGGGAGAAAACGCTCAAGCTGAACGCCAACTATGAGCTTGCTTACGTTGGCATCGGCAAATCGCAGCTTCGCAACGGAGATTACTCGGCGGCGATGCGTAACTTTAAGCTCGGAAGCGACAGGGATTATTACTCCAAGGCTTTCCAGATGGAACGCAAACGGCTGGCAAGGCTCTATTTCGCCCCAGTCATGTCCGTTGCCGTTCCGCTGCTCCTGCTGTTGTGGCTAGGGCCGAAAGCGTGGAGAAGATGGCTGAAGCCGCGTCTTCGGAAGGAGGCATTCCATGTCGACCGTTCGTAAGCAATTCAAATTCACGATGTTCCTCGTCTTTCGTCCGTTCAAAGGGTTCTGGGACATGAAATACGAAAGTTACGGCAGTCTGAGGACGGCGCTGTCCATAATGCTCTTACTAGCGCTAGTTACGGTGTGCAAACAGCAATTCAGCGGTTACATCGTGAATTTCAACGTCGTGGACGAACTCAATACGATCAATCAGTTGATCTACGTGATCGTCCCCTTTTTCCTATGGTGCATTGCCAATTGGTCGACGACGACGCTGATGGACGGCGAAGGGAAGTTCGGAGAAATCGTGATGGCGACCGGTTACGCGATGTTCCCGGTAGCCGTGCTGTATTTGGCGCAGACGCTGCTGAGCAATATCATTACGCAACAGGAAGCAGCGTTCTATTACTTTCTGGATACGCTCGCCATCCTATGGCTCGTCTGGCTCATGTATGTCGGAATGATGACCGTGCATCAATACAGTCCGGGCAAAACGGCCGTCACGATGGCGTTGACGCTCGTCGTTTGCGGAATCATTTTGTTCATCGGCCTGTTATTCTTCAGCCTGATCCAGCAGATCGTCGGGTTCGCGCAAACGATATACAAGGAACTCGTGTTCCGCACGTAGGGGGGAGGGCGCGCATGAGAAAAGGGATATGGATTGCGCTTGCGGCCGCGCTGGCGCTTGCGATCGCCGCCGTGCCCGTCGCCTTGCAAGCGAACGGCTCAAAGACGGAGCTGCGGGCAGACGCGGCGGTTGCCACGGGCGCATCGGATGGCAGCACGGCTAAGCCGAAAGCTGGAACAGGCGAGGAAGCTAGGGCGGAAGCGGGCGAAGTCCGCGCGCTGGCTAAGCCGACGCCGATCAAAGGGATGGAGCTCGTAGCGCAAACCGAACGGTTGGCGTTGTATTTCAACAAGGCGACGACGGAAATCGCCGTTCAGGATTTGGCGGCAGACGAGACGTGGTACTCCAATCCGTCCGATCGCGCCGAAGATCCGTTGGCCGAAGCGCTTAATAAGGCGCGACTCGGAGCTCAACTGCTGTTCTCGTATTACTCGCGGACGGGCAGCGACGGTACGATGGACAACTTCACCGACAGCATCGCCAAGAGCCAGTTCGAGTACGAAGTCGCGGACGGCGCCGTAACGGTCCGCTACAAGGTCGGGGATTTGTCCGCGGCGTTCGCCGCGCCGAAGCGATTCGGCAAGCAACGGTTCGAGGAAGAGATATTGCAGGCCATCGCGGACGAGAAGCAACGCGCTACGGTGAAGCAAAGCTATCGGTTCGTGAAAGACGCGGGGTATTACGAGATGTGGGGCAACTTGACGCGGGATTTGCGGAACGACATGTTCGATTGGCTGACCGCATCGGGTTACACCGAGGACGATTACAATCGCGACAACGCGGACAACGGCATTCTCATTGCTCCGAAAGCGAGCTTCGAGGCTTCGATTCGTTATTCGCTCGACGGCGATGCTCTGGTCGCGACCGTGCCTCTCCAATCCGTGAAATACTCCGATGATTTTCCGCTTAACAAGTTGGCCGTATTGCCTTACTTCGGGGCAGCCGGGACGAAGGCGGAAGGGTACATGTTCGTACCGGACGGTTCCGGCGCTCTGATCAGGCTAAATAACGGGAAAACGACGACGCAAGCGCTTGAATTGCCGCTCTACGGTCTGGACGAGGCGCTCGACGAGAAAAATCGCGGGGTCATCGGAGAGAACGCTCAACTGCCGGTGTTCGGCTTGGCGCAAGGCCATGCGGCGATGCTTGGCATTATCTCGAAGGGCGATGCGATAGCAAGCGTCGTCGCCGACATCAGCGGCAAGACGCACTCCTACAATCATATCGGCGCCAGCTTTACGACGCTGTCGAGGGATATCGTCCGCCTCGAAGGCAACGGCATCGAAAGCCTAATGTCCGTCTTCCCGAAGCGGATGCACGAAGGGGACGTCGAAATCCGCTACCTGTTTCTTAGCGGCGAAGCGGCGAATTATTCGGGCATGGCGGAAGCTTATCGTCGGTACCTGAACGGATCGCGCGAACCGTTGTCGTCCGATCCTTCGCGAGAGGCTCCAATGTTCGTGGAACTGATCGGCGCGGTGAAGAAACGAACGTCGTTTCTCGGCATTCCGTATCGCAAGACGATCGCGATGACTTCGTTCGGCGAAGCGGAGACGATCGTCAGGGAGCTTAAGGAGGCCGGTGTAGAATCGATTAAACTTCGTTACGTCGGATGGATGAACGGGGGCGTGCACCAGAAGTTGCCATCGTCGGTCGAGCCGGTCAAGGCGCTAGGCGGGAAACGCGGACTGAATAAGTTGATCGCTTTCCTGAAGGAAGAGAACGTGGATTTCTATCCGGACGTCTCGTTTCTGAGCTTCTACGACGGCGGCATCCGGTTAGGGAAAATGCCGAACGCGTCTCAATTCATTACGCAGCAGACGGCCGAGAAATATCCGTTCAACTTGCCGATAGGGTGGCGAAGCAGCGCTAATCAGACGGCTTATTACATCACGACGCCGACCCGCTTGGCAAGCATCGTAACGAATTTCGCCGACGATTACGGCGAATACGGATTAAAAGGATTGTCGGTGGCCGACCTGGGTAATCAAGTGCACGCCGATTACAACAAAAGGAACATGGTCGATCGGCAGGAGGCGGGCGATATGATAGCGGGCGAAGTCGAGAAGTTAGCCGGCCGATTCCCGGATTTGCTCGCGTCGGGCGGCAACGCCAATGCGCTGCCGTATATTCGCAACGCCGTGAATGTGCCGCTGACGAGCAGCCGTTTCCAATTGACGGACGAAAGCGTGCCTTTCTATTCCATGATCGCGCACGGGTACGCCGATTATGCCGGTACTCCCGGCAACGTATCGATGGAGGGCGACTGGTCCGATTACAAGCTGAAGCTGCTGGAGACGGGGGCAAATCCAAGCTTCCAATGGTCGTACGAATCGCCGTCCGGGTTGAAGAATACGGAATACAACGGGTACTATGCAAGCCTGTACTCCGATTGGCTGCAAGAAGCGGCCGGTTTGTACAAGGAAGTGTCCGGGTTCCTCGGAGAAGTGAGGAGCTTGCCGATGACGCGTCACGAGAAACTTGCGGACGGGGTATATCGCACGACGTACGGCGACAGCCGATCGGTGACCGTCAATTATAACGACGCAACCTTTACGGCCGACGGAGCGGCGATCGAACCCAAAGGTTACCGGATAGGGGGGATAGCGCGATGAAATGGAAGCCCCTTTCGTTCGAGCGGCGCAAGCAATGGTCCGGAGTGCTGTTTCTCATCCCTTGGTTGTTCGGCTTTACGTTACTGTTCCTTGTGCCGCTGTTCCGTTCGCTGCAGTTCAGTCTCGGCAAGCTGGTCATGCTGCCGGAAGGCGGCTACGTGATCGATTTCACCGGTTTCCGCAATTTCGCGTACGCGTTAACGGAACATGCCGAGTACAACCGGGTGTTGACCGAATCGGTCGTCGACATGGCCGTCAACGTCCCCCTCATTCTGTTTTTCAGTTTGTTCGCAGCCAGCTTGCTCAACCAGAAGTTTTTCGGGCGTTCGCTGGCCCGGGCGATTTTTTTCCTGCCGGTTATACTCGCTTCGGGCATCATCGACGCGATATCGAACGAGAGTATCATCGCCTCGGTTATGCAAGGGATGACTTACAGCTCGGATCTGAGTTCGGACATTACCGGGCTTAGCACCAGCGGGCTGCAAAGCTTCGAGCTTGTCTTTCTCCTGCACGATGCCGGGTTAAACGAGACGATGATCAATTACTTGTCCGGCGCGGTCGATCGGATTTACGACATCATCAGCTCGTCCGGCGTACAAATCCTGATTTTCCTGGCAGGGCTTCAATCGATCTCGCCGTCCTTGTACGAAGCATCGAAAATCGAAGGCGCGACCGGTTACGAAATATTTTGGAAGATTACGTTCCCGATGGTCAGTCCGCTTATCCTAACGAATGTCATCTATACGATAATAGATAGCTTCGCGGATAACGAACTGACGCAGCTCGCGTATACGACCGCTTTCTCGACGCTTGACTTCGGTCTTAGCGCGGCGATGTCGTGGATGTACTTCATCATCGTCGCCTTGCTGCTGGCGATCGTCGCGTACATCGTATCCAAGCGCGTCTATTATTCCGATTAGGAAGGGGCGAGAAACGGCATGAATGCACTCAGGCTGAATGCGATAACGGAAAAGGTCAAGCGCTGGGGGTGGGCCGTCGTCCGCATCGTGCTGATATTCGGGTTGTCGTTCGTTATTTTGTACCCGATCCTGCAGAAGCTCGCCGTGGCGTTCAAGGACCCCGTCGACCTGTACAACCGCAACGTCGTATGGATTCCCGAGCATTTTACGCTGCGTAACGTGACGAGCATGATCAAGCTGCTCGATTACGAATGGGCGGTCGTCAATACGTTCTCGATCTCGGCGGGCGTCATGATCGTGCAGACGATGATATGCGCTTTGGCCGGATACGCGTTCGCGAAGCTGCGTTTCCGGGGAAGTTCGATCTTGTTCGGTTGCGCGATATTTACGATTCTCGTTCCGCCGCAAACGATCATGGTGCCGCTGTATATGCAATTCAAGAGCTTCGACGTATTCGGCATCGTGCATCTGCTGACCGGAAAAGACGGCTTTTACTTGCTAGATTCGTTCTGGCCGCTGCTCGTTACTTCGTTAACCGGCATGGGAATCAAATCCGGATTGTTCATCTATATTTTCCGGCAAGTGTTCCGCGGTTTGCCGAAGGAATTGGAGGAAGCCGGCTTCGTGGACGGAGCGGGCATCGGCCGGACGTTCGTGCAACTGGCGTTGCCTAATGCCGTGCCCGCGATCGTCACGGTCATGCTGTTCACGTTCGTATGGCAATGGAACGATACGTTCTTCACGAACATGTATATGGGCAACACCGGAATGTTACTGGCGAACAAGCTAAGCGTCATGGGTCCTTGGATCAATCATATGTTGACCGGCTCGACGAACGTTATATTGGCGGATCCCTTTCAGGTTTCCTTGCTTAAAGACGTAGCCGTGCTGCTCATGATGTCGCCGCTGATCATCATGTATTTATTCGTGCAAAAATATTTCGTAGAAAGCGTAGAACGAACCGGGCTAACCGGCTGATGCCCACCGGTCGTCTCGCGCGCACAATGAATCGGAGGTTTGACAAATGACGGGTTTTTATACGACGGAGCGGCAAGGCGAACGTTGGACGCTGCTGGACGATAAAGGCAGCAAGTTCTACTCCTTGGGCGTCAATTGCTTTAATTACGGGCTCGGGGAACCGATGGAAGAGAAGCTGATCGCCAAATACGGGGGAGCGGGGTGGTACGGCCGCTGGGCCGACGCGAAGCTGGACGGAGCGTGGTCGCTCGGCTTTAACACGCTTGCGGCATGGCATGCCGGCTATTTCATGAACAAGCGAATTCCGCGCACGCACGAGATTCGTTGCTCCCGCCGGGCAAGAACGGCGAATAACGGTTGGGGCGGCTACGGCTTTCCCGACGTGTTCGATCCTAGCTTCGCCGCATCGACGCACGACGCGATGGTAGAGACGTATTGCAATCGGGCGGAGGGCGTCGCCGACGAATCGAACCTGATCGGCGTCTATACCGATAACGAATTGCATTGGTGGGGCTCCGGCGGTCAATGGGGGATGGATAATCCGGGCGAAGGAACGAACGGAACGAATCTCGTCGAGGACTATATCAAGCTGCCTCCCGACGCTTACGGTAAAAAGGCATGGGTCGATCATTTGCGCGGCCGATACGGGACGATAGAGAGACTGAACGCAAGTTGGGCGTCCGAGTACGAGTCGTTCGACGATCTGCTGTGGCTGAAGGAATATCGGAAGGTCGAATCCGTATATGTCGAGGATAAGCTGGAGTTTTTGAAGCTCATCGCCGAAACGTACTTCCGGACGACGTCGGAAATCTTGCGCACATACGACGCTAACCATTTGAATCTAGGTTGTCGCGTCGTCGGCACGAGTACGCCGGACGTCGTGCTGGAGGCAATGGCCAAGTACGTGGACGTCATCTCTATCAATTTTTACTGCTTTGACCTGCCCGTCGAATATTTGGATCGCGTCCATCGGTTGACGGGCAAACCGATGATGATCACCGAATTCAGCTTCGGAGCGAGCCGGAGCGCGGGTTTCGATCTCGTCACCAACGGCTTGCAGCTCGCGCACGTGCGCGATCAACGGCGCCGGGGCGAATGTTATCGGGCGTTCGTGGAGCAGGCCGCCTCGCTTCCCTATATGGTGGGAACGCACTGGTTTTCCTTGTACGATTTCTGGGATCGCAAAGGGCTGATCGGAAATTACGGTCTTTACGATAAAAACGACGACTTGTGGACGGAGTTCGCTAGCGCGATTCGTTCGACGCATATCGATTTGTTGCCCCCTTTGACGGGGGAAAAGGAATTTCGCTCCTGGCGTTAAGTTGCCAGGGGGCGAATGGAGACGGCGTTAGAGAGGTTGGATCGATCGTTCCTTACATCAATCTCGCAAAGGAGAATGGACATGGGTCGCTTCTATACGGTGCGTAAACAAGACGGACATTGGAATTTTTCGGACGATACGGGCAAGCCTTTTTATTCTCTCGGAGTGAATTGTTTTTCGTACGGTCCCGACGTTCCGTTGCAAGCGAATCCCGAACGCCAATACGGAGGCGACGGAAATTGGTACGGGAATTGGGCCGAACGGAAACTGGACGAAGTGTGGTCGATCGGGTTCAATACGCTGGGAGCGTGGCATAGTCCCTATTTCATGAACAAATCGATTCCGAAGACGATCGAAATTCGCTGCTCGAGGCAGGCGAAGAAGGTAAACAAAGGATGGGGCGGCTTCCCGGACGTATTCGATCCGAGCTTCGCCGCTTCGATCCACGCCGAAATGGTCGACGTCTACTACCAGAAAGGGATGAACGTGGCGGAAGACCGGTCGCTCGTCGGCGTGTTCCTAGACAACGAGCTTCGTTGGTTCGGAACGGGAGGACAATGGGGGTTTACCGATCCGGGACCGGGGAAGAACGATACGAACTTGGCGGAGGATTATATTCTTCTGCCCGGGGACGCCGCGGGCAAGCGGGCATGGGTCGATTATTTAAGAGAACGTTACTCGACGATAGAGAAGCTGAACGAAACATGGCAAGCGGAATACGGCGGCTTCGACGAGTTGGCGTATCGCACCGAATATCGGACGGCGGAGGATGTCTACGAGCAGGATAAGCTGGGGTTCGTTCGGCTCATCGCCGAAACTTATTTCCGCACGACAACCTCGATCTTACGAATGTACGACCGCAATCATCTCATTCTCGGCTGCCGCGAGCTCGGCTCCAGC
Source organism: Cohnella herbarum (assembly GCF_012849095.1). NCBI lineage: Bacteria > Bacillati > Bacillota > Bacilli > Caryophanales > Paenibacillaceae > Cohnella > Cohnella herbarum. Next base: position 8,279,263 of record NZ_CP051680.1, read on the forward strand.
GTGCCGGATTTCGTCCTCGAAGCGATGAAGGACTACGTCGACGTCATTTCCGTCAACTTTTACAGCATGACTCTCCCTTACTCATGGTTGGAGAGGGTGCACGAAACGACCGGTAAGCCGATCATGGTTACGGAGTTCTGCTTCGGCGTCGCGGGGGAAGCGGGTTTCCGCACGGTAACGAACGGCGCGCAGCGAGCGGAGGTTCCGAATCAACGCCGACGCGGCGAATGTTATCGGGATTTCGTAACCGAAGCGACCGCCAAGCCGTATATCGTCGGCATGCATTGGTTCGCCATGTACGATTTCTATGATTCTAACGGGTTGACGGGGAACTATGGCTTATACGACGGACAGGATCGGTTGTGGGAGGAGTTTGCCGAAGCGGTGCGCATAACCCATCGCGGCGCATTGCTCGGCAAAACGGGGGAAACGGCATTCCGGACATGGCGAACCGGCGCGGCGACCGGAACGGAAGGAGGCGGCCGTCATGAGTGATCAAGATTTGGCTGCGCTCAGTCCCGACGAGTCGATGGGCAAATTGAATGATTACTATTACCCTCCATATATTACGCAAGCCCATATCTTCAACGCTCCGCGCGGCTGGGGGTTCGCCAATCGCGTTCTCAAGCAATACGCGTTGCAGTACGTAATCGACGGCAGCGCCGAATTCCGGGTCGAAAGCCGTAAGTTCGCTACGCATAAGGGCGATCTTATCCTATATCGGCCGTACGAGATGCATTCCGTGCGGATGTATCCGGACCAGGACTATATCTCGATTACAATCGTGTTCCACTATGGCAACTCTACCTTTCCGAACGAGGAAATGTTCGCGTGGGAAAATTACTTGGGGAATTACGCTAACCATGAAGTCAACCATTACATTGCCGAGTTGGTAGCCAAGTATCATCAGCCCGGCGTTCATAACCAGATGCAATGCCAAGGCTTGCTGCATCTTATTCTGTCCGCGTGCTCCAAATCTCGCAGGGAACGCCAACTGCCCGGCGCCTCGAAACGGAACAACTTGGCCCGACTCGTGCACGTCAAAAATCATATTCTGAAAAATCTAGACAAAAACATCGTCCCGGAAGAGCTGGAGCGGCTGTCCGGTCTCAGTTGGAATTATTTGACGAGCCAGTTCACGAAAACGTTCGGCTACACCGTCGTGCAATTCCTCATCTACTCGCGCATCGAAGCCGCGAAAAAAATGGCGCTCGAAAGCTCTTTGTCCTACGGGGAGATCGCCAGCCGCGTCGGCTACAATAGCGTGCATTCGTTCGGCAAAATCTTTCGCAAAAAAACGAGCATGAGCTTGTCGGAATATTGCGCTTCCGTCTACGACTTCGATCATTGGAAACAGATGAACCGCGCGTCGGGCGACGGAGGCGAAGGTTGAGCAAACCTATAGAAGATCACGATGTCATAGTCCGCGGATGGATCGAGGGGGAGTCGTATGACGTGGCTTAACCGCAAGCGATCGAAGATCTTCGGAAGCGCGTTTGCGCTTGCGGTTGTCAGCGCGGCGGGAATTTATTATGCAGTCTCTGCGGGAGGTCAAATGAACAATATCGCGAAAATCGAACTAACTCCGGATATGGTAACCGCCGTATGGACCGGCGGGGACGCTCGGGCGATCGCCGACGAGCAGGAGCTGGCGGGCGATCCGCAATCCGGGACGGGAGGCATACCGGAGACGGCTTGGCAAACCGACTATGGCACCTACTACCGTCATGAGAACGAAGCGATCGTGGATTTGCGGGCGGAGCATCTGCTTACCGAGTTGTATTTATACGGCGAGGGCGGCAACGGCAAAGTGCGGTTTGAATACGGCAAACCGTTCGACTGGCAACCGCTTCTTTCGTACGACGATCCCGACGCAAGCCCGCACTGGTCCCGTTATACGCTTGGTGAAGGAGACGAAGGCGTAAGGACGCGTTACCTGCGCATTACGATCCATAACGGAGCGGACGGCGCGGAACCGGACGACGGTGAACCTCCCGCGAAGACGTTTAACGAAATGGCGCTTTACGGCCGTGCCCTCGAGAAGCCGGAGGCGATACCTGAACCGAAGCCGCCGGCTCGAACGAAAATGGCGAAGTTCATCGGGATGAACGGATTCATCGACGATTCGGCGCACGTTCTGATGGCGGGCGGCACGGTGCGCGAATACCATAACTGGTTGTGGGGCGAAGGGGATACGAACCCGGACTATCCGTTTCCTTACCCGAACAACAAGAACGCTTGGAATCCGAGTTATCCTGGCTGGGATTTCGATGCCTACTACCGTAAGCTGAAGGAATTGGACATAACGGTATTCCCGGCGATTCAAGGCAAGGTCGTCTGGAATACGAACACGAAAAACATGACGACGGCGGACTCCGATCCGCTTGAACCGGGTTCGTACGCACCGATCTCCGATCATTTGTTCCAATATGCGGCCAGGTACGGCAAGACGAAGGTCGATCCGTCGTTGCTGAAGGTAGCGGACAACAATGAACCGCTAAGCGGGCTCGATCTGATCGAATATTACGAGGGCGGCAATGAAATCGACGCCACATGGGTGGAGCGCGACGAGCTGTATACGCCGTTCGAATACGCGGCCAGAATGAGCGCTTCGTACGACGGGGATCAAGGCCGGATGAAGAACGCCGAAGGCGCGGCAACGTTTGGCGTAAAGTCGGCTGATCCGAGGGCGAAGTTCGTATTGCCCGGTCTGGCGGACGACAAGTTCCGCTATACGCTGGATTACATCAAGAGCGTTAAGCTATGGGCGGACGCGCATCGCGCCGCGGACGGTCCGAACGGCAGTTTTCCCGGAGACGTGATCAACTTGCACTTCTACGCGTTCGGACGTACGGTGGGACCCGAATTCAAGCAGGGAGTCAGCCCGGAGCGATTCGGCTTGAAGGAGCGTATCGCTCCGGTCGTCGATTTCCGCGACCGCTACTTGCCGGACAAGGAACTGTGGGTGAGCGAATTCGGCTACGACGTGAACCAATTGTCGCCGATTAGCGCGCCACGTATCGTGAACGAAGCGAACGGTATCGATTATTCGCCCGAGGAAGTGCAGGCGCAGTGGCTCGTACGCACGTTCCTGGAGTTGGCCGCCGCCGGTATCGATCGGGCGCAAATGTTCATGAGCCGGGACGTCAACGAAGAAGACGCCATGCAGTTCTCGAGCTCGGGGCTGGTCAGGAAGGGCGAAGACAAGCGGCCTGCGTGGTTTTATTTGATCACGATCAAACGGCTGCTCGGCGAGCTTGCATTCGGAAGGTCGCTCGAAGCCGACGAAGCGCCCGTCCGCGCCGTCAGCTTCGTAGATGCCGCCGGCGAGACGAGAGCTTACGCCGTATGGTCGCCGACGGACAACGGCACGATCGTAAAGGATTATTCGCTGCGATTACCCGAATCGGCAAGCCATGCGACACTCGTGCGGCTGAAGCACGAACGCATGGACGGAGAGAGCGAGCCGCTGGCGATGGGAGCGGACGGACGCGTATCGCTGGATGTCGGCGAAAATCCGGTGCTGGTCATGCTGAGGGATTAATCGTCAGGAAACGACGAAGTCTACGAATTCGGGAGACCGCAGCGTTCCCTCTCTCGTCCAATGGCGGAAACGCACGCGAGCCTGTATGGACGGCTCGACGTATACGAAATCCCGATCCTCGTCCTTTTTCAAGCTTTTCGATACGCCGTAGAAAGCGTTCTTATGGGCGGAAGGTACGCCTTGCTCCAATATTCCGACGTTTCTATCTTGATACCGAAGCAGCCAGCCGAACTGATTTTTACGATATCCGGCAATCTGAAATACCGCTCGTTCGTAGTTCATGATCTTCATCCAACTAACGTCTTCGCCGTCGACGTAAGATCTGCTTTTCGCTTTGGCTACGATGCCTTCAAGCCTGCTGCGCCTAATGGTTTCGAATAAGTCGATTCCCGTTCCTTCTACATAAAGCAGCGGACTCATATACCGATTAGACGATAGCGCGCGCTCGAGAATTTTTTTGCGCTCAACGAGCGGGGTAGACCGTAAATCTTGACCTTCATATCGCAGAATATCGAATACGAAGTAATGAACCGGCTGCCGGATAGCGGCTTCCCTAATGCTCATCGGTTTCCTAAGCTTGTATCGTTCGATCATCGATTCGTAGTCGATCGTTCCGGTAGCCGGGTTCAAACAAGCCACCTCGCCGTCAAGGACGACGTCGGTGTTGTCTAGGATCGGTACGCGAAGCAATTCGGGATACCGGGATGTCACTTCGTGGTTATGGCGAGTGTACAGACGGGCGATTCCGTTCTCCATCGAGAGAATGAGCCGGTGACCGTCGATTTTAGGTTCGAATATGTACCTTTCGTCATCAAAAGGCGTATCCCGTTCGACCAACGGCATTGGAGACACAAACAAGACGCAGCCCCCTTATAAAAAGTCTATAACCAATGATATATGAATCGTGTAGATTTTCATTAGGGGATTAATGGTTAATTAAATTTTCGATGGCATGCATAGAAGAAAAACCCAAGAAGCATAATACGTGGTAAATCGTGGAGGTGATACATATGGCAAACAATCGCAGCAGCAATCAGCTTGCAACTCCGCAGGCGCGCAACGCTCTGGATCAACTGAAATACGAAGTCGCTCAGGAACTCGGAATTCAATTTTCCAAAGACGGCTACCATGGAGATATGCTTACGAAAGATACCGGGCGCATTGGGGGCAACATTACCCGTCGATTGGTACAAATCGCCGAGCAACAGTTGGCAGGCCAGTCCGCTCGTTTCTAAACCGTTCTCCGCATAAACCCGCCGGCTTCAGCCGGCGGGTTTTTCATGGCCAGAATGCCGAGCGAGCATAAACGGGGAATGATAGCGCCATCCTAGGGAAGAATGACTATCTTCTCGGAAGGCGGCTTGTTCCCATGAAGCTTATCAGATTGTTCGCTGGCGCGATCGCTTTAAGCGTGCTGTCCGGTTGCGTCCGCAATCCGGGAGACACGATGAACCTTAAGCAGCACTCCGGACCGGTTAAAGTTCGATCCTACGGGGAATCGGCTGCCGATTTAACGGAAGGAAGACATATCGTTACGATCCGGCAACTCCAGAATACGGGGTACGTCAGCTTGCAAGACGTGACGCAAGCGACGGGATATCATGGAGCTTGGTTAAAGGACGGTACTTACGGCGTAGGCGATTACGATGCCGTGTGGATCTTCGGCACGGGCGAAAGCAAGGTATCCTTCGCGGGTAAACTGTTGAAAATGCCCGGCGCGGCGATTAAAGAAAACAATCAAATGTATATTCCCGTAACGGGTCTGCAGAAATTATTCGGGGACGTTACCGTATTCGCCGTAGAAGCGGACGATGTCGCGTTCTTTCCTAAACCGACCCCGAACGAGACGGGAGCCTCGGGCAAAAATTTAGATTTCTCCGATGCGGGATCCGTCAAACCTGCCGCGAATACGACCGCCGACGAGAATGCGGGAAACGAATCGCCGGTTATCGCGTTAGCCAAGAAGTTTATGGGCATTAAATACGAGTTCGGCACGGGGCCGTACAAAGAAACGGGAACTTTCGACTGCTCATCGTTTACGAGTTACGTATTTAATCAATTTCATGTCGACTTGCCTCGGGTAGCGAGATCGCAAGCGGAGATGGGCTCCTACGTAGCCAGGGACAATCTGAAAATCGGCGATTTATTGTTCTTCTACGTACCGGGCCGCTTCAAGAGCAACGAAACCGTCGGCCACGTGGGCATATATATGGGGGACGGCAACATGATTCATGCCAGTCCTAAGCCTAAGGATGGCGTCCAGATTACTCCGATCAACAAACCGTATTGGAAGGAAACGTTCCTGTACGCCAAAAGATTCAAGTTATGAATAAAAACAAGGGCAGTCCCGCTTGAACGGGCTGCCCTTGTTTTACATAAATACTTGCTTGATTTCTTGGTTGCGTTGGACGGAGAGATCGATAAATTGTTCTCCGACTTGAACGAGCGGGCGGAAATAGTCCGTCGGATGAGTCATCACGATCGTGCCCGATTCGCCGGTCGACAGCTCGACCCTTTTGCCGATGAAATTCGGAATCATATGCCGAATGAACGTGTGGGTTACCTCCGGATCCAATTCCTCGAAGCTTAATTGAAACATTTCCCTTAGGACTTGAAGTAAATCCCTTTTCTCGCGGTAGACCCTGGACGATATCATTGCGCTATAAACGTCGGCCACGGCAACGATTCGTGCCATCGGATGAATTTCATCGCGCGTTAATCCGTTCGGATAACCTTTGCCGTCCATCCTTTCGTGATGCTGCAGGGCAGCCAGAGCGATGACCGAATCATTGAAGGATTTTTTCAAGATTTCAAATCCGTAAGCTGGGTGATTTTTGATCTCTTCGTATTCTTCGTCGGATAACTTGGACGGCTTGTTCAGAATGGCTTCGGCGATTTTGCATTTGCCGATGTCATGCAAGAAACCCGCCTTGCCTGCCCGAACCGTCTCTTCCTCGTTCCAACCGAGCCACCGCGCGATGTAATAGCTGAGCATCCCGACTTGAACGGAGTGCTGGTAGGTATAGTCGTCTTGACTGTTAAGCAGAAGCAGCAGGGAAACGACGTCCCGTTCGGCGCGGAAATTCTCGACGAGAGGTTGGAAGCTTTCCTTGACGTCTTCTTCGTAAATACGGCCTTCGACCAAAGCTCGTTCAAACAGCTGCTCCGCTCCGGCTACCGCGTCGTGGTACAGCGGACGAAGCAATGGATTATAGGTCGAACTCGGTTGCTCTTCCTCGACTTGAACCGGGGAATTGCCGGCTCGCCTTTCGATTTCCAGAAAGTCGATCTGATGCTGGTACATCCTAGAGAGTTCTTTTTCGTTCAGAGTAGTCCCTTTGGATAAAACGTGCAATCCGAAGGAGTTGTATAGATCCTCCGCCAAACGGTCTCCTGCTCGCACATCCGTAATATGTACTCTCATTAGGCACCTCGACAGGATATTCGATTTAACGACTAATTTCGATTAAATCTCTCATTTAGTTCTATGCTACCAAGTTAAGCGTTTACTTGCAAGACGATAGTTAATATTTTACATCCATATATTGGATTATAAAACTGAATGATGACTGCTTTTGAAAATTACAATCATTTAATGATTGTAATTTTCATTTAAAATGAAGTATAATTTCATTATTCATCAATACATCCGATAGGAGTGGATTATTTTGACAAGAGGAATTTTGACGCTTCCGGAAATCGGAGATCAAGCTGAAGCTCTGGCAGGAGCATGGGAACAATTGAAGCAACAGTCAAGCTGGGTGCAGGATTATTTGGCGAATAACGAATACGATGAGGTTGTGTTTATCGGATCTGGCTCGTCCTATTACCAATCGCAAGTGATGGCTACGACTTTCCGGTTATGGCTTGGACGTAGCGCGAGCGCACTGCCGTCGTCGGATATTTTCCTGTTCCGCGATCAATCGGTCGCTCGAGACCGTAAAATACTGCTCGTCGGCGTGTCCCGTTCGGGAGAATCTTCCGAAGTCATTCTTGCGCTCGACTCGGTGAAGGATTTGGCGAATTGGACGACTTGCGGAATTACTTGCTACGAGTCGAGCCGATTAGGCGTCATGACCCCTTGCTTGGTTTCGCCACTCGGCAAAGAGCAAAGCACGGTAATGACGAAATCGTTCAGCAGCATGACCTTCATGATGCAAGCGGCGATCGCGCAGGCAGCCGGAGGATCTATTTTGGAAGAAATGGAACAGGTTCTCGACCTTCACGGCGACGTCGTGAAGCGCGCGAATAGCTTTGCCGAAAGCTTAGCCGAAGCGAATGATTTCAATAAGTATATTTATTTAGGCATGGGAGCCTATTACGGCTTGTCGCAAGAAGTTTGTCTGAAGCTGAAGGAAATGTCGTACGTATGGACGGAAAGCTACGGCACGCTCGAGTTCAGGCACGGGCCGAAATCGGTCGTTGAACCGGGCACGCTCGTCTGTCTGCTAGTTTCCGAAAATGCTCGTTCTTACGAATTGAAGGTCGCGGAAGAAATGAAAGCCTACGGCGCTTTCGTGTTGCTCGTAACGACCGCGGGAGGAGCGGATACGGAATTCGCCGACGCGGTATTCGAGCTTGGAGGAGGTTTCTTGTCCGATGAAGCGCGCGCGGTGCTTTACCTTCCGTTGCTTCAGTATTTGGGGTTCTACACCGCGATGAAACGGGGAGTGGATCCCGACCATCCAAGAAATTTGACTCAAGTCGTTACAATCTGACCGAGGGAGTCTACGTAAATGGCGCGTAATAAATCAGAGCGGCAGGAGCAAGAGCTAGCTTATCTGGAAAGGTACGGCAGCATCTCGTTGCTGGAAATGACCGAGAAATTCGACTGCTCTGAAGCGACGGCCAGACGGGATCTCGAAGAACTGGAGAAAACCGGTCGAATTATTCGAACGATGGGCGGCGGAGCGAAGTACGGAAGCAACGGCATGTCTCGCGAGGTTCCCTTCCATGAGAAGCAGAGCGCGCTGTTCCGGGAGAAGGAAGCGATCGCGGACAAGGCGGCATCTCTCGTGGAAGAGGGCGACGTCATCGGATTGACGGGTGGAACGACGACCTTTCTCATTGCCAAAGCCTTGAAGAAGAGAAGCAATATTACGGTCGTCACCAATGCGGTCAACATCGCGATGGAGCTGGCGGACAGCGAGGAGCTGCAAGTCGTGTTGACGGGCGGAGTGTTGCGGAACCGAAGCTATGAGCTGTGCGGGCCATTGGCCGAACAGTCGGTCAAGGCGCTCAACATTCATTTGATGTTCATGGGCGTAGACGGCGTGACGGGGCAAGGGGTAAGCACTTACTCGGAGCTTGAAGCGAACATCGCGAGTCAATTGATGAGAAGATCCGGCCGAACGATCGCCGTTTTCGACCGGTCTAAGGTCGGCAAGTCCTCTCTCTTTCATGTCGCTTCATTAAATGAGCTACATGCTTGCATTACCGACGAATTACCGGCGGAGTCTACGCTGCAAGCGTTGAAGCAAGCTAATGTGGAAGTATATACCGCGAATTGGAGCTCAAACCATTCTCCATTGGAAGGGTAGGTCGCAGAATTCGATGGCCATTACGATCGGAGTAGACGTAGGCGGTACGAATATCGTATGCGGGGCAGTGGATGAAACCGGCGGGGTGTTGCTGAAGTTGAAGCAACCGACCGAAGCCGGCAAAGGCCATGCCGAGGTGTTAAGCCGTATAGCGGGGATGGTACGGCATATTCGCGCCGAGTTGGGCGCGGAGCATGACGCGAAGGCAGTAACGGCGGTAGGCGTCGGAATTCCGGGTTTAGTCGATCCGATTTCCGGAATTTCCAGATTCGCGGGCAATTTGAATTGGCGCGATATACCGGTCGTCTCTCTATTGGAAAGCGAGCTCGGCATTCCGGTTCATATCGATAACGACGTAAGGATGTACGTGTACGGAGAGGCGGTAGCGGGAGCGGGACGAGGGATCGAGCATGTGCTCGGGATTACGATCGGAACCGGGATCGCAGCCGCCATGGTTCATGGAGGACAGCCGTATTACGGGTATAAGTCGATGGCCGGAGAAATCGGGCACGTGCGGATGGACGGCGTGGAAGATGCTTGTTCGTGCGGGCTAAACGGCTGCCTAGAAACGGTTGCATCCGCATCCGGAATGGTGAGGCAGGCGAAGAAGGCATTAATCGAAGGCCGGGAAAGCGTGCTCGGAACTTGGTTTCCCGGACAGGAGATCGACCGTCTGACGGCCGCTCATCTGTCGCAGGCGATGGACCAAGGCGATGCATTGGCGACGGAAATCATCGCGAGGGCCGGAGCATTGACCGGACAAGCGCTTGCGGCCGCGGTTATGGTGTTAAGTCCCGAAGCGATCGTCATCGGCGGCGGAGGCGCGTTAGCCGGCGAGAGATTGCTGAAGCCATTGCGCGAGGAATTGTTCCGTCTGATTTTGCCCGACTTCCGCGAAGGGCTAAAGGTCGTCACCGCGGAACATAACGACGATGCGGGCATTATCGGAAGCGCGTTATATGCAAGGCATAAGCAATAATCGAAGCCCATTCATAGTCGGGAAGGCTATAAATCGGTATATCATCTATCATCCTAAAGACTTTCATTTGGAGGAATCGAATATGGCATTGGTCTCATCAACTCCGCTTCTTAGCACGGCGCGTGCCGAAGGCTATTGCATCGGCGCGTTTAACGTTCATACGCTTGAAATGCTGCAAGCGGTAGTCGAAGCCGCGGAAGAAACGCGTTCCCCGCTGATCATTCAATCCACAGTCGGCACCGTTAAGCATTTGGGCGCCGATTATATCGCCGCCGCGGCGACGGTTGCGGCGAACCGCAGCTCCGTTCCGATCGCGCTGCATCTGGACCATTGCTCTGATTTCAATATCATCATGCAATGCATTCGCGCGGGCTATACTTCCGTCATGATCGACGCTTCGCACGATCCGTTCGATAAGAACGTGGCCGAAACCCGCAAAGTTGTGGAAGCCGCGTCGGCGGTCGGCGTAAACGTGGAAGCGGAGTTAGGAAGAGTAGGCGGCGTGGAAGACGATATCGTTGTCGACGAGCGGGACGCCCTGCTCGCGGATCCGGAGGAATGCGCGAGATTCGTGGAATTAACCGGCGTTCATACGCTGGCCCCGGCAATCGGAACGGCTCACGGCATTTATAAAGGAGATCCGAATATCGATTTCGATCGGATCGGCCGGATCGCTTCGAGAGTTTCGGTTCCGCTCGTTCTTCACGGAGGTTCCGGTATTCCCGAAGATCAAGTAAGAAGGGCCGTATCGCTAGGGATGTCGAAGATGAACGTGGCGACGGAGCTGCGTATCGTGTTCTCGGACGCGATCAAGCAAGTGTTCGCGAACAATCCGGACGAGAACGATCCACGTAAATATATGGTACCGGCGAAGCAAGCATTAAAAGCGGCGGCGATCGAGAAAATGCGTTTGTGCGGCTCGATCGGCAAAGCATAGTAGAATAGGCACAAGGTGGCGCGAAACTATGAATCCAATCATTACGACCGTCACGCTGAACGCGGCGATAGACAAAACCTATTACGTGCCCGCGCTTGCAAAAGGGAAGGTGACCCGAGTAGCCGAAGTCGTAGCTACCGCGGGAGGCAAAGGGATTAACGTAGCCAGGGTGTTAAAGCAATTGGGGCATGCGGACGTTACGGCAACCGGATTCGCCAGCGGATATAACGGACAATACATTCAGGATCGGGTGAAAGCCGCCGGCATTCGGGAGGAGTTCGTCGAAGCATCGGGCGAGTCGAGAATATGTCTTAACGTTATCGATCGGGGCGACGGTTCGTCGACGGAGCTATTGGAACCCGGGCCGGAAGTTGGCGCGGAGCACTTGGAGACGTTCAGACGGAAGCTTAAGCGGTTAAGCGCGGAATCCGCGCTCGTCATCTTCTCCGGAAGTATTCCGTCGGGATTGCCGGTTGGCTTATATGCCGAATTGATCGGCATATCCCGTGCGGAGGGAGCCGAAGTGTTCCTCGATACGAGCGGCGAAGCATTGATTCAGGGGACGAAGGCGAAGCCCTCGTTCATTAAACCGAACGAAGACGAGATCGTTGCTTTGCTGGGCAATGAAGGAGGAGATCTCTATGAAGGCGTTCTTTCATTGCAAGCGCAAGGGATCGCTAACGTCGCGGTTACGTTGGGAGCGGACGGAGCCGTGGCCGCGGTCTCGGGCCAACGATATCGCATAACGATTCCGGGCATCGCTCCGGTAAATACGGTCGGGAGCGGGGATTCTTTCGTTGCCGGCTTTGCTTACGGGTTCGTCCGAAATTGGCCGGCAGAGGAATGTCTGAGGTACGCTGCCGCTGCGGGAAGCGCGAATGCGTTATCGCCTACGACGGGCGACGTCGATCCCGACGACCATCGTCGGTTGCTCCGTCAAATAACCGTGGAACCGTGGAAGAGTTAACCGCTCCATCTAAGGTTACTCTCCCATAAGTTCCGCGTAAGTTCGGCGGGCCAGTAAAGGTTCATCGGTCCCCATGACCAGAGCGCGGCCGTCCGCGAACAGCAAGAACGTAATGCCGCCAGGTAAATGCAGACGTAACGAGTAGGGGTTCAACTCGGTACGGCCTGCTTTGCTTAGGCGGCTTTCTATCGTTCCAAGGCCGATCGATAAGGGTCTTGCCGGGGAAACTTGAACCGTGTTCCTGCCGCAAAGAGCAGCGGTTATCGTCTCTTGCGTCTCGTCTCCGTCCAAAAGCTCGAACCGACGTTCGCCGCATACGGGGCAGGAGGCTCTTCGGGCGTCTTTGACCGATAAAGAGTGCCATTGGTGTTGCCAGAGATCGATCTGAAGCAGGGAACCGTGCAACGCCTCGGGCTGGCCCGTTAATAGCTTGATCGCTTCCATCACCTGAACGGACGCGATCGTGTCGATGATCGGGGAGAGAACGCCCGCCGTCTCGCAGGTATCCAACGCACCTCCGGGCGGAGGCACGGGAAACAAGCAGCTTAAGCAGGGCGTTGAATCCGGCTGGATGGTCAGAGTCATTCCGGATGCCCCTACCGCGCCTCCGTAAATCCACGGAATCCGATGTTTAACGCTGAATTCGTTGATCAAATACCGAACGCCGAAGTTATCGGTTCCGTCCATTACGATATCGGCTTCGGATAGAAGCGATTCCGCATTATAAGAGGACAGGTCCGCTACCCGGGAAATCACGCGAATGCCGCTGTTGATCGCCGATAGCCGAGAGGCCGCCGCGATGGCTTTCGGGGTGCCGTTCAGGGCATCGTTCTCGTCGTAGAGCAGTTGACGCTGCAGATTGCTTCGATCCACGATGTCCCGATCTATTAAGGTTAGCTTGCCTACGCCTGCGCGGGCCATATGGTTGGCGATGACGCAGCCGAGCGCTCCGACGCCCACGATAACCGCATGGGCTTCCAGTAAGCGGGCTTGCCCGGATTGACCGATCGCGGCATATCTTACTTGCCGGGCATACCGCGAATCCCCTTGAATAGAAGTCATGTTATTTCTCCTCCGGGGTGTCCAACGTAGCGGTCGGATCCCATGGCCCTAGCTGATGCCCCTTCCATTCCGTACCGTCCTCGTAAACTTCTTTTTTCCAAATCGGAACTTTCTGTTTCAATCTTTCGATGGCATAACGGCTTGCTTCATAGGAGGCGGCGCGATGAGAGGAGGAAACGGCGATAACGACGCTGATTTCTCCGATTCCGACCGTACCTGTCCGATGGGTAATCGCGCATAAAGTACCGGGCCAACGGGCTGAAATTTCTTCCCCGATCTGAGCGAGGGCGGACACGGCCATAGGGACGTAAGCCTCGTATTCCAAGGTTACGGTTCTCTGGCCGGCGGTCCACTCCCTTGTCGTCCCGATGAACGCGATCGCTGCGCCGTGATCCGGGTGGTATACTTTGTTCAATACGCCGTTCACGTCTATCAGGCTATCGATGATGGCGTATCTTGAATGTTCCGACGACTGGTCTTCGGATTGCGAAGCTTTATCCGTTCCTCCGGAAACCGGAGGCAACAAAGCAAGCTCGTCCGAGCAGCTTACGAGGGTTTCATCGTTGGCATAGCTATGATTGCACGCCAAGAAGCTGACGGATAGAATATCGGCGTGCTGCGGAAACTTGTCGGCCAACCGCTGTTTGATCTGTCCCGCCTTCAATCGGGATTCTTCCCATTCCAGCTGAACGGAGCGCGTTTCGATGCGCTCCGCGAGTCCCGCGAATAATGAAATCGTCCACGTGTTCGTCATCTCTTATGTACAACTTCCTTCCGTTAAACCTGAAACCTTAGTACGTCAAGCATACCATATCGACCGTGAAAATGTTATGCTAGAAGGACGCTATTCAAGTAACGAAGGAGTGGGTGGAGATGCCGGATTTAATGGATCGGTTCGGGAGGCACCATACATACCTGCGTATTTCCGTGACCGACCGTTGCAACTTGAGATGCCTTTACTGCATGCCGGAAGAAGGCATGGTTTTCATGGAGCAAGACAAACTATTATCCTACCCGCAGATCATTGAAGTCGCATCGGCGGCTACGAAGCTGGGCATAAGGAAGTTCAGGATTACCGGAGGGGAACCGCTCGTAAGACCCGGCCTGGAACAATTGATCGCGGGACTGTCCGCGCTGCCCGGCGTAGATGATATTTCGCTGACGACGAACGGATTATTGTTGGCGCCGCAAGCCGCCAAGTTAAAGCAGGCAGGGTTGAAACGCGTGAATATCAGTCTGGATACGATGGATGCGACCCGATTTAAATTTATCGCCCGCCGCGGCGATCTGAATAAAGTATGGGAAGGAATCGAGGCCGCGGTCCAGGCGGGGTTAACCCCGATCAAGCTGAATTGCGTGCTGCTTAAAGGAGTTAACGAGGATGAAATCGGACGGTTTCTGAAGTTATCCCTGGAGCATCCGATGCACGTCCGGTTTATCGAGTACATGCCGATCGGTCATGACGATGCGGGGTGGAGAGAACACTATTTGCCATTAACCAGAGTCATCGAAGAGGCCGGGAAGCTCGGTTATTCCCTAGAGCAGGTGGAAGGCCCGAAAGGAAGCGGTCCCTCCGACAATTGGCGGATCGCCGGAGGCGTAGGCACGTTCGGGCTGATTCATCCGATCAGCGAGCATTTCTGCAAAAGCTGCAATCGGCTGAGGCTAACGGCCGACGGACATCTCAAACCTTGCTTGTATTGGGTAGACGAATTAAACGTCAAGCCCGCGCTTGGGTCGCCTGAAGCGATGGAGCGGTTGTTCCTCAAGTCGATGGACATTAAGCCGGAAAATCACGAAATGGCGGCATTGCTTGCGGGAGAAAAACAAAGCCACGTGCCGACGGAGCGGCGTATGTCGCAAATCGGCGGTTAGGAGAGAAGACATTTGTCCGTGACCGTAATATTGCCTAACGAAGAGAAGTCCACGACGACGCCCGAAGCGAAGGCGGTGCTGGCGGGTTTAAGCTTTCCCGTCGGCGAGGTTTCGCGGGATCGATTAAGTAAAGGGTTGAAAACCCGATGAACGAGGCGACGGTAACTCTCACGCTGCTGCACACCAACGATCTCCACAGCCACTTCGAAGAAGCTTCCCGAATCGCCGGTTATTTCTCGAGAGTGAGACAGGAAGTTGACCCCGACAAACTTATCGCGGTCGACAGCGGAGATTTTCTGGATCGCGCGCGAATGGAAACCGAAGGGACGAAAGGATTCGTAAACAGAGCGGTTGTCGAGTACATAGGTTACGATGCGGTTATGCTCGGAAATAACGAAGGATTAAGCTACACCCCGATGGAATTGGACGTTTTATTCCAAGGGATGTCCGTTCCGGTCGTGTGCGCGAACATGGTCTATCAAGAAACCGCGAGATGCCCTTCCTGGATGGTTCCCGAGATCAAGCTGACGAAGTCGGGGGTACGCATCGGGATGATCGGCCTGACGGCTCCGTATAACGATTATTACGAGCTGCTCGGTTGGAAATCGGCGGATCCTCTTGAGACGCTGCAAGCGGAAATCGTTCGCCTGCGTCGCGAAGTGGACGTATTGATCCTGATTTCGCATCTTGGGCTGCGCTCCGATGAGCGTATTGCTTCATCGGTCGACGGAATCGATCTCATTCTGGGCGGGCATACCCATCATCTGCTCGAAGTCCCTCTCTTCGTCGGCCAAACCGCGATCTGCGCGGCCGGAAAATTCGGCGGCCATGTCGGACACCTGGAATTGGAACTTGGGTCCGACAACAAGCTGATTAAGATTACCGGAGGCAGTTATTCTACCGTCGATTTTCCAAGGGACTTCGGACTGGACAATCTGGTTGGCGAATATCGCGAACAAGCCGGCCGGAGCATGAACCGCGAAATCGCGAAGTTGGCTAAGCCATTGGAATGTCGCCATGATCGCGAATCCGCTTTGCCGACGTTGTTGGCAAGCGCAATACGTCAATTGGCCGACGCGGACATGGGGCTCGTCAATGCGGGACAATTCCTTCGGGGACTTCCTGCCGGGCCGGTAACGGAAGAGACGATTCATGCGATCTGTCCGTCCCCGATTAACCCGTGCGTCGTGAAACTGAAAGGCAGCTGGATCGTTCGGTCTCTAGAGGAGAGCTTACTGCCGGAATTTCAGGATCTGGAGTTTCGTGGTTTCGGTTTCCGGGGCAAGGTGTTAGGGACGTTATGCTTGGACGGTCTGGACGTTACCGCCGATCTTGCTGAGGCGCCTTATCATCGGGTTAAGGAAATCAAAGTCAATGGGGTTTCTCTCGACGAGGATCGAATTTATACGGTAGGGACTTTGGATATGTTTACTTTCGGAGTCGGTTATCTTGGATTGAAGGAAGGGTACGACGTACGTTACTTCCTCCCCGAGTTCATCAGGGATATTGTCGCCCAGGCGCTTCACGATCAACGGTTACTTAAAGATTGCGAGACTCCGCGCTGGCGGTTTAGGTGAGAAAACGATCAAGATTAGATTAGAAGATTGGGAGTGAAGTGGGAATATGTTGCATTGGTTTGATTCCGTCATTCTTGGAATCGTCGAGGGATTGACGGAGTTTCTTCCCGTCTCCTCGACGGGACATATGATACTGACGAATAAATTGCTAGGATACGAGGAAACGCCGGAACAACTCAAAACTTTCGAAGTCGTTATCCAATTCGCCGCGATTCTCGCCATCGCGCTCGTCTATCGTCGCAAAATTTTACAAGTGTTCGGTCTTGGCAAGAAGGAAGCGGTTCGCGGACTTTCCGTCGATTCCTTCCCGAAACGTCGTCTGAATCTCCTCCATGTCGCGTTAGGGATCGTTCCTCCGCTCGGCATCGCGTTCATTTTTCGCGATTTCATTAAGGAAATCGGGTTTCATGCCGCACCGGTGTTATGGGCGCTCGTCGTGGGCGGGATATACATGTGGGTGACGGAAGCGTTGTACGATTCCGGGAAAATCAAACGGACCGCGGAAACGATGGATGATATCTCGTATAAGCAAGCATTATTGATTGGAGTATTACAATGCGTTTCGGCCGTTTGGCCGGGGTTCTCGAGATCGGGCTCCACGATCGCCGCGGGGATGCTGGGCGGGGTCAGCTATCGGGCTTCGGCGGACTTCTCTTTCTTCATCGCGATTCCGATCATGACGGTAGCTACGGGTTATGAAGTGTTAAGCAATTGGGAGAACTTCCGTTCGGGCGAAATCGATCTCGGCTTTTTATTTACCGGCTTTATCGTTTCCTTCCTTGTCGCATGGATTGTCGTCGTAGCGTTCTTGAAGGCTCTGCAGAAGTTTAAGCTTAAGTATTTCGCATGGTACCGTTTTCTCATCGCGGCCTTATTCTACATCTTCATTATGTAAATAGGATGATTTTTGATGAAATTTGTCGATTAATGCGGAGAATAGTAACTTTGTATCGGAACAACTCTTAAATAAACCGTTATAAATTCCGATGTTATACCTATGGTTATTTTTTCCTTGTGGATAATTTTGTTAGGGGAAAAGGAGGAATAATGACGAAATGCGCATGATGCCGATTTCCTTAAGTCGGCCGGGCATGAAACTGGCCAAAAAAATATACTCCGACGATGGCATCGTGCTATTGGCTGAAGGAGTCGAGCTGACCTCTTCGCTCATCCGCCGGTTGGGAGAATGCGGCATTAGTTTTCTCTACGTTCAAGACGCGAGATTCGACGATTTGGTCGTTCCGGAGCTATTAAGCGAAGAAACGCAGCGCAACGGGATTCAAACCATTCGTCAAGCATTCCGTGATTTCATTAACTATCCCCAACGCAATAGATCGGGCACGTATCCTTATGTCGGCCGGAAAATAAGGCAAGTGATGCAACAGATTATGGACGAGTTAAGCGGCAGCAAGGACGCTATGATCATGTTGATGAACTTGCACACCGTGGATCATTATCTCTATATGCATTCTTTGAACGTGTGCGTATATTCGACTTTGCTTGGCATCGCCAAGGGGTACGATCAAGATCAGCTGCTCACTCTCGGCCTCGGAGCTATGCTGCACGACATCGGAAAAACCCAAATTTCCATGAAAGTGTTATTGAAGCCGGGGGCGTTATCCGCGGACGAGTTCACCGAAATGAAGAGGCATACGGAGCGCGGCTTCTACTTGCTTAAAGACGAGCCGAACATCCCTTTGCTGGCAGCGCATTGCGCCTATCAGCATCATGAGAGGTTAAACGGTTCCGGATACCCGAGAGGAATTAAGGGGGATGAAATCCACGAATATGCCAAATGGATCGGCATCGTGGACTCCTACGACGCTATGACGAGCCATAGACTGTACAGGGATGCCATGCTTCCGCATCAAGCGGTAGAAGCTTTATATTCGGGCAGCGATATTCTCTACGATACGTCAATGCTGCAACTGTTCCGGGATAAAGTCGCCATCTATCCGATCGGTCTGACGGTCAAACTGAACACGGGACAAATCGCGATCGTCAGCGATATCAACTCGACGTGCGCCCATCGCCCCGTTATTCGAATAATTACCGACGAAGACGGCGTGGAGTTGAACGCGCCTTTCGATATGGATTTGTCGAAAAATCTAAACGTACTCATATCGAAGATCGAGTTGGGCATGGGTGAATCCGATTCGTTACCTGCATAATCGCGATATAGGCTGCCCCGCTAGCAGAAGGAAAACTGCAGCGGGAGCAGCTTGTTTTGTTCACGAACGGTAAAAAGTTTGTTTTTATCGCCTCCGAACAGTACAATAAAAGGTATGAAACAAACGACAGGAGCATGAAATATGCAAGCAATTTCCCAACCGGCAGCAGCGGCTCCGTTCGCGCCGCCAGCGGGCTGGAGAGCATTAACCCCCGCTTATGATCCGTGGGATCCGATTCGTTCGTTGCAGCGGTTCGGGCGTCACGAGTTAACGAGCGTGGAATTTACCGTAACCCATCTGTGCAACATGAGATGCGAGCATTGCGCCGTCGGAGACAGCCTCACGATGACGGAAGCGCCGCGAGTGCCAATGGATCTCGTATTCAGAAGATTAGATGAAGTGGAGCGCCTCGAGACGATCAGCATGACCGGGGGAGAGCCGACTTTCAGCATGGATACGGTACGGAACGTGTTGATTCCTTTGCTCAAGTATGCGAGAGCGCGCGGAATAAGGACGCAATTGAACTCGAACGTAACGATGGATTACGAAAGATATGAGCTTATCGCTCCTTTTTTGGATGTCATGCACATATCTTTTAACTATACCGAAGCGGAAGATTTCCATCAGGTCGGCTTTGCCCGAACGGGACGGAACGTCCGGCTTGAAACGACTTCCAAGATGTACGATCGCATGATCGATAACGCGCGGAAGCTCTCGCAGGGCGGATTGCTCGTATCCGCGGAATCTATGATCAATTACCGCACTTATAACAAAATAACGGATATTCATCGGATGATCGTCGAGATGGGATGTCAGCGCCATGAAGTCCATCCGATGTATCCGAGCTCCTTCGCTTCCGGTCTTCCCGCCATCACCCGGGAGCAAATGTTCGAAGCCGTGGAGACGCTGCTCGATAACCGGAATCCGGACGTGTGGATGCTGTTCGGAACGTTGCCTTTCTTCGCTTGCAGCGAGAACGACGAGGAACGGCGATTGGTCGGAAGATTACGGGAGGAATCGAACGTTACGGTCCGGAACGATCCGGACGGACGGAATCGAGTAAACGTAAATCTGTTCAGCGGCGACGTCTACGTAACGGATTTCGCGGCGGTACCGGCTTTCGGCAACATCCGTAACGAGAAGCTTGACGAGGTGTTCGCCAACTGGCGCGAGCATCCGATGCAGCAAGCGGTAAATTGTCATTGTCCGGTCGCGAATTGCTGTGGTCCTAATCTACTTGTATCGGATATGTACTATCGCGATGCCGATTTTACTAAGAGGCAAGCAATCCCCTAAGACATCGACGTAAAGTCAGAATGTCATAATCGGGGCAGACGAGGAGGAGCACGATTTACTTGGAACTACAATGGGGTTTAATATTCTGGAACGTTGTTCTGGTATTGTTCTTAGTGTTTCTTAACGGATTTTTCGTAGCTTCCGAATTCGCATTGGTTAAAGTACGTCAGACGCGGCTTACCCAGTTAAGCAA
Organism: Cohnella herbarum; assembly: GCF_012849095.1. Lineage (NCBI taxonomy): Bacteria > Bacillati > Bacillota > Bacilli > Caryophanales > Paenibacillaceae > Cohnella > Cohnella herbarum. The sequence goes on from NZ_CP051680.1 coordinate 8,299,404, forward strand.
CGAAGGGAACGTGCGCGCCAAATACGCGCTTAAGGTCAATAAGAGGCTTGACGCCTATTTGTCGGCGACCCAACTCGGCATTACGTTGGCTTCGCTAGGTCTCGGCTGGGTGGGAGAGCCTGCGATCGCCGATTTGATCATCGCTCCCCTTCTGCACGAGTTCGGAGTGACCGACGAAACGATTATTCATACCGTCGCGTTCACGGTCGCCTTCTGCGTTATCACCTTCTTGCATATCGTGCTCGGGGAATTGGCACCGAAATCGCTCGCCATTCAGCGTTCAGTTGGCGTATCGCTATGGCTCTCTTTCCCGCTTCTTATGTTCTACCGGCTGTTCCTCCCCGTCATCTGGTTTCTGAACGGGACGGCCAATCGCTTGCTTAAGCTGGTCGGCGTGGAACCCGCGAGCGAGCACGAAGCGGCGCATACGGAAGAAGAAATCCGTATTCTAATGGATCAAAGCGCGAAGAGCGGCATCATCGATAAGGACGAAATGACGTTATTCGATAACGTCTTCGAATTCGCGGATCGCGTCGCCCGCGAGATTATGTTGCCGAGAACGGACATGGATTGCTTATTCACGAACATATCGTATGCGGACAACTTAAAACAAGTTTACCTGACGAAGCATACGCGCTATCCGGTCGGACTCGAAGATAAGGATCAAATTCTCGGTTTCGTACATATTACGGATTTGTTGACCGCGGACCCGGACGAGGAACACGATCTGAAGGACTTCCTCAGACCGATTCTGAGCGTGCCCGAGTCGATGGAAGTCAGCAAAATCTTGAAGCTCATGCAACGCAAAAAGTCCCAAGTCGCGATCGTCATCGACGAATACGGCGGTACGGCCGGCATGCTCACTGCCGAAACGATACTGGAGGAGCTTGTCGGCGAACTGCACGACGAATTCGACGACGAACTTCCGATGGTCGTCGTGAAAGGGGAATTAACGTCCGTTGACGGGCGTATTCTTATTGAAGACGTGAATCATCTGTTCGGTCTCGATATCGAAGACGAAGAAGTGGATTCGATCGGCGGCTGGTTGTTTAACCATCTTGAAGGCAATATCTCCAAAGGCCAGAAAGTGATCCACGATAGTTACGTGTTCGAGATCGCGCAAACCGAACGCTTGCGAGTCCAGCGGGTGCATATCTATAAAAATAAAATCGCGCTCGTTGATCCGGCAACGAACGATTCGCAAACGACTGATCGGTTGAAATAACGGGGGAGTTTGGAGCCAAGAGGGGATACGCCATGCCGATTCGCACTCTGCTTTTGATGGTCGTTTCGCTAGCCTTTTTGTATTTATTGTTTACGGTAGGTGCGCCTTTCCTGTTAGCTCTCGTCGCTGCCATCTTCCTGGAGCCGTTAACTTCGTTGCTCATGAGCAAATCCCGAATGAACCGAATGGCGGCTTCAACGGTATCCAGCACTTTGTTTACGGTCATTTTGTTAGGATTGCTGGGCTTGATCGGGATGAAGCTAGTCAGCGAGCTCAGGGCTTTCTTCGATAAGCTGCCCATGATGCTTGAGAGCGCGAATGATTACATACGCGATTTAATAGAGCAAGCTCAGAGATTATCGAACAAAGGGGGAGCGCCGGTACCCGATCAATTGGAGCAATGGGTATCGAACGCGACCGGGGCTTTAACGCAATTATCAACGAAAATTTCCGGCGTTTTGTTCGGATTTGCTTCGGGCATTCCGGACTTCTTTATTTTCTTTATCGTATTTCTGGTTGCCGTATATTTATTTACGTTCAGCTTGCCGGTGATGAAGAGCTCGTTCCTGTCTCTATTCGAGGACAAATCAAGGTTGCAAGTCGAAGAAGTTCTTCAAAGTTTGCGCAGGTCGGTGTTCGGTTTTCTCCGTGCGCAATTGCTGCTTAGCATTATTACATACATCTTATCGTTCGCCGGATTGCTTATTATCGGGACGGGATATCCGCTTGCGATTGCGTTGTTGATCGTTGTCGTCGATATTCTGCCCGTGCTCGGAGTCGGATCCGCTCTTGTTCCTTGGGCCGTATACCAGTTGGCGACCGGAGACGTTTATACGGGTGTCGGCTTAATCTTACTCTTCTTGATCATTACGGTCGTTCGACGGATCGTAGAGCCTAAGATTCTCGGAGATGCGGTCGGCATAGGCGCTTTATCCGCATTGATAAGCTTATATGTCGGTTACGAACTCGTCGGCGTCATCGGAGTGTTCTTGGGTCCGATCGTCGTGATCGTGTTCATGGCGATGAAGAAGGCCGGATTGTTCGATTTCAAAATCAAGTTCCAGTAAATCGACGAAGGTATGAAGTGTCGGAAGGAGAGTCTCTCGCGGGAGGCTCTCTTTCTGTCTGAAGGAAGCGGTTTACATATTGTTTTATCATTGATACTATATGTTATATTATGTGTGTAATTGAAACAGAGAGGTGCTTAGATTGCTTCCTATTCAACGTAAGTCCGCCATCATCGAATATCTGTCAAAGGAAGGCGGATGTACGATCAAGCATCTTAGCCGAGCCCTGGACGTATCCGAAATGACGGTTCGTCGGGATTTGAAACAGTTAGAATCATCAGGCCAAGTGATCTTATCTCATGGCGGCGCTGTACTCGCCCAGAGTTATGTCCACGAACCGGCAACGATCGAGAAGGAATCCCGGAACCAAGACGTTAAGGAGCGGCTGGCTTCCTATGCGATTAAGCACTTTGTAAGCGAGGGCGATGTGCTTATTCTGGAGGGCGGGACTACGGTAGCCCGGATGCCCCCTTATCTGCAATCATTTTCGCAATTAACGATATTGTCGAATGGATTGAATACTTTGAATGCTTTAAATACGGGGGCCGGACGCAATGTCGTGCTCTGTTGCGGCGGCATGCTGAGGGAACAGTCCAGTACTTTCGTCGGACCCGTAGCGGAATCGTTCTTCGAACAATTTCATGCGAATACGGTGTTTCTGTCGGGTCTGGGATTTACTCCGGAGACGGGATTCACGGATCCTAATTTACTCGATACGCGCGTGAAGCAGGCAATGATTCGTTCCGCCGGGCGCACCGTCATGCTGCTTGATTCGTCCAAATTCGGCGCAAGGTCCTTCACGACGACGGCGATGGCCGCGGATGTATCCGCAGTGATTACGGATAGCGGAGTTCCAGAGGAAATAAAAGACTATTTCATTAAGCTGGGCGTACCCTTGCATATCGTATAATAAGGAAAATTAGAACCTCTGCAACCTCTGCCTCGGATGAGCTCAGAGGTTTTCTTTTGTTGTTTAGGAATTACCGTTTTGGGGCTTTGCAGCAAACGAAAATCGAGCGTTCATTTTCTAGCGGCTGCCACGGCCGCTATTTCGTCGAAAACAGGTATTTATAGATTCTAACGGAGCGGAACGCCTTTATTTACGCGCAATGGGCATGGGCATGATTTCATTGAAAAATACACAAATAAGAGCGCCCACAAAAGCCATGATCCTACGGCCGATTGCAGTTCTTTGAATGCAAATCACCATTCTCAAATATTGAAAATATTTTCTGGCGGAGCGGGGTGCCGTATAGCTAACGAACGTGAGCATTTGGACTTCTAACGGAGCTGTACGCCGCTATTTTGAAGAAAACAGAGATATTGAATTTCTAACGGAGCTACACGTCGTTATTTGTGTCCAAATGGTCCATTTTTGTTGGATTATCGGCAAATAAGGGCGCTTATTTCCGTTACATTTTGAAGTGCCCCTTATTTAGCAAAATAAGGGCTGTGGGTTCCGTTACCGTTTTTCGGCCCAAAAACGCGAGACCAGCCCCCCTCCTCCGGATGTGCCAATGCATAATAGGGTAAGCAATAAATGGATAGTCGTTGCCCGCGAGGTTATGCGATAACGCACAAGGGCTAATCTGTCCCTCAAGTTTCAGTTTCGTAAGCGATTGTCCTGCATTTCCAATCCGATTGCCTTGTATTCAATCCGATATTGGGTTGTGCAGGTATGTGCAGTTTACTCAGGCAGTCAGAAATCGCGTTAATAGAAAAAGGTTTAGCAAAATGGTCACCCGTCAGGGTGATTTTGTTCTTTAATGTGTTAATTTAAGATAATATATGTTACTATATGTTATGTATTGATAATATTAATCAAATTGATGGAGGTATTTACGCAATGACGACAACTACGAAACCGACAAAAAACTATAATCAGTCGCCGACGGTACGAATAAAGGAATGCGAAGATCAAGCTTGGCAAGGTTATGATCGGATCGCGCAGGCACTCCAATCCCGGATAAGCAGCCTGTCGGCATCTAAATCGGTTCTTGTCATCGAATGTTACCCTTCCGTTCGTCAGGATGAAATCATACAAGCGCTTGAATCTCGGCTAGAACCGGCATTGGTCATCCGCGCGGAAGAAGCCGCGCTGCCTGGAGAGCAAATCAAGCAGGAGATCCGCAAATATTTGACCGATGACCGGGTATTCGGCTTTATGTCGCCCTCCAAGATCGAGGAGTTCTATGACATCGATCGTTTGCGGCAATTGAAGGATCAAGCGAACGCGGTGGACAACGGGATCGTCGTTATTATCGGCTTTGGAGCTTCCTTGGTCTCCGAGGGGGACGTGCTCGTCTATGCGGACCTGGCTCGTTGGGAAATTCAACAACGCTATCGCTCCAAGGAATTCGGCAACTGGCGCTTGGACAATCACGAGGAAGAAATTCTTCGAAAATATAAAGGCGGCTTTTTCTTCGAATGGAGAATGGCGGACCGGTTGAAACGTCGTTTGTTCGATAAAATAGACTACTATTTGGATACGAACGCGAAGGATGACCCTAAGATGGTCACCTATGAAGCTCTGATGAGCGGTTTGCGGCAGACGGCTTCGCAGCCTTTCCGCTTAGTCCCCTATTTCGACCCGGGCGTATGGGGCGGTACGTGGCTGGAAGAGCATATCGATTTACCGCGACAAGAGAAGCCGTACGCGTGGGGTTTCGATGGGGTACCGGAAGAGAACAGCCTTTATTTCCAATATGGTAGCATCCGACTTGAACTGCCTTCTATTAATCTCGTGTTCTTCCAGTCCCGGGAGTTGCTCGGAGATCGGGTTCTCGCTCGCTTCGGAGCTGAATTCCCGATACGATTCGACTTATTGGATACGATCGGCGGAGGAAACCTAAGCTTGCAGGTTCATCCGACGACGGATTATATTAAGCAAACTTTCGGTATGACCTATACGCAGGATGAAAGCTATTATATTCTGGATTCCAAGCCGGGCGCTCTTGTTTATCTCGGGGTGAAGGAAGATACGGATGCCGAGCGGATGTGGGGAGATTTGGAACGGGCTCAGGCAGGCGAAATATCTTTCCCTGCGGAGCGGTACATCAACGCATACGAAGCTAAGAAGCACGAGCATTTCCTTATCCCGGCGGGTACAATCCATTGCTCGGCAACGGATTGCATGGTTTTGGAGATTAGCGCGACGCCTTATATATTTACCTTCAAATTGTGGGACTGGGATCAGGTCGGGCTTGATGGCAAACCGCGTCCCGTCCATCTTGAACATGGATCCAAAGTCATGCAGTGGGATCGTAGGACGGAATGGGTCGAGAACGAGCTTATGAACCGTGCGGAGACGGTCACGGAAGGAACGGGTTGGAGAGAGGAACGGACGGGGTTGCATGAATTGCAATTTATCGAAACGCGCCGCCATTGGTTCTCGGAACCGGTCACGCATGAAGCGAACGGAAGCGTTCATATGCTTAATCTAGTGGAGGGCGAGGAAGCCGTAGTGGAAAGTCCCGACGGACAATTCGATCCGTTCGTTGTACGGTATGCGGAAACCTTTATCGTACCGGCGTCCGTGCAACGTTATACGGTTCGTCCAAGCGGACCGAGCGCAGGACAGACAATCGCTACCATTAAGGCGTTTGTGCGAGCTTAAACATGTAGGGGGATTCGCTATGGGAAGTCAGTTTCTGCTCGCTTTTGACGTAGGCGGAACCTATATTAAAGCGGGAGTCGTCAATAGAGACGGGGCGGTATTAGAACATACCGTGACGCAGTACGAGGCAAACTCGAATGGAACGCAAGATGAAATCATAGAACGTTTCAGGGATATGACGAGAGATCTGGTTAGTCGCCTTAGCGAGGAATCGGGAGCCGGCGTATACGGAATCGGTTATGCTTTCCCGGGTCCCTTCGATTATGAGAGAGGGATAAGCTATATTCAAGGATTGAATAAGTTCGAGGCCATATACGGTATTTCTCTCGGAGATAAGCTGAGGGACGTGTTCCGGAAGGATGCCGTAATTGCGGCGTCCCTTGCCCCGAATTGGAAGCTGGCATTCGAGAATGACGCATCCTTGTTTGCTCTTGGCGAGGCGGTGTATGGGCAGGCTTCCGCTTCCGACCGCGTCGTATGTTTGACGATCGGAACCGGCCTCGGTTCAGGTTTCGTAGAGAAAAGACGTCTGATCAAGCACCAACGGGATGTGCCCGAGAATGGTTGGCTGTATCATCTGTCCTACGGGGAAGGCATCGCGGATGATTTCGTTTCTCGCCGAGGAGTGCTCAGCTTAGCCGACGAGCTCGGATTGGATCTCGCCGGCGGTCAGGATGTCCGGGAGCTTGCGCAATTAGCGCTAGCGGGGAATGAACTCGCGGTCGAACTGTTCGAACGGTTTGGACATCGCATGGCGCAAATCCTGACCGCGCCTATGGAGAGATTCCAACCGGATACTATCGTTATCGGCGGTCAAATCGCGAAAAGCGGACAATTGTTCGTGCCTGCTTTGTCTAGGGGACTTCAGCATAACGGCATAATTACGAATATTAAGCTGAGCGAGAATACATTGTTGAGTACGTTTCGCGGGATATATCGCTTCATGGGGACTGTTTAAGCGAACAAAAAAGTAAGCAAAAAAGATCACCTTATATAAATCCTATCCACTGTTCGGCAGAGGATAGGGTTTATATAATTTAGGAGTAATTTATATCATGATGGATGGAGTGAGTGTGATCAACACTTCGATCAAAACTTCGATCAAAACTTCGATCAAAACTTCGATCAAAACCGTACACATCGTATTTAAAACCCACTTAGATATCGGTTTTACGGATACAGCCCGGAACGTTCTCGATCAGTACGTCGATTCATTTATCCCGAAGGCCATTGAACTGGCCGATCATTTAGCGGATAAGCCCGGTCCGGAGAAGTTCGTCTGGACGACCGGCTCATGGCTGATCCGTTATTATCTGGATCACGCGGCACCCGAAGATCGGGCGAAGATGGAGGAGGCTATACAGAAGGGTCATATCGTGTGGCATGGGCTTCCGTTCACGACCCATAGCGAGCTGATGGATAAGCGGTTGTTCGAATTCGGGCTGTCTATGAGCAGCCAACTCGACCGTACCTACGGTAAGCAAACGATTACTGCGAAAATGACGGACGTTCCCGGACATACCATCGGGATTGTCCCACTGCTCTCCGCAGCCGGAATCCGCTACCTGCATTTGGGGACAAACCCCGCCTCCAAAGCTCCGGATGTACCGCAGGCTTTCGTATGGAAAGCAGCCGACGGTGCTGAAGTCATCGTGAATTATAATGACTCCTACGGAGAGGCGATGGTCATTCCCGGTTTCGACGAGGTATTGTATTTCTCTCATACTTTGGACAACATCGGACCGCCGTCGGTAGAGGATATTCATAAATTGTTCGTTGAATTGGCCGAGCAGTTCCCTAATGCCGTCATTCAAGCGTCGACGATGGACGCCTTTGCGGACAAGCTGTGGAGCTACAAGGCTTCCTTGCCCGTTGTACGGGAGGAGATCGGCGACTCTTGGATATACGGAGCGGCGAGCGATCCATGGAAAATCGCCGCTTATCGGGAATTACTTCGTCTGCGGGACAAATGGATCGCGGAGGGTACGCTCGTATTGAACTCGGAACAATACGATGCCTTCTGTCATTCCCTAATCATGGTTCCCGAGCATACATGGGGATTGGATATGAAGAAATACCTTCCGGATTTCGTTAACTATGCGAAGAAAGACTTCGCGGCAGCGCGTAAGCGGGATATCGTCGGAGAAGATTTATTTCCGTTAACCTACGAATATACGAGAGGCTGGTCTGCCGGCCATACGAAAAACACCGGGAAAACTTCGTACTCCTATAGCGAAGTAGAATCTTCATGGAACGAGCAGCGGAATTATGTTCAAACGGCATTAATGACGCTGGACGCGGACAAACGTCGGGAGGCCGAGGAAGCCTTAAAGGGATTACGTCCCGAACGTGCCGCCTCGACGGGTTACAATCCGATATCGATTAGACAGACTTACCGTCTCGGTCTATTCGAAGCGGAGTTCGCGGAAGACGGCTCTATTAGCCTTCTTCGCGGGAATAACGGTAAAGTATGGGCCGATGACAACTCGCGTATCGGACGTTACAGCTATGAAACGTTCGGATTGCCGGACTATCGGCGTTGGTACGAGCAATATACGACGTATTGGGACAGAAACTTGGATTGGATTTCCGCGGACTTCGGCAAGCCGGCATTTGAATTCGCCAAGCCCTATCCGACGAATCGAATGTTTGAACCAAGCTTGGTCTCGCTGTCGGTGCGGCATGCGAATGATGGCGACTATGTCCAAGCCAAGCTTCGAATGTCCGAGCAGGCTTCCGAAATTCAAGGGGCTCCAAGAGAATTAGAGCTGTTGTACCGATTCGCTAAAGATGCGGAAGACATTGACTTGACCCTTAACTGGTTCGGCAAGGATGCCCACCGCCTACCGGAGGGCAGCTGGATCGGCATTAATCCTATCGTAAATAACCCTAACTTGTGGAAGATGGATAAGCTTGGATCGTTACTGTCGCCGCTTGAGGTCGTGAAGAACGGTAACCGCGGCATGCACGCGATCGAATCTCGACTGACTTATTCCGGCGCCGACGGAGAAGCGACGATCCGAACTTGGGATGCGCCCGTCGTCTCCATCGGAAAGCCGCGGCTGCTGCAGTTCGACAACTTGTTCGCCGACCTGAGCGGAGGCTATTACTTCAATCTTCACAACAACGCGTGGGGAACCAATTTCCGGATGTGGTACGAAGAGGATGCGCGGTTCCGCTATACGCTGACTTTCAGATCCAACTAGCCATTCACGTTCAAGGCACCGCATCTAGGAAAGAATGCGGTGCCTTGAGCGCCTGTCGTTATATTTCCCCTCTCTTATAAGCCCCCGGAGTAACCCCCGTTATTTTTTTGAATGTCCTGAAAAAGTGCTTCTCGTCTTTGAATCCGACGATAACGGAAACCTCGTTTACCGTGTAGGTGCTTGATTTGAGCAATTCTCGGGCTTTTTCCATTCTGTATTGGATCAGAAATTCGATAAAGTTCTGGTTATAGGTTTTCTTGAATTGTTTGCTTAAATAGGCCGGGCTCAAGCTGATATGCTCGGATACGGACTGCAAACTGATATCTTCGTTATAATGACGGATAATGAATTCCATTGCTTTAGCCATGACCGAATTGTTCCAGATTTTATCGTTCTTGCCGATTTGCTCGAAGCAGATTTCGAGAATTTCGTCTACGGTAAGCAACAACTGCTCAAGACTCGTGCATACGTTAAGTTGCCTGTAAAGCTTCAGCTCGCTGCCGAGGAACGTTTCGGGATTTAATCCGAGCCGGGTTAGCAGCTTTATGAGCGTGACCGCCACATTGAAATTCAGTTTCAATAGGTTAGCCGATTGTTCTTGCGCTTGCTGATAGAACTGATGAATGATAACCTTTGCGGCTTCTTTTTCGCATTTTTCCATGCAGAGTTGCAACTGTTGTTCCGTTTCGAAGTTCATTACTAAAGATGCCGTGCTAAACTCCGATTTAAGCATTTTATGGGAGTACGCCCGATTGCCGCCGCGAGTCATTCGTGTCATAGCCGCTTTTCTCGCTTGAGTATAGGATTTGTGAATATGGGATAGCTCCCCGAACGTTTCGCCGACTCCGACGGTGATGGAGAACTTCAAATAATCCTTTGTAAACTCGATGATCTTGTCCAAAGCGCGCATCAATTGCTCCTCGAGCACCGGGTTAGCGGGAATATTGACCAGGAAGCCTAGATCATGATCGGTCTCGAAGGGCAAGATCGTAACGCCGAGATCCTCGATTAACTCTAGCGTTATATTTTCGATGCAAAACTTGTACAGTTGGATGTCGGAGCTCGATCTACGGCTTATCAATTGCTCGAAATGATCGATGCTAATCGTCATAATGAAGATTTGATCATAGGGCAACGAAATATCCATCGCCTTAAAGTGCTCTCGCAGATCAGCCTCGTCGGTGATCTCCTCTTGAATGATATGCTGCAACATCTGTTTCTTGGCAAGCTGAAGGTATTTCTTGGCTTTATGATCGGCTTCGGTCATTCGATTGGCTTTCGTCCGGTCATGTATGATCCGATTTTCGATCCGGCTAAGGCAGCTTTTCAAGTCGTTTTCTTCAACCGGCTTGAGCAAGTAGGCGAAGGCGCCTTGTTCAAGCGCCGTCTTCGCGTATTCGAACGAATCGTAGCTGCTGACTACGACGAATATCGGAGGAGAGACCTGTTGCTTAACTTCGTTCAACAGGCTTAGTCCGTCCATACGCGGCATGCGTACATCGGCGAATATAACGTCCGGCTTACAATCCTCGATCGACTCCAATGCTTCAATTCCGTCCGATGCCTTATTGATTAAGGAGTATCCCAATTCCTTAAGATCATGCTCCATGGAGTCTCTTGTTAGTTTCTCGTCTTCTACGATGAGTATTTTCATAGTTGCGTTCCCCTATCCAACGGTAAAATGATCTTAACGATTGTCCCTTCATCGGGCGCGCTCAGAATGCTGATCCCGTACTCGTTGCCGTAATAAAGCTTAATCCGGGAATTCACGTTGTAGATGCCTACCCGGTCTCTCGTCGGGCTATCAAGCATCGTTCGTGGATTATCGCCCAGCATCGCATTCATCTTATCCGCCTGTCGGCTATCCATCCCCTTACCGTTATCCTCTATATAAATCCACAGCTCATTATCGTACGTTTGGGCGCAGATATGAACGAGACGATGCCCTGTTTTGTTTTCCAGGCCGTGAAGGATCGCGTTCTCGACGATCGGCTGTAAAGTCAATCGCAAAATGCTCGTGGAGAGCAACTCGTCATCGATATCGAACGTCATCCGGAACTGTTCTCCGAAACGCAGCTTTTGAAGGGTCAAGTACTTGTTCACGTGATCCAGTTCTTCTACCAAGGTCACGATAAATCTCCCCCTATTCAGCGAATAGCGAAACAAATCGGATAAATGTTGAACCATTTGGCGCGCCAACCCGGCATTCTCGTCTCTGATAACCGCTTTAATGGACGACAACGTGTTATACAGAAAGTGGGGATTAATCTTGCTCTGAAGCGACTCCAACTCGGATTGCCTTCGGGCAAGCTCGATCTCGTATTTTTCTTTGATCAGATGATGTACGTTTTCGGCCATCGTATTGAAACCTAAAGCGATTTCCGCGAATTCGTCCGCGCCTTTGGCTTCGATCATAACGGAAAAATTCCCTCTCTGAAATTGGATGAACGACTTCTTTAAGCGAATAAGAGGAGAGGTAATGAGATTAGACAGCAAGATGGACAGGATGATAGTCGAAATGACCAACACGGTCATCAGCAAGAAATTAATCCTTTTTACGACGCTCATTTTTTCCTCGATGACATGTCGATGCACGGACGTAATGACCTTGAATTCGAAGATCGACGAGTCATCATAAATGATAAACTGATCCTTCCAGTTAAAGCTGATCTGCTCGTTCGTTTTGTCCGCGCGCTCTTGCTCGGCACGCTCAATGAGTTGCTGCAAGGAGTCCGGAGATTGTTCTCGGTTGCTAAATACGACTTTATTATTATCGGATAAGATGATGACCGTGTCCTCTTCGGTAATTCTGCTGTGGGTAACGATTTCTCCGAATTTGGACAATTCCTGCGTAAACAACGAGATTCCGATCGGCTTGTTTTCTATTTTGTAGTCTAGAAGGGTTCGTAGCACTCCGATCACGTTGTTGTTCTTATGATTTCTAATGGAACTGTTCATCGTTTGGTCCAGATCCATCATGGTGATGACGGGACCGCCGTTGTTGATCAGCGTATCTTCCACGCCTGGGATCCGTATTTTTGAATTTTCCTGAGGAGTAAATCCGTCCGCGTTAACGTACGTGGCGATGGAGCCGTTCAGGGAAAGCAACCCGATGCCGTCGAATCTATCGTTATTGCTCAAGATGCTGGTCAGGAAGTAGTTCACCCGATTGGCGGCTTCAAAATATCCCTCGTCGATCGTGGTAGGTTTATAGGAAAGGAACCGTTGAATGTCGAGGATGTTGTAAGCGAGCGCCTCCGACTGTTTCTGCATAGTCTGCAAATTCTCATCGATACTATTTACGATCTGGTTATTCAATGTTTTCTTATACTCGATAAAATCGGACTGAAACAGTCTTCGCGTACTTTCATGAGACATCGTAGTCAGTATGACGGTGGGTATGGATGTCGCCAGCAGCAGGAGAAGAAAAATCTTATAGAAGACTTTTTTCCGGTACATGGATAGTAGTTTTTTGATCATGGTGTTCTCCCGCCATACAGATGTAATTTCATCATCTTACCGTACAAAACCATTATAACGAATGGATTTTAAAAAGGATCAAGCGCTGCTCAAGAGCGCAAAATTGGTCACTAATTCTTAAAACTATTCACTATTCTAGCTAAAAAGGAAAGCATACAATTAAACTTGTCAAAACGCGCGTTGACACTACTATTCGTAATATCAAGGGGGATCGACCTATGCTGAAGAAAAAATTACTGCTAAGTTTAGTCGTTTGTATGGTCGCATTTACGCTTGCGGCTTGCGGAAATAGCAATAATAGCAACTCCGCTGCAACTAACGGCGCTTCGCCCGAAGCATCGTCAACGACATCGCCGGAAAAATCTTCAAATGACGAAGCGTTCGAAATTAGCGTCGCTCACTGGGTACTCGGTTCGGCTAACGCCTATGCCGAGGACTACATCAAAAACGTAGAAGCTCTGTACAAGAAAACGTATCCGAACGCCACGATCAAATGGAATCCTATCCAAGGCGAAAAATACCATGAGTTGTTAAAGGCGCAGCTTGCGACGAAGAGCGCTCCCGATGTGTTTTTCCATCAAAACGCGCTTGTTCCTTTCGCCAAAGCCGGTTACTTGACCGATCTTTCAGATCAGCCATGGGCCTCGCAAATCATGGAAAGCTCTAAACCGGATAACGCATACGACGGCAAAGTGTATGCGGCGCCTGTCGACGTCTCCGGCTGGGGAATGTTTTATAACAAAAAAGTGTTTGCGGATCTCGGGCTTTCCGTTCCGAAAAACTATCAAGAGTTTCTGGATATAAGCGAAAAGATTAAAGCAGCCGGAATCATTCCGGTCACGGCCGGGTACAAGGATGGATGGCCGATATCCGGTACTTGGATTTCGATGGCATCGTTCGTATACGGCGTGAATCCGAATATCGACAAAGATTTATATGAAGGCAAGACCAAAATCAATGGTCCTGAATTTACGGCGTTGTTTACCGCTTTCGAGAAAATGGTCAAAAATAACTATCTGACCAAAAGCGCATTGAGCACCGGTTATGATACGGCCGTGCAGCAGGTTGGCGAAGGCAAAGCGGCTATGATGTTCAACGGACCGTGGATCAACAGCGTCGTCGCCGACAAGTACAATGTCGACCTTGGTTTCTTCCCGATGCCTGACGACAACGGCAACAGCTTCGTTACTACGGCTACGAATGCTTCTTTGTCCCTGAATGCCCTGTATCCGGACAAACAGCGCGGAATCGATATGATCAACGCTTTGATTGACGCTAGCACGCTTCCCGGATTGCTTCAGAACAGTGCATTTACGGGTTTGCCGAACCTTACGATACCGCAAGAAACGAGCGGAGGCAAGGATTACGCTCAGGCGTTATCTACTTTCCCGTCGCAAATGCAAATGACTCTGTGGCTCCCGCCATCAACGCATGAAGCGCTATCGCAAGTGATAACGAAAATCGCGGCAGGCAAAGCTTTCTCACCTAAGGATTTGGACGCGGCGGATCAAACCTATCAGCGCGATAAAGCGTTGGTAAATATTCAGTAAAGATGGAGTGATCATACGAGTGCTGGGGATTAAACGCCGCAGCACTCGCATCATCGTTATTATTGTTTACTCAAACGCGGATTGGACTGATTGAAGTGAAGAAAAGCACCCTGGATTACACACAGCGAGTCCTATTCATGGTACCCGTGTTGCTCATTATCGCTGCATTTGTCGTATATCCTTTTCTATCAAGCGTTTACTATTCTTTTACGGACTGGAACGGGATTTCGAAGCCCAATTTCGTTGGACTGCTCAACTACAAAAATTTGCTGAAAGATATCAGCTTCGTGCATTCTCTAAGAAACATCTTGTTCTTTACAGTCGGAGCTATCGTTCTGATCAATCCGCTATCGCTGATCTTGGCTCTGATTCTTAATTCGAAGATTAAAGGACGCTCCGCGTTACGGACGTTATTTTACTTGCCTTCCGTCATTAGCATGATCGTTATTTCGAACATCTGGGTGATCATTCTTGCCGGTGACGGGTTGCTTAATAAAGTGGTCGATCTTCTAGGCGTGGGAGGCCAAGAGATCAATTGGCTCGGAGATTATGACAAAACGCCTTGGGCGCTCTTGTTTATTATTTTATGGCAAGGCGTCGGCAACTCCGCTATTTTCTACATCGCGGGGCTTCAGAGCATTCCGCAGGATTTATACGAAGCTGCCGATATCGACGGGGCGGTCGGCTGGACCCGCTTTACTCGTATTACTTTCCCATTGCTGATGCCAGCCGTTACGATCGTTACTTTTTTCCAAATATCAGGAACCTTAAAGCTGTTTGACCTTCCGTTGATTATGACTAAGGGCGGTCCCGGCGACGTTACGCTGACCCCTACGATGCTTATATACAATCAAGCTTTCCAATACAATGCTGCCGGATACGCAACCACTACCGGGGTATTCTTGCTCCTCATTATTTTCGTGATCTCTGCCCTTCAGCTTAGGTTAACCCGTTCTAAGGAGGTGGAGATGTAATGAAGGTTCAAGCAGGAAGCAGAATTCTCGGAACCGGGCTTATGTTCTTTGTCGCGCTCTTGTTTACCGTTCCGTTCATTGTTCTTATCCTGTCGAGCTTTAAGGATGAGGACCATATCTTTGATCCGTTTTACCCGCCGGACTTTACCAACTTCGAAAATTACAAAATGGTTTTTGCATCTCCGACTTTCGTTCCCGCGTTCTTGAATACGATCATGATCTGTGCCATCACGTTAATCATTGCCATTATCGTTTCTTCTATGGCCGGATATGTCGTTAGCCGGTCCAAAGAACGGATATTCAAGTGGATGTATATCGTGTTCGTGTTCGCGCTCATTATCCCGGCTCAAACGAATATGGTCGTCTTCTACAAAATGGGAACCTCGTTAGGCATGATGAATACGATTCCTTTCCTAATCTTGATCTATTTGTCCGGTAACGTAGCCTATACGTCGATGATTTACGCCGGCTTTACCAAATCCATACCTAGGCAGCTGGAAGAGGCCGCCGCCATTGACGGCTGCGGCAAAATCAGAACGTTCGTCAGCATCATTTTTCCGTTATTGATGCCTGCGACGGCTACCGTATTCGTGGTGGAAATATTCTGGTACTGGAACGACTTTCAGGGACCTCTCATTTATTTAAGCAACGGCGACGTGCCCACGTTAATGCTTGAAATATACAACTTTAAGAGTTATGTCGGCACATTAAGCTATTCGGTTACGTCATGGGCGCCCGTATCGGCCATATGCGTCGTAGCCACCATTCCGATTCTCTTGTTCTTCTTATTTACGCAAAAGTACTTGCTCAAGGGACTAGCTATGGGAGCGATTAAAGGATAAGGTTCGAGCAACCATCTTGAAACGGAGTGGATAGAATGCACGGTAAAGCGAGGAAATTCACAAGTTTTCTGGTAGCGGCAGTACTTATGTTTAACATGATCTATTTGACGACGCCGCAGCTTGCCCAAGCTGCGGAGACGAATATCGCACCGCAGGCGCGGGTAACGGTTTCTTCTTTTTATGGAAATGATCCCGCCTATGCGGGCGCTCATGCGGCGGATGGCCGTATGGACACGGAATGGGCTTCCGCTACCTCTGCACCGTGGATTGAACTGGATTGGGACAACACGTATGAAGTGTCCAAAATCGTAATCTATGACCGACCGGATGGCGCAGATGCCATCGGCGGAGTGCTGAGTTTCAGCAATGGCGCGCAAGTAACGGTGTCCGATATTCCAGGGAATGGCGTTGCCAAGGAAATTGTATTAAATTCTCCAATCGTTACCGATTCCTTGAAATTCGATATTACGGGCAATGGCTGGAATGGAGTAGGCTTAGTCGAGCTTCAGGTGTTCGGAGTCGAATCGGCTAGCGGAACGCCCGTTCAAAACATTAGCGTTGTCAGTAACGAGAATACGATAAGCATCTCCGGCGGCGCTCTTCAGTTGAATACGGCGGTATTCCCTGAGGATGCGACCATGAAAAGCGTGACTTGGGCGGTCTATGAAAGCGATGGACACACGCCTACGAATAAAGCGGAAATCGATAACGCGGGCTTACTCCAGGCCAAAGCCGATGGAGTGGTTAGAGTCGTCGCGGCAGCGAAGGACGGGTCCGGCGTAACCGGTTACAAGGATATAACGATTAACCAGACCGTTCAACCGGGCAGCAATATTGCAGGCGGCGCTAGCGTTACGGTTTCAACGGAGCACAGCGCGGAATATAAAGGCGCTTATGCCGTAGATGGACAGTTGAGCACGGAGTGGGCTTCCAACGAAACGAAACCATGGATTCGGCTGGATTGGAACGAACCGCAAACGATAACGAAGCTTGTATTATACGACAGAGCCGATGGCAATAATGCCGCAGGTAAAATCGTATTCAGCAATGGCAAGGAAATCAAGGTAGACGGAGTACCGAACGACGGAGTAACGCCGAAGACGATCGTTCTGCCCAATCCTATCGTTGCGACCTCGATCAAATTCGATATTCATGAGGGTAGCGGCGGATGGAATGTGGGCTTAAGGGAATTCGAAGTATTCGGGTATCCAAGCGGAGCAAGCAAGCCCGTTGAAAGTATCGGAGTAAGCGGGGCAGGCGGCATTCACGCCATATCTGCCAAGAAGGGTACGTTGCAAATGATCGCGTCGGTGCTGCCTGCCGATGCAACGAATCAATCGGTTTCTTGGGCCGTGTTAGAAGAGGATGGAGTTACGCCTACTAAAAAGGCAAAAATAGATAGCCAAGGAAAGCTCTCGGCAACTGCCGATGGCACGGTTACTGTAGTTGCTAGATCGAAGGATGGATCCACGGTTGACGGATCGGTTAAGGTGACGATTTCCGGACAAGGCGTCGACCCTTCGATGGGAACGAATATTGCCGGAAACGCGTCCGTGTCCGCATCGACCGAATATAGCGCGGCGTACGTCGCGACCAACGCGATGGATGGAGACATCGGTACGGAATGGGCATCGAAAGAGACGAAGCCTTGGATCAACCTCGAGTGGGAGCAAGCGCAAACGATACATAAGATTATCGTGTACGACAGGAATGACCCTGCCAATGCGGATAAAGGAATCATTACGTTTAGCAACGGCAAGAAGATCGAAGTGAAGGACATCCCGGTAGACGGGTCTCCCAAGGAGATTGATCTGGAAACGCCTATCGTAGCGAAATGGCTGCGATTTGATATCAGCAGTACAACCGGCTTCAATTCGATCGGTCTTGCGGAGATGGAAGTATACGGCTTTACCGAGGGAGTAACGACTCCCGTTGCGAGTATTGCGGTTTACGGAGAAACGGGCAATTCCATCGATGTGAAAGGCGGAAGCCTGAAGATGGTTGCCGCGGTTACTCCGGGCGATGCGACCGACCAGAGAGTGAAATGGTCCGTTCGCGAACCGGACGGCTCGGCAACGATCAAAGCTTCGATCGATCAAACGGGAACGCTTACGGCTTCCAAGAAAAAAGACGGAGACGTAAAGGTTAGAGCCGAAGCGATTGACGGCACCGGAGTCATTGGCGAGGCGATCGTCACGCTAATCAACCAAGAGGTGAACGCCAATACGCCTCCGGATGCCACAGCCACGATAGACTTTGCGAATGATACCGTAATAGGATCGCCTTATGTATTCGGATTCAATAAAAATCCGATGAGAATGCACGCGGATGTTATGTTTCCGAAGCTAGCCGATATCGGGATGACAAGAATTCGCAATACGGTATATTTCGATTATATTCTCAAAGACGTCTGCGGCAGCCTTGAAGATTGGAACAACAATACGAATGATTGTCAAAACCCCGACAACTGGAATTGGGATCAATTCTGGTGGGTCGATCAGGCAAAAGCCAATCACATGAAGGTTTCGATGATTTTTGCCTACGCTCCCAGCTTCTTAACCTATTCAGGCGATTATTTTGGCGTCCCGAAAGATTGGGAGGTTTACGAGGATATCGTTCAGAAGGTTTATCTTCGTTACAAGGACGATATCGACTGGGTTGAAATTCTGAACGAACCCGATGCTTCCTGGTTTATTAACTTGGAAGGCAGCGGGTACACCCGCATTGCATTTATTAAGGACTCTTACTATCACATTGCCAAAGCCATTCGTGAAGTGGACAGCGACGTGATCATGGGCGGACTCAGCACATTCGAGCCTGTCACTGAGGAAATCCACGCCGTTATGGATGATCCTAGAATTACGCCGGATATGCTGCAGTACGGCTCGTTCCATAAGTATAGTCCGCAAGCCGGCAAGACGGATATTCGTATTTTCAAAGACGCGTTCGCATCCCGCGCTTCGAAGGGGTTCGATGCCAATGCGCCTATCATGATTACGGAATACAACACATCCGCCGGAAATTATGAAGAGAGAGGCTTCACTAGCGGATCTTGGCTCGGACTCCAGCTTTCCGGATTGATTAAGCAAGGTTATTACGCGGCCGACTTCTATGCGGCATTTCCATCCTACCAGCCCATTTACGGAGAGACCGATTTCTCCGAAGGCAGCGTGTCCAACTTCGGCATGTACAAATGGGATGACGCATCGGGTACAGGCGATTTCTTGCCGCTCGGCTATACCTTTAAGCTGTTAAGCAAGTCGCTTGGCCTTGGCAAAGGCGAGTTTCAAGTGAAAGCCGCAACGACTAACGGCTTGGATGACGCCTTTGGCGCCGTTAACAGCGAAGGTAAGCAAGTAGGCTTTGTCGTTAATGAGTCCGATGAAGTGAAAAATATCGAAGTTACATTCGATAACGTTGAACTCGGCCATGCGGAAGTGACGGCGACTGCTTACATGGTAAGCGGTTGGGCGGATGGCTCTGCGGCGGTTCCGGTATTTACAAGAGTAGAGGGTGGCAAAGTAAAAGTTTCATTATCATTGCCTTCCCATGCGGTTGCCGGAGTTGTTCTTAACTTGGAGCCCTCATCCGTCGTATTCCCAGTGAAATCTCTGGAAGCAGCGAATGAGAGTATCGCGGCTAAACCATGGGATTATATGAAGCTGACGACCGATGCGATTCAAGGTGAAACGATCTGGAAATCCAGCATCCCTTATATCGGAAACATCGATGCTTCAGGTAGATTTTACGCTTTGGCGGAGGGAACGACTACGATAACCGCCGAGAGCGCAATAGATCCGAATAATAAGGTAGAGGTGCAAATTCGCGTAGCGGCAATGAATGTTCCTTTGCTGCAGATTGAACTTAACCAGCACCGGATATTTACGATGAGCAGGAACGCAATCCAGCTGGAAACGACGACTTTGAAGCCCCTCGAGGCTGTTAGCAAGTCGTTGACTTGGAAGTCCGCTAATCCGAATATCGCGTCGGTATCGCAGGATGGACGGGTAACGATTCACAAGGAAGGCAAGGCGGTCATTCGGGTAGAAAGCAGCGTTAACCCCGATGTGTATGACGAAGCGATGATTGTCGTTATGCCTGAGGGCAATATGTTAACCGGACTGCAAGATAAGGTCACGGTCAGCGGGGAACAGCCTAGCGATTTGGGACGATTCGCGATAGACGGCAATATGGGCAGCAGATGGAGCGACTCCAACAAAGAGGCTTACTGGCTGCAGGTCGATCTTGGCGAGGAGAAAGAAATCGGACGTTATCTCATCGTTAATGCGGGTCCTTTCGAAAACTGGCTCGGGAATAAAATCAACACGCGGGCTTTACAGTTACAGACAAGTAAGGACGGAGAAACTTGGGTCACCGTTGACGACGTAAAAGGAAATACGGAGGATATTCTGGATCGAGTACTTCCGGCGGGCACGAAAGCCAGATACGTCCGTTTCAATATTACGGAACCGCAAGATCCAACGACGATGTACCAAGCCGTCAGAATCTATGAGATCATCATGCTGCCGCCGCAAGCTAACGAGCCAGGCGGAGGGAACTCCTCTGGCGGATCGGGCGGAAGCGGCGGTTCCAACGGATCTGCTAAGGACCTGTCGATTATAATTACGGACAACGGTGTTGAGATCAAGGTAACGGCTAACATCGACAATGGTGTTTTGACGGCTAGCGTCGATGAGAATGCGATCAAACAAGCTCTTGAGAAGCTAGCTAAGCAATCAGGCGCGAATCCAATGATTACGATAAGCGTTTCCGGAGCGGGAACGGCTAAGGAAGTATCGTTACAACTTCCAACGAGCGCTCTCAAGTTATTGAGCGGTATCGGGTTGAATGTCGATGCCGGATTGGCGAGCATGAGCTTTGACGCCAAAGCTCTGGAAACGATCGGTGCTAACGCCTCCGGGCAAGAAGTCGTTATTCGTGCGCAAGCAGTGGATACGACCGGATTGCCTAACCCGATTGCCGGCAGACCGGCAGTCGATCTCACGGTTAAATCGGGCGACGCTTTCATCTCATCGTTCGGCGGAAACGTGGAAATCGCGATTCCGTATGCTCCGCCAAGCAGCGAAAGGAACAATGCTATCGTGCCTTACTTTATTGACGCAAACGGTCGACTGAAGGCAATGCGCGGTAAGTTCGTTGCCCAACGAAACGCGGTCGCGTTTACGACTTCGCATTTCTCCCGGTATGCGGTCGGCTATCATCCGGTTTCGTTTAAGGATGTTGCAGACACGGCTTGGTATAAGGGAGCAATCGATTTCGTAGCGGCAAGAGATATCGCGACGGGAACAGGAAAAGGGCAATTTAGTCCGGATTGGAAAATCACCCGCGGTCAAATGATCGTGATGATCATGCGCGCCTACGGAATCGAACCGGATCAGATGCCTAAAGACAACTTTGCGGACGCGGGCCAAACGTATTATAGCGGTTATTTGGCGGCAGCTAAACGTCTGAAGCTTGCCGATGGAATCGGAAACAACCTTTACATGCCGGAGCAGGAAGTAACGCGACAAGATATGGCTACGACATTGTACAGAATATTGAAGTATCTTGGACAATTGCCGGTAAACTCGGACGGTCATAATAGGGGTAGCTTTCAAGACGACGATCAAATCGCCCGATATGCCCTAGAAGCGATGAACTACTTTACGGCAAGCGGCGTGATAACGGGAAGCAGCGGCTTGCTGAATCCGAAAGAAGCGACAACACGAGCGCAATTGGCACAGGTGCTGTATCAACTATTGTCGAAGTAGAGTTTGAGAAGGGGAAGAGGCTGGCGATACTTTCGCCAGCCTCTTTCGCATAAGCGACGACTACGCAAAGGTTAATAATTTCTTATGAAATGACAGAAATCAAGGTTGCTGGGCATAGGATATAAGCGGATGAGAATGCTGCTATTCGTGTTAGGTAGTGGGCTCAAGGTGAACTTCCAAGGAGGTAAAATGCATGTATGATGCCCAATGGCGAGATTGGAAGCCGTTCGTAAGTCCGCATGATCCATGTCCGCCTATCCGCGTGAAATGGTACATCGTTCCGCCGAATCAGTACATTACGTTCCAGCCGATGAACTTGCCCCAATACTCGTTGGACGAAGCGTTGCGCCGAGGTACGTTATGGCCTGCGTTCTATAGTCCTTATCCTTCCAGGCGAGCGGTTAAAGGGGGGAAAGGCAATGGTTGACCGGTTCGAGCGGAATGAGCGCAACGATCGCAACGACCGCGATGGACGCAACGATCGCAACGATCGCAACGATCGCAACGACACCGTCAAGAAACCGGATAACGGCTTGCGGGGCGACGAAGCTTATTGCCTAGAACTTCTGGAGCTGCAGAAAGTAGATTTCGCGTTAGTCGAGCTCACTTTATATTTGGATACCCATCCTACGGATATGCAAGCCGTTCAGCAGTTTAATCAATTGGCGCAACGAAGGCAACAAATCGCCAACGAGTTCGAGATGAGATACGGTCCTTTGCTGCAATTTGGCCAAAGCTTTAGCCGATTCCCATGGCAATGGGTGGATACCCCTTGGCCATGGCAAGTCTAAGACGAGGGCGGTGTAGAGAAGATGTGGATCTACGAAAAAAAACTCCAGTATCCGGTAAGGGTAAGTAAATGCGATCCCCGTATGGCCAGATATTTGGTGGAGCAATACGGAGGAGCGGACGGAGAGCTATCGGCGGCATTGCGATATTTGAATCAACGCTATACGATTCCGGATAAAGTCATCGGGTTATTGACGGATATCGGCACGGAAGAATTCGCGCCAACAACATATACATCATATTATTCCGATAATTTGGGTTGTAGAATCAATTCAAACTGATCCGCGAGCCCCGACCATCGTCCGCCTACATCCTTCTTATAAACCGCCATTTCAAGCACAGATTTAAGAAGCTCGTTTCGCTTCGATGGATCTTCGGTATTGGGATAGAGCTCGATTACTTTCGTGACCTGCGGTATAACCTCAGACCTTGCCTCGATACGTTTCCCCTCGTTAGATAACTCTTCCTCCAGTGTTATTATTCCATTCTCTATTTCGTCTATTTCTTTCTTGGTTGCTATTGATCGTGTCATGTAAGTATCTAAATCGTATATCTTGCGCTCTAGAAGATTGTGTTGCTCATTTTTCTGCTCATTCAATATGACGAGTTTCTTCCTCATCCCCTCAATGGATGAGCGTATTACTTTGAGTTTCAATTCATCATCCGTTTTTGCGGGGTTTACATCATCCCATTGTTTACTGTATTGATCCAGCCATATTTTGAGGCCGTCTAAAATCCGTTCTTCGACGATATGAATGTAGGTGCTCACCGTTGGGCAATTTGGTTTGATACACATTAGAGATGATGAACCGTTCTTATAAGGTCTACCTATCATAGTCGAGCCACAGATCGCGCAGCGTACGAGAGAGGCGAGAGGATTCGTAACTTTACCATCCCATGTACGTGGGTGGTTGTTCTTTCTTAGAAGCTCTTGTGTTCGCTCAAAAACCTCCTCCGATATAATCGCAGGATGTAGCCCTTTTTCTTCTGTTGTGTCCTCTCTAGCAAGCCTAGGGCGGCTCTTCCCGGCTCTTTTACGCACAACTGGACGGGTGCCCCATTTCACATTCCCAATATAAGTCGGGTTCCTTAGAATGCCATTAACAGTCGCGACGGTCCAACTGGAATTTTTCATCGTTGGAACTTTCAGCACTTCATTGAGATAACGAGCTATTCTAGCTGTTCCCATACGCTTCTCCGGGTCAGGCTCGTTGTACAAATTAAATATCAATTCTATTATCGGTGCTTGTTCTGGGTTAATTTCAAGCGTCCATCCCTTGCCGGGAAGTTTCTTTCGATCGTATCCATATGGAGCGATATTTCCTATATATTTACCTTCAGCAACAGCGGTCTTTCTCCCGTTCTGTTGCCGTCGATTAATAGTCTTAAACTCTCGGCGGCTCATGTATAGGCCGAATTCGAAATACTCCTCGTCATCCGCATTGTTTGGGTCGAATGTCCTCATCGGTGTGACGATCAGGGTATTGGAATATTTAAACGCTTGAGCGACGATGCCTTGATCCATAGTATCCCCACGTGCCAAACGTTCGACCTCGACGACAAGTATACCCGTCCATTTCCCTTCGTCAACATCAGACAAGAGACTCATCATATCGGGGCGCTCCGAGATTCGTTCACCCGATATGGGTTTTTCCTGATAAATTTTCGAGATGGTGATATTGTGCCTTTTGGCCAAATCAAATAAGACTCGTTTATGTTTTGCATAAGTATCTTCATCACCGCGAGATTCGGCTTCTAGATCAACACGTGATTTACGGAGATACGCACCATAGTCTCCGGGTGGTAGTTGTCCGTACATTAATGGGCCTCCTTAAAACATATCTACGAAGTCTCTTCTTCAATCGTAACCATATATCCTCCGGAGCCTATCTAATGCGTCAGAATTTTTCTTCCATAAAGTTTCATTTCTTTGGTGTGGCTGAAATATTTGATCCACCTTCGGAACTTGAATAACTTCTTGTTGTTTATGATTTTGATGTGATTTAGTTCGTGAGGAATGAAATGACATCTCTTCCTCTGCTAGGAAGTAGTCACTTCTTACGAGTTCTGATTCTAAATGTCGTATTCCAAGATGCGAGCATCGGATGGCCACGGAGATCGGAGAGACACGAAGCCAGGATGCCATCTCCTTAATAGAAGTTTGTTCATTATGTACAAACCAAAATAACTCGTCTGGCATCAAGAGGCATGAGGCAAATTTATTAGCCTGAACCTCTTCATACCGGTCCTCATCGTGTGTTTGAGTAACGTCCGATTCGTGCCCAAGAAAATAATGTCCGATTTCGTGAGCAGTTGAAAATCGACGACGTGTATAGGGATGATCCGAATTGATCGTGATGTAAATCCCATTGTTGCTCGGGACGATCATTCCGCAGGTATTTTGATGGAGTGGCAATTTTCTAAATTTTAATCCAAAGTGGAGCCCGACTTTTCTTAGGGAAATAGGTGAGGTTGACGATCTTCGATGGATGTCTATTCCCGATTGTTTCAACAGATACTTTGTGTCTGGTGAGTAGGGCATAGGGTGTCCTCGCCGATGATTATTTAGTTTCCGTCTTTTTTCTCTGTTTCTATCATCTCGAACACTTTTAATATGTCCTTCAACTGCTCCTTGTTCATTTTAGAGGCAGTCCTTAGGATAGCTGTCGCTTCAAGTGCTGCTCCTTTTTTTTGAAGCTTATCAAGAAGTTCGATGATTTCTGGGTCGACATTATGATTACTACCAGATTTTGATGTTGTAGAACGGGCATCGGTTCTTCCCATTAGATAATCAACTGAAACCTCAAAGAAGTTAGCGAACTTTTCGATCGTTTCCATATCTGGAGTTCTAGCGCCTGTTTCGTAGCCAGATATCGTTGATTCCGCAAGTGTAAACTTTTCACCAAATTGTTTTGCGGTTAATCGCTTTTCTTTTCTAAGTTCCCTCAATTTTTGGGGAAACACATGAACCACCACCTATTAGTAAGTATACTTCGCGAAATGCGAATTGCAGAGTGGAAATAAAAAAACTTCGCAAAATGCGTTGACAACAACGCGACATGCGTTTATATTGAGAATAAACATCGCGAAACGCGAAGTGTTAGGGGGTGAAAAACCATGAGTGCACTTACACAGGCTCGTATCCTGGCAGGTCTATCCATTGAAGAAGCTGCAAGAGAAATCGGTATACCTTCGGGGTATTTGTCTGAAATAGAGAACGGAAAGCGTGGCGTAAGCTCTGAAAGAGCGGATGTTATCGCCAGTGTATACCAAAAAAGTAAGGACCAAATTTTTTTGCCCACTCGCTACGCGATACGCGAAGTTTTATCAACGAACTCTGCATAGCGAGGTGAGATTTATTGGACGAACTTCAAAAAGCCCGCGAAGAAATAGCAGTAGCTTCGGAATCCAGAAGCAAACGGATTAGCGCACTGATCCGCTTCGTCAGCGTGCTGGTCGACCAAGCAAGCGAAGCGAACTTGACTCCTGATGAGATGCGATACGTCGGAGCTGTTTTTAAGAAAAACCTGGACTTGTTTGCAGGATATGAAGAGAGGAGGTAAATTTCAATGCCCGTCCTCCAGATACAGCCGCATATAACTCCTAATGGAGGGGATGCGAACATGAAGAAACGGAAAAGTCTACCTGTTCCAAACATTGTTAAGACTTATAAATTTGGTAACTCTACGGTCCATATTGCTGATAATTTTGTTGCTAAAACCCCGGACGATATCAAAAAGGTGTTGGACCGTTATCATGCTGCGGGTTGGGCAATCATCGAAGAACTTATAGCTAAAGGTGAGCCCGTGTAAAAAGAAAGCCCGCCAACCGGCAGGCCTTAACATGAGGTGTGGGGTTACACCGGGTACAACATCATGATACATCGCTTCACGCTCCCGCGTCTGTTCGATATTCGAACAAATAACAGAATTGGAGTGAAAGAGAAGATGAAATTGGGAGCGATCTTGACCGCTATGCGTGAACGAGCTGGCTTTAGCCAAGAAGAACTTGCGGCGAAGCTGAACAGATCCAGATCATCGGTAACAAAGCTTGAAAACAATAAGCAGACATTAGATGTGACAACGCTTGTCCAGTGGTCAAAAGAGACAAGTTCACAAGAAGTGGTCGTTGCATTCCTTTGTGGAATGGATGGCATTACGATCATGCAACAATTATTCCAGAACGTTATGCAAGTGACTGTAGGGCTTTAATTAATTTATATACAAATTGTATCATTTAATGAAAATAATAACAAGTTGTATCGAAAGGGATTGATACTGTGTACAGAGGAAACAACACCCAACAAGCGGCAAGTCACATTGAAACGGCGTTGCAGTACTTGAACGAGGCAAAGAGTTTGTTACTTCGAGCTAAGAATGACCAACGAATTAATTTGTGTTTGAACGTCGGAGCGTTGGAAGAAATTCATAACACTTTAATGGACCCAGAGTGTACGCCGGAGATTGCAGAGGGTCATGGCGAGCTAGAATACGTTCCCATGTTTGATGATTGTATATGGGACGGGGAACGTATCGAGGAAACCAAAACGTTGTTGTTCCATGAATTCATTGAGAATGGAGGTTGAGACAGTGGAAGCGTTGCGGATGCATTTGTGCAACCTGATAACATCGCGAAACCTACTGAATAGGCTAGATATGGACCCGGAATCGTTTGCACTCGCGCTTTTGTGGTTGGACAAAGAGATCGAAGAGGCACATCGGGACATGGATGCCTTAATGAGAAGTTCAGCGGCATAAAAAAATAACCCTTCCGCGTGGGGCGGGAGAGTTGTCGTCATTTAAAATCACTTTTTATGAATATACCATATTCGGTATAAAGGGGCAATGACATTGAGATTCCGTTGGAACAAGGAAGGATCAGAGAAAGCGGTAATCTGCATGGCCTACGGCCGCGTAAGAACGAAGCGAATGGATATCGATGAAGCCTTGCATCATACCATCGCACTCCATGCTCGAAATCCAGAAGCTATTCCTAAAAGAACTTTGGACAGGCTTCGAAAGATTGTTATGGCAAAAGCAGGATAAAGGAGTTGAGGGGATGCCGGACAGTTACCCCTTTCCGATGTACTCGGGGATATTTGAACCAAAACATTATAAACAGATTGGCGCGGCCCTATGGTTCTTCTCCTGGTGCATCAACTCTACAACAAAGGAGTGCGAGGAGGAGGACGGAGTAACGTGGGGTTACGTGCACGGCAAGAAGCCCATGAAGCTATCCGAACTCGCTGCACCTTTTGGAGTCAACGATAAAACGGTAGGGAGATGGATAGAAACTCTCGAAGAGCACGGCTATATTCGTACAACAAGAGCACCTTACGGGCTAATTGTTGCAGTACGAAATAGCAAAAAGAGAACAGACAAAAATGTCCGATCTGATGATATAGAACAGACAAATATGTCCGATCTCTCAATGCCAGAACAGACAAAAATGTCCGATCACGGAGTTATTTTACCGGAGAGAACGGACAGTAATGTCCTATCTAATAAAGACTTAGATCTTACTATTACTACCTCTATTAATAAGTCACCGATCATTCAACTGATCGAATCATATTGCAATCTTCATAACAAAATTGAATTTCATTTGAAAGACAAGGAACGAACCCTCATGTTCAAAATGATCGGAGATGGTATACCCGTTTCACTGATCATCGAAACCATGCAGGCGGTGTATAGGGAGCGTAGCGTTGAAACGAATATTACGTCATTTCTGTACTACAAAAGCGTTATTTATCAAGCTTGGGAAACGGTAAAAGCCATTACCGAGGGAGTGCCAATCTCTCCGGTCGCCCTTGGTGAAGATTCCATAACTAACAGGGTGCCAGCCCCTGTAGTCGCCCTTGGCTCGCCGCGAAGAACCAGACCACAACAAGAACTTGACGATTTACGGAGAAAGCGAGAGGAGGCACGACAACTTGAACAGGGTTGAGGTTATCGACTTACTCATGGAGATCAAAGAGGAATACCCATTCTTCGACGTTAGCGACGAAAATATCGAACGTCATTTTAGATACCTTAAGGATTTTCCCTTCGAAGCAGCGATGCGAAACGTGGAGCAATACATCAAAACTGACAGCAAGAAGCATCCGGGTATCGCAGACATTCGCGGCCGTCTCGGTGATCAGTTAGATAGTCAAAGGAGCAAAGAAGAAACAGCGAATTACTTCGCCCAACTGGAAGCATCGAGGCTTTGTAACTCTCCTCCTCCAACCGGCTACTGGGAACATATGCGAACGTTGATACGAGGTGAATCGGTTGAGTGAGATGAACGACATGAATAACTGGATGGATATGCAACCACCTGTTGATATTGAAGCAGAGCAAGCCGTTTTAGGAGCCATCCTCCTCGAAGCAGAGGCCATTGAAACAACTCGCGAGAAATTACAAGGTGGAGAGTTCTCGGAGATGGCTCATAAAAAAATCTATCGTGCTATGATCGCAATCGTCGATTCGGGTGAACCGCTCGACGTTCGTTCGCTCACGGCTAAGTTGGAGGATAGCAAGGAGATCGACAAGGTCGGCGGTGTTATGTATCTAGCACGACTGGCTGATTCAACACCAACTGCTGCGAACGTCGGATGGTATGCCGATCGGGTGGCAGACATGTTCCTTAGGCGGGAAACCTACGAGACTATGACTGAGCTATGGCGTCAGGCCATGAAGCAAACCGACACGAACGCGTTCCTTGCAACGGCGGAAATGGCAATGAGCAAGATTTCCGACAGGGCAGCTCCGCGGCAGGAATTCAAGCTTATGAAAGACATTTTGCAAGAAGTGATGGAGCAAACAGAAATCAGATACGCCAACCGACATAGTTATCGCGGTGTCACTGGCATATCTTCCGGGTACGTCGACTTAGACAATATGACATCCGGGTTTCAAAAAGGCGACTTGATAATCGTTGCTGCTCGTCCGTCCGTAGGGAAAACAGCGTTTGCTTTGAACATCGCTCAAAATGCAGCGAAACATATCATTATTGACGAAGAAACAATCATTCTTGGAAGATCAATAGCTATTTTCAGCCTCGAAATGTCTGCTAGCCAGCTAGTAACACGCATGGTCAGTGCGGAAGGAAACATAGACGCAAGCAGAATGCGTACAGGGTTTTTGGAGGGAGAAGACTGGGAAAAGTTGTCGATGTCAATTGGGAAATTGCACGATGCACAAATTTATATCGACGATACCCCGGGCATCACAGTCAATGAGATTCGCTCCAAATGCCGGCGACTAAAGAAGGATAAAGGGCTCGATATGATCTTAATTGATTACCTCCAGCTCATACAGGGCAGCGGCCGCCGCGGGGCGAACCGTCAGGAAGAGGTATCGCAGATATCCCGGACATTAAAGCAGATTGCACGCGAGTTGGAAGTACCGGTTATCGCACTCTCCCAACTCTCCCGAGGAGTGGAGCAACGCCAGGACAAACGTCCAATGATGTCCGACCTAAGGGAATCAGGGGCGATAGAGCAGGACGCGGATATCGTTGCATTCCTATACCGAGATGACTATTACGATAAGGAATCCGAGAAAAAGAACATTATCGAGATTATCATCGCCAAGCAGAGGAACGGACCAGTCGGAACAGTCGAACTCGTTTTCTTTAAGCAGTTCAATAAGTTCGTAAGTCTAGATCGTTCCCATTCCTCATCATTTGCACCATTGAAACCACCCAGGACTGATGATGAGACGGATTAATTCATGATTGGAGGTGTGTTGGATGAATGCAGGAGAAGATAGCTGGTTTTCGACTTTCGAACTTCCACCAAAAACGGCAGAGTTGGTCAAAGTGGATAAAGAAAAGAAGCACATTGTCGTGATGGATAAACAATCGAACGGAAACTACATCTTGAGATATCGTGGGTTTACAGATGCTGAGAAGGCAGACAAGAAGCGACAAGAAAAAATGGCGAAGAACATCGTCAGTTAACGTTTCCTGAGAGGAAGGATAGAAAGATGGTCCACAACCTTAAAACGTTGCCAAAACACTTCCGGGACGTTAAGAGCGGAGTAAAGACGTTTGAAGTCCGAAAGAACGATTGAAACTATCAAGTCGGCGACACGCTCAACCTGCAAGAATGGAGCCCAGAAGACGGATATACAAGCAAAGAGATCGAACACGATGTGATGTACATCCTAGACGATCCGGAATACTGCAAAGAGGGATACGTGATTCTAGGCTTCGCCTAACTAACCCTACGCCCGACAACATAATCCCAAGCCGTATCAGGTTTACCCAATACCCTAAAGGAGAGATATAGATAGATGACAACAGTTAAGATAATCGACCCTACACATGTGTTATTTGGACAAGAGTTAAATGGAGGCTGCGTCTATTTTGACGTTTATCATCAAGGAAGCGGCGGCCCCGACTTATTCCAGATTGAAACACCGGCAGGGAAGCAGACAATCCTTTCAACGAAGATCGATACAGAGCACTATTGGGAACAACGTCGCCAAAAGGAAATTCACAGAATCGGTGCAAACGTCGGTGACACCGTAATAATTATTCGCGGTGGTTCTGGTTCATCCAAAGCTAACTTTGATTGGAAAGCACCTCACGTCATTACAAAGATTGATAGTAGCGGCAACGTTGAATGGGATAACGGGGCGGCCAAGGGATTCCGACCAGACGTCGAAGTCATTAGCAGAGCGGAGGCACATTCCCATGAGTGAGATAAGCAAACATAGGTTGATAGACGGAGATAAGTTAAAGGATCAAATTAAAGCGCGATTGAGCAAGGTTCCCGGTTATAGAGGTGAAGCAACAGAATTGTCCGATCCATTTCACCGAGGGAAAGCGACAAGTTATGAAAATGTGCTGCGGGATATATATTACCTCCCATCCGATCAGGGAGAAGCTACAAGGATGCGGGAGGCGTTGGAGAGAATCAAAAAGATTGCAACTGATGATCAACAAGCCAAGCTTCCTAACCCACTATGGGCGAATCTCATTATAGCCATAACGGATCAAGCCCTCTCCTTTCATACAGAGGAACAGCAAAAAGAATCACCTGAAACAATGAGTTTCACAGAGTGGTGCAGGGTCATGGAAGCGGAAGATGGGGAGTTTCACGGAATTCCTCTTATTTTCAAGTGGTCGATGTATGGCGAGTATCTTGAACGCATCGGCATTCATGCAGGCAATACAGGGATACAGAAAGCGCGGAGCATTGACGAATGGCATGAGGATTACGGAGATGTTCTTTGGTGGGCGTTTCCGATTGAAGAGCCGCCGTATGTCGGATCACCACTTGATAATGACTGGCCGGGATACCATACGCACTGGACAGGCATTACCATCCCAGGAATCACAGAGGAGAGATAGAGCCGATCTATCTGGCGGAGTAGACACATTATGCGAAGGAGTGTTGACAATGTTGGATATCTGCAAAGGTTGCTTAGACGCCGAGATCGTGGACGATCAGGGCTATTGCCAGAGTTGCGCTGACGATCATAAGTAGCGACTGTGAATATGACACATTATGCGAAGGAGTGTTGACAATGTTGGATATCTGCAAAGGTTGCTTAGACGCCGAGATCGTGGACGATCAGGGCTATTGCCAGAGTTGCGCTGACGATCATAAGTAGCGACTGTGAATATGACACATTATGCGAAGGAGTGTTGACAATGTTGGATATCTGCAAAGGTTGCTTAGACGCCGAGATCGTGGACGATCAGGGCTATTGCCAGAGTTGCGCTGACGATCATAAGTAGCGACTGTGAATATGACACATTATGCGAAGGAGTGTTGACAATGTTGGATATCTGCAAAGGTTGCTTAGACGCCGAGATCGTGGACGATCAGGGCTATTGCCAGAGTTGCGCTGACGATCATAAGTAGCGACTGTGAATATGACACATTATGCGAAGCAGGGAGGGGAAGAAGTGGAGTACGAAAAACCGAAGTGTGAATGCGGCACGGATTTAGTTGTAAGGATGGATAAAATTGCAGAGTTTGAGTTTGCGATCAAGAAGGACGGACGGATATCAAAGAAAGGAAAGAGGGTTACGGCATTTTCACAGAGTAATTGGGGTAGCTTACATTGCAATAAATGCGGAAACATTTACGAATTTAATTACGACCTTATTGGACAAGAATCATTTAAGTTCAAGCGCGAAGAGCAACTTTAATACACATATCGAAGATAAAGCGAAGGAGATAGGAAATGACCAATAAAGGAGCGATAGCGATGAACAATCAGTTTACGTTGTGGTATGAGCCCAGTAAGGCAAACGAGGTGCGGGGAGTAGTAAGGGAGAATGTAAAGCGGAAATACGGCTTCTCCGAAAGTGAGTTCGTATCGATCGGTGGAGGATTCAAGTTCCTTTTCGATGATGAGACCAACGGCGAGATCGCCATCACGTTCGAAGAAGACAAGAATGGATTCCGGGTAACGGTAGCCGGCACATGGTCATATGAGGTTATCGATGTTTATCACAATACGCTTCCGTTTTCTGCGGATTAGGAGGTATCCCATGACCCAACCTAATGAGCAGTACGAATTCATTTGTCATCATTGCAAGAAGGTAATAGATGCATTATCGCGGGAGATTTACCAAAAAGCATATGAGGGACATAATCGTTGCTTATCCTGTAGAACGTCTCATCCTAAACCTAATGAGCAGTTGAAAGATTAAACACAACAAATTAGTCATCAATGATAAGGAGGGAAGGTCATTAACTAAAATGAAAACCTATGTGGTTGAACTTATTCCAAGGCCGGATTTAAAATACGATTCTAACAAGTGGGCAACACTTTTAGTTCTCGCATATGAGAAGAATGAGGAGCTGTACGGAGTCTTAAAGGGAATTCGTTCAGGCGGTACGAGGTTGAGGGTAGGTAAAGCTACTAATGGCGTAAAGCGTTGGATTCTAAAACCTGACATCGATCCATCAGGAAAAATCGCGTGGGCTTCGAAGTCAGAATACGAAGAAGCTCGGGACAAATACCTTATGCCTCATATGGAGGAAATAATCATGTTACTTAAGAAATTAGAAGATCGTTTTCCGCCTTCATGGTAGATCGGAACAACCCGCCATCTTGGGGAGATTGGGGAGGAATCAATATCAACATTAACCTAAACCAACGACTAATCGCAATTGAAAACGGTGAACAACCCTATGAAATCGATGGTTACAAGTTACTAGAACCGGATGGAATCGTACTTTTTAAGGGTCAAGGAACATTAACCCTCGCTAGATCAGATGTGTCGATAGTGCAAATTGGGGAGAAGGAAGAGGGAGACAGGTAAAGAAAAACCCCCGATCCTAGCTGGGGAGCCGGTCGGGGGATACGAACATACGCACCCTTATTATACTACATGAGGCGGGGTGCCGGGTACATGATAATAATTAGCGAATATAAAGATTTGCTCGGAGAACTTGAAACACTAGAATGGATGCTGGACAACGTAAATCGTCAGTTCATGCAAAATAGGGCAGATATGCATGGACACAAAATTCCATTTATCAAAACAATTGCACGCCAAGATAATTTAGTAGAAAGAGTGCGGGAGTTAGAACGGGAAATTGGAGAAAAGAAAACGCTAATCCGGCGCATTGAAGAGAAGTTTAAGAATTTCACTGGGCTATCTTATGTCGTATTCTATAAGCGGGATATAGAGAATAAAAGCCTGCAAATAATTGCAGACGAGCTCGGATATTCATACGATCACATCAAAAGAATAAGTAGAAAAACATCCATGAAGTCTGAAAAATAACCACGATGCCACTTTTATGCCACCACGGGGTTGCAAATTAATGTTATTCTCATAGCATCGAAACATATGATAGTAAGCGAAAGAGGTTGTCCGATTATGGGCGGCCTCTTTTGTATTTCATTCCAAAATGGGGTGGTGGTTTTGAATCCTGTACAGCCGATCCGCGATGACAGAATCGTGGAAGGCATGAAGCATTACTTTCGAATGAGAAGTATGAGGAATTACTTGTTTTTCTGCATCGGCATCTATTCCGGTCTCCGGGTTTCAGACTTGCTGACGATTAGGGCAGGGGAAGTAAGGAGCATTCATGTTAACAAGATGGAAAAAAAGAATAAGAACAGTAAAAGGTTCATTATTCACGATAGCATTCGCTACGAGTTGGACCTGTATATCGAAGATAAGTCCGACAACGAATATCTGTTCGCGAGTCGGCAGAAAAAGACGATTAGCCAACTTGAAGAACAGCCTATCGACCGTTCAACGGCTTATCGATTCCTCAATGAAGCGGCTAAACACTTCGGACTCGAAGAGATCGGGAACCACACTCTACGCAAAACGTGGGGATACAGGCTATATTGCCAGGACGAGCGCAATCTAGCGTTACTAATGGATGCCTTCGGTCATAGCGATATGCGAGTCACTTTGCGGTACATTGGCCTTACTCAAGACCTTTTAGACCGTGCAACCCTGCGAATGCGTTGATATTGGTGCACCATAATTCGGGTGTTGTTGCACTCGATATTTTTCGGCTCAACGCAGTATATGAAGGAACAGAAATTCGGACATAGGTCGTGACTGCACCAGAATTCCTTTGTGGTGCACTCGGGAACCAGTTTCTAGGAGATTGTTAATGGAGTTCTTTACCTCGCTAAAGTAATTCATGGAAATAAACTGGTAAAAAACGATTGACAAACTCGAATACCTCTCGGAGGTGGTGGTGATGGCGTGAGACCAAGGAGTGACAAGCGGGAAAAAGCATTCATGATGTGGCACAATTCCGGGCGAAAAATGAAATTCGTTGAAATCGCCAAGCGACTCGGAATATCACCGTCGCAAGTTCGGAAATGGAAGCATGAAGACGTATGGAAGACAAAGCAGCCAAGGAAGCGCGGCGGTCAACC
The DNA here is from genome assembly GCF_012849095.1 of Cohnella herbarum. Lineage (NCBI taxonomy): Bacteria > Bacillati > Bacillota > Bacilli > Caryophanales > Paenibacillaceae > Cohnella > Cohnella herbarum. The sequence goes on from NZ_CP051680.1 coordinate 8,334,787, forward strand.
AGGCAACGTTAACGCCTCAGGAAATAATGGCGGCGGCGCTCCACCCGGGAATAAGAATAACTGGAAGCATGGGGGCTATGAATCCATGTGGATGAGCCAAATTGCTGTTGATCACAAATTGAAGCTAATGAAGACGGAGACGGACCCGCGAAAGATTCTCGTTAACGAAATCTTCCTTCTTGAATATCGCGAATTCAAGCTGATGGGCTACATCAAGCAGATCGAGGAAGGATGGGACGCGAGCTCCACGCAATCGAAGAAAGAGCGGTTCCAGAAGATCGTGGATGATATCGGTGACGTACCGACGTTTGACGAGGAAGGAAATCTCCAGACGGAACGGAAAGTCGAATACGAGATGATCGAAGTCGAGATCGTCACGAAGACGCCGCAAATGCTGGAGCGTTTACTTTCCATCGAGAATGCTCTATCCACGGTTCAAGGAAGAAAACTGAAGTGCATCGCGCTCCTTGACCAGTTTGACCGGAACGAGCTTACCGTCGAAGAACTTAAACTCAAGGTCGAGCGTATGCGGCTTGAGGTCAAGAATCTTAAGGAGGCAGCGTGGTAAATGGCGCGTCATAGTGTGCTTCAGGCGTTTTATGTTTCGAAAGTTTGGCGCGATTTTCGAATGACTTTGATTCTGGAGCGCGGCTTACGATGCGAACATTGCGGAGAGATGGTGACCGTTGCAAAGGAGTTAACCGCTCATCACGAGATTGAGCTAACGCCGGACAATGTTCATGATCATATGATCTCTCTTAATCCTAAGCTAGTAAAGCTGGTGCACCATCGTTGTCATAACGTGATCCACGGAAGATTCGGAGCTAAGCGAGGGCGCAGCGTTTACCTGGTATATGGTCCACCGCTCGCCGGTAAGAAGACGTTCGTGACAGAGCAAATGATGCGCGGCGATCTTGTCGTCGATATGGATCGGCTATTCGAAGCTGTATCCTTTCAACCTTCTTATGATAAGCCGGACAATCTATTGAGCAATGTCATGGGCGTACACAACCTATTGCTAGACAACGTCAAGACGCGAATGGGTAAGTGGGGCAACGCTTGGGTGATCGGCGGATACGCGGATAAGTTCAAGCGAGAACGGACAGCTGACATGATCGGTGCTGAGTTGGTATTCATTGATGCGTCTCAGGATGAGTGCCTTGCTAGACTCGAAGCAGATTCAATGCGAATGCATTATGTTTCAGACTGGCGGGGATACATCTGCAAATGGTTTGAACAATACCAAGCATAATGGGATACCCCCCCGGTTCAAAAAAGGAGGGCTACGGGGCTACACCGCGCCCCCAACCCGATTTTGGAGCAAACATGAAAAATCGAAATTCGGACAGAAGGTGAAAATTCCGGTGAAAAAGGATGAGTACGACAAAGAATTGGCGAGATTGCGCGAACTATTCGCAAAGGCGGACCCGGATAAGGCAGATTTGGTTGATGGTCTTTTGAAGGATGCAGCCTTCTTAAAATCTGAGAACGCGGAGTTGCGCGGTGTGCTGGCGAAGACCGGAACGGTCAAAGTGCATCCGACTAACCCGATGTTGCAAAAGCCGGTCGAAGCGGCCCGTCAGTACCTGAAAAACGTCAATTCCTATTCCGTCATCATAAAGACGCTGAACGGCATCTTGAATAAGAACATCATTGACGACGATGATGACGACATGAAGGAATTCGAATGAACGCACCTTGGTCTTCCTGGCTGCATGAGTATATGCACAAATGCCGGTCCGGTGAAATCCTTGTCGGCCAGGAACTAATGCAGATGTTCGACATTTTGGACGAGCTACTGCATGATCCGGACATTCGTTTTGATCCAGAAGACGCGAACAAGCGAATCAAGTTCATCGAAGAAAAATGCCGACATTTCGAGGCCCCCTATGCGGGAAAGCCGTTCAAGCTGGAATTGTTTCAAAAGGCGTTCGTAACCGCGCTACATGCGTTCAAGATGTTTGAAGAGGAAATTAGCAAATGGGTGCGCCTGTTCCAGGACGTGCTTTTTTTGGTTGGACGGAAGAATGGCAAGACGCCGCTTATTGGCGGGCTGAACCTTGCCGAGTTTTTCTGCGGGCCTGAAGGGATCAAGATCCTTTGTTCCTCTAATGACTACGAGCAAGCTGCGCTAATGTTCGACGCAATTAACGCCATGCGCGAGGAATCTCCATCACTGGAGAAGGTGACACGAAAGAACCTGACGGGAATCTACTTTGGTAACCCAAAACGCCGGACGAAGAAGAGTAAATTCAGCTATCGCAATAAGGGCCATATCAAGAAGATATCCGCTAAGACGGGCGCAAAGGAAGGACGGAATATCGCGGTCGGCGCTGCTGATGAAGTCCACGAAATGAAGGACAATTCCGGTGTCATGCCGATTCGTCAATCTCTATCGACGCAAGATGAGCCGCTGTATTACGAGTTAACGACTGAGGGATTTACCAACGACGGGTACCTTGATGGACGAATGGTTGAGGCCCGTCAAGTCCTTAACCGAGAATTGCATCGTCCGCGTTGGCTCGTCTGGATATATACGCAGGACAGCGAACAGGAAGTTTGGCAGGACGAACGGACATGGGTGAAATCGAACCCCGGACTCGGCACGATCAAGAAATGGTCCTTCCTTCGGACGATGGTCGAGGAGTCGAAAACGAATAAGGCGACACGCATATTCGTCTTGGCGAAGGATTTTAATATCAAACAGAATAACGCGGCGGCCTGGTTGACTGCGGATGAAATTACGAACCAAGATGATGTGCCTTTTGATCTGGAGAAGATGCGCGGACGTATTGCGATCGGTGGTGTCGACTTATCGAAGTCGGGAGATCTTGCTTGCGCACGTGCTTTGTTCCTGATGGGCGGGAAAAAGTACACCGTTTCGCAATATTTCATTCCCGAATCAAAGCTCTCTCAGCTCTCCAAAGAAGATTTGGAAAAGTACAAATCATGGATTCGCGAGGGTCGGATGACCGTGAGTGATGGGAATGAAAACGACTTCCGTTTGGTGACGCAATGGTTCGTCAAACTGGTTAAATCATACGGCATCCGCTTCCTCAAGATCGGATATGACAAATGGTCAGCAATTTATTGGGTGAAGGAAATGGAGGATGCGGGTTTTGATATGGTTCGCGTGGCACAGGATTGGGCACCGATGTCCGAACCGATGAAGCTGGTTGAAGCCGATCTTCGGAGCAACCTAATTTATTACAACAACGACAATCTGGATAAGTTTTGTCTGGAGAACACGGCCATTACCGTCAATTCCAAAATGGAACAAATGCCGATCAAGGTACAGGGCAAGGACGATAGAAAGATCGACGGAGCGGTGACGCTCATCATTTGCTATCGGGCATATATCGACAACCGAAGCGATTTTGTGCGATTGTCCGCATGATCATACAAGAAAGGAGGAATGTGCGTGATTTTAATGGACGTTCTCCGGCGCTGGTCTATGGGGCGCAAGGAAAGCAAGTGGTTTCGGATGTTGAACGGAGGTATTCCCGTCTTCGGCCAGTTCGGGACAAACATTTACGCCTCAGACATGGTTCAAAACTGCATTAACGTCATCGCAACGGAAATGAGTAAGTTGCAGCCACGTCATATTAAGACACGGGAGAATGAACAGACTGTTCCGAATGGAAATATTAACAGGCTGTTTCGGTTCGGGCCGAACCCGCTCATGACGACGAGCGAATTTATTGAAAAGAAGATTTGGCTGCTGATGATGAATTACAACGCCTTTATCGTCCCGATCTTTGATTCGGACTATAGTACCGGAATAGAACGGCGGACATATCGCGCGTTGTACCCGATCAACCCAAGCCGAGTTGAGTTTCTACAAGATCCGACTGGGGAACTGTTAATTCGCTTTTTCTTCCCATCCGGTGTTGACTTTACATTCCGTTATGCAGACGTGATTCACCTACGAAAGAAGTTTTCAGTCAATGAACTTATGGGCGGTGGTGCAGACGGGCAACCGGACAACGCAGCCCTACTCAAAGTCCTGCAAACCAATCATGCTCTTTCGCAAGGTCTGGAGCGTGCGGCAAGAATAAACGCTGCAATTCAAGGCATCTTGAAGGTCAATACTGTGCTTGATGATGATGGGATGAGAGCAGAGCGAGATCGGTTTGTAAAGCTTGTTGAATCAGGCGAAAATGGCATACTCCCAATGGATTTAAAGGGTGAATATACATCGGTCAAGGGCGACGCGAAGTTTATCGACAAAGATACACTTTCCTTCCTGCAACAAAGTATTTTGAACTGGTTCAGCGTCTCGTTGCCGATATTGACCGGTGAATTTACGGATGACGAGTACCAAGCGTTTTATGAAAAAGCGCTTGAGCCACTCGTCATTTATTTTGGCCAAAAATACTCTAAGGTGCTATTTACGGAGCGGGAGCTGGATGTTGGTAACGAAATCGCTTGGTATCAGCGGGATATGAATTATTTATCCACCAACTCCAAGATAAACATACTAAAAACGATGGGCGAACAAGGATTGTTAACGGACAATCAGAAGCTTGCGTTGCTAGGTTATCCGCCGATTCCGGGTGGCGATCGCATTACGCAATCTCTCAACTACATTGACGTGAAGTTGATCAACCAATATCAAATGCAAAACAAATCCAAGGCGGTGACTGAAGATGAAAAATAAGACGTTGCCTCAAGGTATGGAGCGAGAGCGCCGGTCTTTTGCGGTTCCAGACCTTCGGGCTGATGGCGGGGATGGGATCATCCAAGGACATGCGGCTGTATTCGGACAAGAGGCGAATATTGGTGGTTGGTTCTTGGAGATCATTGAACGCGGTGCATTCGACAAGACGGATTTCAAGGATGTGGTCATGAGTTTTAACCACAACCTCCAACAAATCCCGTTAGCCCGCAGTCGTAACAACAACGAAAATTCCACACTGCAATTAAGTGTGGATGATGCCGGATTGTTTACGCGAGCAACACTCGATACGGAAAACAACTCGGAAGCCAGATCTTTATATAGTGCAATTGGGCGTGGCGACATCTCAGGGATGTCGTTTATTTTTTCCGTCCGAGCTTCCGGTGTTTTCTGGGAAGGGCTTGATACAGAACTTCCCATCAGAAGGATCAAAGACATAGCTCGTGTGTACGAAGTATCTGCGGTATCTTTCCCGGCCTATGCCGGGACTGACATACAAGCTCGGGACGCGCAAGCGCTGGAGAGCGCCCGCGCTGCACTGGAGAGTGCGAGGTCGGGACTGGTGAGTCCTAAAAACGAGTTAGAACTATTGAAAGCAAAACTAAACTTGCGCTAATTAAAGGGAGGACTTTACTCATGAAAGAATGGCTGAAAAAACTGTTAAAACAAAAAGAAGAAAAACGCTCTGCTCTGAAACTACGCGGGGATAAGAGTGAAGACGTTCAAGAAGTGCGCTCGATCATCGGCGAGGTTGAAGAAATCGACAAGGAAATTACGGAGCTTCGCCAGCAAATCGAAACGCTTCCGGATGATCAAATCGCAGGCGGGGCAACCCTTCCGGCGGAAGGTCGTAGCCAGATGACTGCGGCAGGTGGAGCAGGTGGGAATTCGGGACTTGCACAAGTATTGGCGTCCTACGGACTGACACAGCAACGCCAAGCAGATCCGGAGGATAGGTACGGATCGCTAGAATACCGGAAGGCGTTCATGGCCTTCGCTGTTACCGGCGAGATTAAGCCGGAGTTACGGGCTAATGCACAAACGACGACGGCTGACGTTTCAGCAGTTATTCCAACGACCATCCTGAACGAAGTTATTCGCAAGTTGGAAGTGCGTGGTCGTGTTTGGGGACGCGTTCGAAAGCTTAACATTAAGGGCGGCGTCGATGTACCGATCCTTTCTGTTAAGCCGGTTGCAACGTGGATCACGGAAACAACGCCTTCTGATCGTCAGAAGACGCAGGCGAACACGAAGGTATCTTTCAGCTACTACGGTCTCGAATGCAAAGTCGCGGTTTCCTTATTGGCCGATACGGTTACGCTTGATGGCTTTGAATCGTTGATCATTGATTTGATCGTTGAGGCGATGATCAAGGCACTAGAAGCCGCGATTGTCAGCGGTACAGGAGCGGGTCAACCGATGGGGATCACGAAAGATACGCGTGTACCGGCCGGGCAGATCGTGACGTTGGACCCGACGGAGATTCTCAACTATCAGCAATGGAAGAAGAAAGTTTTCGCGAAGCTTCCACTTGCATACAAGGCGGGCGCTGTGTTCTTCATGGCGAGCGGAACATTCGAAACGTATATCGATGGCATGGTAGACGATGCAGGCCAGCCCATCGGGCGCGTGAATTACGGCATTACGAACGGCATTCAAGAGCGTTTCGCAGGTAAAGAGGTCATTTTGGTTGAAGATGACCTTATTCAACCTTTCGATACGGCTGCAACGAACGATGTGTTCGCAATCTTCTGCGATTTGACGAATTACGGGGTCAACAGCAACATGCAATTGACGCTGTTCCGCTATCTCGACCACGATACGAACCAATGGGTCGACAAAGCGATCTTGATCGCTGATGGAAAGCTACTTGACCCGAACGGCGTCGTCATCGTGAAGAAGGCAGCCGGAAGCGGTACCTGATAATCATTCCAACAGGGAGCGGGAAACCGCTCCTTTCTAAAGAAAGAAGGTGAACAACGTGGCAAAAACCAAAGATACGGAAAAACTGATCATCGTTTCGGCGGCTGTACCTGTGCTGATCTGCAAAGCTAATCGGCCCTTGAACGAACAACAGCATGAAGAGCTTGTACGCAAACTCGAAGCCGAACAGGCTCGAACAGGTTTAAAAGTGTTACTGGTTCCGAATTCGGCTGATGTAGCCGTGGGCGCGGAGATCCAGGAGCAAGAGCAGGAGGGCGAAGGGAATGCCAATGGACAGTCCGGAGCTCCAGGACTATAAGGATTACTTGCGTGTCGATTCCGATGACGAGGATTATCAGATCGAAGGCTTTGTTCTTGCGGCTAAGGGATATTTGTTAAATGCAGGTGTCAAGGATAATGCGCATGGCGAGTTATACGATGTCGTTGTTAAGATGCTTGTCGCCTTATTTTACGAGCATCGTGACACGGCGGATAAGCAAATCAATATACCGCCGATCATGAATAACCTGATTACGCAGTTATCCATCGTGAGCCTGAAAAGCGAGGGCGTGTCACCATGACGAAAAGCCTTATTGACCGGATGGATAAGCGAGTGACGATCTATCGCCCGACAGAGGAAACAGACGAGGCGAATCAACCACTTGATGAACTGATCGCAGTCGCGACACTGTGGGCTGCAATTGAGCCGCTACGAGGTCGTGAGTATGCTGCTGCATTACAGCAAAATGCAGAAGTCAATACGCGCATTCGCATTCGCTTCCGCGAAGGGATTGATCGAACGATGGTCGTTAAGTATGGCGATCACGTATTCGAGATCTTATATGTGTTGCATTCGGAATTTGGCAAAAAGGAACTTCAGCTTATGAGTAAGGAACGTCAGTAATGGCAAGGCGGCGGACATCCCGAACTGGGATACGTGTCGAGGGAGCGGAAGCGGTTATTAAGGCACTTCGGGAAGCGAACGAGGAAATTCATAAGAAAATAAACGACCTCATCTCCGAAGCGGCTGAAATTGTATTCAAGGAGGCCGATATACGCGCGCCTATCGGAGCAACGGAACGAACGCGTTTTAGTTTGCGGATCGTAACAGGCATATCAAAGAAAGGTAATTTTTATGCCAATGTTATCGTTGGTGCGCGCGATGGCCTCATGACAGCAGAAAGCGCCTTTTATGTCACTTTCTATGAGTATGGCACAAGTAAACAGCCGCCACGTCCGTTCATGCGTCCAAGTATGGACAAGAGCAGAGCGAAGATTCGAGCGCTGCTTAAAGAGGGACTGGAAAAAGTCATCCGCGATTTAAGGGGGTAATGCCAGTGTTGGCAATCGATTTGAAGGATTACCTCATGGCGATCCCGGAAATCTCCAATGTGATTGGCAAGCGGATCTACCCCGGTTGGTTCCCGGAAAAAGTCGAATATCCTGCTGTAGCCTTCTTGGAGGTTTCAGGAGTATCTCATCATGATATTGCTGTCGGGTATCCTCGCTATCAGTTTTCTTGCTTTTCTCCACGATATTTGGAAGTAAAGGCTGTATCCAGTGAGCTTCGTAAAAATCTGCAACGTTATAAAGGGATGATGGGCAGCTCACGGATTATTCAAATTGTTTGGGAGGGCTCACGCGAGATGTATGAGCCCGAAACCAAGCTTCATCATATCGCAACGGATTTCAAAATCATTTACTGGGAGGAATAGCTAATGGCTAGAAATATGACGACGGTTCAAAATGCAAATAGCATTCGATTCGGATCGGCAAAATTTGAAGTCGGGGAAGATGAATCGAGCCTGATCGATCTTGGTGCAATGCGGGGGATCGTCTTTGAAGAATCATGGGACGAGGTCAAGGTCATGTCTGACAACGCCGGGGTTATCCGGGTGGGGATTAATAACCATATGGCCGCTATCGAGGGTGAACTGATGGAAATCAATATTGCCACTCTCGCAAATATTCGTGGTGGCATTGATACCTTGTCTAATATCACCGCAGCTCCTGCTAATGTGACCGGCGAATCCGTAAAACTGATTGGGAATAAACAGAGGCGTCTCGCCTATCGCAACGGTGCTGGAACAATCGTAACGGCTGTTACGGTAAAAAAGGGAGCAACAACCCTTGTCGAGGGAGATGACTATGCGCTGGCTGTTGACTCGGCTGGTTACACGGTTATTTCTCGTGTTACAGGTGGGACCATCGCTGACGGGGATACGGTTGCAGTGGCGTATACCTACACTCCAATCTCAGCAGTCAAGCTGCTGTCCGGTGGATTGAGCACTTTTAAGCCACGAGTCGCACGAATCACGAACTATGACGAGCAGAATAAGAAATTCCAGATTACCGTGTTCAAGGCGACACCGGAATCCGGGCTTAACATCACGTTCCCCGAAGCCGATGGCGAAGACCCAGCAATGACCCCGATCAGGATGAGCGGCACGTTGGATACAAATCGTGCTGTAGGGGAACAACTCTTCGAAATCTACGATGAGCAAGGAGCTGTATAAGCATGAGCAATCAACCTCAGATCCTTGATTTGGACAAGGTCATATCCACCAAACGTATTGTAAAGCTTGCCGGTAAGGAAATCGACGTTTCCAAGATTCCATCAAGAGTAACGATGGAACTCGTCGAAAAGTCGGAAGAACTGAAAGCGGGGGGCAAACAAAGCTTTCCGCTGCTGTTGGATATGATCGTTAAAGTATGCCGTCCTTCACAGCCAGAAATCACATCGGATTGGTTGATCGATAACACCGACTTCGAACAATTAATGGCCATTATCGAATTTGTTATGGCTCCGGTGAAAGCGCGGGCTGAAGGAAATGTAAAAAACGAGGAAAGCCCCAACCAATAGAGCTGGGGCGTATCTTTGCGAGAATGGGGTCCATGTATGCATGGGCCTCTCCGGATTACATGCTCGACCATATGAGCTTTGAACAAATTGTTATGTATTATGACTATGGTTTAGAGCAAGAGGAAATCAAATCAAACATCTTGGTCGGTCGCTTAGCGGTCGGCCTTTTTGGTGCGAAAGAAAAGCCTAAGGCGAAGGTTACTGAGGAAAAACCTGACCGTAAAGCGTTTCAAAACGCATACGGCAATCGAATCAAACGACCAGAAGGAGGGGCGACATGAGTCTTCTCGGCAGTCTTATTGTTAGTATATTGGGAAGTACCACGGGCTTGGATGAGGCTATTCGGGATGCCGAGCAATCTGTTGACCGATTTGGTAAGTCAATGGGTGATGTCGGGAAGTCCATGTCTCTTCTCGTAACGGCACCACTGGTCGGGTTAGGAGCACTAGCGATAAAGTCTTCTATTGAATTCGAATCTGCTTTCGCTGGCGTCCGGAAGACCGTTGATGCCACAGAGGAGGAGCTCCAAGGTTTTCGAAAGGGAATATTGGACATGTCAAAGGAGATACCTGCTGCGGCAACTGAAATTGCTGCGGTTGCTGAAGCTGCGGGACAGCTAGGTATCAAGAACGAAGCTATATTAGGGTTTACGCGCACGATGGTTGATCTAGGTGTTGCGACTAACCTATCATCCGATGAAGCCGCAACTGCACTTGCTCGGCTGGCCAACATAACGCAAATGCCACAGGAGAACTTTGACAGACTCGGCAGCACGATCGTTGCTTTAGGTAATAATCTAGCGACAACAGAAGCGGATATCGTTGCGATGGGATTGAGGTTGGCCGGAGCAGGTAACCAGGTTGGGCTGACAGAAGATCAGATCCTCAGTTTCGCTGGCGCCTTATCTTCTGTTGGTATCGAAGCGGAAGCCGGTGGTTCAGCGGTATCCAGAGTAATGATTGATATGGCTCAGGCGGCAGCCACTGGTGGGAAAGCAGTCGGTGGATTTGCTGCTGTTGCGGGTATGAGCGCCAGTCAGTTCCAAAAGGCGTTTCAGGATGATGCAGCAGGGGCCCTTATATCCTTTATTGAAGGCCTTGGTCATATGAGTGATGCCGGTGAGAATGTATTCGGCGTCTTAGATGATCTTGGATTATCCGAGATACGCGTACGCGATGCGTTACTACGTGCATCCGGAGCAGGCGACTTGTTCCGCGAATCTTTGGAGATCGGATCTAAAGCATGGGAAGAAAACAATGCATTGTCGAATGAAGCTGCTCAACGATATGCAACCACAGAATCTCGCTTGAAAATATTAAAAAATCGTTTTGATGATGTAATTGGGACGATCGGAGATGCGCTTGTTCCGGTCATGATGGAAGCCTTGGATGCCATGGAACCGTTATTAAAATTGGTTTCAGATGCAGCGAATTGGTTTGCGAATTTAGACAGTTCAATGCAAAGAACAATTATCATAATCGCAGGTATTGCCGCCGCGATTGGACCCGTACTTGTCGTTATTGGCACAGTTATAAGCTCGTTTTCGGCACTCTTGCCTGTGTTGGCTGCTATTGTCAGTCCGGTTGGGCTAATCGTTGCCGGTATAGCTGCGCTCGTTGCGGGTTTGGTGTATCTCTATAATACGAACGAGACGGTAAGAGAAACACTTAACGCGACATGGGAGTGGCTAAGCGCGACAGCGGGAACGGTATTCAACGCTATAAGAGATGTCGTACTTGCTGTATTCGGCGAAATCCAAGCTTTCTGGGATAAATGGGGAGCTGAGATCACGACATTCTTCACGGAAGTATGGGCCTTCGTCAGTGATGTCTTCACGGCTGTATTCAATACAATTAAAGAGATTGTGATGTCCATATTCGGAACGATCAAAGCTTTCTGGGATAAATGGGGAGCTGATATTGTTGCGGCTTTTAAAATATACTTAAATACTTTGAAAACCTTCTATTCAACAATTTTTGAAGCCATATGGACGTTCATCAAATTCATATTCGGTGAAATCAAGTCATTTTGGGACAAATGGGGAGATACGATCCTTCAAGCATTTAAGGATGTGTTTAAGATTCTTGAAATCGTTTGGAGCTCAGTATTCGACGCTATATTCACCGCGATAAAATTTATCTTTAACGCCATCAAAGCATTTTGGGACAAATGGGGAGATACGATAACGGTTGTATTTAAAACCGTATTCGCCGTTGTAAAGGATGTATTCATTGGCGTCTGGAATGCGATAAAAATTGTCATTGAAACGGTAATCGGAGTCGTATCCGGCATTATTAAAGCTTTCCTCGCTGTATTGAAAGGCGACTGGAAAGGCGCTTGGGACGCGGTTAAAGGCGTCGCAGAGTCAATATGGGATGGTATCAAAAAGCTATTCTCGACGGTCGGATCAACTATGATGCAGATTGGTAAAGACATTATGCGCGGCCTAATGGAAGGAATCAAGAGCATGGCTGGTGCTGTTAAAGATTCAGTCATGGATGTTGCGACAGGTATAGGCGATGGATTTAAGAACTTTTTCGGCATCCATTCCCCATCGAAGCTGATGGCCGGTTACGGTGAGAATATATCTGAGGGCGTTGCGCAAGGCGTCAGTTATGCATCGTGGAAAGCGGAACAGGCGACAGCGGACATGGGGAAGAAAATAAAGAAGGAAGCGGATAAAGCAGCTAAGGCCGCCATTGCGGCAGCGAAGAAACAATTCGAAGATTCGAAGACCTATATCGAAGCGCGCAAACAAGCGAATGAAATTTCCGCAACCCAGGAACTGGTCTTGTGGGAGAAATTGCAGGAAAAGTATAAGGTCGGAACGAAGGAGCGCATCGCGGTAGATAAGGAAGTGAACCGCCTTCGCAAGGAATTGGACAAGGAAGCGTATGAAACCTCCAAATCCTATATCGATGCCAAGAAACAAGCGAATCAACTCTCTCTTACGGCTGAGTTAACCGCTTGGGAGCGGGTACAGAGCCGCTATCTAGCAGGTAGCAAAGAGCGCGAGGATGCGGAGAAGAATGTCATGCGTGTGCGGCAGGAAATTTATAATGAACTAATTGCCGCAAATGAAAATTACCTCTCCAGGACGAAAGAAATCAATGAGAACGTCGAAGCCGAAGAAAAGCGCTTGAACGAGGAATATGCGAAAGCGGTGGACGATCGGGCGAAATCGATTTCTTCCTTCGCCGGTCTGTTTGACGAAGTGGTGATGAAGGCGGACAAGTCCGGACAGGACTTGCTGAATAACCTACGTGGGCAAGTAAGTTACTTGGCTGAATGGTCATCCAACATCGAGCAACTAGCGGCAAAAGGAATCGACAAAGGCTTGCTCGAAGAATTGCGTCAAATGGGGCCAAAGGCGGCTCCCGAGTTGGCTGCACTCAATCAATTGACGAATACCGAATTGCAGGAGTACCAATCGTTATGGCTCACAAAAACGTCACAAGCACGTTCGGTTGCAACGAAAGAATTAGAGGGATTAAAGCAGGATACGTCCATTAAGATATCGGAATTACACAAGGATGCAGCGGCTAAACTCGAAATTGTGCGCCTAGAGTTTGAGACGAAGATCAAGGCGATTCGCGGAAATGCAACGAATGAGTTCTCGGCGATGAAGGCGAGTATGCCTGAGATCGGGAAACAAGCGATCAAGGGACTTATGAATGGATTAGAAAATATGAAGGGGCCATTGGTTGCGCAAGCGAAGAGCATTGCTGATGCTGTAAGCGGCACGATTAGAAAGGCACTTGATATACGCAGTCCATCACGTGTCATGATGGGTCTCGGTGAATATATCGCCGAGGGTTTGGCAAAAGGAATCGAGATGCAGACGGGGATCGTCGAACAGGCTGCACAAGGTATGGCTGATGCTGCGGCAATTAGCGTATCACTCCCCGAAGTTGGCGAAGTGAACAAACGTCTGTCTGCGCCTTCGTCCGCTAACATTATGGATCAATTTACCGCTGGGGAATCACTATCAAATGGAATG